>CAVXIB010000011.1:0-12339 GCA_963761695.1 uncultured Actinomycetota bacterium | reverse complement strand
TCGAACAGGCCGGTCCGCTTGTCCGTCAGGTAGAGGTTGCCGAACACCTGGCCACGGACCCGGACCGGTACGCCGAGGAAGCTCGTCATCGGCGGGTGGTTCGGCGGGAACCCGTAGGAGGAGGGATGGGCCCGCAGGTCGGGCAGTCTCAGGGGGGCGGGGTGCCGGATGAGCTCTCCCAGCAGCCCGAGCCCGTGCGGCAGCGGGCCGATCCGGCGCACCTGGTCGTCAGCCATCCCGACGGTGATGAACTGGACGAGCGTGCCGTCGGCGCCGACCACTCCGAGCGCGCCGTACCGCGCGTCGACCAGCTCGACCGCGGCCTGCGTGATCCGGCGCAGCACGACCTGCAGGTCGAGCTCGTCGCTCACGGTGGTCACGGCCTCGAGCAGGTAGTCCATCCGTTCGCGACCCACCACGCCGGTCGTCGTCCACCATGCGGTCTCCCTCGACGTCCTCGGCCGGTCCAACCGTAGGCGGTCACCCGGCGCCGCCCTCTCCCGCGGGCTTGCTCGCCGAGCCGGTGGCGACCACGGTGGCAGTCGGCAACCGCCCGCCTGACGCCGTACCGGGAGTCCCATGCCTGAGTCCTACGCAGAGCTCGACGCCTGGTGGCGGGCCGCGAACTACCTGTCGGTCGGGCAGATCTACCTGCTCGACAACCCGCTGCTGCGCGAGCCGCTGCGGGCCGAGCACGTCAAGCCGCGGCTGCTGGGGCACTGGGGCACCACTCCCGGACTGACCTTCGTCTACGCCCACCTCAACCGGGTGATCCGGGCGCGGTCGCTGGAGGCGATGTACGTGATCGGCCCGGGGCACGGGGGTCCGGGACTCGTCGCCGCGTCCTGGCTGGAGGGCACGTACACCGAGACCTACCCGGCCGTCCCGCAGGACGAGGCCGGCATGCGGGCACTGTTCCGGCAGTTCTCCTTCCCCGGCGGCATCCCGAGCCACGTCGCACCGGAGACCCCTGGGTCGATCCACGAGGGCGGTGAGCTCGGCTACTCACTGGCCCACGCCTACGGCGCGGCATTCGACAACCCCGGCCTGCTCGTCGCCTGCGTCGTGGGGGACGGGGAGGCCGAGACCGGACCGCTCGCCACCTCGTGGCACTCGACGTCGTTCGTGAACCCGGCCACCGACGGCACCGTGCTGCCGATCCTGCACCTGAACGGGTACAAGATCGCCAACCCGACGGTCCTCGCGCGGATGCCGGAGAGCGACCTCGCCGACCTGCTGCGTGGGTACGGCCATGACCCGCTGTTCGTCAGCGGTAGCGAGCCCCAGGACATGCACGCCCAGCTGGCCGGCGCCCTGGACCAGGCGCTGGACCGGATCGCGGAGATCCGCGCGGAGGCCGGGCCGACGTGGGGCGCCGCCCGGGTCCGGTGGCCGGCCATCGTGCTGCGCACCCCGAAGGGCTGGACCGGTCCGCACACCGTCGACGGAGTCGCGATCGAGGGCACCGCGCGCGCCCACCAGGTGCCGCTGAGCCAGGTCCGGGAGAAGCCGGGCCACCTGGCCCTGTTGGAGGAGTGGCTGCGCTCGTACCGACCCGACGAGCTCTTCGACGCCGCGGGACACCCCGTGCCCGAGCTGGTCGCCGCCGCCCCCGTCGGGGCCGCCCGCATGAGCGCGAGCCGGCACGCCAACGGCGGGGTCCTGCTGGCGGACCTCGCGCTCCCCGACCACACGGAGTACGCCGTCGACGTCCCCCGGCCGGGCCGGACCACCGCGGAGGCCACCAGGGTGCTCGGCGGCTTCCTGCGGGACGTCATCGCCCGCAACCTCACGACGTTCCGCCTGATGGGGCCGGACGAGACGGTGTCCAACCGACTGGGCGCGGTCTTCGACGTGACCGACCGTGCGTGGGACACCGCGCAGGTCCCCGGCGACGAGCACCTCGACCCCGCCGGCCGGGTCATGGAGATCCTCTCGGAGCACGTCTGCCAGGGCTGGCTCGAGGGCTACCTGCTGACCGGGCGGCACGGGCTGTTCAACTGCTACGAGGCCTTCGTGCACATCGTCGACTCGATGTTCAACCAGCACGCGAAGTGGCTGAAGGTGTCGCGCGGGCTGCCCTGGCGCGCACCCGTGGCGTCGCTCAACTACCTGTTGTCGAGCCATGTCTGGCAACAGGACCACAACGGCTTCTCCCACCAGGACCCGGGCTTCATCGACCATGTGGTGAACAAGAAGGCAGACGTCGTCCGGGTCTACCTACCGCCGGACGCCAACACGCTGCTGTCCGTGATGCAGCACTGCCTGGCGAGCCGGGACTACGTCAACGTCGTCGTCGCCGGCAAGGCCCCCGCGCCGCAGTGGTTGTCGATGGCCGACGCCGACCGGCACTGCCGACTCGGGGTCGACGCCTGGGCCTGGGCGGGCACGGCCGAGCCGGACGGCGCCGGTCGACGTCGTCCTCGCCTGCGCGGGGGACGTACCGACGGTGGAGACGTTGGCCGCTGCGCAGCTGCTCCGCACGGAGCTGCCCGACCTGCGCACCAGGGTGGTCAACGTGGTCGACCTGATGCGGCTCCAACCCGCCGAGGAGCACCCGCACGGGCTCACGGACGAGGCGTACGACGCCTTGTTCCCGCCCCACGTCCCGGTGGTGTTCGCCTACCACGGCTACCCGTGGCTGATCCACCGGCTGGCCTACCGCCGCGCCAACCACGAGCACCTGCACGTCCGCGGGTACAAGGAGGAGGGCACGACCACGACCCCGTTCGACATGGTGATGCTCAACGACCTGGACCGGTTCCACCTGGTGATGGACGTGGTGGACCGCGTCCCGGGGCTG
The DNA here is from genome assembly GCA_963761695.1 of uncultured Actinomycetota bacterium. Classification (GTDB taxonomy): domain Bacteria; phylum Actinomycetota; class Actinomycetes; order Mycobacteriales; family SCTD01; genus RYN-122. The sequence continues at coordinate 9,536 of CAVXIB010000011.1, read as the reverse complement.
CCCGCCAGGGCAGCGGGCGTCCGTGAGCGGATGGTCGACGCGCGGGCGAGGGCCAGGGCCTGGACCCGTGCCCACGGCGAGGACACCCCGGAGATCACCGGCTGGGTCTGGACTCGGTGAGCACGTGCGGGTCCTGACCGTCAACGCCGGGTCGAGCAGCCTGAAGATCCGGGTCCTCGACGTCGACGACCGGGTCACGGGGTCCTTCGCCCGGCTGGCGGACTTCGCCGCGAGCGGGTTGGCCGTCGACGCCGTGGCGCACCGGGTGGTCCACGGCGGCCACGACCTCGTCGGCCCGGTGCTGGTCGACGCGCTTGTCGAGCGCCGGCTGGCCGAGCTCACCGAGCTGGCGCCACTGCACCAGCCGCCCGCCCTCGCCGCCATCGACGAGGCCCGCCGGCTCCTCCCCGCCCTGCCACACGTCGCCTGCTTCGACACCGCCTTCCACGCCGGCCTCCCAGCGCCCGCCAGGACCTACGCCCTGCCGAAGGACTGGATCGTGCGGTACGGCCTGCGCCGGTTCGGCTTCCACGGCCTGTCCCACGCCTGGATCGCCAGGCGCACCGCCGAGCTGCTGCCGCGGGCCCGGCGCGTGGTGTCCTGCCACCTCGGGGCGGGGGCGTCACTGTGCGCGGTGCTCGACGGCCGATCCGTGGACACGACCATGGGCTTCACGCCGGTCGACGGCCTGGTCATGGCGACCAGGTCGGGTGCCGTCGACCCGGGACTGGTCACGTACCTCGCCGCGCGCGAGCCGGACGTCGCCCGCACGCTCGAGCTGCACTCCGGGCTGGTCGGGCTGGCCGGTGACCCGGACCTGCGCGTCCTGCTCGACCGCACCGACCCTGACGCCCGGCTCGCCGTCGGCGTCTACCAGCACCGGCTGCGGGCGGGTATCGCCGCCATGGCTGCCGCCATGGGCGGGCTCGACGCCTGCGTCTTCACCGGCGGAGTGGGCGAGCACCTGGCGCCCGTCCGTCGGGACGCAGTCGAAGGACTCGGGTTCCTCGGCCTGGAGCTCGACGTCGCCCGCAACGACGCGGCCCAGCCCGACACCGACCTGTCCACGGACGGCGCTGCGGCCCGCACCCTGCTCGTCGCGGCCCGCGAGGACCTGGAGCTCGCCCGCGAGGCGCGCACCCTGCTCGGCGACCCGTGCTCAGGACCCCCGACCTGACGGTTCGGGACCTTCGGTACTGGGTCCGGTCCGGCGTGCGGGCGACCCTCGGAGGGACCTGAGGGAGGAACCATGACCGCATCACGTGACGCCCGGTCCGACGGGCCCCGCGTTCTCGTCGGCGTCGACGGCTCGGAGGAGTCCCAGCAGGCGCTGGCCTGGGCGGCCGACTACGCGGGACGTACCGGAGGGACGCTCGAGCTCGCCTGCGCCTGGCACTGGCCGCTGTCCTACGGCTACCCGATCGTCGTGGCGGGCCTGGACCCCGAGGGTGAGGCGCGGGAGACCCTCGACAAGGCCGCCGCGGGCCTGACCCTGCCCCCGGACCGGATCCGCAAGACCCTGCTCGCCGGGCCACCGGCCCAGCAGCTGGCGGACGCCTCCCGGCTGGTCGACCTGCTCGTCGTGGGCAGTCGCGGCCACGGCGGCTTCACCGGCATGCTGCTCGGCTCGGTCAGCACGCACCTCGTGCACGCCGCGCGATGCCCGGTCGTCGTGGTCCGGCCGGACAGCACCGGGTGACCGCCTCGCTCCTGGAGACGCATGTCTCGACGCTGTTCTTCGTCGACGGCCTCGTCTACAAGCGGAAGAAGCCACTGGACCTGGGCTTCTGCGACTTCCGGAGCCGGACGGCACGACTGGCCAACGCCCAGGACGAGGTGCGCCTCAACCGCCGGCTGAGCCCCGACGTCTACCTCGGTATCGCCGACGTCCTGGGCACCGACGGGCAGCCCTGCGACCACCTCGTCGTGCTGCGCGAGCTGCCGGCGGACCGGCGCCTCGCCACCCTCGTCCAGCAGGGCGCGGACGTCGACGACGTGTTGACCCAGGTCGCCGACGGCCTGGCCGCCCTGCACCGCGCGTCCCCAGCGCGGCCGGAGCTGCACGAGCTCGGCAGCGCGGATTGGTGGCGCCACCTGTGGACCGTGGGCCTCGACGCGCTCGTACCCTTCACCGCCACGGTCCCCGCCGAGCTCAGGGAGCACACGCGCAGCCTGGCCATGCGCTGGCTGGCCGGCCGCACCGCCCTCCTCGACGCGCGGGTCGCGGCGGGTCGCCTGCACGACGGCCACGGCGACCTGCTCGCCGACGACATCTTCGCGCTCCCTGACGGACCACGGATCCTCGACTGCCTGGAGTTCGACGAACGCCTGCGCGTCTGCGACGGGCTCGCTGACGCCGCCTTCCTGGCCATGGACCTCGAACGGCTCGGTACGCCCGCCGGCGCCCGGTCCTTCCTGGACGCCTACGAGCGGGCGGCGGCGGACGACCCACCCGCCGCCCTGGAGGACTTCTACCTCGCGTACCGCGCCCACATCCGCAGCAAGGTCGCCGCGCTGCGGGCCGGGCAGAGCGGGCGCCCGGAGGACGGACGGCAGGCCCGGGAGCTGGCCGGGCTGGCCTTGGCGCACCTGGACCGGGCCAGGGTCCGGCTGGTCCTCGTCGGCGGCCTGCCGGGCAGCGGGAAGTCGACGCTGGCGAGCGGTCTGGCTGCCGGCACCGGGTGGCTGCTGCTCTCCTCCGACCGGACCCGCAAGCGCCTGGCCGGCATCAGCCCCGAGACCCCGGCACCTGCCGCGTGGCGGGCGGGCGTGTACCGGACCGAGCTGACCATCGAGACCTACACCGCCCTCCTCGACGAGGCACGGACCGCGCTGGCCCACGGCCGGAGCGTGGTGATCGACGCGTCGTTCACCGACGTGGCGTTCCGCGTGCAGGCCCGGGAGCTGGCGCGCCAGTCGGTCGCCGACCTGGTCGAAGTCGTCGCGACGGTGGCCCCGGACGTGGCGGACGAACGGATCCGCCGCAGAGGCGCGACGCCGTCGGACGCGACCCCGGCGGTACGCGCGCGCCTGGCCGACGTGGCCCACCCGTGGCCGGAGGGCACCTTGCTCAGGACGGACCGAACGCCGGAGGAGACGCTGGACACGCTGCTGGGGCTCGTCGGGGCGGCGCCCCGGGGCGCGGACGGGATCCGGCTGCTGCCGTCACGTGCACCAGTCGTCCCGGTCGGGGTCGCTACCGCGCGGACCGGGACGGCTTGACCTGCTTGACCGGCTTGGTGGGCTTGGCCGGCAGCTCACGGACGTAGGCGGTCGCCCGCTCGACCCACCGGGCCAGGTCGTCGTCGGCGGCATATCCCGGTGCGTCGACGATGACCCAGCCCTTCATGGAACGTCCCGTGACGTCCATCTCCCGCGTGTACGGCTCGGCGAGGGCCTGCTCGCCCTCCGCGACGGGCAGGCGCACCATCAGCCCCCCACCCTTCATCACGCCGACGCACATCTTGCCGTCGAGCAGCAGCGCCACTCCGCCGAACATCGCCTTCTCGCTGACGCCCGGCACCTCGGCCAGCCGCTCCCGCAGGCGTTCGAGCAGGTCCACGTCGTAGGTGCTCATGAGCCTCGTACTCCTTCGCTCCTGGGGGCGACGACGCCGAGCAGGACGCCGCCGAGGATGAGCAGGGAGCCCCCGGCAACCCGCCAGGTGACCGGCTCGGACAGCAGGAGCAGTCCGCCGACGGTGGCCAACGGCGCGGGGGTGAGCTGCACGATGCCGGACTGCAGCCTCGTCAGCCGGGGCACCACCGAGTACCAAAGGGCGTAGCCGAGCCCCGACGCGACCGCCCCGGACAGCACGGCGTACCCGACGCCACCGGCAGACACCCGTGGCTGCCAGCCGGTGCCGACGACCGCAGCGCCGGCCAGACCGGCTGCGAGCGGGACGCTGCGGAGGAAGTTTCCTGCCGTGACCAGCAGCGGCTGTCCCGCGCCGCGCCCGCGCAGCGTGTACCCGGCCCAGGCGGCGCCGGCCACCGCCATGGCCAGCGCCCCCGCCAGGCCAGGTGCGCGCGCGCCGGGACCCACCAGGACCACGAGTCCGACGAGCGCGGCGGCGAGCCCCAACCGACCGCCCGTCGAGGGCCGCTCCCCCGCCCGCACGGCCGCCACGAGCATGCCGGTCTGGACCACCCCGAACAGGATCAGCGCACCCGTCGCGGCGCCGAGCGTCACGTAGGCGTACGAGAAACACCCGGCGTACGTCAGCAGCAGGACCGCCGACGCCCACGAGCCGGCGAGGGCCGGTCGTGACCGGCCGCGCCCCGCGACGAGCAGGGTGAGCACGGCCGCCCCGGACGCCAGCCGCAGCAGCGTGAACGTGCCGGGGTCGGTGGACGCCGCGCCCTCCGCCGACCCGACGAGGGCGAGCCGGGCGAGCACGCTGTTGGCGGCGAATGCGGTCATCGCGAGCCCCGCCGCGGGCCAGAGCGCCGCGGTGCCGCCGGGCGCCACCGGTGCGGCCGTGGTCATGGTGGCGGAGCGTAGGCGCAGCGGGCTAGTGACAGGAGGCCCGGTCAGGAGGAACGTCACCGGCGCGGCGCCGCCAGCGGGGTGACGCCCGCCGAGAGGAGGCGTGGCGCATGTACGCACGCTCCACGACCATGCACGCCGAGCCCCGACACCTGGCCGAGGCCATCACCTTCGTCACCGACGAGGTCATGCCTGCCATGCGCGCTGTCGACGGGTTCGTCGGTCTGTCGATGATGGCCGACCGCACGTCCGGCCGGTTCATCACGACCACGGCCTGGCAGGACCGCGCGGCCCTCCAACGGAGCGAGGCCGTCGGGCGCGAGCTGCGCGACGGCGCCGTGGGCAGGTTCGGCGCGACGGCCCAGGTGGACCGCTGGGAGATCGAGGTGCTGCACCGGGCCGAGCAGGCCGGCGACGGCGCCTGCGTCCGCGTCACCTGGACCCGCACCGACACGGTCCGCGTCGAGCGCGCCATCGAGACCTACCGGTCCACCCTGCTGCCGGCCATGGAGCTGCTGCCCGGCTTCCGCAGCGCCAGCCTGTTCGTCGACCGGGCGACGGGACGGGCGGTCTCGTCGGTGACCTACGCGGACCGGGCCGCGATGACCGCGAACCGCGACGCCGCGAACGACCTGCGCCGCAGCGCCGTGCAGGAGAACGACGTCCAGGTCCTGGAGGTGGCGGAGTTCGAGCTGGTGCTGGCGCACCTGCACGTACCAGAACTGGTGTGAGGCGCTAGCTCGCCGCCTCCTGCGACCCTGGCGGGCAGACCAGGACCGGGCAGGCGGCGTGGTGCAGGAGGGCCTGGGCCACCGATCCGAGCAGCAGCCCGCGGAGAGCGCCCGCCCCGCGCGAGCCGACGACGACGAGGGCGGCGTCGTGGGAAGCCTCGACGAGCGCACCCGCGGGCGACCCGTCCAGCAGCCGGACCTCGACGGGAACGTCGGGGTGCCGCTCCCGCGTCATGGTCAGCGCCTTGTCCACCAGCAGCCGTCCGGCCCGCTCGGCCTCTCCGACGAGCTCCGGGTAGCCCCCACCCATCGGGTCACCGATGCGCAGCGGCAGGAACCAGGCGTGCACGGCCAGGACGCTCGTGCTCCTCGCCGCCGCCTCGCGGAAGGCCTCGGTGACCGCCCTGTCGGACTCGGCCGACCCGTCCACGCCGACCACCACCGGGCCACCGCCGGTGCCGGAACCGCGGACCACGACCACGGGGCACGGCGCGTGCGCCGCCACGCGCAGTCCGACGGACCCGAGGAGCAGGCTGCCGAAGCCGCCCAGCCCCCGGTTGCCCACGACGAGCAGCCGGGCGCCGGCAGCGCGGCTGAGCAGCCGCATGACCGGCTCGCCGGCCAGGAGTGTCGTGGTGACGCGCACCGAGGGCGCCACAGCCCTGGCCCGGGAGCTCGGCATCGCGCAGGATCCGCTCGGTCTGCGCCTGCAACCCGCTGTCAGGGGGTGCACCCGGCGCCGGGCCGAGCGGGACCGAGAACAGCGGCCACACCCAGGCGTGCACGATCTCGAGGTCGGCCTGGCTGCGCCCCGCCTGGAGAGCGGCGAACTCCAGCGCGGCGCCGGACTCAGGCGATCCGTCGACGCCGACGACAACTCGGTCGTGGGGCTGGGGAGCGGTCATGACGGGCTCCTTCGACTCGACGCTGGGATGCCATCGTCGAGGCACCGGGCAGCCGGCCGGCAGTGGCGCAGGTCGGCTCTCCCGCGGGACCTTGGTCCCTGGTCAGGACAGCCTGCTGTCGGCCCCGACGTCCCGTCCATCGCGGGCGACGAGGGTCACCGGCAGGTCGACGCGGCGCGCCCGCAGCCACTCCCCGAGCCCCTTGGCCTGGGCGTCGGGCCGGGTCGAGCTGGCGACGCCCTCACCGAGCAGCCCGCGTACCAGGAAGTTCACGGCGCGCAGGTTCGGCAGGCAGTGCCGCTCGACCTCGAGCGGCGCCGTTTCCGGGAGCAGCAGCTGCAGGGCCTCGACGTCGAGATGGTCGCGCAGCCAGCCGTACCCCGCGTCGCTGGTCGCCCAGATCCCCACGTTGGCGTCGCCGCCCTTGTCGCCGGAGCGGGCGCCGAACACCCGGCCGAGCGGCGTCGATACGGTCGGGCCCGCGTCCGGCACGGCCCGGTCCACGGGCTGCCCGGCAGCCGCGGCCGGGGTCGCCTCGCGGGCTGCCGGGGTCGGCGCGATGTCGACCTCGGACCCGTCCGGAAGCTGCACCCGGTGCGGCACCCGTCCACTCGGCAGCAGCCCCGGCCAGTAGACGCCGTAGGGCGTCGCGTCCTTGGGCGGACTCGGTGAAGGAGCAGCCGGGGTACGTCGCCGAGCGCCACCCCGACCACCGCGGACGAGAAGGCCCGGCCGACCACCGTGGGGTCGTCGTCCTTGACCGTGACCCAGAGCATCGAGACCGCCGCCTCGTCGCTGGCCGGGTCGTCGACCCCGGTCGGCGACAGCCGGACCTCGGCGTGCCGGGCCCGGTCCAGCACCGGGGCGATCTGGCTGCGCAGCAGCTGCGCCTTCCCCTCCGGGTCGAGCCCGGGCACCCGCAGGGCGAGGGTGTTGCGGAACCCGCCGTGCAGGTTGACGCTCACCTTGGTCGTGGCGGGCGGGGCACCCCTCGGGTCCCGGACAGTCCGACCCGGTCGGGTCCCAGCTGCTCGAGCCGGATCGAGTCGAGCATCGTGGTGACGTCCGGACCGAGGTAGCGCGGGCGGCCGTCTCGTAGAGCAGCTGGGCGGTGACCGTCTCGACGCTGACCAGACCACCGGTGCCAGGGTGCTTGGTGATGACCTAGCTGCCGTCCGCGGCGACCTCGGCCAGCGGGAAGCCCATGTGGTCGGCGCCGGGCACCTCGCGGAAGAACGAGAAGTTGCCGCCGGTCGCCTGCTGCCGCACTCCAGCACGTGACCGGCCGCGACCGCACCGGCGAGCGCGTCCCAGTCGGTACGCCCCCAGCCGTGCCACCAGGCGGCCGGCCCGGTGACGAGGGAGGCATCCGTGACCCGGCCGGTGACCACGATCTCCGCCCCCCCGGCGAGGGCCCTGGCAATGCCCCAGCCACCGAGGTAGGCGTTGGCCGTGACCGGCTCGCCGGAGAACGCGGCACCTGTGTCGGCGTGGCGCAGCAGCGACGGCTCCGTGGTCACCAGGTCGAGAACGTCGTCACCGTGCACGCAGGCGACGGTCAGGTCGAGGCCTGCCTGCGCGACCAGCTCCCGCAGCCGGTCCGCGGCCAGCCTGGGGTCGAGCCGGCCGCGCGTTGGCGACGTCCCGGGTGCCGGTCGAGGCGAGCAGCGGCAGGCAGTCGCGCACCTGGGCGAGGAACGTCGACACCACCCCGCCGGACTTCTCGCGGGTGCGGTGCAGGAGGTACATGGTCAGCTCGGCCAGGTAGTCCCCGGTGACCACGTCGACAGGTCCACCTTCGAGCACGTCGCGCATCGCCCGCTGCCCGTCGCCGAAGAAGCCGGAGCAGTTGGCGATGACGACGGGTCGGGCCGCAGGCTCGCGCACGGGGCCATTCGACCACGGCCGGGCCTGACTCCGGTCACCCCACCTGGGTGGGTTCACCCCTGGGTTCGGTGAGCCGTTGCCGGAGCCCGGACGCGCGGGACGCCCGCCGGGACAGGCAGGTCGCGATGGATTCCACCGACCCGATGACCGTCACGCCGCGCTCCGCCCGGGTGACCGCGGTGTAGAGCGTCTCGCGGGTGCCCAGGGGTGACCGCGGCCGGCGGCAGCAGCACGGTCACCCCGTCGAACTGCGAGCCCTGGGTGCGGTGGACGGTCGATCGCGTACATCGGCTGGACGTCGCCGAGCCGGCTCAGCGGGATCGGCTGGTCTCCGAAGAAGGCGCACAGCTCGCCGCCACGGTCCAGGACCACGCCGGTATCGCCGTTCCACAGCTTGTTGTCGTAGTCGTTGGTCGTGACCAGCAGCGGCTGGCCGGCGAACCGGCCGTCTCGCCGGGGTTGGATTCCGAGGTCGGCCCCCAGCCACGCGAGCACCTGCGCCGACCAGTGGGACACCCCGCGGGGGCCACGCCGTGCGCGCACAGCAGGCGGTGCTGCTGAGGGCGGCGAGCGCCTCGTCGCCGTCCCCCGACGCGGCGGCACCGACGACCGCGCGCAGCTGGTCGAGCAGCACCTGTCGCAGGTGGACCGCAGGCACCGGCTCGTCGTCGGGGACCTCGGTAAACACCAGGCGCTGCCCGTTCCGCAACGCCGGAGTACGTCGGGCAGCGCCGGCGGATCGCCTCCGCCAGCTGGTCGATGTCGCCAGCCCGGTCGTAGCGACGTACGCGCGACAGCATGGCCATCCCGTCGCGGAGCTGCCCGCCCGGTCCAGGCGCGGCCACGGGCCCGACCTCGTCGTGCGGGACCACGGCGGACAGGGTTGCCGCGCGCGCTGCCGATCGCCCCCCGGCCACAGCGACGAGGTCGGCGAGCACGGCGCCGGCCGACACCGACGCGAGCTGCTCGGGGTCGCCGACCAGGACGAGGCGGGCCTCCGGTCGCAGCGCCTCGAGCAGGCGGGCGAACATCGACAGCGACACCATGGACGCCTCGTCGACGACGACCACGTCGTAGGGCAGCCGGTTGCCGGCGTGGTGCCAGTCACCGGGCGCTCGCCGGCCGGATCTCCACAGCTGCAGGGTCGAGACGGATGCCCGCGAGCATCGCCAGCTCCTCGGCAGCGAGCCGCTGTCAGGCCGGACCATCGACTCGCGGAGCCGGGCCGCGGCCTTGCCGGTGGGCGCGGCGAGCGCCACCCCCAGCCGCGGGCGGCCGTCTCGTCGGCGGCATCGTCAGCGCGACGAGGAGCCGCGCGACGGTGGTCGTCTTGCCGGTGCCTGGTCCTGCTGCCGAGCACGGAGACGGTCGCAGTGCGCACCCCGCCGCCGCGAGCCGCTGGTCGTCGGGTCCTGGCTCCGCGACAGCCGGGCGCGTCCCCCCGCGGAAGATGCGGGGGTCAGGTCGGCGGGCACGGCCGCCGGAGACAAGGCGCGGCCAGGAGGACTGCCGCCACAGCCGCGGA
>CAVXIB010000010.1:0-205198 GCA_963761695.1 uncultured Actinomycetota bacterium | reverse complement strand
TAGGGCGGCATCGGGTGCGGCTTTCCCGCATGGCCTGGGCGAGACCGTCGATGGTGGGTCGTGCGGTGTAGACGCCGGGCATGTGGCGGACTGACGGTACGACCCCGGCGTCGGCGCTGACCACGGTGTGGAGGCCGGCCGCCAGGGCTTCGTTGAGGACGAGCCCCCGAACCTCTCGAAGGCTGGGGAGGACGAGGGTGTCGGCGTCGCTGTACGCCTGTAGAGCCCGGGCCCGTCGCGGTGACCGAGGAAGTGCACTCGGTCGCTGACCTAGGCCTGCTGCTTGCTGGCGCAGTTGGTTAGTTGAGGGCCGGTGCCAACGAGGGTGAAGGTGTCGTCGGGTTCGGCGATGGCGGCGAAGGCGGCCAGCGCGGCGGCAACGGTTCTTTCGGTCGATGAGCTGTCCGACGTAGAGGAAGCGGTGGCCTTCGGCGTGGGGAGCGCCGGCTCTGGCCAGGGCCGCGCCTTCTGCGAACGCCATGACGTCGACGCTGTTGAAGCTGCGACGATCCTGTCGGGTGCGACCCCCATCGCCAATACAGCGTCGTCGATGCGGGGCCAGCGGTCAGGACGGCGTCCATCCGTGTGAAGAACGCCGACCGCAACGCGGCCACCGGACCCCGGGTGTGACGATGCGAAAGCAACGTCGACTCGTAGAATCCCACGATCGGTCTTCGGTAGAGGCGAGCCAAGGCGAGCACCTGCCAGGCTGCTGGTGATTCCCAGCCACCAATCAGTACCGTCGTGTTTCGCCACTCAGCCGAGATCCGCCGCTGCGGTTGGAGCAGGTAGAGCTTGCCTTCGCCGTAACGGAACCCCCAGGTCTTGAGTTGGCCCGAGCCCGAGTCAGACGGCAGTCGCCATTCGCGGCCCGCCTCGTGGAGGCCCAGATGCCGAACTTCAAGATCGACCCCGCGAGCACGCATGGCTGTGTAGATGGGCAAGCGATAGGGCGCGGGGATATTGCTGATGTAGAGGACGTGGGTACTCAGGGAGTCGTCCGACTCTTCGACGATGAACCAGACGTGTTGACGGGGCAGGGCCGCAAACCGTCATCAGAGTGTTATACACGCGGCGTCCCGCGGCTTGCGTTCGCGGGCGAGCAAGAGAGGTTCATCCCTGCTGTACGGCGACCGGATGTCCAGGGCTGCAGGTTAGGGTTCACCGAATGAACAAATTGGGGCGCGAGCCGCCCGAATTCCGGCGACGTCGCCGCGAGCCGGCGCATCGTCGACGGACGCAATGCCCTGACGCCCGAGCGTTTGGCGTGCTGCCGGCTGGACCCACCGCGCCCTCGGCCGCCCCGCCCCCGCGTCGTGACGCCGAGCGGTCGCTCGCGGGCTTCACCGGAGCCGGCTACGACAAGGGCCGCGGCCGCTCTGGTCAGGCCGCTGTGGTTCGCGGCTGCATGAACCTCGTCTTCATGAAGTGGTGGTGCCCGGCCGCGCTCCGCGTCGCGCTGCTGCGCGCGTTCGGCGCCGAGATCGGCGAGCGGCGTGCTCATCCGGCACCGGGTGCGGGTCCTCTGGCCGTGGAAGCTCGCCATCGGCGACGACTGCTGGATCGGCGAGGACGCCTGGCTGCTCAACCTCGAGCCGATCATGCTCGGGCACGACGTCTGCCTCTCCCAGGGCGCCTTCCTCGTGCACCGGCAGCCACGACCGCCGCTCGCCCACGCTTCGAGTACGACAACGCGCCGATCCCGTCGAGGACGGCGCCTGGGTCGCGGCGCGGGCCACGGTGCTGCGCGGCGTCACGGTCGGCGCCGGCGCCACGGTGGGCGCCGGCGCCCTGGCCGTGCGGGATGTCCCCGCCGGCACCCTGCTCGCCGCCCCACGGCAGGCGTAGCGGACACGGGAGACGCCGTCAGCGCCGGGCTCGGCCTGCCTGCCAGGCAGCCGGCATGACCGGTGCGTCGGCGAGGTGCTCGTGAGCCGGAGGGTCGGGCTCGAGCGTGACAGCGGCGCAGGAGGGGCAGCGGTTGCCCGGACGAGGGTTAGCCCAGCTCGACCGCAGCCCGGCGTGCCGCGCCGCCCGGCGCACCTTGACCCCCACGCGCTCAGATCCTTCGCGCCCGGCGTCCAGCGCCGGCCACACCCGGTACAGCGCACCCGATCCGTCATGCCCACCCCCTGCCTGCCAGCACATCGCCCACGGGACTGGCAGGTCAAGGCCTCGTTCCGCGCCGGAACCCTAGCGCTCAGCCGGCAACCACGTGGGCCAAGACCGTGAGGCTGGCCTGGGCACCCAGGTGGTCCTCGACGTGCTGCGCCGCGTTGGTACGGAAGAGCTCGGTCTGTTCGTCATCGCTGCAGAGGTCCTGCACCCCACGGAGCAGTGCGGCTGGCTGCTCGGGAGCCACCACCAGGCCTGCACCCGAGCGGACCGACCTCGGCAGCAGTTCCGCCACCGGACGGGACAGCGGCGATCACGGGCCGCCCGGCTCGCAGATAGCTGGTCAGCTTGCTCGGCAGGCTCATGTCCACGGCGCTGGCCCGCTCGTTCACCAGCAGCACGTCCGCGGCCGCCAGCACGTCCGGGAAGTCGGCCTGCTCCGCCGGCGGCAGGAAGGACAGCGCCGGGACGGTCTTCCCCTGATCCACCAGCGCGTCCTTCTGGCTGCCGTCGCCCATCAGGACGAACCGCACCTCCGGAGCCTCGATGGTCGCGAGGCGGGCAGCCTCCACGACGTTCTCCAGGCCCTGCTTGAGCCCCATGTTGCCGCTGTGCAGGGCAACGATCTGGTCAGGCCCCCAGCCGAGCCGCCGGCGCACCTCGTCCCGAGGCGTGGTCGCCTCGCCGACATGGCTCCAGTTGCGCACCTCGGTGACTCGAGCCGGGCGCGCAGCCGACCCCCTCGACATAGCGCCGGAAGGCCGGGTTCAGCACCAGCACCTCATCGGCGCGGCGCAGCACCGCACCCTCGATGCCAGGTGGTCGCCCGGGTGATGCTGCCGCCTCCGGCGATGCCGCTCTGCGCCGTGGCCGGGCCCATCAGGTCCTGCACCCACACCACCAGGCGTGCCCCCGTGCGACGGGCGATCGCGGCGGCCGCCGCGGCGCCGAACAGGCTCGGGACGACCGCCAGCACCACGTCCGGCCGGAACGGCAGGCGCTGGCCCAGCACGTGCAGGCCAAAGGACAGCTCGTACCACCCCCGCGTCAGCGCCGTCTGGCGGGAGGGCACGTGGTGGCGCAGCCGCCGGACCCGAACGCCCTCATGGACCTCGTCCACCCGCAGGCGGCGCCGGTACTGCGGCGGAATCGACCAGTGCGGGTAGTGCGGCACGCCGCTGAGCACCACCACCTCGGCACCCTCGGCGAGCAGGTGCTGGCACGCCTGCGTGGTGTACGGGGCGATCCCGGTGTGCTCGGGGGCGTAGTTGATGCCGACGACGAGAACCTTGCGTCCTGCCAGGTCGGTCGCCATGGGCCCAGACTAGGTCGCGGCGCTGCTGCTCAGACGCTGACCGAGTCGGCGAGCACCACTGTCGCGCGGCCCCGCGCCTTGGCCTCGTAGACGGCGGCGTCGGCCCGGGCCAGCGTCGTCGACGGCGCGTCGCCCTGCGCGGTGCATGGCGATGCCGACCGAGAACGTGACCGGCCCGTCCCAGCGGTCGAGCAGGCGCTGCACCACCACCTGCGCGGCCGCGGTCATGTCGACCGACGCCGCCGACGGCAGCACGAGCGCGAACTCCTCCCCGCCGTAGCGGGCCGCGCAGTCGCCCTCGCGCACGCAGCGCGCAGAGCCCGGCCGAACGCCACGAGAACGTCGTCGCCGGCGGCGTGGCCGCTGGGTGTCGTTGAGGCGCTTGAAGTGGTCGAGGTCGAGGAACACCACGGCGCCCCCGGGCGCAGCCGGTCCAGCGACTCGAGGAACACCCGGCGGTTCGCCAGGCCGGTGAGGGCGTCGGTGGAGGCCTGCACCTCGAGGCGGCCCACCGAGCGCAGCCGCTCCAGCAGCGCCCCGGCCTGGTGCGACAGCAGCGAGACCACCTGCTGGCCGAACGTGTCCAGCGCCGTCCGCGGCGCGTTCCAGCCGACGACGATGCAGCCCGAGGAAGCCCGCCCTCGCCGGGAACGGGGATGAACAGCACCGAGGCGAAGCCCAGCCGGGCCACGGCCGAGCGCGACAGCAGCGGCGACATCAGCGCGTCGGCCACGAAGATGGCCCGGCCCTCGCGTGCATCGCCAGGCCGATGCCGGACCGGTGGAGCGGTGTCCACCACGAGCGCGCCGGCGCGGACGGTCGACGCCGCGCTGACCCCGGTTGACGAACAGGCCCGACCCGGGGGCGGAGGCGACCATCACCAGCGCGACGTCGGGGTCGAGCAGCGTGTGGGCCAGCTCGGCCACCACGTCGGCGGCCGCGGTCTCGCTGCCCGCCTCGTGCAGCGCGGTCACGGCGTGCAGCAGCGCCTGGGTGCTGCGGGTGGCGGTCGCCACCCGGGCGGTGGTCTGGCGACAGCACCTCGCCGACGACGACCGACAGCAGGGCCGCCCCGAGAGGTCGACGGCCGCCGACGCGGGCTCCGCGCCGGCCAGGGCCACCAGCGCGCTGCCCAGGATGACGGGCGAGAGCCACAGCGACGTGTACGGCGCCTGGGTCACCCCGGCGTAGAGCGCCGCCAGGGCCCAGAACAGCAGGTAGTGGTCGATGGCGCCGGCCCAGGCCCCGAGCGCCCCACCGATGAGCACCTGCCCCCAGAGGTGCGGCACCAGGGTCGACCACCGCGGCAGGCGCTGCCCAGGGCAGCAGGAGCAGGACGACCACCGTGACCAGGACGACCACGACGGTGCACCAGACGGCGGTCCGGTCGACGTCGGGGGGCAGGAAGCCGACCGTGCCGATCATGGTCAGGCCGGCCAGCAGGAACAGGAACGCGGCCAGGCGGCCCGCCGTGACCCGGGGGTCGGCCCCGCGGTCCCAGGACGAGCAGGTCCCGCCAGGCGGCGGAGCCGGGGGCACGGGTCACCTTGCTGATCCTCGACCCTGCGGGCGGAATCTGTACTGGCCCGGAGTGACGGTTGCGGGACTAGAGCCGGTGCACCCGGGGCAGACGCGGCAGCGCCGCCCGGGTGTCGAGCACGAGCCGGGCCTGCGCCCCGACCCGCGCGAGGTCGATCTCGCGGTGCGGCGTGAGCACGACGACGGCGTCGTAGCCGGCCAGGTCGGTCAGGGCGACCGAGGTCAGGTCGTCGAGCGCCGGCACGTGGGGGTCGTGATAGGCGACGTCGGCGCCCTTGGCCTGCAGCCGCCGCAGCACCTCGACGGCCGGTGACTCCCGGCAGTCGCTCACCCCCGGCTTGTACGCGACGCCCAGGCACAGCACGCGGGAGCGCGACAGCGCCAGGCCGGCGTCGTTGAGCAGGTCGGTCAGCCGGGTCACCACGAAGCTGGGCATCCGGGCGTTGATCTCCTGGGCCAGCTCGACGAAGCGGAAGCTCGTGCCCAGCTGGCGCACCCGCCACGACAGGTAGCTCGGGTCGACCGGGATGCAGTGCCCGCCGACCCCGGGGCCCGGGTAGAAGGGCATGAAGCCGAACGGCTTGGTGGCGGCGGCGGCGATGACGTCGTGCAGGTCGATGTCGAGCTCGCGGCAGAACACCGCCATCTCGTTGACCAGCGCGATGTTGACGTGCCGGAAGGTGTTCTCCAGCAGCTTGGCCATCTCGGCCTCGCGGGTGCCGGCGACCGGGACCACGGTGTCGGTGACCCGCTCGTACAGGGCGACCGCGGCCGGCGAGCGCCTCCGGCGACGTCGCGCCGACCACCTTGGGGGTGTTGGTGATGCCGAAGACCGGGTTGCCCGGGTCGATCCGCTCGGGGGAGTAGGCCAGCAGGAAGTCGGCCTCGCGGACGGGCCTGCGAGCAGCAGCGGCCGCACCAGCTCCTCGGTGGTGCCCGGGTAGGTGGTCGACTCGAGCACCACCAGGTCGCCCGCCGACAGCACCTCGGCGACGGCCCGGGTGGCGGCGACTCACCATGGACAGGTCGGGCTGGCCGTCGGCCAACGGCGTCGGCACGCAGATCACGTAGGCGGTGCACGCGGCCGGGATCCGGTCGGTGAAGGTGATCCCGGTCAGGGCGGCGTCGGGCACGTCCTCGATGCCGCTGCGCCCGCCCTGCAGCTGCGCCACCCGGGCGGCGGAGGCGTCGTAGCCCACGACGTCGACCCCGGCGGCCGCCAGCGCGACCGCGAGGGGGAGCCCGACGTAGCCCAGACCGATCACGCAGGTGCTGCTCACGAGCTGCCATGCAACCAGGAGGCGGGCATGGCGAGACCCCGGGTACTTCCTCGATCGTCGCCGGGGGTTGGGCCGGAGCTGACGGTCGAGGGCGGCTGGACGAGAGCCGCACCCGGGGTCCCTGGTGCCTGTCGTGGATTCGCCGTACGCCGCAGCGCAGGTGATCCGGTGGTTCCTTGCTACGGCGTCCTAGCGGACAGCCACCTCACGAGTCCCAGAAGTAAGAATTTCTGGATCACCTCCTCCCTGTGTGCCGACGAGCCTAAGTCGGCTCCGGCGGGTTGTCCACGGGATTGCGCGTCACCCGTTCGGCGGTCGACGCGGGTGCCCCGGCGACCCGATGCAGCAGTACCGACCCCCCTCAGGAGGACTGCATGAGCCCGATGGCACTGCTCGAGAGCGGTATCCCGCTCAGCCTGCTGCTCGACCTCGCGCTCGGCGTCGACAGTCGCGCGGTGATGGACCAGGAAGACGCAAGCCGCACGCCGGAGCGCCTCGCTCAGTAGTGTCCGCTGCATGACGACCCAAGCGCGTGCTCGCCAACCTCGGGCTGGCCGCGCTGGCCGTCGTCGCCATCGGCTCGGCCGGTTACGTCGTGGTGCGCGACCCCCGAGTCGCGGGTCGGCGCCGTCAGCGTCACCGATCGTCGCGTCGCCCCCTCGGCGACGCCCACGCCTTCTTCCACCCCTCCGTCTCCCGCCGCACGTCGGCCGCCGCACCGCGCGCGAACGCGACCGCGGTCGACGTCCTGCTGCTGCGCAGCCCGGGCACGCCCGGAAGCCATGTGGTGGCGGCGGCCCGGTCCCTGCGGTGGAGCCTGTCCGAGGCCCCGATGGGGGCGCTGCCCCCCACGGCCGAACTGCGCACCAAGGAGGTCGTGCTCCTCCAGGCCGGCGCCACCGACCAGGACGCCGTGACGCGGCGCTATCCATGCTGGGGCTGTCGACCGCGCGCATCGTCGTCGTCGCGCCGCTCTCGGGCGTCCTGCCGCCGGCGAGTCCGCCGCGCGACGAGGCCGCCGGCGCGCAGCTGCTCGACCCGGCTGAGCTCGGCTGGTTCCCGGCGGGCACCGACGTGCTCGCCGCCAGCGGGAGCCTCACCCCGGCGGCCGGGACGCAGTGCCGGGGCCGGCCTGGCGCGGGCCCTGCGACCGTGAGCCCCTGCTGCCCGGCATGAGACGCCGCGCGGCGGGAAGGCACGCGCCGTGGGAGCGTCGCGCAGCGGGTCGGGGCGGCGGCCGGAGCGCCCGGTGACGCCGGCGGTGCCCGTTCCCCTGGTCGACCCCACCCCGACGGTCCCGCTCCCCGACGCAACCCGGGTGCGGTGGCTGCAGCGCTACTCCCGGGTGGTGCTCGGCATCGACGTGCTCGCGTTGACCGTGGCGGGCGTGGTCGCGGTGCTGGTCCGCTTCGGGGCGGCCGACTCGCAGCTGCGGGGGGTGTCCTACTACAGCGTCGCCCTCGTGCTCGGGGTGACCTGGCTCGCGGTCCTGTCGCTGAGCCGCTGCTACGAGCCGCGCTTCCTGGGCAGCGGCACGGAGGAGTTCCGCCGGGTCACCAACGCCTCCGCGAGGGTCTACGCCCTGGTGGCCTCGCTCGCGTTCGCCTTCCAGCTCGAGGTGGCCCGGCTGTTCGTGGCGATCGTGCTGCCGGGTGGGCTCGCCCTGCTGCTGCTCGGTCGGTTCGCCGCGCGGGTGGGGCTGCACCGGCTGCGCCGCCAGGGGCGCTGCCTGCACCGGGTGGTCGTGCTGGGCAACACGCAGCAGGTCACGGCCTTCGCCGCGCGCTGCACCGCGAGCCGCTGTCCGGACTGCGGCTGGTGGGCGCCTGCGTGCCCGGGCACGTGCCCGCCGCCACCGACGCGGTCTACGCCGAGGTCCCTGTGGTCGCACCACTCACGCAGGTGATGAGCCTGCTGCGCCAGGTGCAGGCCGACACCGTGGCCGTGACGGCCTCGCCCGGTCTGGGCAGGCGAGGTGCTCAAGCGGCTGGCCTACGAGCTGGAGGGCTCCGGCGTCGACCTGCTGGTGGCGCCGCCTTCACCAGCGTGACCGGCAGCCGGGTGAGCATCCGTCCGGTCGCCGGCCTGCCGCTGCTGCACCTCGACGAGCCGGAGCTGACCGGGGCCCGGCGCCTGGTCAAGGCCGCCTTCGACCGGCGTGCTCGCGGCCGGCTGCTCCTGCTGCTGCTGCTGCCCCTGTTCGCGGTCGCTCGTCGTGCGCGTCCGCGCGAGAGCCGCGGTCCCGCCCTGTTCACCCAGGAGCGGGTCGGGCGGGGCGGCGCGCACGTTCCGGGTCTACAAGTTCCGGTCGATGGTGCGTCGACGCCGAGGCCCGGCTGGAGGAGCTGCGGGACCGCAACGAGCACGACGGGGTGCTGTTCAAGATCCGCAAGGACCCGCGAGTCACCCGGTGGGCGCGCTTCCTGCGCGCGCTACTCGCTCGACGAGCTGCCCCAGCTGATCAACGTCGCTGAAGGGCGACATGTCGCTGGTGGGTCCGCGGCCGCCGCTGCAGCGCGAGGTGGACCGCTACACCGGACACACCCACCGGCGGCTCCTGGTCAAGCCCGGCATGACCGGGCTCTGGCAGGTCAGCGGCCGCAGCGACCTGTCCTGGGACGAGACCGTGCGGCTGGACCTGCGCTACGTCGAGGACTGGTCGCTGGGGCTCGACCTCGTGGTGCTGGCCAAGACCGTCATGACGGTCCTGCGTGGCCGCGGCGCGTACTAGGCCGGCTGCGTGACCCTGCCCGCCTGGGTGGCCACCCTCACCGACGACGACCTGCGCCGACGCTCCACCCCCGGCGCCCTCACCCGCGGCCGGGCCTACGCCCGCGACGGCGCCGTCCGCGACCTGCAGGCCCGCCCCGACGGAGCCCTGCAGGCCGACGTGCTCGGCAGCGGACCGGTCTACCGGACGGTGGTGCGGGTGGGGTCGCGCGGCGGCTGGAGCGGCGACTGCAGCTGCCCGGTGGGGTTCGACTGCAAGCACGCGGTGGCCGTCCTGCTGGTGGCCCGGGCGCGGGCGATGCAGCCGCAGGCGGTCCGCGCGGTCACCGCCCCGTGGGAGCAGGCCCTGGCCGGGCTGCTCGTGCCGGTCGACGACGCCGACGCGCCCGCCCTCGGGCTGGTGGTGGCCCTGCAGGACCAGCAGGTGCGGCTGCGGCCGGTGCGCGACAACGGCGGCCGCTGGGTCAAGAGCGGCGCCACCTGGCGCGACCTCACCAGCGCCTACGGGTTCCCCCGCTGCCGGCAGGCCCACCGCGATGCGCTCCTGCAGCTGCACGCCGCCTGGCGGGTGGGCCAGCCCTCCTGGTACTCCCCGGGCAGCGACACCTGGATCTCGCTGGCCGACGCCGGACCCCGCGCCTTCGCGGTGCTCGCCGACGTCGAGCGGGCCGGCGTCGTGCTGCTCGACGACGGCAACCTGCCCACGGTGCGGCTGTCGGCCGAGCCCGCCCGGGTGGTCGCCGACCTGCGGGAGCTCGACGGGCAGGTGCGGCTCGAGGCCCGGATCGAGGTGCCGGGGGGTGGCGCGGCGGTGCCGGTCGGGGCGGGCGGGGTCGCGGTGGCCGGTCCCGGCGGGCTGCTGCTGGCGCCGCTGCAGCGACCGCTCGGCGACCTCGAGACCAGCCTGCTGGCGGCCTCCCCTCTGCAGGTCCCGCCCGACGACCTCCCGCGGTTCCGGGCCCGCTACTACCCCCGGCTGCGCGGGCGGGTCGAGGTCACGAGCACCGACGGGAGCGTCCCCCTGCCGGAGGTCGGGCCGCCGTCGCTGCGGCTGGAGGTGGTGTTCGGCGACGGGCACCGGGCCGACCTGACCTGGTCGTTCGGCTACCCGGTGGGCGACGACGTGGTGCGGGCGCCGCTGACCGGCGGGGCCGACGTCGACCGCGACACCGCCGCGGAGCGCGCCCTGCTGGAGCCCCTGCCCGCGCTGCCGGCGCTGCGCGGACCCGACGGCCGGCTGCTGCCCGCGGTCGGCCTGCGCGGCGCGGACACCGCCCGGTTCGCCACCGAGGCGCTCCCGCTGCTGCAGGGCCTGGTCGAGGTGGTCGTCACCGGGGAGCCGGCCGCGTATGCGCACACCGACGCCGCCCCCGTGGTGGCCGTCAGCACGGCCGACCGCCCGGGGGAGCGGGACTGGTTCGACCTCGGCGTGCGGGTGACCGTGGCCGACCAGGACGTGCCGCTGGCGACCCTGCTCACGGCGCTCACCACCGGGGAGGCCCACCTGGTGCTGGAGTCCGGCACCTGGTTCGACCTCGACCGCCCCGAGCTCGAGGCCCTGCGCGGCCTGCTGGAGGAGGCCCGCGGGCTGACCGACCCCGAGAGCGGCGAGCTGCGGGTCTCGGCCTACCAGGCCGGGCTGTGGGAGGAGCTCGTCGCCCTCGGCGTCGTCGGGGAGCAGAGCGCCCGGTGGAAGGACACGGTCGGGCGGCTGCTCGACCCGGGCGAGCTCACGCCGCCGGACGTCCCGGCGAGCCTGGCGGCCCAGCTGCGGCCCTACCAGCACGACGGGTTCGCCTGGCTGAGCCTGCTGTGGGACCTCGGCCTCGGAGGCGTCCTGGCCGACGACATGGGGCTGGGGAAGACGCTGCAGACCCTCGCCCTGGCAGCCCGGCAGCACGAGCGGGGCGCCCTGGCCGAGCCGCTGCTGGTGGTCGCGCCCACCAGCGTGGTCGGGGCCTGGGCCGCCGAGGCCGCGCGCTTCTGCCCGTCGCTCCCGGTCGCGGTGCTCGCCGAGACCAGCCGCCGCAGCGGCCGCCCGCTGGCCGAGCGGGTGGAGGGGGCCGCCGTCGTGGTCACGTCGTACGCGGTGCTGCGGCTCGACGGCGACGACTTCGTGGCGCACCGCTGGGCCGGTCTGGTGCTGGACGAGGCCCAGCAGGTGAAGAACCCCCGCTCCAAGGCCTACGCGGTGGTCCGTCGGCTGCCGGCTCCGGTGAAGTTCGCCGTCACCGGGACGCCGCTGGAGAACTCGCTGATGGACCTGTGGGCGCTGCTGTCGATCGTCGCGCCCGGCCTGTTCGCCGACCCCGAGGAGTTCACCCGGGTCTGGCGCGCCCCGATCGAGAGCGGCCAGGACCCCGAGCGGCTGCCCGCCCTGCGCCGCCGGATCGCGCCCGCTGATGCTGCGCCGCACCAAGGAGCAGGTGGCGGCCGACCTGCCGCCCAAGGTCGAGCAGCTGGTCCAGGTGACCCTGTCGCCCGCCCACCGGCGGCTCTACGACGCGCACCTGCAGCGCGAGCGGCAGCGGGTGATGGGCCTGCTGGCCGACCTGCAGAAGAACCGGTTCGCCGTCCTGCGCTCCCTCACCCTGCTGCGCCAGCTGAGCCTGGACCCGGCCCTGGTCGACCCGCTGCACGACTCCGTGGGGTCGGCCAAGATCGACGAGCTGGTGGAGCGGCTGCACGAGGTGCACCAGGAGGGCCACCGGGCGCTGGTGTTCAGCTCGTTCACCGGGTTCCTGGCGCGGGTGCACGACCCGGCTGGACGCCGAGGGCCTGCGCTACAGCTACCTCGACGGCCGCACCCGCGACCGGGCCCGCCGGATCGAGGAGTTCCGCAGCGGCGACGCCCCCGCGTTCCTCATCAGCCTCAAGGCCGGCGGCACCGGGCTGACCCTCACCGAGGCCGACTACGTCTTCGTGCTCGACCCCTGGTGGAACCCGGCGGTGGAGGCCCAGGCGGTCGACCGGGCGCACCGGATCGGGCAGGCGCGGACGGTGATGGTCTACCGGCTGGTCTCGGCCGACACGGTCGAGCAGAAGGTGGTCGCGCTGCAGGACAGCAAGCGGGCGCTGTTCAGCGCGGTGGTGGAGGGCGACGGCGTCGGGAGCGGCGCCCTGACCGCGGACGATCTGCGCGCTCTGCTCGCCTAACGCCCGCTTGACCCGTTCTTGACGGTTCGGCCCTTCAGACCGGGGCCCGGACCGGCCGACGTAGGGGGTCCGCCCACCCAGCACCAGGAGTGCCGATGTCCAGCCGTCGCGCCCGCCACGCCAGGCCCTCCCGGGCCACGACGCTCGTTCCCGTCGCCACCCTCGGCGGCTCGCTGCTGCTGTCGGTCGCCGCCCCGGCGGCCTGGGCCCAGGAGCTCCTGCCGCCTCCGCCCACCGTCCCGCTGCCCGCTGAGCAGCCGCTCCCGGTGATCCTGCCGGCGCCGGAGGGGGACGCACCGGCTGCCACCGGGCCGGCGCCGTCCGAGCAGCCCGAACCTGCCCCGGAGCAGGCCGCCGCCCCCGAGGCAGCGCCCGGCGAGCCGCCCACCGCCGCGCAGACGAGCCCCGCCGCCGCACCGGCGCACCCGCCCGCGGGGCTGGACCGCGCCGCCACCGACCGGCTGTACGCCGCGGTCGACAGGATGCGGGCCGCGCAGGGACTCCCGGAACTGCGTCGTCACGCGGGCCTGCAGGAGCGCGCCGTCGCGCAGAGCCGGGCGATGGCCGAGAAGGGCCGGCTGTGGCACGCCGCCTCGCTGTTCACCCGGGCCAGCCGCAGCGCCCTCGGGATGAGCTCCCTGGGGGAGACCGTCGCGACCGCGGGCGACGTCGACGCGGCCTTCCGGACGCTGCTCGCCAGCCCGCGCCACCGGGCCATCCTGGAGACCGCGAGCTTCCGGTCCGTCGGCCTCGCCGTGGTCAACGACGGCGCCGGCGCGGTGTGGGTGACGCAGGACTTCGGGGCGCCGGGCGCCACGGCCGCGGCCGCCGCCCCCCTGTCCCGCCGGCCGACCACCGCCGCGGCCGCCCGCCACCTGCCGCCGTCCGTGCCCCCGCCGCCCGTGCCCCCGCCGGCCGTCCTGGCCCGGCAGCTGCGCACGGCCTTCGCCGGCACCACGGCCGTCGTCCCCGGCGCCGGGCGGGCTGCCACCTCCCCGGGCGCCGTTCCCAGGCGCCCCGACGCCGCCCCGTCGTCGCGGTCGCAGGCTGCGCACAGCCCCTTCAGCGTGGGAGCCGGGCCGGCCGGCGAGGCCGTCGTCGCCGCGCTGGACTCGGTGCGCTCGGGCCTGACCGCAGCGCTGCGGTCACCGTCGCCGGCGTCCGGCGACCTGCCGCTCGCTCCGCCGCTGTTCGCCGTCGGGATGCTCGTCCTGGGGGCCGTCGGGGTGCGCAGCGCCGCCCTGTCGGCTCCCCGCTAGGCCGTTCGCCGCACTTCGGTGCAAAAACTTCCTCCACCAAGCGCCTGACACGACCGCTAGCCAACAGTAGCGTTTGAGTGAGTGCGCCCCGTGCGACCGCCCTGACACCGCGGCACCCAGCCCCAGGGAAAGGCTCGACGTGTCGATGCCCCGTTCTTCCGCCAGCGCCCCTGCGCGCTCCACCCTCCCGCCGCGCGTCCTCGTGGTCGACGACCAGGCCTCCGTGCGCGAGCTCCTCTCGGTGATCCTGTCCGCGGAGGGCGTCGAGGTCCGCACCGCCGCCGGCGGCGAGCAGGCCCTGCGGCTGGCCTTCGCCGAGCCGTTCGACCTCGTGACCATCGACCTCGCCATGCCCGGCATGGACGGCCGCGCCCTGGCCGCCGCGCTCAAGGCCGACCCGCGCACCGCGGGGATGGCCCAGATGATCGTCAGTGCCCACCCCTTCGGGGTCCCGGACGACCTGCAGGTCGACGCCGTGCTCGCCAAACCGTTCGACCTCGTGGCGTTCACGCAGACCGTGCAGCGGCTGCTGCCCATGCCCATGCCGGCGCCGCAGTCCGCGCAGCCGACGACGATGTCTCTGGCCCCCCGCGCGTCGACCGAGGGGACGACCGACCGGGCCGGCAACCGGGTCCGCACCGAGCAGCAGGCGGCCCGCCGTCGCGGGGTGGAGCACTACCGCGACGCCGTCCAGCGCGGGACCACGGCGTCCAACCGCCGGGGCAGCGTCCGCGGGGCACTGGAGACCCTGGTGGCGACGGCCTCGGCCGCCACCGGCTACCCCATGGCCGTCCTGTCGCTGCTCGACGACTCGCGGCAGTACCCGCTGGCCGTCGTCGGCACGGGTTTCGAGGACGACATCGAGGTGTCGCCGCTGTGCGCCCTGGTGGCCCTGGGGGAGCGGGCGATGGTCGCCGACGACGTGCCGCCCGCCAAGCGGCAGCCGCACCTCGGCAGCGAGGTCGCCGCCTACATCGGTGTCCCGCTGTTCGGGCGCGAGGGGCTCGTGATCGGGTCGCTGTGCGTGCTCGACGACCGGCCGCACCGCTCGGAGCGCCGGGTGGTGGAGCTGCTCGAGAACGTCGCCGAGCTGGCGCAGGCCCAGCTGGAGCTGCTGCGCCGCGAGGCCGAGATGGGCGTCTACCCCGACCACGTCCTGCTCGAGCAGCTGCGGGCCGGGCTCACCCGCGACGAGATCGAGGTCTGGTACCAGCCCGTCGTCGACCTCGTCGACCGCACGCTCGTCGGGGTGGAGGCGCTCGTGCGCTGGCGCCACCCGGAGCGGGGTCTGCTGCTGCCCGGGGTGTTCCTGCCGCTGGCCGAGGACACCGACCTCATCCTGGAAGTGGACCGGGCCGTTCTGGAGCGGGCCTGCCGCGACCTCGTCGAGCTGCGGCTGGAGTACCCGGCCCTGACGGTCTCGGTCAACGTCTCGGGGGCGACGGTCGTGCAGCACGACTTCGCCGAGGGCGTCGAGAAGGTGCTGGCCGACACCGGACTGGAGCCATCGGCCCTGGTGGTCGAGCTCACCGAGAGCGCGCTGGTGCGCACCGACAGCGTGTCCGGCCGCCAGCTCAACCGGCTGCGGGCGATGGGCGTCGCTGTCCTGCTCGACGACTTCGGCACCGGGTGGAACAGCCTCGAGCAGCTGCTGCGGCTGCCCACCGACGGGCTCAAGATCGAGCGGCTGTTCACCGCCGCCCTCGGGTCGCCCGTGGGTGACGCCCTCGTCGCCAGCGTCCTGACGCTGGGGCGCGACCTCGCGCTCGACGTCGTGGTCGAGGGGATCGAGACCGAGGCGCAGGCCCAGACCATCCGCGAGATGGGTGGCCGGTTCGGGCAGGGGCACCACATCGCCGCGGCGATGCCCGCCAACGAGCTGACCGGCTGGACAGCCGGCTTCGCGGTCGGCCTGCCCGGGCGGTCGCGCCAGCGCTACCGCTGAGGTCCGCGGCTGCGGGCGGACCCGTCAGGCCCGGACGGCCGCCTCGAAGGAGTCCTGCAGCGCGCGGGTCACCGGTCCGACCGGACGCGGCGCGCCGTCGAGCGCGACCACCGGGGCCACCCCGCGCACGCTGCTGAGCAGCAGCACCTCGTCGGCGGCCCGCAGCTCCTCGACCGTCCCACGCCGGACCTGCGCGGGACCGGCCAGCAGTGACAGGGCGACGTCCATGGTGGTGCCGGGCAGGATCGCGACGTCGTCCGGCGGCGGAGTCACCAGCACCCCATCGGTCACCCAGGCGCAGGTCGAGGTCGGGCCCTCCAGCACCTCGCCGTCGAGCGAGGCGAACACGACGTCGTCCGCCCCTCGGGAGGCCGCCTCGCGCAGGGCGGCCATGTTGACGGCGTAGGAGGTCGACTTCACCCCGCCGAGCAGCCACGGTGACGCCGCCCGCAGCGTGGCCGGGACGCCGAGCGTGAGCACGACGGCGCTCACGCCCGCCCGCTGCGCCACCACGGAGTCCGGGACCGGGGTGAGCAGCGCGTAGGCGACGCCGCCGCGCGTGACGACCAGCCGCAGCGTGCCGTCGGGGGCGTCCCAGGCCGACAGGGCCAGCGCCACCAGGCCCTCGACGTCGGGCACCTCGAGGTCGAGCCGGGCGCCCGACCGCGCCAGCCGGGACAGGTGCGCCGGCACGCCGAACGCCCGACCCCCCGCCACGCGCAGGGTCTCGAAGACCGACTCCCCGCGCAGGACCCCGACGTCGTCGGCGCGCAGCAGCGGGGCGCCGACGTCGGCGAGGACGGGCCCGGTCGGGCCGAGGACGGCGAGGACGGCGGTCACCGGGCGCAGGCTATCCGCGCGTCTACGATCTGCCGATGGGGCGCACCGTGCCGGCCGTCGGGCCCGACTGGCAGGCCGAGCTGCGCGCCCGCGGATACCGCCTGACCCCGCAGCGGCAGCTGGTGCTCGAGGCCGTCGGGACGCTCGGTCACGCGACGCCCGAGGAGATCGCCGCCGCGGTCAAGGAGAAGGCCGCCGGGGTCAACATCTCCACCGTCTACCGCACCCTCGAGCTGCTCGAGGAGCTCGGCCTGATCACCCACGTGCACTTCGGCCACGGCAGCCCCACCTGGTCGGTCGCGGCCGAGGACGACCACGTACATCTGGTCTGCCGGGGCTGCGGCGACGTGCAGGAGGTCGAGCGGGCGGCCGTCGTCGGGATCGCCGAGGAGCTGGAGCGGCGCCGGGGGTTCGTCGTCGATCTGGGGCACCTGACCGTCTTCGGGCGGTGCCGCGCCTGCTCCGCGTGAGGCACACTGCGGACATCCCCTGACGTTCCGGAGCCCTGCCATGAGCCCATCCGTGCCTGCCCGCCGCGCCGTCCTGGCCGCCGTCACCGCCGGTGCGCTGGCCCTCGGCGGGTTGCTGGCCGCGGGCGGCGGGGCCGCCACGGCGCAGAGGTGCCCACGCTGCCCCCGTTGCCGGGAGCATCCGCGACGCCGTCTGCCAGCTCCAGCACGTCCGCCAGCCCCAGCACGTCTGCCAGCCCCAGCATGTCCGCGAGCCCGAGCCCGACGGCGACGGTCAGCGCGAGCCCCAGCGCGTCGGCGACCGCCACAGCC
Organism: uncultured Actinomycetota bacterium; assembly: GCA_963761695.1. Classification (GTDB taxonomy): domain Bacteria; phylum Actinomycetota; class Actinomycetes; order Mycobacteriales; family SCTD01; genus RYN-122. The sequence goes on along the minus strand of CAVXIB010000010.1, from coordinate 188,237 downwards.
AGCCCGTGCGCCGGGACGACGGTGCCCGTCACCGGCGTCTGCCTCCCGTTCGGCGGCGGCGGCGGCTCGCCCAGCGCGACCCCGACCGCCAGCACCTCGCCCAGCCCGAGTCCCGCCGGCCCGGCCACCCCCGTGGTGTCGGTCAGCCCGTCGGTGATCGACGACGGCGGCAAGGCCCAGGTCGCGGTCGCCGCCGCCCCGGGCACGGCGCTGGAGCTGCGGGCCTACACCCGGCCGAGCACCGAGTACGTCGTCGTCCGGACCGCCACCGCCGACGCGGACGGCCGGGCCAGCTGGACCGTCGGACCACGCGGCAACACCCGGCTGTTCGTCCGCAGCACCGACGACACCGGCAGCACCGACAGCGACAGCGCCGTGCTCACCGTCCGCAGCAAGGTGACCCTCACGGTCACCCGCACCGGCACGCGCACCTACCGGTTCGCCGGGTCGGCCTCCCCGACCCGGATCGGCCAGCAGGTCCGGATCACCTACCGCAAGGGCTCCGGACAGGTCGAGGCGGTCAGGCCAAGGTCGACCGCCGGGGCGCCTACAGCGTGGTCCGGACGTTCAGCGGCACCGGGACCTTCGAGTTCACCGCCCGCACCTCCACCGACGTCACCAACGCCGGCGGGACCTCCCCCGTGCGTCGCACCACCGTCCGCTGAGCGACCGCGGGCCCCGGCCAGCGTCCTTCCCTATGAAGCCCCCACGCCCGAGACGTGTGCGGCGGGCCCCCTGAGACAGGAGCACCTGTGAACTCCACCCCCCGCCGACTGCTGGCGGTCGCCGGCCTCGCGACGACGGCTGCCGTCGTCGCCGGCGTGCTGGTCGCGCCGAGCGCCTCGGCCGCCATCACCTCGATCAGCCCGCCGAGCGCCTTCAACAGCGAGACCGCGCGTGAGATCACCATCAACACGAACGGTGGCAACAACTACCAGTTCGGCGGCTCGGCGAAGCTCACCCGGGTGGGTGCGCCCAGCGCCAGCTACACCGTGACGATCGACCCCGGCACCTCGCAGCAGAGCCCGACGGCCACGCTGAACCTCGCCGACACCGGCAACGGCCTCGGGGTCGACGGCCCGCTCGACGCCGGCAACTACAGCGTGACCACGACGGCGGACGGAACCCCGGTCGGAGGCATCGGTGGCGGCACCGACGCCTGCGCCTCCAGCACCTGCTTCACCGTGTCGCCCGCCGGCGGTCTGTCGCCGATCGTCGTGGCGGCCGTCGCCCCCGGATCGCTGCGGGCCGGCCAGTCCGGCGACGTGACGCTCACCGGCGACAACTTCGAGCGCGCGTCCAGGATCGAGGTGCTGCTGCCGAGCGGCACGGGTCCGGACACCGGGATCACCACCAACGCGGCGCCGGTCGGGGCCGCCAACTCCGGCACCACCGACGCCGACAGCACGCAGGGCATCACCACCAAGACGACGCTCAAGCGGCGTTTCACGGTGGCGAACACCTCCGTCACCGGTGCGCGCGACGTGCGGGTCACCAACCTCGACGGCCGCACCGGCGTCTGCTCCAAGTGCTTCAGCGTCAACGGTGCCCCGCTCGTGGGGACCGCCCCCACGGGCGCGCTCAACGACCCCTCCGGGGCGGCCGTGGCGATCACCTTCACCGGCACCGGCCTGAGCGCCACGGGCAAGCCCGTCCTCGTCTACAGCCAGGACCCGGGCAGCAGCACCCGTGAGGCGCTCACCCTCGAGGGCAAGAACATCCGTGGGGTCACGTCGACGTCGATCACGGCCGACTTCGACCTGCGCAACGCCGCGCCGCAGCTGTACGCGCCGGTCATCCGCAACGCCGACGGCAGCACCAACGCCTGCGAGTGCACCTTCGCAGGTGAGCCAGGCGCCCGCCCGCCCCACCACGGTGACCAGCCTCGACTCCGACACCGCGACCGCCGGCACCGACTCCTCGCAGGCCGCCGGGACCACGAAGACCTTCGTCGTCAACGGCACGAACTTCGCCAGGGGCACCCGCCTCACGGTCAGCGGCACCGGCGTCACCACCACCCTGGTGGAGTTCCTCAGCCCCGAGGCGCTGCGGGCGACGTTCCAGAGCACCGCGGCGGCCGCGCCCGGCAACCGCAACGTGACCGCCACCCGTACCGACGGCGCCGCCAGCGCCGCCTGCACCGGCTGCTACACGGTGACGGCGGCCGTGAGCCCCAGCCCGTCCTCCACGGCGACGCCGTCGGCCACCCCGACCGCGACCGCCTCGCCGTCGTCGTCGCCCAGCGCCAGCCCGCTGGTGAACAAGCCGACCGTCAACCTCAACCCCTCGACGATCATCGCGGTGGAGGAGAAGGCGACCGTCTTCGGCCAGGGCACGCCCGGCAGCACGCTCGAGCTCTACGCCTACAGCCGGCCCAGCACCGACTACGTCAAGGTCCGCTCCGGCCGGGTCGGCCCGGACGGCGACGTACTCCTTCGAGGTCGGCCCCGAGCGGGAACACCCGGCTCTACGCCCGGACCGTGACGCCCGGACGGGCTCGGCCGACAGCGACTCGATCGTGCTGACGGTCCGGACCTCGCTGAACCTCAAGGTCACCCGCACGGGCACCCGGACCTACCGCTTCACCGGCAGCCTGCTGCCGAAGCGGCCGAACCAGCTGATCACGGTCTTCTACACCGACCCCGGCACCGGCAGACGCGTCATCGCGGCACGCGCCCGCAACGCCGCCGACGGCAGCTACAGCGTGTCCCGCACAGTTCACCGGCACCGGCACCTTCACCCTCTACACGGGTACCGGAACCGACAACAACAACGCCGCGAACGAGAGCCGGCGGGTGCGGGTCACCATCCGCTAGGCAGCAGCAGAGCACCAGCCGCCGCCGTCCGGTCCCCGGGCGGCGGCGGTGTTCGTTCTCCACCACCCCAGGAGCAGCATGCGCAGCGCGGTCCGTCGTCCGTCCGTCCTTGTGGGAGGACTGCTGAGCGTCGCCCTGGTCGCCGGCCTGCTCCTGGACGCCGGCGCCGCCTCGGCCTCCGCGCGCACCTCCGACCGGCCGTTCAACGACCGGTCGCAGCGGATCACCTTCACCACCGACGAGGCGGTCCCGCTGCAGTCCCGGGCCGTCCTGTCCGGCCCGACCACGAGCGTCGTGCCCGGCGCGACCCTGACGACGACGGCCACCGCCACGGTCGACATGAACAACGACCTGATGCAGAAAGCCCCGAGCACTGCTCCGGACCTGTCCGACCCCGACCCGGCCGCCTCCGGGCAGCCCGGCCCCGGACCGGTCGACCCGGGTCCGTACACCGTCGTGTTCCGCTCGGGCCCGCTCAGCCCCGGCGCGCCCTCCGACCTGAGCACCTGCCAGGCGTGCCTGGCCGTCACCACCCTGACCCCGCCGACGGTCACCGGCCGCGACGTGGCGGGGGTGGAGGGCCGGGGTGGCTCCGGCAGCGTCGAGCTCCGTGGCTCCGGCTTCGCCCGCAGCACCCTCGTCGAGGTGCTCCGGCCCGACGGCGGCACCCCCGACGTCGGTGTCGAGCGCCCCCCGCCAGAACGGCGCGACGAGCCCCACCACCCTGCGGCGCACGTTCACCTCGGCCGGCTCCGCCACCGCCGGCCCCCGCGACGTGCGCCTGACCAACACCGACGGGCAGACGAGCCTGTGCCGCGGCTGCTTCACCGTGCTGGAAGCCTCGGTCACCGGGGTGTCGCCGACGTCGGCGTCCAACAACGCCCCGCTCGACCTCACGCTGTCGTCGTCGCCTGGCAGCTTCTCGACGTCGTCGGTGCCGGTGCTGCAGTACGACCGGGCGCCGTTCGGCAGCGGGAGCGCCGACAGCCTGAGCGTCACCGGCACCAACGTCCGCCCCTCCGCGGACGGCTCCAGCCTGGTGGCCACCTTCGACCTCACCGGCGCGGCCCCGGGCGCGGACGCCTACCTGCCGACCGTGCGCACCGGCGGGCGCACCAGCGTGTCCTCGGTCCGCTTCTCGGTGGTCCAGGACGCTGCCCCGACCGTGGACGCCGTCGCCCCGGCCTCCGGACAGGCCGAGCGCGACCAGACGCTCCAGCTGTCCGGGACGGGCCTGGCGAAGGGGGTCGAGATCGTCTTCGAGCGGACGTCGGGCACCCCCCTGACCCCGACGACCGAGACGGTGCGCGCGTCCCGCGTGGACTACCGCTCGCGCAGCGTGGTGATCGCGACGGTCACCTTCCCGAGCTCGTCCGCGGGGCGGTCGTACGCCGTCCGCGCCACCAACACCGACGGCCGCAGCGGGGTCTGCGCCTCCCCCTGCTACACCGTGACGGCGCCCGTCCCGACCGACACGCCGCCGGAGTCGAACTCGCCCAGCCCGTCCGCGTCACCGTCCGCATCGCCCTCGGCCGACGGCAACGGCGTCGGCGTCGCCCAGTGCGTCGGCGTCGGCGTCGGCCACGACCTCCAGCACGCCGTCGCCCCGCACGTCACCGGGCCCGCGGCCGACGGTGACGCTGCCCCGCGGCACCATCACCAGCCAGGAGGGGGCCGAGGTCCGCGGAACCGCCCGGCCCGGCTCGATCGTGCAGCTGCTCGCCTACAGCCGGCCGAGCACCTCCTACCGGGTGGCCCGTGAGACGCCGGTGGGCAGCAGCGGCACGGTCTCGTTCTCGATCGGGCCCAGCGGCAACACCCGGCTGTTCCTGCGCCAGACCGACGTCGACGGCGCGAACCGGGTCGACAGCGCCAGCATCGTGCTGACGGTCCGGACCTCGCTGAACCTCAAGGTGGTCCGCACCGGGACCCGGACCTACCGCTTCACCGGGAGCACGCTGCCCAAGCGCCGCGGCCAGCTGGTCACCGTCTTCTACCAGCCGGGCGGCGGCAGCCGCGTCATCGCCAGCCGCGCCCGCGTCGCGCAGGACGGCACGTACGACGTCACCCGGACCTTCACGGGCGGCGGCACCTTCGCCCTGTTCACCGCGACCGGCACCGACCTCGACAACGCCGGCAACGAGAGCAACCGGGTGCGCACCAGGATCCGGTAGCCCGCCAGGCATGCCCGGGCTCCCGTCGTCGTTGGCACGGAGGTGAGCCTGCTGACGCGCCCCGGAGCCGTTCCTGCCGACCAGCCCGACGCCGGCGTCGCGGCCCACTACGGCGACCCCTACCGGGAGCAGCGCCTGCTGGAGGCGGGGGAGGCGCTCGTCGACCTGTCGCACCACGACGTCGTGCGCGTGGCGGGCCCGGACCGGCTCTCCTGGCTGCACAGCCTGCTGTCCCAGCACGTGCTCGCACTGGACGCCGCGCCGGTGCAGGCGCTGGTGCTGAGCCCCCAGGGCCACGTCGAGCACCATCTGGAGCTCACCGACGACGGCGAGGCCACCTGGGCGGTGGTCGAGCCCGGCACCGGTCAGGCCCTCGTCGACTTCCTGCAGCGGATGCAGTTCCTGCTGCGGGTCGAGGTGTCCCTCACCGCCGAGCGGGTCGCCACCTCACGCGGCCTCATGGCGGCCGCTGAGCTGCCGGCCTGGGACGGCCCGGTGGCGGGGGTGCTCGCGCACGAGGCGCTGCGGATCGCCGCCCGCCGGCCGCGCCTGGGGCTCGACACCGACCACCGGACGCTGCCGCACGAGGTCGGCTGGTTGGCGTCCGCCGTCCACCTCGACAAGGGCTGCTACCGCGGCCAGGAGAGCGTCGCCCGCGTCTACAACCTCGGCCGTCCCCCACGGCGGACGGTGCTGCTGCACCTGGACGGCAGCGACAGCGACCTGCCGCTGTCGGGCGCCCCGGTGCTGCTCGGGGACAAGGAGGTCGGCCGGGTGGGGTCGGCGGCGCGCCACCACGAGCTGGGGCCGATCGCGCTGGCCCTCGTCAAGCGCCAGGTGCCCGACGACGCCACCCTGCGGGTGGGGGACACCGCCGCGGCCATCGACCCCTCGGACCAGCCGGAGCTGCCGGAGTCCCCGGCCCGCGCCGCCGCCGCAGCCCGCTCGGGTCTTCTGCGCTTCTGACGCCGGCGCGAGAGCGTCAGGCCGGCTGTGCGGCGTCGGCCCAGCCCCGGTGGTCGATCCGGCGCCCGTCGCGCAGGCGGAGGGTCTTGTGCCCTTCGTGGACATCGTGGTGATGGTGCTCGCACAGCGGGGCGAGGTCGGCCAGCCGGGTCTGCCGGCTCATGCTGAACGGCTCCACGTGGTGGGGCACCACCCCCGTGAGCGTGCAGCCGTTGACGGCGCAGTGCCGGCCCCAGGCCACGTGCATCGCCCGGCGCTCCCGCGCGGTGGCATGACGGTGCTCGCCCGACGCCGCGACCGGCCGGCCGGCGGCGTCGACCAGCACGGTGGCCAGACGACCTCCGCACAGGGTGCGCCGTAGGGCCTCCAGGCTCACGGTGAGGTCGCCCGACGGCGTGTGCAGGCTGCCCGGCGGTGCGCCGAGCCTGCCCTCGAGGGTGTCGAGCCGGGCGGTCAGGGTGATGACGGCGGCGGCCGGTGTCCCCCGGGGGCGGGTCCCGGGGGCACCGAGCTCACTGAGCAGCCGGGCGAAGGTGTCGTGGTCACGCTGCTGGGGGGTGCCCATGGGGGAGCCCTCGACGTCGCGTCCGCGCCAGGACGCGGCCGACCCGGGTCCGGCCGCGCCGAAGGGGTCGTCGGGGTCGGGGTTGGGTTGGGGTCGGGGTGGCTTTCGCTGGCCGCGTCGGCGGTCGGGTTCGCGTCCACGGCGCCGTCGGTGGGGGCGGCGCCGTCGGGGTCGGTGTGGGCGTCGGAGTCGGGATCGGTGTGGGCGGCGTGGTCGTGGTCGCCCGGCCGGTCGGGTGCGGCGGGAGGGATGTCGTCCGTCGCCGCGGCCGCGGGGCCGTCGTTGTCGCCCGGGGTGCCGAAGACGGCGTCGAGTCCGCCCTCGCGCCGCGGCGCCTCGTGGCGACGGGCCGCCGTCAGGTGTGCGTGCAGGAGCAACCCCGCCTCCGGGGTGAGCTCAGCGCGAAGGGACCACATGCCCGAGGCCCGCCGTCGCAGGACGGTGCTGCGGTCGCGGTAGCACTGTTCGGCGACGTCGTCGAGGCTCGCCTCCGGAGCGAGGGCGTCCACGAGAAGGCCGAGACCGGCCGTGACCTCGGCGGGCGTCAGGACCTCGGCGACCAGCAGGAAGGCCGGTTCGAGCCGGTCCGCGGGCGTGCTCCAGGTGTCGGTCAGGGCGGCGGACGCGACGTCGGCGAGTCGACGTCGGCGGTCGCGGAACGAGGACTCCTGCTGCGCCGTCGGCTCCAGGCAGGCGGCGCCGGTCCACACCGACAGGACGTCGGCGAGCCCGTCGACGAGGACCGCCTCCAGCTGGTCGTCGGGCACGGCGTCCGGCACGCGGTGGAGCGCCCGGGCGACGGTGAGCGCTGTCCGGAGCGAGAGGTGTCCGGCCGCGAGAGCGCCGCGAAGCAGGGGCCAGGGCTGGAGCGCCCGGCAGGTCGAGAGCTGGCCCGTGTCGCCGCAGGGCAGGGAGCGCAGCCAGGTGCGGGTCGAGCCGGCTTCGGCGTCGGCCCAGAGGTCGCGCAGGTCGACGTCGGCGACCGCGGCAAGACCGGCCGCCGAGAGCCGCTCCTGCAGCCGCAGGAGCCGCTCGGCGCGTGCGAGGGCGTGCGACGGCGACAGCGCGTTCGGCGAGGTGGCCAGCACCTGCTCGACCGCGCGCTCCAGGGCGTCGACGTCAGGAGTCGCCGTCCAGTCGTGCTCGCGCGGGCGGGGGACGCCGGGTACTGCCCAGCCGGCCTCGCGGTCTTCGAGCATGGCGGCCCCCTCCCCTCCTCAGTTGCGAGAAGTGTCCCAGGGGGGTCCGACAGTTTCGGTGGTCAGCTGCGGCTGAACAGGCCCTTGCGCTTCTTCGGCGCGGAGGACGCGGGGGCCGGCCGGGGGGTGGCCGAGGGAGGCCGCACGGGGGGAGGGGGCTCGGGGTCGTCGTCGAGGCCGAGGAAGGACAGCTCCCGGAGCAGCGCCGCGGTGTCCGTCCCCTCCACGGGGGACGAGCTCCACCCGGCGTCGTCGTCCGCGTCCTCCTCGTCGTCCGGCTCCGGCTCCGGGTCCGGCTCGGGTGCAGACGACGTGCTGGCCGTCGCGCGGAGCTCGGCGAGGGCGGCCGCCGCATCCTGCGGGTCCACCCGGGGGGCGGGCACCTCGGCGGCGGCGTGCTCCGCGGCCGCTGCCTGCTCAGCGGCCGCTGCCTGCTCAGCGGCAGCGGCCTGCGCCTGCTCTGCGGCTGCACGGTCGGCCGCGGCTCGCTCCGCTGCTGCCTGCTCGGCGGCGAGGGCCTGCGATGCGGCCACGCGTTCGGCTGCCGCCTGCTCCGCGGCGACGCGCTCGGCCTCGGCCTGGGCGGCGGCCCGCTCCACGGCGATGCGCTCGGCCTCGGCCTGTGCGGCGGCAGCGCGCTCGGCCTCGGCCTGTGCGGCTGCTGCCTGCTCCGCGGCAGTGCGCTCGGCCTCAGCCTGTGCGGCGGCCTGCTCGGCGGCGGTGCGCTCGGCCTCGGCCTGTGCGGCTGCTGCCTGCTCCGCGGCGGTGCGCTCGGCCTCGGCTGCGGCCTGCTGCGGCCTGCGGCCTGCTCGGCGGCGACGCGCTCGGCCTCGGCCTGTGCGGCTGCCGCCTGCTCCGCGGCGATGCGCTCGGCCTCGGCCTGTGCGGCTGCTGCCTGCTCCGCGGCGATGCGCTCGGCCTCGGCTGCGGCCCGCTCGGCCTGCGGCCTGCTCGGCGGCGACGCGCTCGGCCTCGGCTGCGGCCTGCTCGGCTGCGGCCTGCTCGGCGGCGATCGCCTGCTCGGCCGTGCGGCTGCGGCTCGGCCTCGGCCTCGGCCTGTGCGGCTGCTGCCTGCTCGGCGGCGATGCGCTCGGCCTCGGCCTGGACCGGCGGCGATGCGTTCGGCTCTCGGCCTGTGCGGCTGCGGCCTGCTCCGCGGCAACCCGCTCGGCTTCCGCAGCGATGCGCTCGGCCTCGGCCTGAGCGGCTGCGGCCTGCTCGGCTGCGGCCTGCTCCGCAGCGATACGTTCGGCCTCGGCCTGTGCGGCTGCTGCCTGCTCCGCGGCGACCCGCTCGCTTCCGCAGCGACGCGCTCGGCCTCTGCCTGCTCGGCGAGAGCCTTCACACGCTCGGCCTCCACCCGGGCGGCGTCGCGGGCCGAAGCCAGGTCGACGACCGGTGCCACGTGGTCATCGCCCAGGGCCTGCTCGCTGGCCTGGGCATCGGCGAGGCGGTTGGCCTCGAGCTCGGCCTGCGCGACAGCGAGCTCGTCGGCGTCGCGGGCCCGGCGGAGGCGGTCGCGGGCCGCCTTCTCCTCGCGGGCGGCGGCCGCCTTCGCCTGTTCGGGGGTCAGCTCGCGGACCCGGCGGGCCGGGACGACGAAGGCGTTCTCGTCGGTCGGCGCGGGACCGAGGGCGGCCGACAGCGCCTGGGACAGCCGGTCGAGCGGATCCTCCGCCGGCTCGCGCAGCGCGGAGGAGATGAGGGCGGCCACGTCGACGGGCTCGGCGACGGCCTCGACAACGGCGTCGTCCTGGTCGGACGCCGGGACCAGGGCGGCCGACAGGCGGGAGGCCAGGGACGGCGGCAGGAACGACTCCGACACCGGCTCGGGGGCCGCACCGGCAGCCTCCACCTCCACCAGGCCGGCCTCGACGAGCTCGACGACGGTCTGCCCGGCCTCGTAAAGGGTGAAGCCGCAGTCGCGGGCCAGCTCGGCCACGGTGCGGACGCCGTCGACCTTGCACAGGAGCGACCACGCGTCGGCCGCGACGGCCATCTCCGACGAACCCCCGCCGGACGTGGAGAGCACGGGCACGGCGTCGGGGCCGTCGACCACGGCGACCATCGAGGCCCAGGTGGCGGTGCGGTGGGCCACGGCGGCGAGCAGGGTGGGGACGTCGAGGGGCGGGGCGACGTCCTCGCGGGTCTTCTCGTTGGGCCGGAAGCGCCAGCTTCCCGAGGTCCAGCCGGCGAGGTCGCAGGTGCTGGCCAGGACCTGCTCGTGCACGAAGGCCTCGACGACGGTCTGGTCGACGTAGCCGAGGTGGACGAGGAGCTCGCCGAGCCGCCAGCCCTGCAGCTCGGTCCGCTGCGCCTCGAGCGCCTCGGCGAGGGCCTCGGGGGCGAGCGCGCCGGAGGAGACCAGGCGCGACCCCAGCTGCGGGCGGCGGCCGGGGACGACGGCGCCGTAGACCTGCCCCTTGCGCAGGTAGAGCCGGGCCTCCTCGCCGACGGGGTCGAGGATCCGCAGGCACCCGGTGGCCGAGCCCTCCGCGAGGGAGGTCAGCACGTCCGGCAGCGCGGTGGTCGCGAGGTCGCCCTTGAGCACTGCGACCTCCCCTGTCGTCGTCGTCGCGTGGCACGGGGGGCATCGGCAGCCCAGGTGCTGTGGTTGAGCCGATCGGCGCAACCTGGACGGAGCCCACGGCGTGTCGCCGTCGTCTGACACGATGGGCGTGCTCAGCACGTCTGTCGAACCCGGAGGAGCCGTCCTGTGACCACCGAGGGCACGCCCGTGCAGGGCACGCGTCGCATCGACCGGGTGCTGGCCGAGGACTACCTGTCCGGGCTCGCCAGCGCGCCGCTCGAGGACGTGCGGGCGCTGCGCACCGACGCCGAGCAGGAGGAGGTCGACCTCAGCTACCTGCGCCGGCTGATCCAGGGCCGGCTCGACGTGCTGCGGGCCGAGCTGAACCGGCGCGACGGCAGCGGGCAGAACCTGGTCGAGGACCTCGCCGCGATCCTCGCCGACGAGCCCCGGGGCGCCGCCCGCGGCCTGGGACGGCACGTCACGGTCGAGCCGAGCCGGGTCGACAGCCACCGCCGCTACGTCGAGTCGCTCGTCGCCGACGTCGACCTGTCCGACGTGAGCGCCCGGACGCCGGACGACCTCGCCCACGCCATGCGCGTGCTCAGCGAGGAGGAGCAGAAGCTGTCCAGCAAGCGCCGCGACGTCCAGCAGGTCATGGATGCCTGCAGCGCCGAGATCACCCGTCGCTATCGCGACGGCGAGGCCGACGTCAGCGCCCTGCTGTCCGAGGGCCCGTCCTGAGCCACGACGCGCCCGTCCTGGTCGAGGTCGTCCGGTCGGGCTACGTGGAGGGGGTCCACACCGGCGTCGTCGTCGCGCTCCGGCCGGATGGGAGCCGGGCGCTCGCGCTCGGGGACCTCGACCGCCCGGTCTTCCCGCGCAGCGCGAACAAGCCGTTGCAGGCGGTGGGGCTGCTGCGGTGCGGCTGGCAGCCGGCGGACGAGCGTCAGCTGGCCCTGGCCACGGCGTCGCACAGCGGGCAGGACCGCCACCTCGAGGTGGTGCGCGGGATTCTCGAGGCCGCGGGGCTGGACGAGGCTGCGCTCGGCTGCCCGGTGCTGCTCCCGCTCGACGACGCCGCCGCGCACGCCCTGCTGGCGGGAGGCGGCCAGGCGAGCCGCCTGACCATGAACTGCTCGGGCAAGCACGCCGCCATGCTCGCCACCTGCGTGGAGAACGGCTGGCCCGTGCAGGGCTACCTCGACCGGGCTCACCCGCTGCAGGTCGCCCTGCAGGCCGCGATCGAGGACCTCGCCGGCGAGCCGGTCCGGCACGTCGCGGTCGACGGCTGCGGAGCCCCCCAGCACGCGCTGACCCTGCCCGGGCTCGCCCGGGCCTTCTCCCGCCTGGCCACCTCCCCTGCCGGCAGCGCCGAACGGCGCACCGCCGACGCGATGCTGGCCCACCCGGAGCTGGTCGGCGGCACCGGTCGTGACGTGTCCGACCTGCTCGCCGCCGGGATCCTGGCCAAGGACGGCGCGGAGGGGGTCTACGCCGCGGCCCTGCCCGACGGCGGCGCCGTGGCCCTGAAGGTCTCCGACGGGGCGGCCCGCGCCCGGATGCCCGTGCTGGGCGCAGCCCTCGCGAGTCTCGGCCGGGTGCTCGACGAGCGCCTGACGGTCGTGCCGGTGCTCGGTGGGGGCGACGTCGTGGGGAGCGTGCGGGTCGCCGGGGTCCTCGCGCGGGCGTGAGCGCGCACGTGGGCCTGGCCACCGGGACGGTCGTGGTGCTCGCGCACGGCGGCGGCGCGCCCGAGGCGCTGATGGTGGGGGTTCCGGTGCTCATGGTGGCCGGACTCGTGCTGGTGGAACGCTCGGCCCGCCGCAAGGCGCGCGAGCAGGAGCGGTCCCGCCGGGGGGACGCGTGACGCGTGACACCCTTGTATGTGCCATCGACTGATGTCACGATGAGCGCATGAGCACCCTTCCCGACGTCAAGCCTGCTGGTGGTGCCGCGCTCGGCGAGGTCGCCATCGCCTCCGCCCTCGGAACGGGGCTCGCCGCCGTCCTGCTCCTGGTGGTGTACCTGCACCGGTCCGGCCGCACCACGCTCGTGCAGCGGACCGCCGACCGACTGGGCCGCGCCATGGGTCAGCCCGGGTGGGTGGCCCTGCCGACCGTGCTCACCACGGTCAGCCTGCTCACGGCCCTCACCGGCATGTACTGGGACATCAGCCTGCACATCGGCCAGGGCCGCGACGAGGGGCCGCTGGCCAACCCGGCCCACTACCTGATCCTGTTCGGCCTGTTCGGCATCTTCGCCGGAGGCACCCTGGCGATCAGCCTGCCCCTCGGGGTCAAGCCCGGTCCGGCCGCGGTCCGGGTCACCGAGGGGTGGGATGCGCCCGTCGGCGGCCTGCTGCTGGCCGGCGCCGGCATGTACGCGCTGCTCGGCTTCCCGCTCGACGACGTCTGGCACCGGCTGTTCGGTCAGGACGTGACGCTGTGGGGGCCGACCCACCTCATGCTGATCGGCGGGGCGGGCCTGTCGCTGGTCGGGCCTGCTGGTCCTGGAGAAGGAGGGCGCGCAGTCCCGCGGGGCCGACAGCGAGTCGCATGGCGCGCTGCGCGACTTCGTCCGCAGGTCCTTCGCCATCGGCGGCCTGCTCATCGGGCTGTCGGTGTTCCAGGGCGAGTTCGACTTCGGCGTCCCGCAGTTCCGCCTGGTGCTGCAGCCCGCCCTCATCGCGGGGGCCGCGGGGGTGGCGCTGATCGCCGCCAGGCTCTGGGTGGGCAAGGGCGGGGCGGTCGCGGCCGCCGGGTTCTTCCTCGTGGTCCACGGCGCGATCAGCGTCGCCGTCGGCGTCGGGTGGGACGAGGTGACGCCGCACTTCCCGCTCTACCTCGGCAGCGCGCTGCTCGTCGAGGTCGTCGCGGCGGTGCTCGGCACGCGCCGCCCCCTGCTGTTCGGGGTGGTCGCCGGCGCCGTCATCGGCACGCTGGGCACCGCGACCGAGGCCCTGTGGTCGCAGGTGTTCATGCCCCTGCCCTGGGGCTCGGACATGGCGGTCGAGGGCACCCTCATGGCGCTGGTCACCGGCGTCGCCGGCGCCGTCATCGGCGTCCTGCTCGCCCTGGGGCTCGAGGGACGGCTGACCGCGCTGCCGCGGGCCCGGCTGCTCTACCTGGCGAGCCTCGCCGCGGTCGCGCTGGTGGTCACGAACGGGCTGATCGCCACGGTTCCGCGCGGCGCCGACGTCGACGTCGCGCTGACCGAGGCCGGCGAGCGCGGGGGTGTCCGCTACGTCGACGCCGAGGTGACGATCCCGCCGGGCGTGGTCGACGACCCGAGCTGGGTGCAGGTGACCGCCTGGCAGGGTGACGGTCTCGTGGTGTCGCCCGCTCGAGCAGACGACCGAGGGCACCTGGCGCAGCACCGAGCCGTTCCCGGTGAGCGGCCCCGACTGGAAGACGCTGCTGCGCATCCAGGACGGCCGGAGCATGACCGCGCTGCCGATCTACCTGCCGGCCGATGCCGCCCTCGACGCCGAGGAGGTGGCCGCCCCGGCCGCCTTCACCCGGCCGCTCGGTCCGGAGATCGAGATCCTGCAGCGCGAGCGCAACCTCAGCGTTCCGGGCTGGCTGTTCGGGGTCGGCAGCCTGGTGGTCCTCGTGTGCTCGCTGGTGCTGGTCGCTGCCCTGGCCTGGGGCGTCAGCCGCGTCTCCCGTGGTGGACCCCGCCCCGGACGGCCGCGGGACACCCGCACCCCGTCGCGCTCACTCACCACCCAGCCGGCGACGTGACCGGCTACGCCACGCTGCTGGCCCACCACTCGCTGGTCCAGGCGCTGCCGGCCCTGGTGCCCATGGTGCTGCTGGTCGGGGTCTTCGCGGCGATCGTCCTCGCGGACCGCCGCCGCGGGCGGCGGAGCCGGCAGAAGGGCTCCGGGACGGCGCCGGACCGGACGGACGCCGAGCAGCAGACCCCCGGGCGACCGCAGGCATGACCGGGCCGGCCCCCGGCCTGACCGTCGACCAGCTGGCGGCCCGGACCGGGCTGACGGTGCGGAACCTGCGCGCGTACGCGGCCCGGGGGCTGCTCCCGCCGCCCCGGCTGGTCGGCCGCACGGGCTACTACGGCGACGAGCACGTCGAACGGCTGGCCCTCGTGCGCGAGATGCTCGCCGAGGGCTACACGCTGGGCAAGATCGAGACGACGCTCGCCGGCCGGGCCGGGAGCGGCAGTCCGGGCGCCCTCACGCTGCACCGCACGCTGATGGGCCCGTGGCTGCCCGACAGCCCGGAGGAGACCGACGTCGCCACGCTCGGCGCCCGGGCCGGGGCGGGGGCCTCCGCCGACGTCGTCGACGAGCTGGTGCAGATGGGGGTGGTCGAGCGGCTCGAGGACGACCGGCTCCGGGTGCTCGATCCCACCCTGCTCACGGCCGGGCTGCAGGTGGTGCGGCTCGGGATCCCCCCCAAGGACGTGGTGGCCGCCCAGCAGCAGGTGGTCGACCTGGTGGAGCGGGCCGCGGAGGTCTACGTGGAGATGTTCCGCGACAGCCTCTGGCGCGACTTCGCCGACCGGGGCGCCCCCCGCGGGGAGTGGGACCGCATGCAGACCCTCATGGAGAGCCTGCAGCCGGTGGCCGCCCAGGCGCTGCTCGCCAGCTTCCGGACCGCCATGGCCTCGGCCATCGCCGCCTCGCTGTCGGACGAGATCGCGGCCCTGGACCTTCCGCCCGACACGCCCTGACCACGGACGCCCGGAGCCCTACGCTCTGCCCGACACCGGGCACCGGGCCCGCGGTCGTCGGAGGAGGACGGACCGGTGCAGGCAGGGCCCGCGCGGGTGAGCGGCCGCAGGCTCGACGGCGTCGAGATGCGGCTGGAGCTCGCCAAGGACGTGGCCGGGCTCGGCATGTGGGAGTGGGACGTGGCCGGTGGCGGCATCCACTGCGACCCCCAGGCGGCGCGGCTGTTCGGCGTCGCCTCCGAGGAGGCCGAGCTCCCGCTGGCGTCCTTCGAGGCGCTGATCCACCCCGACGACCGGGCCGCCCTGCGGGACGCCCTGCAGCGCACCGCCCGCAGCGGCGCCGCCCTGCTGGCGCAGCCGCGCACCCTGCTGCCCGACGGCGGCAGCCGCCACCTGATGGTCCGCGGGCAGCTCCTGCCGGCCACCGACGGCGCCGTTCCGGCCGTGCTCGGGGTGGTCCTGGACGTCACCGAGCTGCGCCAGGCCGTCGACGCCGAGAGCCGGGCGGCGGCGCGGCTGGCCGGCCTCGCCGACGTCGCGCTCGAGCTGGCGCAGGCCGAGAGCATCGACGACCTGCAGCGCACCGTCGTCGACCGGGGGGTCGCCGTGCTCGGAGCCGACGGCGGGGCGGTCTGCGTGCGCGACGACGCCACGGGCGCCATCCGCCTGACGGTCAACGAGTGGCTCCCCCCGGGCGCGCCGCTGGAGTACGTCGACCTGCCGCTGGAGGGACCGTTCCCGGCGTCGCGCGCGGCCCGGACCGGCGAGGCCTTCTTCCTGCCCGACGTCGCCTCCGGACTCGCGATCTCGGCCGACCTGCAGGAGGTCTACGACGGCACCGGCCGCCAGGCGTGGGTGGCGCTGCCGCTGCGGGCCCGCGGGCGGCTGCTGGGCAGCCTGGCCATCAGCTGGATCGCGCCGCGGCCCTTCCCGCCCCAGGAGCGCGAGCTGCTCAGCGCCTTTGCGGCCCAGTGCGCCCAGACCCTGGACCGCATCCAGACGCTCGACGCCGAGCGCGCCGCGGCGCTGGCGGCCGGGCGGCTGTCGGAGGCGCTGCAGCGAAGCCTGCTCACCGACCCTCCCCAGCCCGACCACCTGCACGTCGCCGTCCGCTACCAGCCGGCCGGCCGGCAGGCTCAGGTGGGCGGTGACTGGTACGACGCCTTCCTCACCCCGGACGGCGCCACCTGCCTCGTGATCGGCGACGTCACCGGGCACGACCGGGACGCCGCCGCCCAGATGGGCGCCCTGCGCAACCTGCTGCGGGGCACCGCCTACGCCATGGACGTCTCCCCGGCCCAGGTGCTGACCGGGCTGGAGCGCGCCATGGAGGGGCTCGGCGTCGGCGCGCTCGCCACCGGCGTGCTCGCCCGCATCGAGCAGACCGACGGGTCAGCGGAGCGAGGGGAGCGGACCCTGCGCTGGTCCAACGCCGGCCACCTCCCGCCGATGCTGCTGCTGGCGGACGGCTCCGTGCAGGTGCTCGCCACCACGCCCGACCTGCTGCTGGGCCTGCTGCCCGACGCCGAGCGCGCCGACCACACGGCGCCGCTGCCGGCCGGCTCGACCCTCCTGCTGTTCACCGACGGCCTCGTGGAGCGTCGCGGCGAGGACCTCGACGTCGGGATCGCCCGGCTGCAGGGATGCCTGTCCGACCTGTCCGGGACCGTCGGCGAGGACCTCGACGCCCTGCTCGACGGCGTCCTCACCGCCCTGCTCGAGGGCGAGGTCGAGGACGACGTGGCCGTCGTGGCAGTGCGGATGAACGACCAGGACCGGCCGCGACCGGTGGTGGCCGGTCCGCCCCACGTGCCGTAGCGGCGCCCTACAGCAGCTGGTTGACGATGCGCTGCAGGTACCGCTCGCGGGCCTCGGACAGCTCCTGCGGTGCCGGCTGGGTGAGCAGCTCGCCCCGGCGGGAGCACCGGTCGGCCTCGTCGACGGCCTGAGCGAACGTCCGGACCGTCTCCGCGTCGATGCGGGTGACCCGCAGGACGACGTCGAGCTGCGCGACCCCGGCGACGACGGCGCGCGAGAGCTGCTGCTTGACCTCGGCGCGCAGCGACTCGACCGCGACCGCCGCGCCGAGCACGCGCTCGGCCACCCTGCGCAGGGAGGGCAGGCAGTCGGCACTGGTGGAGACCAGTGCCAGCTCGCGCAGCAGCGCCTCGACGTGGGCCTCGGAGCGGGCGGTCAGCGGGACGTCGAGCTCGGTGAGGACGACCTTGACGACCTCCTGGCCGGGGTCGTCGACGTCCTCGCCCCAGGAGGCCAGCAGGGCGTCGACGCCCACCTCGCCGGTGGTCGTGGAGTCGAGGTCGATCTCGAACCAGACCGACTTGCCGCTCTCGAGCGGGTCCAGGCCCCACCGGTCGGAGACGCTTGCCACCAGCAGCAGGCCGCGGCCGGTGACGGCGGAGGCGTCGAGCATGCTGAACGTGGGGCTCAGCGGGCTGCCGTCGTGGACCTCGACCCGCAGCACGCCGCCGGTGAGCGCCAGGCGCAGGGACATCGGCTCACGTCCGTGCAGGACCGCGTTGGTCACCAGCTCGGACAGGGCCAGGCAGGCGTCGTCGGTCCGGCTCTCGAAGGCCGTGTCCTTCAGCAGGCCACGCAGGGCCCGGCGGGCCTCGGTGGCGGCGCGGGGTGCCGCGACGAGGACGAGCGACAGCGTGCTGGCCGTCGTGGTCGTGCCGCGGTCCGTGCCCATCTACCTGCCTGCCCGTCGTCCCGGCTGTAAGAGGTCACCCGGAGGCTACCCATCGGCACCCGACCCTGCCCGTGGAACGCGTCACTTCGGGCCGGCGGCAGGCTCCATCCGCGCCACGGCCGCCACGGCCTCGTCGTCGAACAGGCGGAACCGCTGCGCGAACCGCTCGACGGTCTCCACCACCACCCGGTTCCCGTGGGCGAGCTGCGGGACGATGGTCGGCAGCGAGCTGTCCTGCAGCCCCGGCCAGAAGAACAGCGCCTCGTGGAACAGCGGGGCGAGCTGCTCCACGGCGACGTCGTCGAAGCTGTCGCCCACCAGGACGGTGAGACCGGGCAGCACGCGCCCGGAACCGGAGACGACCGCCCGGGTGTGGCGGGCGGGCCGGCCCATGCCGATCTCGGCCCCGGGCAGCTCCTGCACCCGCACGCCCGGGTTGACCAGCTGCACGCCGTCGACGGTCTCGGCGTCGTCGCGGCCGAGCACCCGGGCGAGGTCGCCCGCCCGGCTCCACGACGCCGGCACGGTCTGCAGCCGGCGGGCGAGGGCGGGGTCGAACCGCTCGGCCAGGGCCCGGGCGTAGACGGCGCCGCCACTCGGCGTCCAGTGGGTGTCCTTGCGCCAGTAGACCGGCACGGAGCGGTCGGCAGCACGCAGGGCCGGGCGTAGGTCGAGGAAGTCGGGTCCGGCGGTGAGGGCGACCCAGGCAGCGGCGCGGCTGGCCGTGCCGCAGTCCTGCCGAGGAAGCGTCGAGGGCAGCGCCGGAGACAGGATGCTCGACTTGTCGGGCCCGACCGTGACCACCACGTCGCGACCGGAGGCGCGCACCGCGCGGGCGAGCGCCTGGGCGTTGCGCCCCACCCGGGCCGCCTGCCCGCTGTCCTGGCAGGCGACGGTCCAGTCCTGGGCCACGAACAGGTAGCCGTCCGCGCCCTCGACCACGCGGGGGTTCGGGGAGGCGTCGCGGAGCGGACCCGTCGGTGCGGAGAGCGGCGCCCTGGTCGGGGCCGGCAGGAAGGCCGCCGGGGTGGTCGCGGTCGACGTCGAGGTGGGGGCGAGGGTGGCGATGGCGGCCACCGCGAGGCCGGCGACGACGGCGGCACGCTGGGTCCGGGCACCCGGCGTCCTGCTCACCTGGACCCACCCCCTCCGCCACGGCCGTCCCGTCCTGACGGGCTGTCCACGGTACGTCGGACCCACGGGCGCGGATCTGGAGCGGTCCGGCGGGGGTGGTGGCGCGCAGACGTGGTGCAGGTCACGCACGCTTTGCTAGCAGAGTGCTTGCAGGAGTTAGCACCAGGGCATAACGTCGTGGTCGTTGCCCCCGCTCCTCCCGGAAAGGACCTCCCGTGGCCGTTCTGCCCGTACGACACCTCGGCGAGTACATCCGGGAGCAGCGCGCCAGCAGCCAGATCTCGCTGCGGCAGCTCGCTGCCCTGGCGGGTGTGAGCAACCCCTATCTCAGCCAGATCGAGCGGGGGCTGCGCAAGCCCAGCGCCGAGATCCTGCAGCAGATCGCCAAGGGCCTGCGCATCTCGGCCGAGGCGCTCTACGTGCAGGCCGGCATCCTCGACCAGCGCGAGAGCAGCGGGGTCGTCGACGCCCTGCTCGCCGACGACGGCCTGTCCGAGCGGCAGAAGCAGGTGCTGCTCGAGATCTACGACAGCTTCCGCAAGGAGAACGCCGCACTGGTGATGTCCGACCAGGCCGCGGCCACCCTCGCCGAGGCGATGCCGCAGGCCCGCGCCGAGACCGCCAGCCCGACTGCCAGCCCGACTGCCAGCCCGACCGAGGCTCCGCCCGCACCGGCCCGCCGTCCGCGTCGCCGGGCGACCGCGCCGGCCGCCGGCCCCACCGACTGACCCTCCGCACCACCGCTCCTCCCCACCCACAGCCCCTTCGTTCTCCCCGACTGCCCAGGAGGCACCGCATGTCCGTCACCACCGACGTCACCAAGACCGGCGACACCATCACCGGCCGCTTCACGCTCAAGAACCTCCCGACCCTGTCGCTCGACGAGGTCAAGAAGCCGGCCTTCGCCGTCGCGGGCCTGGCCGACCTCGCCATCGAGCAGGTCAAGGACGTCCCCGCCGACGTGCAGTCCCAGGTCGCCAAGGCGCAGGCCCGCCTCGCCGAGGTGCCGACCGTCGTCAAGACCCTCCCGACCCAGGTCAAGGGCCTGCGCGGCGAGGTCGAGACCCGCGTCGCCAAGGCGACCGAGCAGGCCGACCGACCTCTACGCCGCCCTCGCCGTCCGCGGTGAGCGCCTCGTCACGGCGATCCGTCGCCAGCCGGCCACCGAGGCCGCCATCGCCGAGGGCAAGGAGGCCGTGAAGAAGGCCGAGGCCGCCGCCACCGCCGCGAAGAAGTCCGTCAAGGCCGGCGAGAAGGCCGTCGAGGGCGCTGCCGCCAAGATCGGCTAGTACCCGCTCCTGCACGAACCGGCGACCCCCCGAGCCCCCGGCCCGGGGGGTCGTCGTCGTTGCGGCATCGGACCCGTCCAACGTGCACACTGGACCGGTGTTCGCCTCCAGGCTGCTGCTGACCGTGCTCGACCTCGCCCTGCTGCTGCTGGCGGGGTTCGCCTTCGTCGACTGCGTGCGCCAGCCGGCCGCCGCCTTCCCGGCCGCGGGCAAGCTCACCAAGCCGGCCTGGCTGGCCATCACCGGCGTCAGCGTGCTGCTGTGCCTGGCCGGTGTGGTCGGGGTGCTCGGCCTGTTCGGTGCGGTGGTCGCCGTGGCGTGCATCGTCTACGTCGTCGACGTCAAGCCCGCCGTCAGCGGGATGCGCCCGGGCAGCGGCCCCTACGGGTGAGCCCGGCTCCACCCCTCACGGTCACCGGTGCCGGCCTGCCGGTCACCGTCGTGGCGCACGGGCTCGGCGGCAGCCCGGCGGACACCCGTCCGCTGGTGAGCGGGGTGCCCGGCACCCGGCTGTTTCCCGCGGCCCGGGGGCACGGCGGCACGCCGCTGGGCGACGGGCCGATCGACTACGACGTGTTGGGGCGTGACCTGGAGCAGGTCGCCGACGAGGCCGCCGCGACCCAGGCGCTCGGTGTCTCGATGGGAGCGGGCGCCCTGCTGTCGCTGATGGCCCGCCGCCCCGACCGGTTCGCGCGGGTCGTGCTGCTGCTGCCGGCCGCCGTCGACCGGCCCCGCGACGACGCCGCGGTGCGCAGCCGGCTCGACCTCGCCGACGCCCTGGACCGCGGGGACGCCGAGGCGGTCGCCGTCGGCGTCGGCCTGGAGCTTCCCGAGGATCTGCACGCCGTTGCGGGCATTCCGCAGTACCTGGCGGCCCGCGCGGCCTACCTGCTGGGATCGCCCGGCTTCTCCGCCGTCGTCCGCGGTCTGCCCGCGGCGGTGCCGGTGGCCGACCGGAGCGTGCTCGCGGGGGTGGCCACGGAGGTGCTGCTACTGGCGCAGGAGGGCGACCCCCTGCACCCGGCGCAGGTGGCCCGCGACCTGGCCGCGGTGCTGCCCCGGGCCCGGCTCGTGGTCTTCGACCGCCCGGGGGCCGTCGTGCGGGAGCGGGCCCGGCTGCGGACCCTGGTGCGCGAGTTCCTCACGCCGGACTGAGCCCCGCCGGACCCAGCCCTTCCGTTACTGCGGCGCCTGGGGCGGGTGCAGCATCTCCGATGCGGTATCGCCCACCGGCTCCTGCCCGACGTGCTCGAACACGAGGGCATCCCCGTCGTTGCCCGCCACGTGCTGCGTCTGGCCGTTCGCCTCGTACACGTCGATCAGCCCCGGGGCCACCGAGGCGGCGAGGACCCGGCGCACCCCCTCGGCCACCGTCGTGGACTCCCCGTCGCGGCTCCCGCCACGCAGCACCACCAGCTCATCTGCCATGGTCGCCGCCCTACCCACCCGATCCACCTGACAAGCAGCCCGTCGGTGCGTCACGCTGTGTCCGGTCTCGTCCCGGTACGGCCGTCACCCTCAGGGGTGACATTGCTGTCCGCTCCGTTCGAGCCGTGTCCGGAGCTCCCGGGCCTCGTTGTCCTGAGTGTCGCCGCACACCACCTCCGAAGGGCCCCGATCATGAGCCGCATCGCCACCGTCCACACCGAGCTCGAGCTGCGCCTGGTCGTCCCCGGCGGTCCCTCGCTCCCCGTGATCGCCGGCCTGCGCTACGAGTCGGCCGACCCGTGGGCCGTCCGGGTCGCCTTCCAGACCGGCGGTCGCAACGAGGACGGCACCGGCGACGGCGTCGTCGAGTGGATGTTCGCCCGGCAGCTGCTCACCGACGGCGTCGCGAAGACCGTCGGCGAGGGCGACGTGCGGGTGTGGCCGTCGGCCGACGGCGGCACCCGGGTGGTCAACCTGGCCATGGCCTCCCCGTCCGGCTCGGCCCTGTTCGAGATCGACCGCGACGCGCTGGTCGAGTTCCTGCAGCAGACCTACCTCGCCGTCCCGACCGGCATGGAGGACACGGTCGTCGACCTCGACGCCGAGCTCGCCCTGCTGCTGTCGGAGTAGCCGTCGGCCGGGTCGTCGCGGCGACTCCGACGGCCCGGCTGCCGAACCACCCGAGCCCGTCTCCCCTTCCCGGGGAGGCGGGCTCGTGGTCGTCCCGGGCGGGTTCAGGCCGGGGCGACCCTCGACCAGGGCACCGTCAGCTCACCGTGCCGGGCCCGGCGCGCGTCGACGCCGGGCCACGGCCTCGCCCGTGGCGACCCAGCGCTGCCGCGGACCGTAGGCGGCCATCGGGGCGGCCCGGTCCCAGGCGTCGTCGAGCTCGGCGAGCAGCGTGTGGACCGGCTCGCCGGGGGTGTTGTGGTGGATGAGGGCCTTGGGCAGCCGCTCGGCCAGCGCCGACGGCCGCTCGAGCGTGGCCAGGTGCGCGGCGAGCGTCAGGGTCTGCGGCCCGTCGGAGGTCAGGGCGATCCAGGCCGCGCGCCGGCCGATCTCGTCGCAGGTGCCCTCGACCAGGAGCCCACCGGGGGCCAGCCCCGACAGCAGGGTGGTCCATGCCTGCTCCGCCGCGGCCTCCTCGTACTGCCGCAGGACGTTCAGGGCCCGCACCACCAGCGGGCGCAGGCCGGCCAGCTCGAACCCGCCGCGGCGGAAGTCCAGACCGGGCCGGCGGGCGCCGCGGCGCAGCCTCGACCCGCTCGGGGTCGATCTCCAGGCCCACCACCTCGACGTCGGACCGCACCGAGGACAGCCGCGCGTGCAGCTCGACCGCGGTGACCGGGGTGGCGCCGTAGCCGAGGTCGACGACCAGGGGGGTCCGGCGCAGCGGCGCAGCAGGTCGCCGTGGACCGCGGCCAGCCACCGGTCGACGCGTCGCAGCCGGTTCGGGGCGGTCGTCCCGCGGGTCGGCAGCCCCAGGGCGCGGGCCCGACCGGCGGCGTACCGCTTGGCCCTAGCCGCGGCGGTCCACCTTGTAGGACGGCCGCCTGCTGCTGCGGGGTGAGCTGCACGACGTCGATGTTGACGTGGGCCGGCCGGGAGGCGACCCAGGCGATGGCGTCCGCGACGTCGTCGGCGGTGAGGGCGTCGACGCCGGCGTAGACCGCGTCGGAGCGTTCGGCGTCCCCGTCGAAGCGCACCAGGCTGAACTCGTCGGTCCGGACCATCCCGGGCGCCACCTCGCTCACCCGCACCCCGTCGGTCGACCGTCTCCAGCCGCAGCACCTCGCGCAGCGCGCGCACCGCCGTCTTGGCCGCGACGTAGCCGCCGCCGTTCTCGTAGCTCCAGCGCCCCGCGGTCGAGCCGGTCATGACGACCTGCCCGCGGGCCGTGCGCAGCTGCGGGAGCAGCGCCTGCACGGTCCGGACGACGCCGAGCACGTTGACGTCGTACATCCGGGCCCAGTCCTGTCGGGTCGGCGGTCTCCAGCGGGGCGAGGTCGAAGGCGCCGCCGGCGTTCGCGACGACGAGGGCGCACTCGGGGACGGCGTCGGCCAGCTGCTCGACCGAACGCGGGTCGGTCACGTCGAGGGCCTGCGGCCGGATGGCCGGGTGCTGGGCCGCCAGCTCGCCGAGCCGGTCGAGCCGCCGGGCCGCGGCGACCACCTGCCAGCCGTCCGCCGCGAGCCGCAGCGCGGTCGCCGCCCCGATGCCGCTGCTCGCCCCGGTGACCACCGCTGTCCTCATGCGGGAAGCATGCAGGACGCGCCGTGGTTGGCTCAGCCGGACCTCCTCGCCGGACGGAAGGTGGACCCTGAGCCTGTCCACGTTGCACCCGCGTCGCATCGCCGTGCTCTCGGTCCACACCTCGCCGCTGGAACAGCCCGGCACCGGTGACGCCGGCGGCATGAACGTCTACGTGCTGGAGACCAGCAAGCGCCTGGCCGCCCTCGGCGTCGAGGTCGAGGTCTTCACCCGGGCCACCAGCTCGGACCTGCCGCCCACGGTCGAGGTGGTGCCCGGCGTGACGGTCCACCACCTGACGGCCGGTCCGTTCGAGGGGCTGTCCAAGGAGGACCTCCCCTCGCAGCTGTGCGCCCTGACCTCGGGCGTGCTGCGCGCCGAGGCCCGGCACGAGCCCGGCTGGTACGACGTCGTCCACTCCCACTACTGGCTGTCCGGGCAGGTGGGCTGGCTGGCCACCGAGCGCTGGGACGTGCCGCTGGTGCACACCGCGCACACGCTGGCCAAGGTCAAGAACCTCGCCCTGGCCGCGGGCGACGCCCCCGAGCCGCTGCGCCGGGTGGTCGGCGAGGAGCAGGTCGTCGCCGCCGCGGACCGGCTGGTGGCCAACACCGCCGACGAGGCCCGGCAGCTGGTCGAGCTCTACGACGCCGACGTCGAGCGGGTGGTCACCGTCGCTCCCGGCGTCGACCTCGAGCACTTCCGCCCGGGCGAGGCCGGCAACCCGGCCGGTGGCACGGCACGCACCCGCCTCGGCGTGGCGCAGGACGCGGTGCTGCTGCTGTTCGTGGGGCGGCTGCAGCCGCTCAAGGCCCCGGACGTCCTGCTGCGTGCGGCGGCCCGGCTCGACCCCGCCCTGCGGGCCCGCACCGTGGTGGCCGTCGTCGGCGGACCGAGCGGCAACGGCGGCGGCGAGCCCGAGATGCTCCGGGCCCTGGCCGCCGAGCTCGACCTGCCGGTCCTGTTCGAGAACCCCTCCGGCCGCGACCGGCTGCGCGACTGGTACGCCGCGGCCGACGTCGTCGCCGTCCCCTCGCACAACGAGTCGTTCGGGCTGGTGGCCCTAGAGGCCCAGGCCTGCGGCACCCCCGTGGTCGCCACCGACGTCGGCGGGCTGCGCACCACCGTCCGCGACGGCGTCAGCGGGCTGCTGGTCGCCGGGCACGACCCCGACGCCTGGGCGCGGGCCCTGGAGCGGGCCGTGCGGGACCGCACCGTCCTGTCGCTCGGCGCCGTCGAGCACGCCGCCGGGTTCTCCTGGGGCCGAACCGCGTCCGGACTGCTCACCACCTACCGCGCTGCGCTGGCCGACCGGGCCCGGGTGCGGGAGGCTGCCGTCTCGTGAGCACCGTCCATCCAGGTCATCGAAGGCGTGCTGCTCGAGGACGCCCTCGACTTCCACTCGCCGTCCGAGGGCTCGTTCTTCGTCAAGCTGCCCGGCACCCACAAGCTCGCCACCAACTGTCTGGCTCGTCGCCGGCGCCCACTCGCTGCTGGTGGAGGCCTTCGTCTGCCGCAAGCCGGACGAGAACCACGAGGAGTTCCAGCGCTTCCTGCTGCGCAAGAACGCCCGGATGTACGCCGTGGCCTTCTGCCTGGACGCGGTCGGCGACGTCTACCTGGTCGGCCGGCTGCCGCTGCACGTCGGTGACTGCCGAGGAGGTCGACCGGATCCTCGGCGCGGTCCTCGAGTACGCCGACTCCACCTTCGACAGCGCTGCTGGAGCTCGGCTTCGCCGGTCGCCATCCGGCGCGAGTGGGCGTGGCGGGAGAAGAACGGCGAGTCGACGGCGAACCTGCAGGCCTTCGCCCGGTTCGCCAACCCGGACGCGTGAGCGAGCCCAGCGCCGTCGTCTGGGAGCTCGACGGCCGGCTGCTGACGCTGCTCACCGGCCTCGGCGTCCCGTTCGAGCGGGTCGAGGCCGGTGCCTACCTGGTCGAGCTGCACGGCACCCGCCGTCCCCGCACCCAGCTGTGGCTGATCGCCGGTGAGCAGGCCGTCTCGGTCGAGGCGTTCGTCCAGCACATGATCGCCGTGGACGACCCCGGGCCGGTGCACCGTCACCTGCTGCGCCGCAACCTGACGCTGCGCACCGTCCACTACGCGCTCGACGACGTCGGCGACCTGTTCCTCGTCGGGTCCGTGCCGCACGAGGCGCTGCACGAGGGTGGGCTCGACGGTGTGCTGGGGGAGGTGCTGTCGCTGCTGGAGGCCGACGGACCGAAGCTGCAGGCGCTGGCCTACGGCGAGCGGCTGGACACCGACGAGGCGCTGGCCAGCAAGGTCCGGGCCGACGGCGCGGGACGGCGACCCGCGGGCACCCCGGAGTGGGCGCCCCGTCGCGACGTCCGGCGGTAGGGGGAACAGGTGGCGAGGTCCCTGGCCGGGACCTTGTGCCGCTAGCCGGTGTTCGGGACAGGCGGCAGGGTCGCTCCGTGCGGTACCGGGGTGGGACGGTGCGCTCCGGTCGGCGGTCGTAGACGCCGCCGCCGGGGCTTCGCCAGCGGACGGTTCCGTCGGGGAGCGAGCCGGGTGGTCCAGCCGGGTGCTTGGCGCGGTGCCAGTGCTTGCTGAGGTTCTGCAGGTTGTCCGGCTCGGTCTGGCCGAGCGGCCAGGGGAGCCGGTGGTCGCGTTCGGCCCGGCGGGCCGGGGTGCGGTCTCCGGGGAAGACGCTGGTGACGTCGCGCAGGTCGACCAGCCGGCCCAGCGCCGCCGTCGGGACGTACCCGTCGCCGGTCAGCTCGGGGATCGTGCTGGCGGTCGTCGCCAGGGCGACCAGCTGCTGGCGTCGTGCCCGGGCCCGGTCCGGGTCACCGGCGGTCCAGGCCCGCCGCCGGACGGGCGGGTCGGCGGTCAGGACCTCACCGGTCGCGCTGTCGACGCACGCCCGGACCAGATCGGCCTGCGGCAGCAGCGCCCGGGCCTGATCGGCCCCGATCGGGCCGTACCCGCACAGCAGCGCCGGATGGTCGCTCAGCCCCAGGGCGACAGCGGCCGGCAGCCGCAGGTCGACGGTCCACACGGCCGCACCGGCCGCGGCGTGCAGGTCGACGGCCCGCTCGACCGGGCACTCGATCACCGCCTGCACCCGGACCCGCTCGCAGCCCAGGGCGTGCAGCAACGCCGCGACCTGCTTCTGCCCCTCGGTCAGGTCGTCGGTGAACGTCATCGCCGCGGCCCGGCCCCGCAGCGCCGCCAGCGCGGTCGCGGCCTGCGCCGCGGTGCAGCCCAGCACCAGGTCGGCCATCCCGTCGGGCTGCGGCCGCACGCGCGCCCCCGCGGTGCGGCGGGCCCGTTCGTGCCGGCGCCGCGCCGCGCTCGGGGTCGACCGTGACCGCCGCGCGACGGGCCGCGGCCCGCAGCTGCGACGGCGTGCCGTCCAGCAGCCCGTCGGCGTCCACCGGCCCGTCCAGCACCGACGCCAGGACCGCCGCGGCGTGCGGCGCGGGCAGCGCCTCGACCTCGGCAAGCAGCGCCAACGCATGCGGCACCCCCAGCGCCCCGGCCTCCAGCGCGAGGAGCAGCCGCGGGAACGAACCCAGCCGCAACGCCTGCCCGAGCCGGTCCGCGCCGGTCTGCGGCGACACACGCAGCAGGCACGCGACCTCCCCGGCCACGAACTCCCGCTGCTCCGGCCGCGCCGCCCGCCACAACCCGACCAGCGCCCGCTGCTCGGCCACGAACGCCACCGCCACCGCCCGCCCGGCAGCCCGGACCGCCGCGGCCTGCTCCCGCAGTGGAGCCGAACAGGAGGTCCCTCACACCCCGAACCTCGCCGGGGGGTCCGACAGTTTCCGCAGGTCAGGGCGTCTAGAGTGACCGCCATGTCGACCCTGGTCCTGCTCCGCCACGGCGAGAGCCAGTGGAACAAGAAGAACCTGTTCACCGGCTGGGTCGACGTCGACCTGACCGAGCTGGGCGAGCAGCAGGCTCGGCAGGGCGGGGAGCAGCTCAAGGGCGCCGACCTGCTGCCGACCGTTCTGCACACCAGCCTGATGACCCGCGCGATCCGCACGGCGAACCTCGCCCTGGATGCCTGCGAGCGCCCGTGGATCCCGGTCCGCCGCTCCTGGCGGCTCAACGAGCGGCACTACGGCGACCTGCAGGGCAAGGACAAGAAGGCCGTCCGCGACCAGTACGGCGACGAGCAGTTCATGACCTGGCGCCGGTCCTACGACGTTCCGCCGCCGCCGATCGAGGTCGGCAGCGCGTGGGACGTCAGCGGCGACCCGAGGTACGGCCACCTGACGAGCGACCTGCTGCCGCGCACCGAGTGCCTCCAGGACGTCGTCCTCCGGATGCTGCCGTACTGGTACGACGCGATCGTTCCGGACCTGCAGGCCGGGGAGACGGTGCTGGTCGCGGCCCACGGCAACTCGCTGCGCGGGCTGGTCGCGCACCTCGACGGTCTCACCGAGGAGCAGGTCGTCGGCCTGAACATCCCCACCGGTCAGCCGCTGCGCTACGACCTCGACGACGACCTGCGCCCGACGACGGCGGGAGGCACCTACCTCGACCCGGAAGCGGCTGCCGCTGCTGCCGCCGCGGTGGCCCAGCAGGGTCACTGACGGTGGGTCCCCGAGGGCGGCTGCGCTAGGTGGCCCGGCGCAAGCGAGCCGACTACGTCGCCCCCTCCGTGCGGCGCCGTGCGCCCCGGCCGACGCCGGAGTCGGAGGCGGCCGAGCCCGTGCAGTACTTCCCCCCGGGCACCTGGAAGAAGGTGCTGGTGGGCGGTCTGCTCGGGGCGATCGCGCTGTCGACGGTGGCGGTGCTGGTGCTGCGCTCCCAGCGCGCCGACCGGCAGCTCGGCGCGGCCCTGACGGCGGGGACCTGCACCACCGACGCGCGCACCGATCCGAGCCGGGGCAAGGGCCACGTCAGGCGACCGACCTTCCGGGTCGACCCCCCGGCCGGGGGTGACCACACCGAGAAGGTCGCGAAGGCGGGCACCTACAGCGGCGCCGACCTCCCGGCGGACGGGGCCCTGGTCCACGCCCTCGAGCACGGCTACGTCGTGCTCTGGCACCGTCCGGACGTGCCGACGGCGGACCTGGAGACGATCGCGCGGCGGCACCGGGGAGACGTCATCGTCGCGGAGCGGGCCTCCATGACGGTCCCGGTCGCGGCCACCGCCTGGGAGTCGCGCCTGCTGTGCCGGGCGGTCGAGCCGGCGGTGCTCGAGCGGTTCGTGCAGGCCCGCGTGGGCGACGGACCGGAGGACGTCTCCCGGGGCTGAGCCGCCGTCAGGCCGGAACGGCCCGCTCGCCGGTCACGAGGTAGACCACCCGGCGGGCGACGGACACGGCGTGGTCGGCGAACCGCTCGTAGTACCGGCCGCAGAGCGTGATGTCGATGGCGGCCTCCACCCCGGCCTCCCAGGCGTCGTCGAGGATCACCGAGAAGAGCTTCTTGTGCAGCTCGTCCATGACGTCGTCGTCGCGCTCGAGCTCGGCCGCCAGCGACAGGTCGCGGCCGGCGATGACGCTGCCCGCCTTCGCCACGATCTCCTCGGCGGCGTGGCCCATCTCCAGCAGCGTGCTGCGCAGCTCCGGGGGAACGGCGGAGACGGGGTAGCGGCGTCGGGCGACCTTGGCCACGTGCAGGGCGAGATCGCCCATCCGCTCGAGGTCGGCCACCATCCGCAGGCTGGTCACCAGGGTGCGCAGGTCGCTGGCGACCGGCTGCTGACGGGCGAGCAGGTCGAAGGCCCGCTCCTCCACCCGGTGGTAGAGGTCGTCGACGGCGAGGTCGGCCGCGATGACCGACTCGGCCAGCTGCAGGTCGGCGTCGAGCAGGGCCGTCGTGGCGCGACTCATGGCGGAGCCGACGAGGTTGGTCATCTCGACGAGCGAGGCCGAGATGCCGTCGAGGTCGTCGTGGTAGCTGTCACGCATGCCCGGAGAGTACGCGGGCGCCGTCGTTTCGCCCGGCGGCCGGGCGACGGGGGCGTGGCCGGCAGGTGAACACCTGGCCGGTGGCGGCTCCGGACGGCCGCCCAGCCCTACGCTGCAGGTCGTGGAGCTGCTCGTCGTCGCCGTCGTCGGGCTCGCTGCCCTCGCGGCGGGGGTGCTCCTCGGCCGGGCCGGCCGCCAGGTGGCGCCGGTGAGCCCCGCCGCTCCGGTCGTCGTCCCGGGAGCGCGCGACGTCCTGCAGGCCCTGCCGCTGGCGGTCCTGGTGGTCGACGCCTCGCAGGAGGTCCTGCTGGCGAACCGGGTGGCCGACGAGCTCGGGCTGGTGCGGGGCGGGGTGCTCGCGGCGCTGCCCCAGCTGCGTCGGCTGGTCGACGACACCCGCCGGTCGGGGGTGCCGCACGAGACCGAGGTGCAGGCGCCCGTCGCCCAGCTCGGCCGCGCACCGGCGGTGTTCCGGGCCCGGCTCGCGCCGGTGGGGGACGGCACCGTCGCCGTCCTGCTGGAGGACGTGACCGAGGCGCGCCGGGTCGAGGCGGTGCGCCGCGACTTCGTCGCCAACGTCAGCCACGAGCTCAAGACACCGGTGGGGGCCATGGGCCTGCTCGCCGAGGCGATGGTCGACGCGAGCGAGGACCCGGAGGCCGTGCGGCGCTTCGGGCGGCGGGTGCAGAAGGAGGCCGAGCGCCTCGCGCGGCTCGTCCAGGAGATCGTCGACCTGTCGCGGCTGCAGGGCGCCGACCCGCTGCCCGACCCCACCCGCGTGCCGCTGGACCAGGTGGTGGCCGAGGCCTGCGACCGGGCCCGTACCGTCGCTGCCGCCCGCGGCATCGAGATCGTGCGGGGCGGGGCCCGCGGCCGGACCGTCCTCGGCAGCGAGCAGCAGCTGGTGACGGCGCTGTCGAACCTGCTCGACAACGCCGTCCACTACAGCCCGGACAGCACCCGGGTGGCGGTCGGCGTGCGCGACGCGGGTGAGGCCGTGGAGATCACGGTCAGCGACCAGGGCATCGGGATCGGCGAGTCCGACCTCGAGCGGGTCTTCGAGCGGTTCTACCGGGCCGACCCCGCCCGCAGCCGCGCCACCGGCGGGACCGGTCTCGGACTGGCCATCGTCAAGCACGTCGTCAGCAACCACGGCGGGGAGGTCTCGGTGTGGAGCGCCCTCGGTGAGGGGTCGACCTTCACCCTGCGCCTGCCGGCCGCCTCGTCGCCCCCCGAACGACAGGAGACCGCATGACCCGCGTGCTGCTCGTGGAGGACGAGGAGTCCTTCTCCGACCCCCTGAGCTACCTGCTGCGGCAGGAGGGCTTCGAGGTGGCGGTCGCCGAGACCGGGCCGGCCGCGCTCGAGGAGTTCGACCGGTCCGGCGCCGACATCGTGCTGCTCGACCTCATGCTGCCCGGGCTGTCCGGCACCGAGGTGTGCCGCCAGCTGCGGCAGCGCTCGACCGTGCCGGTCATCATGCTGACCGCCCGGGACAGCGAGATCGACAAGGTGGTCGGTCTCGAGCTCGGCGCGGACGACTACGTGACCAAGCCGTACTCCACCCGCGAGCTGCTCGCCCGGATGCGGGCGGTCCTGCGCCGTGGCGCCGACGCCGGCGACGACGCCGCCACCGCCACGCTCGCCGCCGGACCCGTGCGGATGGACGTGGAGCGGCACACCGTCACGGTGGCGGGCGCTCCGGTGGCCCTGCCGCTCAAGGAGTTCGACCTGCTCGAGCTGCTGCTGCGCAACGCCGGGCGGGTGCTCACCCGCGGCCAGCTGATCGACCGGGTCTGGGGGGCGGACTACGTCGGCGACACCAAGACCCTCGACGTGCACGTCAAGCGGCTCCGCGCCAAGATCGAGCCCGATCCGGGCGCGCCCCAGCACCTGCTGACCGTGCGGGGGCTCGGCTACAAGCTCGAGCTCTGACCCCCGGCGGGCTCGGCCCCGCCCGCGCCCTGCACCGGGAGCCCGGCCGACCGGGCCGCCGTGGTGGCCGGGTGCTCCAGACCGCCGCGGCCCCGGACGCCGACGAGCCGCACCAGCTCGTCGTAGGCCGGCTGACCGACCAGGGCCGCGATCTCCGGGCCGTAGGTCACGAACAGCGGCTCGGCTCCCACGTGGGCAACCGGTGACGACGTGCACCACCAGTGCAGGTCGGCGCCGCCCGGACCCCAGCCGCGCCGGTCGAACTCCCCGATCGAGGTGACGAGCACCCGCGTCTCGTCGGGCCGGTCGACCCACTCCTGCTCGCGCCGCACGGGCAGCTGCCAGCAGACGTCGGGCTTGGTCTCCAGCGGGTGCCGGCCGGTCCGCAGCGCGAGCGCGTGCAGGGTGCAGCCCTCCCCGCCGGCGAACCCCGGCCGGTTGAGGAAGACGCAGGCGCCGTCGACCACCCGGGTGCGCCGGGCCGGCTCGCCCTCGAGGTCGTCGTCGTCGCTGACCCCGTCGCGCCGGCCGACGTCGGCGTGCTGCCAGTCCTTCTTCTTCAGGCGGGTCGCGAACCGCTCGACCCGGGCCTCGTCCTCGGGGTCGCTGTAGAACGCGCCGTGGCTGCAGCAGCCGTCGTCGGGGCGGCCCTCGACGACGCCCTCGCAGCCGCTGCCGTAGACGCAGGTCCACGACGAGAGCAGCCAGGTCAGGTCGGCCCGCACCAGGTGGCCGTCGTCGGCGGGGTCGGCGAACTCGAGCCAGTCGCGGGCGAAGGCGCCGCGGACCTCGGGCAGGCCGAGCTCCACCGGACCGGAGCTCACAGGACCCGAACCACCAGCAGCGCGACGTCGTCGTCGAGGTCGTCGCCGCCCGTCAGCTCCCGCACCAGCGCGTCGCACAGCCCCTCGGCGTCGACCGCGTCGGAGGCGGACAGCGCCGACCGCAACCGCTCCAGGCCCTCGTCCGGGTCGAGCCCGCGCCGCTCGACGAGGCCGTCGGTGCACATCAGCAGCACCGATCCGGACGGCACCGCCATCTCGACGTCGTCGCGGGACGTGCCGAGGGCGGCGCCCACCAGCAGGGAGGCGGCCCCGTCGAGCAGGACGGTGTCGCCCCCGGGCCGGCGCAGCACGGGCGGCAGGTGGCCCGCGTTGGCGAACACCAGGCGGCCGGGGCCGTCGTCCGGAAGGTGCAGCCGACCGTAGATCGCGGTGGCGAGCTGGGCCATCTGCATGCCCTGCACGAGCTGGTCGAGGTGGTCGAGCACCTGGGCGGGGTTGCCGCCCTGCCAGGCGTAGCTGCGCAGCACCGACCGCAGCTGCCCCATCGACGCGGCGGCCTGCAGGTCGTGGCCCATGACGTCGCCGATGGCCAGGCCCACCGCGCCGTCGGGGAGCGGGAACACGTCGTACCAGTCGCCCCCCACCTGCGCGGCGGTCGAACCGGGCAGGTAACGCGCCGCGACGTCCAGGCCGGCGACGGCGGGAAGGACCGGGAGCAGGGAGCGCTGCAGCGCCTCGGCCACGGCGTGCTCACGGGAGTACAGCCGGGCGTTGTCGATGGCGAGGGCGGCGCGACGTCCGAGGTCGGCCGCCATGGTGAGGTCGCCGTCGTCGTACGGGCGCTCGTTCGACGTCCGCGCGAGCGTGACGGCGCCCAGGATGCGGTCGCGGGCGCGCAGCGGCACGACGAGGGCGCTGCGCGGCGCCAGCGACGCGTAGGCCTCGGCGAGCTCGCCCGTCGGCGTAGCCCTCGAGATCGTGCGCCGACAGGTCGGCGAGCAGCAGCGGCTCACCGGTGCGCAGCACCTGGCTGACCGGGGAGTCGGCCGTGCGCTGCGTCTGCTGCAGCAGCCCCACGCCCTCGACGAGATGCTGCAGCGCCTGCTCGGCGTGCAGCCCCCGGGTGCGCCGCTCGTCGCCGTCGGTCATCTCGATGAGGCACACGTCCGCCAGCCGCGGCACCACCAGCGCGCCGAGCCGGTCCAGCGCCTGGTCGACGTCGAGCGTGCTGGCCAGGCGCGTGGTGGCCTCGGCCAGCAGGGCGAGCCGTCGCTGCGCGACCTCCGCCTCGTCGCGGGCCTGCTGGGCGGCCCGGAGGTGGTCGGCCCGCTCGTGCTCGGCCAGCACCCGCGCGGTCACGTCGGCCTGGATGCCGACGAAGTGGGTGAGGGTGCCTGCCCCGTCGTAGACCGGAGACAGGGACAGCTCGTTCCAGAAAGCCGTGCCGTCCTTGCGGTAGTTCAGCAGCGTGACCACGGCGTGCTCGCGCGAGGTGAGCGCCTCGCGCACCCTCGCGACCGCTGCCGGATCGGTGCGTTCGCCCTGCAGGAAGCGGCAGTTGCGGCCGATGGCCTCGTCCCACGGGTACCCGGTGGTCCGTTCGAACGCGGGGTTGACGAACACCAGAGGTGCATCCGGCTGGCGGGGGTCGCTGATGGTGAACGACAGCCCCGCGGCGATGACGGCGCGGTCGCGCACCTCGGCGTCGCCGGCGCTGCCGGTGTCCTCGATCTCGACGAGGACGAGCAGCGCCTGCCGCTCACCGTGCCGGGTGGGCAGGGGGAAGGCGGTGGCCCACATGGGTCGGCGGCCGAGCGCTCCCGGCACGAGAACGGGTTCACCCGGGACCTCCTGCCCGGTGGCGGCCCGCGAGACCGGGTCCTCACCGGGAGCGAAGGCCTGGCCGTCGTAGCGGGCCAGCCCGGCTGCCCGGGCCCAGGCGCGGGCGGACACGGACGGGCCGTCGACGTCGCCCCCGAGGTCGAGGGCTCCCGTGGTGGCGTGCACGACGGCCTCGGTGCCGACGTCGAGCACCAGCACGACGGCGGGCGCCTCGTGGCGCAGTCGCGGGTGGGGGGAGGCCGCCGGCGCCGTCCACTCCGTCTCGTACCGCACGGCCCTACCCTAGCGATCGGTCCCGTAGCGTGCGACCGCATGCGACTCGGGGTGCTCGACGTCGGCTCGAACACCGTCCACCTGCTGGTGGTGGACGCGCACCTCGGGGGACAGCCGTCGCCGGTGCGTTCCCACAAGGACGAGCTGCGACTGGCCGAGCTGCTGCAGCCCGACGGCTCGCTGGGGCGGGGGGCACCGACCGGCTCGTCCAGGCCGTGCGGGAGGCCCGGAGCGCGGCCGACGAGGAGGGCGTCGAGGACCTCGTGGCCTTCGCCACCTCCGCCGTCCGGGACGCGACCGACAGCGCGCAGGTGCTGCGGGCGGTCCGCGACCGGACCGGCGTCGACCTCCAGGTCCTCCCCGGCGAGGACGAGGCGCGGCTGACCTTCCTGGCGGTGCGCCGGTGGACCGGCTGGTCGGCCGGCCGGCTGCTGTGCCTGGACATCGGTGGCGGCTCGCTGGAGATCGGGGTGGGGCGGGACGAGGAGCCCGACGTGGCGGTGTCGGTCCCGCTCGGCGCCGGCCGGCTCACGCGTGACCGGCTGCCGGGCGACCCGCCGTCGAGGAAGGACCTCGCGGCGACCCGCGAGCATGTCCGCGCGGTGCTGGCCGAGGTGGCGCCCCGCATCCTGGGGGCCGGCCGCGCCGACCGGGCCGTCGTGACGAGCAAGACCTTCCGGTCGCTCGCCCGGCTCGACGGCGCGGCGCCGTCCGCCGAGGGCCCGTTCGTGCCGCGGCGCCTGACCCGGGCCGGACTCGCCCGGACCGTCGCGCTGGTGAGCGAGCTCGGGGTGGCCGAGCGGGCCCGGCTGCCCGGCGTCTCGGTGGGGCGGGCCCGGCAGCTGCTGGCCGGGGCGGTCGTGGCCGAGGAGGCGCTCGCCGCCTTCGGTCTCGAGCAGGTGCAGGTCTGCCCGTGGGCGCTGCGCGAGGGCGTCATCCTGCGCCGGCTGGACTGGCTCGCCGGAGGCCTGTGACGCGCCCGGTTCATGGACCCGGTGTCCCTGGTCGCTACCGTCCGCGGCATGGACGTCCTGCGTACCCCTGACGAGCGCTTCGCCGACCTCCCGGACTTCCCGTGGGAGCCCACCTACGTGACGACGTCGGACGGCCTGCGGATGGCCGTGCTCGACGAGGGCCCGCGCGACGCCCCCGTGGTGCTGCTCCTGCACGGGGAGCCGACCTGGTCCTACCTGTACCGGAAGATGGTTCCGCCCCTGCTGGCGGCCGGTCTGCGGGTCGTGGCTCCCGACCTCATCGGCTTCGGCCGGTCGGACAAGCCGGCCGCCGAGGACGACTACACCTACGCGCACCACGTCGAGTGGACCCGCAGCGCCCTGTTCGACGCCCTCGACCTGCACGACGTCGTGCTGTTCTGCCAGGACTGGGGCGGCCTGATCGGACTGCGGCTGGTGGGGGAGCATCCCGGCCGCTTCCGGGCGGTCTGCGCGTCCAACACCGGGCTCCCCGACGGCAGTGTCGCGATGGGTCCGCAGTGGCAGCAGTTCCGCGCCTTCGTGGACGCGACCCCCGACCTGCCGGTGGGCTTCCTCGTCACGTCCGGGTGCCTGCAGGGGCTGTCCGAGGCGGAGGCGGCCGCCTACGACGCGCCCTTCCCGGACGCCTCCTACAAGGCGGGCCCGCGAACCTTCCCGGGCCTGATCCCGCAGTCGCCCGACGACCCCGCGGCGGCCGCCCAGCAGGCGGCCTGGCAGGAGCTCGAGCGCTTCGCCGCGCCGTTCCTGTGCGCGTTCAGCGACAGCGACCCGATCACGGCCGGGGGCGACCGGGTGCTCCTCGCCCGCATCCCGGGCACGCAGGACCAGCCGCACACCGTCGTCGCGGGTGCGTCGCACTTCGTGCAGGAGGACCGGGGCGCGGAGCTGGCGACGGTGCTCGTCGACTGGATCGCCGGGCTGTAGACCGGCTCAGCTGTTCGGGCCGCCCGGCGCGACGGTCGCGGTCAGCGACGACCCGCCCGCAGGGCAGCCCTCGGGGGCCTTGTCGTCGGTGCAGTCCAGGGCGGTCAGGGTCAGCAGGTGGTCGCCCGCCGCGGACAGCCAGGCCCGGGAGGTGGGGGTGTCGGCTCCGGCGATGGGCGCCCAGTCCCGGTCCCCGGCCGGCTGCAGCCCGGTCAGGGCGTCGTCGGCGGGCAGCGGGCTGAAGGCCGTGGCGTAGCCCTCGGCGTCGCCGACGGCGTAGACCCCGCGGAGCACGACCGTGAGCCCGGGCGGGAGCGCGTCGACCGCGGCCTGCTCCAGCGCGGCCCGCTCGACGCTGCGGTCGTGCACCCTCAGCCCGAAGCTGGTGGCCGACCAGACGACGCACGCAAGCGTGCCGAGAACGAGGGCCCACGTGGTGAGGGCGCCCGGGCTCATGCGCCGCAGCCGCTCCCAGCGGGTGCGGACGACCGGTTCGCCGGTCGCGCGCATCCAGTCGGGGGTGGTGGTCACCCCGTCACGTTAGGCAGGTCTGTCCAGCAGATTGCCGCGGGGACGGCTCGCGGGCGCGCATCATGGCGGCATGCCCGCCCTCCGCCTTCTCGCCGCCGTGGCCGTCGCCGCCGGCCTGCTCGCCGTCCCTGCGTCGTCCGCGGCGCCGCTGCCCCCACCGGTCGCCCTCCAGCCCTGCGGTGGCACCTCGTGGTGGGCCGGCACCACGAACGTCTGCGACGGCCGGGTCGTCTACCGCGACTACGTCAACGACGACCTGGGTGCCGACACCGGGGGCACCGGCTACGAGCAGGGCACCCAGAACGCGTTCGGCACCCTGGCGCACCCGGCCGGTGACGTGCGGTACCCGGCGGGGCGCATCAGCAGCGCCGACCTCGTGCGGCTCGAGCTCTCGCGGGTCGGGAACCGGATCGACGTCGTGGCGGAGACCGCGGCCCTCTACACCGCGGGCGACACCGTGCTGACCCTGGCGGTCGACACCGACGGGAACCCCGGGACCGGCGGTGGGGCCTGGGGCGACCTCGCCGTGTCCAGCACGGGCTGGGACCGCCTGGTGCGGGTGAGCAAGGGCGACCCCCGGACGAACACCCTGCGCGGCTCGTTCCCGCTGCCCAAGGCCGCCCGCTGGCGGGTGCAGGCGGTGACCTCGCAGGCGGCGACCGGTGAGGTCATGAACGTCGCGTTCCGGGGCGTGCAGGAGCAGGCGCAGTACACGCTCGACTACGCGAACGCGTCGGCCAACCCGCCGTCGGGGCAGGGCGCGTGGTTCGAGGACCAGCAGGCCCGGTTCCTCGCCGCCGGTGACATCAGCACGTTCGGTCAGGTGGTGCGCACGGCCGACCTGCGCAAGGGGGTGCAACGGCTGCACCGGATCGCCCCGGGGCTGCACGAGCGGGTCTACACCTCGCGCTACACGGTGCCCGGCGACTCCGAGTCCATGAGCTACAAGGGGGTCAAGGGGCGCGGTGACGGTGGCTCGGCCACCGCGTTCGCGCAGGTCTTCAACCTGCTCGGGAAGTACCTGCCCTACGGCGTCTACGTGCCGAAGGCGGGAAGCCGTCCGTACGGGCTGCAGATGGAGTGGCACGGCAGCAACCAGGGGATCGTGGCGCAGATCAACCAGCCGGGGATGCAGAAGCAGTTCGGCGAGGACCTCGGACGACTGCTCGTCGCGCCGAGCGCCCGGGGGCCGAACGGGTACGGCTCCGACAGCAGCGAGCGCGATCTGCTCGACGTCATGGACGACGTCCAGAAGGCCCTTCCGGTCGACCGCAGCCGGGTGTTCTCCAGCGGTTACAGCCAGGGCGGCTACCTCACCTTCCGGATGGCCATGCTGTTCCCCGACCGGTTCGCCGGCTTCAGCGGCTGGGTGCCCTTCACCGGCAACGACACCAACGGCACGCCCGCGGCGGGCACCGTCGACGTCACCGCCGGCGCCGTCGGCAACATGCGCGACTTCGTCGGCAACGCCCGGCACGTCCCGGGCACGATGGTCTTCGGCGCGCAGGACGAGCTGGTCCAGGTGCCGTCCGCCGAGGACATCCGCGAGCAGTTCGCCGCCACCGACAACGCCTACCGCTGGTGGATGCACAACCCCGCCGAGCACCTGACGTTCGCGGCGCTGGACGAGTGGGGCAAGGAGGCCGCCTACAGCAGGGACCTGCGCCTGGTGCGCAACCCCGGGCGGGTCACCTTCCGCACGGCGTCGTTCCTGGACTCCCCGGCCTACGGCGTCCGGCACGACCGGGCCTACTGGGTGCGTGACCTGCGCCCGCGGGGCGAGGGCGTCGCCGACACCGACCTGACCTCGGCCGGGTGCGGCGCCCCGGTGACCACGACGACGGCCGTCACCAGCGCCGGCACCGTGCCGGTCCCGTACGTGGAGGACGGCCAGGACGCGACGACGACGCGGGGCGCCCGCGCCGCGACGCTGACCGGCACGCTGTCGGGCGTGGGGTCGCTGACGGTCGACGTGGCCGGGGCCTGCCTCACGGGCGCGGTGCGGTACGCGGTCCGGTCGGACGGCCCCGCGACGCTGACCCTGTCGGACGGCCGGGCGCTGCGGCTGGTCGCCGGGATGAACGAGGGCGTGCGGTCGGCGCCGTAACCACGCAGCGCCGGCCAGGCCCTAGCGTTGCGGGCATGCTCCGGTCGCTCATCCTCGCCGCCTCCCGCAACGCCACGGTGCAGGCCGTCGTCGCCCGCGCGCCGCTCAGCCGGTCGGTGGTGCGCCGGTTCGTCGCGGGCGAGCAGGTGGAGGACGCCGTCCGCACCGCACGCGAGCTCGTGGGCAAGGGGCTGCTGGTCACCCTCGACCGGCTGGGCGAGGACACCCTCGACGCCGCCCAGGCCGACGC
This sequence comes from uncultured Actinomycetota bacterium, assembly GCA_963761695.1. Lineage (GTDB taxonomy): Bacteria > Actinomycetota > Actinomycetes > Mycobacteriales > SCTD01 > RYN-122. The sequence goes on along the minus strand of CAVXIB010000010.1, from coordinate 148,940 downwards.
GACCGTCGAGGCGTACCTGCAGCTGCTGGGGCGGCTGGCCGAGGAGGGCCTCACCGCCGACGGCCGGGTCGAGGTCTCGGTCAAGCTGACCGCCGTGGGACAGGCCATCGAGGAGCAGCTGGCGCTGAAGAACGCCCGGCGCATCTGCGAGGCCGCCCGCAACGCCGGCACCACGGTGACCCTCGACATGGAGGACCACACCACCACCGACTCCACCCTGCGCGTCCTTTCCGAGCTGCGCCAGGACTTCCCCGACACCGGGGCCGTCCTGCAGGCCTACCTGCACCGCACCGAGGACGACTGCCGGGCGCTCGCCACCGAGCACTCCCGGGTGCGGCTGTGCAAGGGCGCCTACAAGGAGCCGGCCGACGTCGCCTTCCAGGAGCCGCACGAGGTCGACCTCGCCTACGTGCGCTGCCTGAAGGTGCTCATGGCCGGGGACGGCTACCCGATGCTGGCCACGCACGACCCGCGCCTGATCGAGATCGGCCAGACGCTCGGGCAGGGCCGCGGCGACCACGAGTTCCAGATGCTGCTCGGCATCCGGCCGCTGGAGCAGGAGCGGCTCGCCGCGCAGGGCGAACGGGTGCGGGTCTACGTGCCGTACGGCGACGAGTGGTACGGCTACCTCATGCGACGCATGGCCGAGCGCCCCGCCAACCTGGTCTTCTTCCTGCGCGCCCTGGCGACCCGGTCATGACCGCGCCGGGCGTGGTGGCCGTCCTCGGCGTCGGCAAGCTGGGCGAGGCGCTGGTGAGCGGGCTGCTCCGGGCCGGGCAACCGGCCGACCGGCTGCTCGGGGCGGAGCGGCACCCCGAGCGGGCCGCGGAGATCGCGGGGCGTTACGGCGTCCGCACCCCCGACCCGGTGGACGCGGCGGGTGAGGCCGACGTCGTGCTGCTGGCGGTCAAGCCGCAGGACATGCGGGCGCTGCTCGCCGAGATCGCCCCGGCGCTGCGCCCCGGCACGCTCGTGGTCAGCATGGCGGCCGGCATCCCCACAGCCGTGGTGGAGGCCGGGCTGCCCGAGGGCACCGCCGTCGTCCGGGTCATGACCAACACCCCGGTGTTCGTGGACGAGGCGATGAGCGCGGTGAGCCCGGGGTCGCACGCCAGCACCGCGCAGCTCGAGCAGGTGGAGGCCATGCTGCGCCCGGTGGGCAAGGTGATCCGCGTGCCGGAGGCCCAGCAGGACGCCGTCACCGCCCTGTCCGGCAGCGGCCCGGCCTACTTCTTCTACCTCGTCGAGTCGATGATCGACGCCGGCATCCTGCTGGGCCTGCCCCGCGCGGTGGCGGCCGAGCTGATCACCCAGACGCTGGTCGGCAGCGCGAAGATGCTGCGCGAGTCGGGCGAGCACCCGGTGCTGCTGCGCGAGGCGGTCACCAGCCCCGGCGGTACGACGATCGCGGCCATCCGCACCATGGAGGACCACGGTGTGCGGGCGGCGATGCTCTCGGCGATCGAGGCGGCCCGCGACCGCAGCCGCGAGCTCGCCCAGGGCTGAGGTTTCGGTACGGATCTCGTACCGACTCGGGTAGGGTCCGCGCATGGAGACCTGGGGCGAGCCCCGCAGCAAGAGCATCAGCTGGCACGACCCCCGGGCGGCGGCAGCCACCGGCCTGTCGCTGGCCGGGGTCGAGCACCTGCAGGCCATGGTCGACGGCCTGCTCCCCCCGCCGCCGATCGCGGTCCTCATGGGCTTCCGGGCCACCGCGGTGCGGCCCGGCGAGGTCACCTTCACCTGCACACCCGACGAGTCGGTCTACAACCCGATCGGCAGCGTGCACGGCGGGCTGATGTGCGCCCTGCTCGACAGCGTCTGCGGCTGCGCCGTGCAGTCGACCCTGCCGCAGGGCCAGGGCTACACCAGCGTGGAGATCAAGGTCAGCTTCCTGCGGGCCGTGCACGCCGGCGATGCGCTCACCGCCACGGGCCGCATCGTCAAGCCCGGTCGTCGGGTCGCGTTCAGCGAGGGCGAGGTCGTCGACGCGCACGGCAAGACCGTGGCCACGGCCACCTCCACCTGCCTGGTGTTCGACCTGCCGTGAGGGCGCGTGCCTGGAGGATCCACTACGCCTGGGTGATCGCCGGCGTCGCCTTCCTGACGCTGCTCGCCGCGAGCGGCTTCCGCTCGACGCCGGGCGTGCTGCTCGTCCCGCTCGAGCAGGACGGGTTCTCGCGCAGCACGGTGAGCCTCGCCGTCAGTGTCAACCTCGTCCTGTTCGGGCTCACCGGACCCTTCGCGGCGGCGGCGATGCAGCGGTTCGGCGTGCGCCGGATCGTGCTGCTGGCCCTGCTGCTCGTCTCGGCGGGATCGGGCCTCACCGCCCTCGCGACCACCGGGTGGCACCTGGTGCTGCTGTGGGGCCTCGTGGTCGGCCTCGGCACCGGGTCGATGGCCACCGTCCTGGCGGCCACCGTCGCCAACCGCTGGTTCGTCGCCCGCCGCGGGCTGGTCACCGGGGTGCTCACCGCTGCGTCGGCCACCGGTCAGCTGGTGTTCCTGCCGGTGCTCGCCGCCCTGACCGACAGCCGCGGCTGGCGCAGCGCCTCGCTGGTGGTCTCGGCCGCCGCGCTGCTCGCCGTGCCGCTGGTCGCGCTGCTCCTGCGCGAGCGCCCCGAGGACCTCGGCCTGCGGGCCTACGGCGCCGCCGACGACGCCCCGCCGGCCCCCGCGGCGTCGGGCAGCCCCGTCACGATCGCCGTCGCCGGGCTGCGGCTGGCGAGCCGCAGCGGCACGTTCTGGTTGCTGGCAGGGAGCTTCTTCGTCTGCGGCGCCAGCACCAACGGCCTCATCGGCACACACTTCCTGCCCGCCGCGCACGACCACGGGATCGCCCCGGTGGCGGCGGCCGGGCTGCTCGCCCTCATCGGGGTGTTCGACATCGTGGGGACGACCGCCTCGGGGTACCTCACCGACCGCTACGACCCCCGGGCGCTGCTCGCCTGGTACTACGGCCTGCGCGGGATGTCGCTGCTGGCGCTGCCGGTCGTCCTGGACACCGGCTCGGTGCCGCTGCTGGCGTTCATCGTGTTCTACGGCCTGGACTGGGTGGCCACCGTGCCGCCGACCATCGCCCTGTGCGGGAAGGTCGCCGGCCCCGAGCGCACGCCGGTCGTGTTCGGCTGGGTCTTCGCCAGCCACCAGATCGGTGCGGCCGCCGCCGCGGTCGCGGCCGGAGCGAGCCGCGAGGCCAGCGGCACCTACACGTCGGCGTTCGTCGTCGCCGGGCTGCTCTGCGCGGTCGGCGCAGCCCTGGCCCTGGGTGTCGACCGCCGGCCGCCGCCGGACGCCCCGGTGGTGCCGGAGGCGGCCGTCCTGTCCTGAGCCGCGCCGACGGGCCGGATCCCGCGTCGCTCCCTACGATGACCCGATGAAGACTGCCTGCGGGGCTGCGCTCGCCCTCGTGCTCGTCGCGGGCTGCGGGGGCAGCGACGCCGTCCCCGTGCAGACCGGGAAGGTGGGCCGGGGAACCGTCTCGGAGGTCGTCGAGGCGGCCGGGAGCGTGACCGCCCGGGCCACCTCCGCGGTGGTGAGCCCCGCTGACGGCACCGTCGCCTCGGTCGCCGTGGCCGACGGCGCCCAGGTGAAGGCCGGCGACGTCCTGCTCAAGCTGTCGTCGCCGTCGGCGCAGCAGGCGCTGTCGCAGGCGCTCGCCGCCAACGCCGTCGCGGGGTCCACCGGGGTCGCCGGGCAGGCGCTGGCCGGCGCCCAGGTGCAGCAGGCCCGGGCCACGGTCGACGCGCTGACCGTCCGGGCGCCGATCGCCGGCGTCGTGACGTTCGGCGCGGGCGCTCCGGACTCCGGCGGCACCGACCTGTCCGGGCTGCTGGGCTCGCTGCCCGCCGCGCTGCAGGGGGCGGCCGGCGCCGCCCTCGGCGGGGGCTCCGGCTCCTCGGCGTCGACGACGACGAACGACCTGTCGGCGGGTTCGCCGGTCGGCGCGGGCACGCCGCTGCTCACCGTCACCGACCTGTCCACGCTGGGCGTGACGGCCGAGGTCGACGAGACCGACGTGCTGCTCGTCCGGACCGGCACGAAGGCCCGGATCGAGCTCGACGCCGTGCCCGGCACGGCGTTCACCGGCACCGTCGCGAGCGTCGACCTCGCCCCCACGACGTCGTCCGGCGGCGGCGTGAGCTACCGCGTCCGCCTGTCGCTGGCGAAGGCCGACGTCGTGCCGCGTCCCGGCATGAGTGCGGTGGTCGACCTGCAGGTCCGCGACGCCCCCGACGTGCTCTCGGTACCGAGCGCCGCCGTGGTGCGCGACGGCGCCGACGACGTCGTGTTCGTGGTCCGGGACGGCCGGGCCCGGCGGCAGGTGGTCCGCACGGGCGCGCAGGGCGAGCAGACGGTCGAGGTGCTCGAGGGGCTGCAGGAGGGCCAGCGGATCGTCACGCGCGACGCCGACCGGCTCGCGGACGGCGACGAGCTGGACCTCTAGGTGACGCTGCCCCCTGCGCTGGAAGCAGTGGACGTCACCCGCTCGTACGCCCTCGACGGCGTCACGGTCGAGGCGCTGCGCGGAGTGAGCGTGCGGATCGAGCAGGGCGACTACGTGGCCGTCATCGGCCCGAGCGGGTCCGGCAAGTCGACGCTCATGCACCTGCTGGGCGGCCTGGACCGACCGACCACCGGCACGCTTCGGGTGGCCGGGCGCGACGTCGCCGAGCTGACCGAGGACGAGCTGGCCCGGGTGCGCAACCAGACCCTCGGTTTCGTCTTCCAGGCCTTCCAGCTGCTGCCGCGCACCACGGCGGTCGACAACGTGGCGATGCCGCTGGTCTACCGGGGGCTCAAGCGGTCCGAGCGGCGCAGCCGGGCGGTGCAGGCGCTGACCCAGGTGGGGATGGGGCACCGGCTCGACCATCGCCCCAACCAGCTCTCCGGTGGCGAGCAGCAGCGGGTGGCCATCGCTCGGGCGCTCGTGGGGGAGCCCCAGGTGCTGCTCGCCGACGAGCCCACGGGCAACCTCGACAGCCGCACCGGCGAGGAGGTCATGGCCCTGCTCGAGCGCCTCAACGCCGAGCAGGGCGTGGCCGTCGTGCTCGTGACCCACGACCGTGACGTCGCCGCCCGGGCGCGGCGCCAGGTGCGGGTGCGCGACGGACGGCTGGAGGCTCCGTGAGGCTGGCCGAGGCCGTGTGGGAGATGCTCCGCGTCGCGGTCACGGCGCTCCGGGCGAACCGCCTGCGCAGCGCCCTGACGATGCTGGGGGTGGTCATCGGGGTGGCGGCGGTCGTGGTCATCACGGCGATCGGCACCGGCGCCACCCGCGAGGTGGAGGCCCAGGTGGAGGGCCTCGGGAGCAACCTCGTCATCCTCGTGCCGGGCCAGCTCGAGCTGGGGTCGGCCCCCACCCGCAGCCGCCTCGGGCTGGGCGACGCCGAGCGGGTGGGCCGGGCGATCGGGCAGCCCGACGGCGTCGCGGTGAGCATCGCCAGCGGGGAGACCGTCCGGGCCGGCGGGCGCGAGGCGTTCGCGACCGTGAACGGCACGAACCCGGCCGTGCCGGAGGTGTTCGTCCGGCCGCTGGCGCGCGGCAGCTACCTGCGCCAGAGCGACGTCGACACCAGGCGCCGGGTGGCGGTCCTCGGCAGCGCCCTGGCCCGGACACTGTTCCCGGGGGCCGACCCCCTGGGGCGGCAGATCACCATCGGCGGGGTGCGGTTCCGGGTGATCGGCGTGTTCACGAGCGTCGGCTCGGGCGCGCTCGGGGGCGGTCGCGACGGCGAGGTGCACGTGCCGGTCACGGCGGCGCAGCGGCTGTTCGGGGAGGAGCGGGTCGACGCGCTCGCGCTCAAGGCGCCGTCCACCGACGCCATCGAGCAGACCCGGCGCACCGCCCTGGCCGTCCTGCGGGACCGCTACCCCGACGAGCAGTTCAGCGCGGTCACCCAGGACGAGATCCTCGGCACCGTGGGGCGCATCCTCGGTCTGCTCACCGTGGTGCTGGCCGCCATCGCCGGCATCAGCCTGCTGGTGGGCGGCGTCGGGGTCAGCAACATCATGCTCGTGAGCGTCCGTGAGCGGACCCGGGAGATCGGGCTGCGCAAGGCGGTGGGCGCGCGGCAGCGCGACGTGCTGCTGCAGTTCCTGCTCGAGGCCGTGCTGCTGACGAGCATCGGCGGGGTCACCGGGATCGCCCTCGGCATCGGCACCGCGCTCGGCATGTCCGCGCTGATCGACCAGCTGCCGGCCGTCATCACCTGGTGGTCGCCGCTGATCGCCTTCACGGTGAGCGCCGCCGTCGGGTTGTTCTTCGGCGTCGTGCCCGCCCGGCGGGCCGGCCGGCTCGACCCCGTCACCGCGCTGCGGACCGAGTAGGAGCCCCATGAGCGACAGCACGCTCGTCGTGCACGACGACGTCTTCTCCTCCTACGACTTCGGGCGCAGCCATCCGATGCGGCCGGTGCGGCTGGGGCTGACCATGGAGCTGGCCCGGCAGCTGGGGGTGCTCGACCGGCCGGGCGTGCAGGTGCAGCCCCCCGTGCCGGCCGGCGACGACCTGCTCGAGCTCGTGCACGACCCGCTCTACGTCGCGTCGGTCAAGCGCGCTCCGGACGACCTCATGGGCCGGCTCAGCCTCAAGTGGGGCCTGGGCACCGCGGACGTGCCGGTGTTCCCCGCCATGCACGAGGCCAGCGCGCTGGTCGCCGGAGCCAGCGTGCAGGCGGCCCGGGCGGTCTGGGAGGGACGCGCGCAGCACGCGGTCAACCTCGCCGGCGGCCTGCACCACGCGATGCGGGCCCGGGCCAGCGGCTTCTGCGTGTACGACGACCCCGCCGTGGCGATCGCCTGGCTGCTCAGCGCCGGGGCGACCCGGGTGGCCTACGTCGACGTCGACGTCCACCACGGCGACGGCGTCGAGGCGGCCTTCTACGACGACCCGCGCGTCCTGACGGTGAGCCTGCACGAGAGCGGCCGCACCCTGTTCCCGGGCACCGGGCTGGGCCGACCAGGTCGGCGCCGAGGGCGGGCTCGGCACGAACGTCAACGTCGCCCTCCCGGCGGGCACCGGCGACGCCGGCTGGCTGCGGGCCTTCACCGCGGTCGTCCCGCCGGTGCTGCGGGCCTTCGGCCCCCAGGTGCTGCTGACCCAGCACGGCTGCGACACGCATGCGCTCGACCCGCTGGCCCACCTGCTGTGCAGCATCGACGGGCAGCGGACCGCCTACCGGCTGCTGCACGAGCTGGCCCATGAGCTGTGCGGGGGCCGCTGGATCGTCACCGGGGGCGGCGGTTACGAGCCGGTGCAGGTCGTGCCGAGGGCCTGGACGCACCTGCTGGCCGAGGTGGCCGGCGGCGGCCCCGTCGACGGCGCCACCCCCGACGACTGGCGGGCGACGGCGCAGGAGCGGGCCGGGGAGCAGGCCCCGGGATCGCTGACCGACGGGGAGCCGGCAATCTGGACCCCCTGGGAGGGCGGCGGCGGGAACCCCGACGACGCGCTGGACCGGGCGGTGGCCGAGACCCGCCGGCACGTCTTCCCGCACCTGGGCCTGGACGCCGACCACGCGCAGGGCTGACCCGGCAGGGGTTAGCCCGGACGGGCGCTCGACCGGTGCGGCCCCTCCCGCTACGCTCGCGCGGCACGTGCGTGTCCGTCGTCGACGGTGGGGAAGCCGCCGACCGCGCCGCGTGCAGACGGTGGGTGCTGCACGCATGTCGGACGGACGCAAGCCCGGGGAGATCCACGACCTCCGGTTCCTCACCGTGGCCGAGGTGGCCGGGCTGCTGCGCGTGTCGAAGATGACCGTGTACCGGCTCGTCCACAGCGGCGAGCTGGCCTCGGTCCGCGTCGGCCGTTCGTTCCGGGTCCCCGAGCGGGCCGTGGACGAGTACCTGCGCGGCGCCTTCCCCTCCACCGGCTGAGCGGCCACCGCCCCCCACGCGCCCGGCGAGTAGGCTGGCGCGTCGTCATCACTCCTGAGCTGAGGTAGTCCACGTGGGTTCCGTCATCAAGAAGCGCCGCAAGCGGATGGCCAAGAAGAAGCACCGCAAGCTGCTCAAGAAGACCCGCGTTCAGCGACGCAACAAGAAGTAGTCCCCCAGCCGCTACGGTTGCCCGATGACCGTGATGTGGCTCACTGTGCTGTCGGACTACGGCTTCGAGGACGCGTTCCTCGGCGTGTGCAAGGGCGTCATCGCCCGCACGGCGCCCGAGGTGCGCGTGCTCGACGTCATGCACCTGGTCCACCCGCAGGACGTGGAGCAGGGGGCGGCCGTGCTCGCCAGCGCCGTGCCGTACCTGCCGTCCCCGGCGGTCCACCTCGCCCTCGTCGACCCGTTCCGGGCCACCCCGGTGCGGGGCGTCGCCGTGCGCACCGCCGACGGGTCCACCTTCGTCTCCCCGGACAACGGGCTCACGAGCCAGGCGTGGTCCGCGGCCGGCGGTGCCGTGTCGGCGTTCGTCCTCGACGACCCCTCCCACTGGCTGCCCGCCCCGGCGCGCACCTTCCGCGGTCGCGACGTCTTCTCGCCGGTCGCGGCCCGGCTGGCCGCCGGTCTGCCGGTCGAGCAGGTCGGCAGCCGCATCGACGTCGCCGACCTCGTGGTGCTGCCCCTGCGCGCCCCGGAGGTCGACGAGGACCACGTGCACGGCGAGGTGGCGCAGGTCGACCACTTCGGCAACCTGACCCTGAACGTCCAGGCCGCCGACCTCGAGGCGGCGGGCATGCACCTCGGCGACGACGTCGAGCTGCGGGTCGGGGGCAAGACGCTGCGCGCCCCGTTCCGGCTCACCTACGGCGAGGTGACCCGCGGCCGGCTCGCCGTCTGCGAGGACGCGTTCCGCACCATCACCATCGCGGTGAACCAGGGCAGCGCGGCGACGACGCTGCGGGCACGGCGGGCCGACCCGCTGGTGCTCGCCCGGGTCACCCGCGCCGAGGCCACCGTGCTGACGCCGGCCGGCCCCGCCTGACGCACTGCTCCGTCCGGCCTACTGGTCGGTAGCATGGCCCTCCCCGGACCGAGCGAGGAGCTGCTGCCATGAGCGTCGTGCTGGTCACCGGCGTCAGCCGCTACCTCGGCACGCGGCTGGCGGCGACGCTCGCCGAAGACCCGTCCGTTTCCCGGGTCATCGGGGTCGACACGGTGCCGCCGCCCCCGCAGGCGCTGCGGCAGCTCGGACGCACGGAGTTCGTCCGCGCCGACATCCGCAACCCCCTGATCGCCAAGGTCATCGCACAGGCGTCGGTCGACACCGTCGTGCACATGAACGTCATCGCCACCCCGCTCGGCGCCGGGGGCCGGACGGCGATGAAGGAGATCAACGTCATCGGGACGATGCAGCTGCTGGCCGCCTGCCAGAAGGCGCCGTCCATGCGCAAGCTCGTGGTCAAGTCGACCACCGCGATCTACGGGTCCAGCCCGCGCGACCCGGCCCTGTTCACCGAGGACGTCGAGCCGCGCTCGCTGCCGAAGTCGGGCTACGCCAAGGACGCCGTCGAGGTCGAGGGGTACGTGCGCGGCTTCGGGCGCCGGCGCCCCGACGTCACGCTGTCCCTGCTGCGGTTCACCAACTTCATCGGTTCCTCGATCGAGACGCCGCTGACCAGGTACTTCAGCCTGCCGGTGATCCCGACGGTGCTGGGGTTCGACCCCCGGCTGCAGCTGTGCCACGAGGACGACGGCATCGAGGTGCTGCGGCGGATGACCGTCGAGGACCACCCCGGCATCTACAACGTCGGGGGACCGGGCGTGCTGCTGCTCAGCCAGGCGATCCGGCGGGTGGCGCGGCCCTCGTTCCCGGTGCTCTCGCCGCTGGTCAGCCTCGTCGCCAAGGCCTTCCGGCAGGCCGGCCTCGTCGACTTCTCCCCGGAGCAGATGCGCTACCTCGAGCACGGACGGGTGGCCGACGTCCGCCGCCTGCAGGCCGAGCTGCGCTGGACGCCCCGGGCCACCAGCGCGGCCTTCGACGACTTCGTCGCCTCGCGCAGCGCCCAGCGCCTGCTCACCCCGGACGGCGCCGCCGAGCTCGAGCAGCGCGTGTCCGCGCTGCTCTCCCGCGTGATCCCGACAGGAGCGGCCCGTGCCTGAGGCCCCGTCGTACGACAACGTCATCGCGCTCGAGCCCCGCGAGGAGCGCCGCGGACCGGTGCCGGCCCCCGAGCCCGAGCCGGGCCCCGCTCCGACGTCCGAGCTCGAGCGCCGGATCGCCGGTGGCCTGGCGTTCCTGCGCCGCCGGATCACCGGCGACTACCCCGTCGACGACTTCGGGTTCGACCCCGACCTCACCGACCACGTGCTGCTGCCGCTGCTGCGGCCGCTCTACGACTCGTGGTTCCGCGTCGAGACCCGTGGCCTGGAGAACGTGCCCGACGTCGGGGGCGCCCTGGTGGTCGCCAACCACTCGGGCACGATCCCGCTCGACTCCCTGATGACCGCGCTGGCCCTGCTCGACCACCACCCGGCGCACCGGCACCTGCGGATGCTCGGCGCCGACCTGGTGTTCCGGATGCCGATCGTCGCGCCGCTGGCCCGCAAGTCCGGCACCACCCTGGCCTGCAACGCCGACGCCGAGCGGCTCATGCGCGAGGGCGAGCTGGTGGGGGTCTGGCCCGAGGGCTTCAAGGGCATCGGCAAGCCGTTCAGCGAGCGCTACAAGCTGCAGCGCTTCGGCCGCGGCGGCTTCGTGTCGGCGGCCCTGCGCACCGGCGTCCCGATCATCCCGTGCTCGATCGTGGGAGCCGAGGAGATCTACCCCATGGTGGGCAACGCCAAGACGCTGGCCCGGCTGCTCGGGCTGCCCTACGCCCCGATCACCCCGACCTTCCCCCTGCTGGGCCCGCTCGGCGCGGTGCCGCTGCCCAGCAAGTGGATCATCGAGTTCGGCGAGCCGATCGAGACCGCCTCGCTCGGAGCGGCCGCCGCCGACGACCCGATGCTGGTCTTCAACCTCACCGACGAGGTGCGCGAGACCATCCAGTCGACGCTCTACACCCTGCTCATGCAGCGCCGGAGCGTCTTCTTCTAGACCTCAGCGGCTGCCGAGACCGGTCGAGCGCGGGGCGCGGGTGAGCAGCTCGACCTCGGCGAAGCCGGCGGACAGGCCGGTCCGGGGCGCGGGGTAGAGGTCGTCGAGGCGGATCCGCAGGTCACGGATCCCGCGCAGGCGCAGCGGGAACCGTTGCGGCTGCAGGGTGTCGCGCAGCCGCAGCACCACCGGGGCGTTTCCCTCGCTGTGGAGGGTGACCGAGGCCGCCCGTGGCCGGCCGGTACCGGCGGCCGAGGTCAGACGGATCGCGAACAGGTCGGTCGGTTCCGACAGGGTCATGCCCAGGCGCGTCCCCGAGCCGGGCGACTGTCCCGCGGTCCAGGAGGTGACCGGGTTGGCGTCGAAGGCGAGCCCCGGGGCGCTCGCCCGGGCGGTGCTGGAGGCGCGGGTGGACAGGGGGACGACCGGCGTCTCGACCGCACTGACCCGGTCGCGGACCCGGCCGCTGCCCCCGGCCAGCACGTCGTAGGCCGCCCGGCCGAGGGAGGTCAGCAGCAGCGTCAGCACGAGGCTGAGCGCCGTCACCGCCGCGAGGACCGACAGAACCGTGCGCAGCGGCCCCCCGCGCAGGGCGCCGGCGCCCCCCACCCGGGCCCGCCGGACGGCGGCGGCCGTGTGGCGGTTGCCGCCCGGGACCGGCCGGGCGCCTGCGGGAACGAACTCCGCCGGCCGGCTGTCCCGGCGCCACCACGACCGCAGCCACCGCAGGAACCGCTGCCACCGGGTCAGCACCGGGGCCGGCTCGGGCTCGGCCGGCCGCACGAGGGCCGCGCCGCACGACCGGCAGAGGTGCCGACCCTGCCGGTTGCCCGTGGCGCAGGCGGGACAGGCCAGGGGCCCGTCGTCGGCCGGCACGAGCGGGACGGTCTGCCGGCGGACCCGCCGGCGTACCTCCACCGGGGCGATGGCGCCGGGCTGGTCGTCGTCCTCGTCCTCGTCCTCGGCGACGTTCTCGTCGAGCCGGACGACGCCGGCCCGCGGGGTTCCGGCGAGCTCGTCGGGAGACGTCGCGGGCCCGGGCGGCGCGGTCCTGGTGCGCCGCGCCGGAGCGGCGTGCTCGGCGGCGGCGGCGGCCCGCTCGGCCGCCCCGGCGCCGTCGAGCACCTCGCCGAGCTCGCGGTCGTCGGCCTGCTGCTCGGCCTGGTCGCGCTGCTCGTCCTCGCGCTCGGCCCGCCGGCTCTGCCGCCGCTGCGCGGCCCCCGCCCGCCGCTCGGCGTCGCGGGCCGCGCTCTCGGCCTCCTGCAGGGCCTGCTCCCGCAGCTCGAGCTCGGCCTCCGCCGGCAGCGCCACGATCCTGCGGGGCGTGGCACGCAGGCGGAGCAGGCGCTCCTGCAGGGCCAGCTCGGCCACGGCGGCGGACACCTCGGCGAGCGCGCGGCCGGCCTGGTCCCGGGCCAGGTCGCGGGCCCGCTGCGCGGACGCCACCTCGGCCGGCGCCGCGCCGGCCTCGGCCCGCACCCCCTGCAGCACGCCGGACAGCGTCGCAGCGGCCTCCTGCGCCTGACGGCTCGCCGTCCGCGCCCGCTGCTCGGCCCGGGCGGCCTCCCGGGACCGCTTGCGCAGGGCCTCGCGATCGCCGCTGCTGCCCTCGGCGGCGGCCTTCGCCCGCCGGGCCCCCGCGGCGGCCCGGTCGGCGGCGAGGTCGGCCTGCCGGGCCCGCTGCTGGACCCCGGGCAGCTCGGCCTCGAGCCGCTCCAGCCGCCGCAGCGCGCTGGTCCGGCGCCGTCGGGTGCGTTCCAGGCGCACCTGGGCCTTCGCGGCGTCGGCCTGCAGGGTGGCTGCGGCCTGCTCGGCCTCGACGCGGCGCTGCCGGTGCGCCGCGAGCGGGTCGGCCTCGGCGTCGTCGTCTCCCCGGGGTAGGTCGACGGCGAGCGCCCCCTCGGCAGCGACCGGCTCCGGGCGCCAGCCGAGGAAGTCGCCGCAGACGGGGCAGAACGCCTCGTCGCCGTCGACCGTCGAGGTGCACTGGGGGCACAGGACCGAGGGGACCGTCACGCCGCGGCCTCCACCTGGAGCACGGCGTGCGCGGGGCACCACGCCCGAAGCAGGGGCCGGACCGTCTCGACCTGCTCGGGGGTCGCGCCCTTGAGCCGCACGAGCACGACCGGCTCGCCCCGACCGGGCAGGGCTCCGCCGGGCACCTCGCTCACCGACACGCCCCCGCTCTCGACCACCTCGGCCTGGAGCCCGTGGACGAGCATCACCCACTCCACGAGCGCTGCCGAGGTGCCCCGTCCGGCGTGGACGCGGGCGGCGGCCCGCACCACGAGGCGCTGCTTGTCCGCCGGCCAGTCCGGGTCGACGTCGACCCCGACCCAGCTGCCGACCCAGCGCAGGAGGTCGAGCGGGGCCGTCCGGGGGTCGAGGTGGGCGTCCAGGCAGTCGAGCACGGCCAGGACCGGGGCGAGCACCTCGTCGAGGCCGCCCAGGAAGCGCTGGGTGAAGGCGTCCTCCTGGTAGAGCGCCGGGAGGGCCGGGCCCAGCGGGTAGCGGGTGGGCAGACCCGGGACGGTGCCCCTCACGGCGCGAGCACCCGCACCTGGTGCTCGAAGGAGAAGACCAGCGCGTTGCCATCGAGCTCGATCCGCTGCGCGGCGTCACCGCGCACCCCGCTCACCGGGTCGGCGGCGTACAGGCGGGCGTCCTCGACCAGGTCGACCCCCTCGAGGGCCTGCAGCAGGCCGTACACCTCGCCCACGTGCACCGTGCGGCCGAAGGGCCAGCCCCTGCCGTCAGGGCCGCCCGAGACGGGGGAGAACCACCGGTCCAGCGCCGCGTGCACGCTGGCCTCGACGGCGCGCGCCGAGTGCCGCGCCCCCGCCCGCACCCGGGCCACGACGGTGACTCCCTGATAGGTCGGCGGCTCCACCACGACGCGCGTCGTGAGCAGGCGCACGCCGTCGAGGGCGTCGGCCACGCGCTGCAGCGTCAGCGGGTCCGGGACCAGCTGGCCGAACTCCAGACGCCCGGCGGCCGGGACCGCAGGGACGACGAGCACGCGGACCCCCCCGGCGGACGCCCCCTCGCCGGCGGTCACGGCGCGGACCCGGGCGACCTCGGGCGCGGCGGCCCGCGCCAGGTGCTCGAAGTCCTCAGCCGTGACGGCCCGTCCCCGGTGCCGCAGGACCACCGGGCCGCGCGCCTTGGCCTCCTCGACGTCCTCGGCGTCCCGGCCGCCGGCAGCGGCCCGCCGGTTGCCCACCTCGCTGATGTAGGGCAGCGACGAGGTCAGGACCGCGAGGGTTCCCGGGCCGACGTTGCCGTGGGCGCCGCCACCGGTCCGGTACTCGCGCACGCGCACCACGGCGCCGGCCGCCGGCACACGACCGAGCTGCCGCACGCCGCCGTCGGGCTCGCGCACGACGGGGCCGAACGCGAGCTCTCCGGTCCGGTGCTCGAGCACCACGTGCCGGTCGTCCGGGCCGGAGTCGCCGAAGTCGGCGACCACCTGCCAGGGCCGCCAGGCGGACCCGCCCTCCTGCTTCGGTTCGGCCACCTCGACGACGACCGTCGTCTCTCCCGGGACGACGGGGGAGCGCTGCAGGACGAACCGCTGGCCCGCGACGCCTGCGCTGGTGCCCACGACCTCGCCCAGAACCCGGTCGGCGTGGACGGCGGCGACCGTGCCCCCGAGGACGGCCGCCTCCGCTGCGTGCAGCAGGGGGCTCGCGCTGTAGGCCGGCTGGTCCGGACGTGACTCGACGACGCGGACCCGGAGCCAGGCGGCGCGGGCGCGCCCGATCGACGACGTCACGTGGCCCGGGGGGACGTGCACGAGGACGTCGCCGGCCTTGTTGAAGCCCCCGGTGCCGTCGCGCTCGAGCTCGCACGGCGCCCAGCCCGCGGCCGTCCAGGCCTCCCAGGCCAGGGGCGGATCCTCCGGGTCGACGCCCACCCCGGCCGTCGAGCAGTCCAGGGTGAGCACGACGGCGCAGCCGCTCGCCGGCTCGGACAGGCCGAGGAGCAGGGCGTCGCCGTCCTGCGGCGGCGTGGAGAAGCAGGCGGCCCCGTCCCCCCGGAGCAGGGGGCCGCGGGCGTCGCGGCCCGGTGCCCTCGGCATCGAGGGTGCGGACCTGGGTGAGGGTGACCGCGGGCAGCACGAGGTCCTCGACCGTGCTGAACACGACCGGCTCGCCGCCCGGCGGGCGAGGCGTGGCGACCTGGGTCCCGCCGGGGACGACGACCGTCGTCGGCTGCGGCGCGGACAGCCAGAACGTCTGCGGCACCCGGGCCGCGGTCGCCGGAAAGGTGGTGACGCCGAGCAGGTCCAGGAAGGTCGTGTGCAGGCGGTCGGGGACGCGGTTGAGCCGGTAGATGACCTGCTCGGTCATCCAGGCGAAGAGCTCGATCAGCGTGACGCCGGGGTCGCTGACGTTGTGGTCGGTCCACTCGGGGCAGCGCTGCTGGACCAGGCGCTTGGCGTCGTCGACGAGGTCCTGGAAGCGGCGGTCGTCGAGGTCGGGCGCGGGGAGGGCCACGTTCACTCCTCCGGAGGCAGTGAGTAGAAGGGGAAGACCAGGTTGCGGGGGTCGTCGGTGTCGAGCACCAGGTAGCGGACGGTGATCCAGACGGTTCCGCTGTCGTCGCCGTCCGGGCTGGCGGCCACCTCGGTGACGAGGATCCGCGGTTCCCAGCGGCGCAGCGAGGCCCGCACCTCGGCCTCGATCTGACCGAGCAGGGCGGGGTCGGTCGGGGCGAAGACGAGGTCGTGGATGCCGCAGCCGAACTCCGGTCGCATCGGCCGCTCGCCCTTGGCGGTGCCGAGCACCAGGCGGATCGCCTCGGCGATCTCGGTGTCGCCGTCGACCAGCGCGATGCCGCCGCTCGCCGTCGTGCGCAGCGGGAACGCCCAGCCCCGGCCGGTGAAGGGCGAGCCGTTCTGCGGCGTGCTCACGCGACCAGCACCGTGGACGCCGACGCCGCGAGCACGCCCGGTGCGACGCAGCAGGTGACGCTCGACCCGAGGCGGGCCAGCGGCTTCCCGCCCGCGAGCACCGTGGGGCTGCCCACCAGCACGCGTCCGATCTGCACGGGCGGGCCGAGGAACGGGTCGCTCGGGTGCAGGCCGACGTGCGGCGGGGTGTTCAGGCCCGAGCAGGTCGCGGTGACCGCCGCCTTGCCGGTGATGAGGACGGTCGGCACGACACCGACGACGACCGGTGCCGAGAACGGGAGCGGGCCGGCCGGGACCGGCACCCCCAGCGGTCCTGGGATGAGGTGGTTCGGGCAGATGCCGGTGATGCGGTCGCCCATGACGGCGGCAGGTGTTCCCACGGTCCCGTCCTCCTCAGTTGAGCTGGATGACGGCGCCCTTGACGGTCACCGGCCCCTGCGCGTCGACCTTGACCGTGGCGCCCTTGATCTCGACGCCCGCCTTGCCTTCGAGCAGCAGCCGCGACATCGAGGTCACGGAGACGTCCTGGCTCCCGGACACGACGACCTTGCCCTTGCTGTCGATGGTGACCGTGGTCTGGCTGCCGTCGAGCCTGACCACCATCTTGTCGTCGCCCGACGACAGCAGGGCGCCGCTGCGACCGGTCTCGTCCGACAGCACCAGGCGCTGCCCGGTCCGGCTTCGCAGCGCCCGGACGGCCGTCGCGCCGGTCCCGTCGACGAGGGTCGCGGCGAGCGGAGGGGCCGACCGCGCGCTCCACAGCCCGCCGACGACGTAGGGCGTGCGCGTGTCGCCGTGGTCGAACGCCACGAGCACCTCGTCGTTGACCTCGGGCAGCCAGGCCAGACCCCGGTCCTTGCCGGCACCCGGCGCGGCGACCCGGGCCCAGTCGGTGGCGTACTCACCGGACAGCCACGGGAACTTCACCTTGACCCGGCCCTTCCTCGTCGGGTCCTTCAGGTCGGTCACGACGCCGACCGTCACGCCCGGTACGGGACGGTTGCCGCTGCCGGTCGGCGCGCCGGGGCGTCCGCTCCCCAGCAGCCCGCGCAGGCTGCGGTCCTCGCCGCCGGCGCACTCGATCCGCGTCCGGTAGCCGTCCCGGTCGGAGACGTGCTGCACCCGGCTGAGCACGTAGGTGCCGTCGTGGGCCGGGCCCGTACCCACGATCTTCACGGCGCCGCCGGGCACAAGGCGCGGGTCGCCGCCGCACTCGCCCTCGACCTCGGCGTGCACGTCCGACAGCCGGACGGCGAGCCCGTCGGCGTGCGCCTTCGCCTCCGCGGCCGTCCGCAGCACGGGGCTGCCGACGTGGGCCGGCGCGGGGCCGAACCGGGATGCCAGGGAGGCGTGCTTGACCCCCGCCTTCGCGGCCGTCCCCTGCAGCGGCGCCTGTCCTGAGACGGCCTTCTGGGTCGCGGGGTCCCAGCCGTCGACCGTGACGGCCTTGACCTGCCCCGCGCTCGTCACCCGCACCCGCAGGCGCTCGAGCTCGCGCCCGACCTCGAGCTCCACCGGTGTGCCGCCGGCCGTCGTCGGGCGGACCCGGACGTGCGCCTTGCCGTCGTCCATCACCAGGACGCGGCCCGTCTCGCGCGCCCGCGCCGACAGGAAGTCGAAGTCGCTCACGTCCAGCTGGGCGACGTGGTCGTGGCGCAGCGTCGCTCCCTCCACGGTCCCGATCGGCAGCCCGGCGCCGGACAGGACCGCGCGGGCCACGCTCGCGTCGTCGGTCTGCGTCCACGAGCGGGTGCGCCGGCCGCGGGTGAGGCGGTGGAGCTTGTCGTGGCAGCGCGCGACCACCAGCGAGCCCCGGGCGTCGTACTCGTACTCCAGAGCCGTCACCTCGCCGTCGAACAGCGTGACGTGCCGGGGGTCGCCCAGGCTGTTCAGGGCGATCTGCACGGGGCTCCCGACCTGGAGCCCGGCGTTGCCGAGGGCGCGCAGATCCGGGTCGCGCAGGTGGACCGTGGCGCTGGCCGGGAGCCCGACGGCGAGGTCGACGACGATCCGCTCGACGGCGCTCGCGACCTCCTCGCGCAGCGGCGATCCCAGGACCTTGACGACCGGCTCGTGGCCCAGCTCGGTTCCGGCCGTGGTCACCACGGGGACACCGTCCGGATCAGCGAGGAGGGCAGCTCGGCGAGGTCCGGGAGCAGCACCCGGGTACCCGGCCGCAGGGCCAGCGGGTCGTCCAGGCGGTTCGCCAGGGCGAGGTCGCGCCAGTGCCGCGGGTCGCCGTACTCGGCCGTGGCGATCGAGTGCAGGCTGTCGCCCGAGACCACCTGGTGCGAGCGGCGGCCCACGAGGCTCCCCGACGTCGGGTTCTGCCGCTTCTCCTTGAGCGGCACCTCCTTGAGCGTCATCATCACCGTCGCGCGGGTGGGGGCGCCGTCGGCGGAGAACAAGGTGAACTCCGCGCTCGCCGACTCGAGCACGACGTCGAACCAGTGCTTGCCCCAGCTCAGGTCCAGCAGCGGCGGCGACGGCGCGTTGCGCTTCACCGACTCCTCCGTCGGCTCCAGCCAGTCGAACACCTGCTGCACCGTGTCGGCGACGCTGCGCGTCAGGGCCCGGGCGTCGAGACGTGCGGTCACCGACGTCGACCGGGCCTGGCGCTCCATGAACTGCACGCCGGCGACGTCGGCTCCGGCGGGGACGTCGTTGAACGTCGCGCTGGCCGAGAAGGTCAGCGACTCCGGGTTGTAGGGCAGCTCGAGCGCGGCGCCACCCCCGGTCTTCGGGCGCAGGGTGAGCTTGGCGATCGCGGCCATCTCAGCCCCTCGGCGCGTCGTAGGCGAAGACGAACCCGTGGTGGACGAGGTCGAGCGTCTCGGAGGCGGCGGTCGTCCCGCCGACGGTGAAGCTGGGCCCGGTGTACTTCGACGGGAAGACGTCGGTGAGGTCCCAGTGCGCGACCGGGTCGCCGGCGGCGTCGACGGCGCTGATGCGCGCCGTGCGGTACTTCTGGCTGATGTCGGCGACGCTGCTGAACCAGGCGGCCAGCCCGCCGCTCGCACCGTCGACGTAGCGGGTGAGGCTCACCGGTGTGTAGGAGATCCGTCCCGGGAGCTGGTGGATGAACTCGTTCTGGCCGCCCTCGGTCCATGGCTCGACCCCGTACTCGGCGGCCAGGCCGGTGCACTCGGTGAAGGTCGGCAGGGAGACGCCGTCGACGACCACCCAGAAGCCCGTCATGTGCCGCGGGGCCGCGTCGCTCGACGTCGGGCGCGGGACGCTGGTGTAGCGGCCGAAGGGCTTGGGCGCGGGCAGCGTGGGGCGCGGCGGGGGCGGGGGAGCGGGGCGCTGCTGGGGCATCGTCATGTCAGGTCCACAGGTCGGCGAGGTCGGAGGTGCGGTCGCGGTCGGCGAGCAGCTCGCTGCGGAGCTGGCTGCGCAGTCGTCCGTAGAGGCGGGCCGCGAGGTGGTCGAGGGAGGCGGGAGTGAGGGCGGCCAGGGGGTCGACCGGCGCGGCTGGTGCCGGTGAGGACGGCGCGGCCGGTCGCCGGGAGGTGTCGGACTCGGCGAGCTGCACGGGCGCGGCCGCGGGTGCGGGTGCGGGTGCAGGTGCGGGTGCGGGTGCTGGTGCGGGTGCTGGTGCGGGTGCTGGTGCACGGGTTGCGGCTGGTGCCGGTGCGCGCGTCGCCCGCTCCAGCTGGGCAGCGACGGCCGCGGCGCGGCGCACCGGTGATCCGGCGTCACCGCCCTCGTGCTCCGTCTCACGTCCCTGCTGGTGCGGCAGGGCAGGAGTAGGCGCAGGGCTGCGGTCCGCCGCCGGACGGGTGGCGGTGAGCACGCGAGTCGCCGGCCGACCCCCGGCGGCAGCCTCGGCCGACCGGGCCTGCTGCTCGTCCTGTTCCGGGGTCGCCTCCAGGCGCCCGGCCGCCTGCTGCGCGAGGTGCGTGAGCTCGTGGGCGAGCAGCCCGGCGGCGCGTGGACCGGTGAGCGGGCCGGCCGCGAGGGGGAGCACGACCCGCTGACCGGTGGCGGCGGCGAGGGCGGACGCCGGGCGCAGGGCCGCAGCGCTCGCCGTGCTCCGGTCCAGCAGCACCGGGGGCAGCGGCCGGCCGGTGCGCCGCTCCACCGTCTGGACCGCCCGCTCGACGGCCCGCTGCTCGGCGGCCGGCCCGGAGCCAGGGTCCTGCGTGGGCCCTGCCAGGCTGGAGGGGCGCACCTCGTAGGGCACTCCTGCCCGGGCGGGCTGCAGGGCGGTGGGGGACCGGACGGCGTCGTCCCGGTTCGGGACGGTCGACACCGGGCGGGCCGCCTGGTCGGCGTCTGCAGGGAGCGCTCCCTGGCCGGTCGGCGGCAGGAGGGTCCGGGGGTGGGCAGGGTCGGACGAGGGCGACGGGCGCGCGCCGGCCTCGGTGAGGGGTGCGCCGAGGCGCGTCCGGGGCCGCCCGGCGAGTGGACGCGCAGTCGGTGCGGCGACCGCAGACGTGCCGTTGTCGTTGTCGTTGCGGGCGCCGGGAGCCTGCAGGGCAGGCGCCGAGGGTCGGGCGGCTGCCGGTCGGGGAGCGTCGGTGGCTCCCGCCAGGTCGTGGTGGGCGCCCGGCGCCGCGGCTGCTCCCGGGAGGGGCTGGGCCGACGTCGTCGCGGCGCTGCGGTCCGACGGGACCACCTCTTCGCCGCTCCGTGGTGCTGCTACCTCACGGGTGCCGACGAGCGGGCGGACACCGTCGACCGGCGAGGGGAGTGCCGTCGCCCGTCGGCTCGTGGCGGGCTCGCCGGGCGCGACGTCGTCGAGGGCGCGGGCGGGCTGCGGCGGTGGGGCCTGCGGTCGGGAGTCCGGTTCGCGTGCGGCGGCGCGGTCGGTCAGGGGCGGCTGCGGCGCGTGCGGCAGGGCGGCACTGACCGCAGCGCGCGAGGACGGCAGCTGGCCGACCGGCCGACTCCCGGGCTGGGCCGGTGCTGCCGGCGGGACGTCGGTCGGTGGCCGCAGGACCGAGGCGGGTGTCACGCCGACGGTCGGCAGCAGGCTCGGCATGCTCACCGGCCCCGGCTGGACGGACGGCGCCACCGGCGTCGCGGACGCGGCAGGAGCGGTCACGGGCGTGCGAACGGGCGGCGTGCCTGGGGCGGCCATCGGCCGGTCGGCTGCTCCGCGTGAGATGCCCCCGGCGTCGGCGGGCAGCGGCCCCGGTGCCGGGGGCTGGTCGCCCTGCTGGCCGGGTCGGCGAAGCACGAGGGGCACCAGGTCGGCCGGGACGAGTGCCGCGGGACCGGCCCCGGGAACAGGGTGGCCCGCGTCCATGTCCGAGGGCAGGGTGGACGTGCGCTCGGCCCCCACCAGGGGCCGCGCGGTGGCGGGCGGCTCGGTGGCCCCGTCCGCGGAGACCGGCTCGGGGGCGCCGGCGGGGGGCGCGGGAGGCCCGGCGTCGGGGGTGGTCGACGGGCGCGTCACCGGGGAGGCCGGGGCTGCCGGGGCGGGGCGCCGCGTCACGAGCGACTGCTCGAGCGGCTGCTGCGCGGGCACGCCGGAACGGTCCTTCGGCCCGGACCCGGCCTCATGCCGGTCGAAGGTCGGGGCCGACGGGCCGGTGCTCGAGGCACGGGTGAGGTCGGGGATCGTGGTCGGGCGCGCGCCGCCGTCGCCGGACAGCGGGGCGGGCGGGGGCACGGAGGAATCGGGCACGGGGGCATGGGGCGCGCGGGTGACCGCGGGGCTCGGGAGGACCGCGGGGCTCGGGAGGAGCGCGGGGCTCGGGAGGAGCGCGGACGGGGGCCCGGCCGGGACGGACGCGGGGCCGGACAGACGACGGGAGGTCAGGTCGGTCACGGTCAGCGGCGTGGCGGACGTCAGCGGCAGGGCGGCGGGGGACGTCGGCGACAGCGGTCGGGGTCCAGGCTCGTCAGGCTGCGCTGGGGGGGTGGCCGCCCGCTGGGTCAGCGGGCCGGCGGCGGCCGGCGGCGGATCCCCCTCGCCGACGGGCAGCTGCGGGACGGGCGTCGACAACGGCGGAGCGGCCGGTGCGGTCGGGCCGGCTCCCGTGAGGGGCAGGACGGGACCTGCAGGGTCGGGACGGGTGGCGGCAGGACCTGCAGGGTCGGCACCTCCAGGGGTGGGACGTGCCGAGGCGGACGGCGGCAGGCCGACGGCCGGGCCGACCGGCATGGCGGTCGGGCCCGCTCCGGGGAGCGAGGACGGGACGGATGTTCCCGACGCGCCAGGCCCTCCCGGGAGGGCCTCCGGCGAGCCCGCACGTGCGCCGCGGGCCGGCGGCAGGTCGACCAGCCCGTCCGCGGAGGGCGGCCCGACCTCGTGCGGGACGGTGAGGCCAGCAGGCGTCAGGGGGGTCGACGCAGCCAGCGGCAGCAGCCCCTCGTGCCCGGGCTCGACCGGCGGTGCTGTCATCAGTGACGTGGGGTGTGCCTCGTCGGCAGTGACGGGTCCGGAGACGCCGCGGGCCGGTGCGAGCGGGGACCGCTCGACCGGCGAGATGCTGCTGGAGGACGTCGGCGTCGGCGTCGGCGGCGGATGCGTGCCGGACGGAACCGGTACCGCCTCGGCGGGGGGAGGTCCCTCGCCCGGAGGGCGCTGCGGCAGCGTGGCCGGGTCGGGGGCAGCTGGTGTCCGGGTGGGGACCTGGTGCGCCACCGTCGAGGGGCCATTCGTGGCGGCGGTCTGCGGGTCTGCCGTCGCCGTAGGCGTCGGCGTCAGGGGCAGGAGCAGGCAGCCGCAGCCGCAGTCGCAGGTGCAGGTGACGGCGGCGTCGCTCCGCGCAGGGGTGCCCCCAGCCGACTGCGCCCCGGACCCGGTCGACGAGGGGTCTCGACGGCAGGAGGAAGGGGCGACGGGACGGCGGGGGTCGCAGACTCGGGACCACGACCTGCGCGCGGCGGCGCCCCGCGCTCCACGGGTGGCGCCGTCGGGCCGGCTGCCGGGGCCGGCTGCGGTGGCGCCGTGGTCGCCTCGGCCGGGGCCGTGCGGCTGTCGGCGGGGGTCCCTTCCGGTGAGGGCAGCAGCGGTGCGACCGGGAGAGGTAGGCCCGGGCCGAGCGGGCTCGCGGGTCCGCTCGCGCGGCGCGGTCCCGCCACGTCGGCCGGCCCGCCGACCCGGGGCAGCTCGGCCGCGACGCTGGGCAGGCGGCGGGCCGTCGGCAGCGTCACGCGGCCGACGGGCACCGTCGGTCCGGCACCGGCACCGGCACCGGCACCGGCAGTGGCACCGGCAGCGGCAGCGGCAGCGGCAGCGGCAGTAGCACCGGCCATAGCAGTGGCAGCGGCACCGGCAGTAGCACCGGCAGTGGAACGGGTGAGGGACAGGCGACGGGCAGCCCACGGCTGCGGCAGCGCCGGCACCGCCTCGCCCGCGGGTGCGTCGAGGGCTGCTGCTGCAGGCGCGACGGCGCGGCTCTCCGGTGCGGCGACGGGCGCCCGCTCGTCCCGGCCGGGGGCGGCAGGCACGACGTCGGTCGGTGACGGCGTCGCCCGCCGCTGCCGGACCCGGCGCAGCAGCCGGTCGCCGGTGCGGGCAGGTGCGGGCGGCGCGACGCTGGTCGGCACGGTGTCGCCGAATGCGGTGTCGCCGAATGCGGTGTCGCGGGGTGCAGTGTCGCCGTCGAGGCCTGCACGCTGACGCGGCAGGGGCAGCGCGTCGGGGACCAGGCCCGGCGCGTGCGACCTCGCGACGCCGACGAGCAGACCGCGCGGGGCATCCTGGCGCAGCTCGTGGCCGAGCGGGGCCAGAGCACGCGGCAGGGTGCGGCGCGGTGGCGAGCGAGCGCGTGAACCCGGCGCCCGCCTCCCAGGCCAGGGGCTGCGCGAGCAGGGGGACGAGGGGTGCGGCGTCGCGCCAGGCCGCGCGCACCGAGGCCTGCCGTGCGCGCGGAGCGGCGGTCGTCAGGACCGCCGGCGGGACGGCGCTCCCGGCCTCGCCCGGCACGGACGGGAGCGCTGCCTGTGACCCCGCGCCGGCGAGCAGCACCGACGTCGAACGACCACGCAGGGCGTCCCTCAGCCGTCCCACCCCTGCTCACCTCCCGCGGCGCCGTTCAGTCGACCGATGTGCTGGATGAACTGCTGACGCAGCGGGTGCTCGAGGTCGAGGATGTCCGCCAGAGGCCAGTGGAAGTGGTAGGCGACGTACGCGACCTCCTCGAGCAGGCGGTCGGCCGCGTACGTCAGGACCCCCCCTGGCCGCTCCCCGCCACGTCCACCGTGAACTCGTGCTCGCAGGACGGGCAGGTGACGAGGGCCTGCGTGTGGCCCTCCTGGTTGACCCGCCGGTACAGGTCCTGCAGGAAAGCGAGGTCGACGGCGAACAGGCCCTCGACCACCCGGGGATCGACGACGTCGAGGCTGCCCAGCCGCTCGACCACGCGGGCGAGCAGCAGCACGGTCAGGTACGCCTCGTTCTGCTGCACCCGGGGATCGCGGAGCGGGGCGATCTCATCGCGTGCGGTCGCGAGGCGCATGACGCCCTCGCGGTGCACCCGGCCGTCCTCGTCGACGTACCCCCGGGGCAGCACGAACGAGAACTCCGTGCTGAGGCCCTCCTGCGGACCGTGCGGCTGCTGGTCGCTGTGCTCGGGGGGCCGCGGCGGCAGCAGCGCCGACGGTCCTCGCACGGTCCGCTCCACGGTGGCCTAGAAGCCGTTCTTGCCCTTGAGGCTGAAGCCCTCGTGCTCGATCGTGAGGGTCTCCATGAGGGCGTCGGTGCCAGCCGCGTCGAGGTCACCGAGCGACCATCCGGACGGGAACGCGTTGCGGAACTCGTACCGCTTGCTCTCGCTGCCGTCCGCGTTGTACAGGATGATGGTGATGTTCTTGCGGGCCTTGGCCATGTTGCCGTCGATGGCGTCCTGGATCCAGGTCCACATGGAGTCGTCGAGGATCAGGCCGCGGGTGCAGGTGAGCTTCCCGGGCTTCACACCGCCGGCGTTGACCGACTTCATGATGGACGTCTTGCCGCCCTTGATCGTGTGCTGCATCTCCACGACGTTGAGCTCCAGGCTGATGCCGGAGATCGTCTTGAAGGCCGCGAGCGACGTGCCGCTCGCGTCGAGGTACCAGGTGGTGACGGCGACGTTCTGGGTCGGGTTCATCCCGACGGCGGGCGTGGTCATGCTCGTGCTCCTCGGACGTAGGGGGTGATCACTCGGAGACCGACGCCGTGCCGGTCGGCAGGCTGGCCAGGCGGAAGACGACGAACTCGGCCGGCTTGACCGCGGCCAGGCCGATCTCGGTGGTCACCAGACCCGCCTCGATGTTCTCGGAGGGGTTCGTCTCGTCGTTGCAGCGCACGTAGTACGCCTCGTCCGGGGAGTTCCCGAACAGGGCGCCGGACTGCCAGAGGCGGTAGAGGAACGCGTTGACCTCGCGCGAGATGCGGGCCCACAGGTCGCGGTCGTTCGGCTCGAACACGACCCAGTCCATGGAACCCAGCAGCGAGTCCTCGACGAAGGAGAACAGGCGACGGACGTTGATGTAGCGCCAGCCCGGGTCGCTCGACAGGGTGCGGGCGCCCCAGACGCGGATGCCGCGGCCCGGGAAGGACTTGATGACGTTGACGCCGATCGGGTTGAGCTGGTCGTGCTCGCCGCGGGTGAGGGTCGCCTCGACGTCGACGACGCCGCGGAGCACCTCGTTGGCGGGAGCCTTGTGCACGCCGCGCTCGGCGTCGCTGCGGCTCCACATGCCCGCGAGGTGGCCCGACGGCGGGATGAAGACGTTGCGACCGGACAGCGGGTCGAAGACCTTGACCTGCGGCCAGTAGAGCGCCGCGTACTTGCTGTCGTAGCCGGCGACGTCGGTCCGCCAGTCCTTGACCTGCTGCGCGCCGAGCCCGGGGGGCGGGTCCAGGATGGCCATCCGGTCGCCCATGAGCTCGCAGTGGTTGATGATCCCGAGCTGCACGGCCTTGAAGCCCTCGAGGTCGATGGCTCCCTGCTGCAGCGCGGCGACCAGGTCCGGGACCGCGACCATGGTGACGTCCTCGAGCGTCTCGAGGACGCCGAAGCCGGTGCGGTTCGCGGCCGAGCCGACGTAGTCGTCCGGGCCGACCGCAGCCTGCGCGGGGATCAGCGCCGAGGCGGGGGCCGCCAGGGCGGTGCTGCCGGGAGCGAGCTTCTCGATCGTCCCGGCCTTGGCGACCTCTTCGATCTTGATCAGCTTGGACTGGGCGTTGACCGTGGTCGCGACGTTGGTCCTGCCGCGCTTGGTCGTGAGGCCCTCGAAGGTCTCCACGGCCTCGGTGCCGCGACGCACGACGACGGTGTAGGTCTCGTCGCCGCCCTCGGTCGCCGGTGCCGGGTTGACGTCGACGCTGAGCGTGCTGCCCTCGGCGCCCGCCGCCAGGGCTCGGACCGTGTAGGCCGGCGTCTTGTCGGTGCCGTTGAGCTCGGCGGCGGCCGGCGGCAGCTCCGCGGGCTCGGCCTTCGCGGCCGCCGCCCCGACGCGGACCACGTAGCAGGTGGACCCGCCGTTGGTGAAGAAGCCGTAGACGGCGTGCGCCAGGTAGCTGCCCTCGACGAAGTCGCCGAAGCTCTTGCAGAACTGGGTCCAGTTGGTGACGAGCACGGGCGTGTCGAACGGTCCGGAGGCCGCCAGGCCCACGAAGGCGGCGACCGAGGTGCTGACGCCCTCGATCGGCCGGGCTGCGGGCGGCAGCTCCTCGACGAACACGCCCGGCGACAGGTACTGCGGCATTGCGGCCCCCTCGGGATGTCTGGTGTGCGCCCAGACTGTCGAGGGGGACGGCCCGGGCGCACGACCGGCGGTGCGTCGGAAGGGGCGGTCGGACCTGCCCGTCGGGGCAGTGCGCCTCGTTGGGGGTGGCGAGCGAGGACACCGTTGACCGGCCCAGCTGGACGACGGCGTCGCGGAGGTGCGCCACCCGTACCGCCCCAAGAGGCAGGAGCCGGAGGGGCTCGGCAGTGGGAGGCTCGCAGCTCAACACGAGGGGGAGGTCTGCCGTGCAGCAGCAGGTCCAGCACGACCACGAAGCGCCATCCCGGCGGACAACGCCTGCAGACCGGCAGACCGAAGTGTCGGCCCCGGAGCGGGCGGCCCGAACGCTGGTGGCCGGTGGCACCGCGGCGCTGCAGCGCCTGGGCCGGCCCTCGACGCTGCCGTTCCGCGCGAGGCTCGAGCGCTCGTTCGGCGCGGACCTGTCGGACGTGACCGTGCGCACCGGAGCCCGGGACGAGATGGTCCGGATCGGTGCGGGTGCCGCGACGCTGCAGGACACGGTCGTCTTCGGCAACGACCAGCCCGCCCTGCACGAGGTCGCTCACGAGGTCACCCACGTGCTGCAGAACCGTGGCGGGAGTGCCGCCGCCAGGGCGGTGAGCGCCACGCACGACGCGTCCGAGCGCGAGGCAGGCGCAGCCGAGGCGCGGGCGGTGAGCGGGGGGGAGATCGCCGTGAGCGCGGCACCGGCCGCCGCGCTCCAGCTGGGTCCGTTGGACTGGATCAAGCGCAAGGCCGGGAGGAAGGGTTCCCCCGCCCAGGCCCAGCCGTTACCGCCCGCACCGACACCGCTTCCGACCCCCGAGTCGGACGACACCACCGACGGTGAGAAGTGGGGGAAGACCTCCGCGGACCTGGTCTCGATGCAGCGCGGTGACGGAGGCTCGGTCAACCCTGTGCACAAGGTGGCCTACAAGAGCCGGATCGCCGGCGGGAGCCGGAAGGGCTACTTCAAGCCCGATGGTCAGTCGGCGTTCAGCCAGGAGGGCAACTCGGCCCGGGCTGTGGCGTCCTCCCGCGTCGACCGCGCGCTGGGCTTTCGTCAGCTCGCGCGCGAGGAGTTCGCCGTGCACGGCACGGAGAAGGG
Source organism: uncultured Actinomycetota bacterium (assembly GCA_963761695.1). GTDB lineage: Bacteria > Actinomycetota > Actinomycetes > Mycobacteriales > SCTD01 > RYN-122. The sequence continues at coordinate 121,262 of CAVXIB010000010.1, read as the reverse complement.
TTCGGTATCGGCGGACCTCGGCGCCGGACACGCACCCCTGGTGCAGGGCAACTACGACACGCCGATCGCCGAGGGCGAGGAGTGGATGTACCCGGAGGGCACCGTCAAGCGGGTCGACGGCACGCTGATGTGGAAGGGGAGCGAGCACGTCCTGGAGCACGACTTCAAGAACCCTGCCACGCAGAAGTCGCTGGCTGACCTGCAGCTGCAGGACGCCATCACCGGCCAGAGCGACCGGCACGGCGGTAACATCATGATCAACACCAAGACCGGCAGGGCCAGGGGCATCGACAACGACCAGGCGTTCGACCGCCGGTTCGCCGGGCAGGGCGGGCGGTACGACCCCAAGGAGCTCAACGAGGAGCGGGACAGCTACTTCGGCCTGCCCCAGCAGGTCGACGCGGGTACCGCCGAACGGTTGCTGGGGATGCGGAGCAAGCAGTACCGCAAGGTGGTCCAAGGTCGCGCCGACGATCCGGCGCGGCTCGACGACGCCACGGTGAAGGACGCCGTCCGGCGCTTCCAGCATGTCAAGAAGCACGTCAAGGGCCTGAAGAAGGACGGCAAGCTGGTCACGGACTGGGACGACGCCGCCTACGCCGACGCCACAGCAGACACCGCACACGGTGGCTACCTCAAGAAGGCGGCCGAGTTCCAGGACATGGCCAGGAGCGGAGCGAGCCACAAGCTCACCCCCCTGGCGCTGCCTGCCGACCCGCCTCCCGCCCCCGTCGTGCCGGCCGCGGCGCCCGTCGTCGCCGGACCTGCGCCGAGACGGCCGAAGCGCCGCAACCCCGGCGACCAGGCGGACCGGGAGCAGCGGCTGGAGGAGGCGCTGGTCGGCGCCGGACTGATGAAGCGCAAGCCGGTACGGGCGTGACCGGAGTGCCGGCATGAGCCGGTTCGACGAGGTCGCCGACCTGCTGACCAGTGCGGACCTCGACCTCGAGCGCGACCCGGAGGCGGGTGTCCTGCGCGGGGCGTTCGAGGTCGGCGACGAGGTGCTCCACGTCGCCGTCGTCGTGGACGAGGAGGACGAGGCGCTGCTCGTCTACGCGGTCGCGGACGACGTCGTGCCGCAGGCCCGGCGGGCCGACGTCGCGCAGGTCGCCGCCCGGGCCAACTGGGGTCTGCTCGGCGTCACGGTCGAGCTGGACCTCGATGACGGCGAGGTGCGCACGAGAGCGAGCCTGGACCTGCAGCTGCAGCAGCCGACCGGTCCGCTCCTGGCCCGGCTCGTCCGCGACGCCCTGACCACGGCCGCCATGTACCTGCCCGCGGTGGCGGCCGTCGTCGCGGGGACCGCCTCCCCCGCCGACGCCGTCGCGGCCGCCGAGGGCGCCTGACCCGTGTCGGCCCCGCTCGACCCGTCGGCCGCGTACGTCCTCGGCCGGATGGCCGCCCTCGAGGCGCAGCTCGTGTCCCTGATCGACGGCGCGGCCGTCCCCCAGGAGGCCACCGCGCTGATGGCCGCTGCGGAGTGCCGGGCGGACGAGGCGCAGGCGGGGGGCGGGCGCGTCCGGCTGCGCGAGGTGCAGGCCGTCTTCGGACTGTCCGAGCTGCAGGTGACGGCCCTTCTGGTCGCCGCCGCCCCGGACCTCGACGCGCGGTTCGGCGACCTCTACGCCGCGCTGGCCGGCCAGCCGGACCTGCGGCACGCGACCGCAGAGCTCGTGCTGTGCCTGGCCGACGTCCCGGCGTGGGAGGCGTCGGCCCGTGCCGACCTCGGCGACGACGGTGCGCTCCTGGTGGAGGGCCTGCTGGAGCGCCCGCGGCAGTGGACCGATGCTGCGTCGACCGTGGACGGTCCCGCCCACGGTCCTGGACGCGCTTCTGGGGGGTACCGGCCACGACCCCGCACTGGCCGACGTGCTCGTCGAGGTCCCGGCCGTGCCGTGCGAGGAGGCGGACCGGCTGCGTTGCGCCTTCGACGCGGGCGCCCGCCTCACCTACCTGCGTGAGCGCGCCGGGGGTCTCGCGCCCTCACGCGCTCAGGCGGCGCTCGGTCCCGTGATGGGCTCGCCGTTCGTGCTGGACCTCGCCCTGGTGCTTCCGGCAGCCGATGTCACCGACCTGGTGCGCACCGCGCTGCGTGACGCGCAGCTCACCGCCCGGGGACTGGTGGTGGGTCCGGTCGACGACGTCCCCGTCGAGCAGGTGGTGCCGGCGCTGCGGCTGCTCGCCCGCTCAGGCTGGCCCGTGGTTCTGCACGGCGCACGCCCGTGGGACCCGGCCTGGACCTCGCAGGTGCCGGTGGAGGTCGACGTCACGAGCCGCGGAGGGGACAGCAGGGAGCTGCTCTGGCAGCAGGCCCTCGAGCAGGGGGGCGTGCCCGAGGCGCCGGCCCTGGCCGTCCGCCTGGCCCACCTGCGCCTGGGCAGTGTCCAGGTCGTGCGCGCCGTGTCCGCCGCAGCGCTCGCCGCCGCTGCCGACGGCGTCCCGGTGTCCTACGACGCGCTCGTGCGTGGTGCGCAGCGGCAGAACGGGTCGGGCCTGGAACGGCTGGCGCGACGCATCCGGCCCCAGGCCGGTCCCGACGACCTGGTCCTGCCCGACGAACCGCGACGCCTGCTGGCCGAGCTGGTGGCCCGCTTCCGGCACCGGGATGCCCTGCGGGCCTACGGCGTGGGCGGGCCCTCGTCGATCTCCCGGGGCGTCACCGCGCTGTTCGGCGGCCCGCCCGGCACCGGCAAGACGTTGGCGGTCGAGGTGCTGGCGCACGAGCTCGGCGTCGACGTGTACGCCGTCGACCTGTCGACCGTCGTCGACAAGTACGTCGGCGAGACCGAGAAGAACCTCGAGCGGATCTTCACGCAGGCCGCGGGCGTCAACGGCGTGCTGTTCTTCGACGAGGCCGACGCGCTGTTCGGTCGCCGCGGGCAGGTCAGCGAGGCCAAGGACCGGCACGCGAACCTGGGGGTCGCCTATCTGCTGCAACGCCTGGAGGACTTCGACGGCCTTGCCGTGCTGGCCACCAACCTACGGAGCAACCTGGACGAGGCGTTCGCCCGCCGCATCGACGTGATCGTCGACTTCCCCCGGCCTGACGCCGTGGCCCGACGGGCGCTGTTCGCCGCATGCCTCGGCCGGCTCGTTCCCCGCGACCCCGACCTGGACCTCGACGCGCTGGCCCGCTTCGACCTGTCCGGAGGGGAGATCCGGAACGTCGCCGTCACAGCGGTGACGGTGACCGCGGCAGCCCGGCGGACGCTGACGACGCTGGACCTGGTGCGGGCCGTCCAGCAGGAGTACCGCAAGCTCGGACGGCTGACCGCGCCTGCCGACTTCGCCGCCTGGAGCGGGCAGCTCGCCTCGACGTGACCGCCTCAGCCGACCCGCTGACGCCCCGACCTGCTCTCGCTGCCACCGATCCCAGGGGTGCGGGAGTCCGTCTGCAGCACGGGGGGCTGCGTCACCGGGAGGGCGAGCGCCGTGGTGCGACCTGCGTCCAGCGCGACGACGACTTCGAGGTGCAGGGACGGCTTGAGCTCACCGCCGAGCGCGGACCACAGGTCGGGCGACTTGCGGTCGGTCGGCGGCGGCTGCGCCACCTGCAGCTGGCAGGCCTGGTCCAGGGCGACGCCACCGCTGTCCAGCCACGCGGGCGGCAGCGACTCGTGGCGGAGGAGCCCGACGAGGCAGGCCGACAGGAGCGCGTGCTCGTCCTCCGGCCGCGACGTCCAGCAGGTGAGCAGGTAGGACAGGGCGTACCAGCGTTGCGGCGACCGGACACCCACCACGCGGCCGTCCTCACGCAGCGGCACCCGTCCGGCGTGGCGCCGGGCGACGACCTCGTGCACGTCGTACAGGTACAGGTCCACCGCCGGTCCGTTCCGGCGGGCGGCCCAGTCCTTGGTCGGTGCCTCGAAACTGACAGCGACGGCGCCGTCCGGCACCGCCTCCCGCACGGCCCGCCGCAGCGCTTCGTCGACGGCCCCGATCACGAGATGAGGCCGTGCCGCAGCGCATGCGCCACCGCCTGCGTCCGGTTGCGCACACCCAGGCGGCTGGTGAGGTCGTGGACGACCGACTTCACGGTCCGCTCGCTGTAGGCCAGCTGCCGGGCGACGCCATGGGTGTCCTCGCCGTCGGCGAGCAGCTGCAGCACCTGCGTCTCCCGCGACGTGAGGCCCGACGACGTCAGCCCCCGCGGTGCGAGCACGTCGCGGCCGAGCCGCTGCACGTGCTCGAGCAGGCGGCCGAGCAGGTCCGGCGGGAGGGTGCCGTCGCCGTCGTCGGCTGTGCGGACGGCGTGGGCAAGGGCCTCCGGGGTCGCGTCGCTGCGGCGCAGCAGTCCGCACGCGCCCGCCTCGACGAGGGTCAGCAGCGCGGCGTCGTCGAGCGCCCCGACCACGGCGACCGCGCGGCGGGCGCCACTCGCGAGGACCTGCCGGACCAGCAGCGCGGCGCGCACCGGGTCGTCGGCGATGCACACGACGACGTCGGCGCGCGCGGCCTCGCGGTCGTCGACCACGTGCAGCGTGCGCACCTCGCGCAACCCGGCGACGACGCCGCTGCGTGACACGGGGTCGTCGGCGAGCACCACGACCCGGACGAGCTCGACCACCACGGACGGCACGGGCACGGACATCCGGTCCACCTCCTTCGACCACTGACCCGAACGGGTCAGCGGCACTGAACCGCCCGACGGTCAACACCGGCACAACGGGCATCCGGGTCTGCCCCAACGGGCACCCGCCCGACCTCAACACCCGGCCGCGACCGGTCCAGGCTGGGGCCATGAGCGCCTCCGTCGTCCTCGCCGACGCCAGCCTCGAGGTCGTCCCGGGCGAGACGCTGACGGTCCGGGCCGTCGTCACCAACACCGGCAACGTGGTCGACGCGATCGCTCTGGACGTGGTCGGCCTGCCCGAGGGGTGGGCCCGGGTCGAGCCGCCCGAGGTGCGTCTGCTCCCGGGGCGCAAGCGCGACGTGGACCTGGTGGTGTCACCGCCGCGGGCGAGCGCCACCTCGACCGGACTGTCGGTGCTGGGGCTGCGTGCCACCTGCCGGGAGGACCCGTCGGGCGGCTGCGTGGAGGAGGCCGTGCTCGAGGTCCTGCCCTTCGTGGACGTCGACGCCGAGCTCGTCCCGCGCAGCCGCACCGCCCGCAGCCGGCGCCGGGCCAGCTTCGTCGTGGCCATCGACAACCGGGGGAACGCGCCGCTGACGGTGACCCTGGACGCCTACGACCCGGACCAGGACCTCGTGCTGGCCGTCGGTCAGTCGCAGCTGGAGTGCCCGCCCGGGGGCGCGGTCTTCGGCACGCTGCTCGCCCGGGGCCAGGGCACCTACTGGCGTGGACCGCCCCTGACCCGGGGCTTCCTCGTCCTGGTGCAGGTGCCCGGTTCGGCCGAGCCGATCGAGCTGCCCGGCACGCTCAGCTCCACGGCGCTGCTCCCGCAGTCGCTGCCGAGACTGCTCGGTCGGGCGCTGCTGGTGGGCCTCGGACTGCTGGCGCTGCTGGTGCTGGTGCAGCCGCGGCTGAGCCCGGCGGGCGACGCCGCTCGGGAGGACGCCGCCGCGGTCAGCGAGCAGGCGAGCCCCGCGCCGCTGGACGACACGACGCTGGAGGCCGCCGCCGACGCCGACGCGGCCCGCCGGACGGTGCAGGACACCACGGCCCGACGGGGTGCGGCGCCGACCGGTGCAGCCCCTTCCGCGGCTCCGGCCCGCGCCGTGACGCCGGTCGGGCCGGCCCGTTCACCTCACGCCTGCAGGTCCGGGGCGCCGACAGCGGGCCGTTCCTGCGGGTGGCGCCCGACGAGTCGCTGTCGATCGCGGGCTTCGTCCTGCAGCCCAACGGCGACCGGGGCGAGATGACGGTCCTGCGTGACGGCGCGGCGCTGCTGACGGCGCGGCTCGGCGACACCCAGGTCTTCACCCTGCCGGCACCCGTCGCCTTCGGCCCGGCCTCGACGCTGCAGTTCACCGTCCTGTGCCGCAACCCCGAGGGGGATCCCTGCGACGCCGCCCTCCTCGTGACCGGCACCGTGCGCACGGTCCCGGTGTCGACGCCTGCTCCCGAGCCGGGACCGGTTGCGCCGGCCCCGGCAGCCGCCCCAGAGCCGGCGAGGACGGCGCAGCCCCTGCCCTCGCCGTCGCCGAGGTCGGCGGCCGACGGATCGGGGACCTAGGTCTAGTGCCCTCGGGCCCGTTCTGCGGTTCGCTCCCTTTGTCGCACTTTCGGGGGGTAGCGCATGGAGATCGGCAGCCGAACACCGGCGACGTCCTGTGTCGTGGCGCTCCGGGCCCTGCCGCAGCAGCCGTCCGGCGCCGTCCGGGAGGTGCAGGCCCTGCTGGAGGCGCTCCGGATCGAGGCTGCGGAGGCCGACCGGGATGGTGACGGCGTCGCCGCCGACGACCTCCGTCGTGCTGCCGTCGCTCTCGCCTGCCGGCACGGGGCGGCGACCCGGGCAGACGTCCCGAGCCGGGACACCCCTGCCCGGGCAGCCTGCTTCGGCTCCTTCTCGCTGTCCGCCGGGGCCGACCCCTCCCTCTGGGCAGTCTGCGCCCGCGGGCGCGCAGCGTCCTGCGGCTGCTCGCGCTGCAGGGCGGCCGACCCCTTCACCGCGAGGTCCTGCTGTCCGCTCTGTGGCCCGAGAGCCGACCAGGCCTCGGCCGCCCGGTCGATGCTCACCACGCTGTCGTCCCTGCGCGGAGTCCTGGCGATGACCCCCGCGGCCGGAGCGCTCGTCCGGGACGGGGCGGCCTACCGGCTCCTGCCCGAGGTGGTGGTGACCGACATCGCGCTCGCCGAACGGTCGCTGGAGCAGGCCCGCCATGCACCGTCCCGCGAGGTCGACGCCGCCTACGAGTCGGCGCTCGACCTGTACGCCGGCGACCTCCTGGAGGAGGAGGGGCCGGCCGAGTGGGTGGTCGAGCCCCGCGAGCAGTGGCGGCAGCGGATGGCGGGCGCCTCGCACGAGCTTGCGGTGCTGCGCTATCGGCGCGGGCAGACCGGGCCGGCCGTGCGCGCCGCACGGCGGGGCCTGGCCGTCGACCGGCACTCCGATGCGCTGTGGCGGGTCCTCGTGGCCTCGCTGCGCGCCGACGACGACCAGATGGCCGCCGACCGTGCGGAGGGCGACTACGCCTCCCTTCTGCAGGAGCTCGCGGTCGGCTGACCGGGCGTCAGCCGAGCAGCTGCAGGACGGCGAGCACCCGCCGGTGGTCGTCACCGCTCGGCGGGAGGTCGAGCGCGGCGTAGATGTTGGAGGCGTGCACCACCACGGCCTTTTCGGACACGAACAGGCTGCGGGCGATCGCCGCATTGCTGCGGCCCTGGGCCATCAGCCCCAGCACCTCGCGCTGCCGCTCGGTCAGCCGGTCCACCCCCGCGGCCTCGGCCCGGGCCCGCGCCATCGCCACGTCCACGACGTCCGGGTCGAGCACGATGGCGCCGTCGCCCACCGCCTGCAGGTCGGCCAGGAACTGCGTGACGTCGGAGATCCGCTGCTTGAGCAGGTAGCCGACGGCGTCGGGGCAGTGCCGGAGCAGCTCCTGGGCGTAGCTGCGCTGCACGTGCTGCGAGAGCACGAGCACACCGAGGGCGGGATGGCGGGCCCGGACCTCCAGAGCTGCCAGCAGGCCGTCGTCGGAGCCGCGAGGGGGCATCCGGATGTCGGTGACGAGCAGGTCCGGCAGTTCGGCGTCCACCAGGCGGACAAGCTCCTCGGCGTCGGCGGCCTCACCCACGACCGTGTGGCCGGCCTGCTCCAGCATCAGCACCAGGCCACGGCGCAGCAGGGCCTCGTCCTCGGCGACGACCAGCCGCATCAGGCGGGGCACGGGATCTCGGCCCGCACCCGGGTCCCGCGGCCGAGCGGGCTGTCGAGATGGAGCAGTCCTCCGACGACGTCGAGCCGGTCGACCAGTCCGCGCAGGCCCGTTCCCCCGACGAGCGTGGCGCCCCCGGCGCCGTCGTCGTCGACGATGACCACCAGCCGGCCGTCGGCCGTGCCGAGCTCCACGTCGAGCCGGGACGCGTCGGCGTGCTTGAGGGCGTTGCTGACCGACTCGGTGACGACGTACCAGGCGGCGGTCACCACGTCGACCCGCAGGTCGCCGGGCACCTGCCTGACCACCAGGCTGGACCGCAGGGGGAGCCGGTCGACGAGGTCCTCCACCGCCGGCGCGAGCCCCCGCTCGACCAGGGCCGCCGGGAGGAGCGCGTGCACCGTCCGGCGCAGCTCGGCTGCCGCCTCGTCGGCCTCACGGCGCAGGTCGGCGAAGGCCTGGGCGGTCGTGGGGTCGGTCGCCGACGCGGCCAGGGTGCCGGCCTGCAGGGCCAGCAGGACCAGCCGCACCTGCAGTCCGTCGTGCAGGTTGCCGGCCAGCCTCCGTCGCTCGTCGTCGGCCGTGGCCACCAGGCGGGCGCGCGACCGGCGCAGCTCCACCGACAGACGCTCGGCCTCCAGGGCCAGCCCGGCCGGGCGGGCGGCGAGGCGCACCAGATCGGCGTCGGGGAGCAGGAGGGCGTCGTAGGTGATCGCCCCCAGCAGGCGCGGGCCGGCGGTCACCTCGACCACGCCGTGCCGGGCGTCCGCGCGCGGCAGGTCGCACAGCTGCCCGTCGCCGTCGACCCAGGTCTGCTCGTCGGGCAACCAGTGCAGCAGGGTCAGGGAGCTGTCGCCCAGCACGGCGGCGAGCACGTCCTGCGTCGGAGCCTGCTCGTTGCTCAGGAGCAGGCTCATCTCCTCGACGGCGCCGGCGCGGGCGAACCCCCCACGCAGCAGCACGGCGGTGAAGGCCACCGGGATGACGGCCAGGGCGGCCACCTGCAGGCTGAAACGGAGGTCGGTCGAGATCCCGGCCGCCTCCTGCAGCTGCGCGGCGAAGCTCACGGCCACCAGGGCGACGGCGCCGTAGAGGTACAGCGGTCCGAGGGTGCGCCGCTGCGCGGGGGGCGTCCCCCGCAGGCGAGCGAGCAGCACGGCGGCGACCCCGATCGACACGACGCGTCCCAGACGTGCCGCGGTCTCGCTGACCTGGGCCAGACCCGGCAGGTCGGCGATGAAGGCCGGGCCGCCCGGGGTGAACAGCCGCTGGGGCAGCGGCCCGAGCCCGGCCAGGACGTAGATCACGACGACGAGGGCGAGGATGCCGCGGCCGCGCAGCCGCCCGGACGGGAACGCCATCAGCAGGTGCACGTTCAGGGCGAGGGGGAGGCTGGCGAGCAGGGCGCCGACGGCCGCGATCGGGCGCTGCGGGACGTTGCCGAGGGCGGACACCAGGAAGGCGCAGCCCCCGCCGACCAGCAGCAGGCCGGTCCGGTTGCTGGGGCGGCGGCTCCAGGCGATCAGGCCGGTGGTGCACCACAGCACGCCCTCGACGACGAACAGCGCCAGGACGTGGAACGGCGCGTTCTCCGACGACGACAGGAGCACCAGGTCGAGGAAGGCCAGCAGGAGCAGGGACAGGCCCAGGACGAGAAGGCCCAGGCGCAGGGACCGGGTGGTCGGTCCGCCTGCGGCGACAGCGGTCACGGGCGTCACCCTGTCACGGACGACAGCGTCTGGGGCGTCCGCGTCTGCGCGCACACCACCCAGACGTCGGCGCGGGGCCGGGTCTCCCGCCGTGTGAGCGGCGCGACGACGACGTCCACCCGCCAGACGGAGACGTCCGGGTAGGACGAGGTGACCAGCACGCGCGACGCGGCGTCCAGCACCTGGGGACCGCCACCGAGCGCGACGAGCCCGCTCGGGCAGGTGGCCGTCACGCTGCTGGGGCCGGCCTCGAGGCGGTGCACCTCGACGATCCGGACGTAGCCGGCCGGGCCGCTGCCGTCGGCGCCGGTCGGGCCGGCGGGTCCCGGGGACCCGATGGGTCCCGTGCGTCCCTGCCGGCCATCGATGCCGGCGGGTCCGGTCGTGCCCGCTTCCCCGGCCGGCCCGTCCGGGCCTGGCGTTCCTCGAGGTCCCGGCCCGCCGGGTTGTCCGGGCGTGCCGACGGGCCCGGCCGATCCGGGCGGCCCGGACGGTCCGGGGCCACCGACCGCCCCCGGAATTCCCGGCGGCCCGGCCGGCCCCGTGGAGCCAGGGGGGCCGGACTGGCCGCGCGCACCAGCCGGGCCCATGGCGCCCTCGGCCCCTGCCTCACCGGGTGCGCCCGCCGGCCCCCGGACACCTGGCGGCCCGCCCGGCCCGGGCTCGCCTGCCGGGCCGACGACGCCCTGCGGGTTGGCCGGTCCGCGGGGGCCGGGCGAGCCTGAGGGCCCGGGGGCCCCCGGCGCGCCGGTGTCGCCGGTGCTCCCGGCGGCCCCGTCCGGCCCGGCCGTGCCACGGCCGCCGGCGGGCCCCTGGGTGCCGGTGGCGCCGGCCGGTCCAGGGGTGCCCGTGGGGCCGGCGGAGCCGGTGGGCCCCGCCGATCCGGCGTCCCCCCGGGAGCCCGGGCTGCCGGACGGACCCGTGGCGCCGGCCGGTCCGGAGGACCCCCTGGCGCCCTGCGGTCCGGCGGCGCCGGCGGCCCCGCCCGCGCCGCCCGGCCCGGGGTCACCGGGCGACCCGACGGCTCCCCGGGGACCGGCCGTGCCGGACGGGCCGCCGTCCCCGACCGGTCCCGGAAGACCCGGCAGACCGGCCGGACCCGCTGCCCCCTCTGCTCCGCGGTCCCCCTCCGGACCCGCGGCGCCGGTGGGGCCGGCCGCGCCCGGCTGCCCCGGCGGTCCGGCGACCCCGGGCGCCCCAGGACCTCCCTGCATCGCCCAGGCCAGCGGGACCTCGTAGCTCAGGCAGTCCTGGCGGTCGTCCATCCGCAGCCGTCCGGCCTGCGCGTCGAAGCAGCCGCGGACGCCCCCGGGGCCGGCGGCCGGGTCCACCGTGGCGGCCGGGGCGACCCCGTTCGCGACGGCGACCAGGGCCACGGCGACGGCGGCGGCGAGCAGCAGACGCCTCATCGGAGCAGGCGGCCGAGGCCGAGCCGCAGCGGACGCAGCAGCAGCCGCTCGAGCAGCGACGGGCCGGAGTCCGTCGCGGTCGTCACCCTCGCGGGTGGCGCGGGGACGAGGGCCGGAGCGACGGAGGCGGCCGGCGACGCGGGGGCGTTCGCGGTCACCCCCTGCAGGCAGACGGCGAAGAAGGTCACCTGCTCGTCGGCGCCGATGTTGCGGACGGTGCTCTGCCAGACCAGGTCCGACGCGGGGTAGCTCGCGACCAGGTTGCCGGTGCTGCTGGTGGCCTGCTGCGCGCCGCCGGACACCACCACGTAGCCGTCCGGACACCGCACGGCGCCGGTCGTGATGCCCGGCTCGCCGGTCTGGAACACGACCTGCTGACGCAGCAGGACGGCGTCCTGGCCGGCAGGACCCGGCGACCCCGTGGGCCCGGGGGCGCCCTGGTCGCCGGTGGGTCCGTCGTTGCCGCGGGCGCCGGTCGGCCCGGGCGGACCGCTGGGGCCGGGGCCGCCGGGCACCCCCTGCGGTCCGGGCGAGCCCTGCGGTCCGGGCGAACCGTCCGGCCCGGCGGGACCCGGGGAGCCGGCCGGGCCGGCCGACCCCTGCGGGCCGGGAGACCCCTGGGGGCCGGACGGTCCGGGTGATCCCGTCGGCCCGGCGAACCCCTGCGGTCCGGCCGGTCCGCTCGGCCCGGTGGGGCCGGGTGAGCCGTCCGGGCCCGGTGAGCCGGGTGCTCCCTGCGGACCCGGCGACCCCTGCGGACCGGGTGACCCCTGCGGGCCGGGCGGCCCGGGCGAGCCCATCGGCCCGGCCGGGCCCTGCGGTCCGGGCGGACCGGGCGAGCCCTCGGGACCAGGGGCGCCGGAGGGACCGGGCGAGCCCGTGGGCCCGGACACGCCCTGGGGCCCCGACGGACCCGGCGACCCGGCCGGTCCCTGAGGACCGGGGGTGCCCTGCGGACCGGGCGAGCCCGGCGCCCCCGGTGACCCCTGCTGCCCGGCCGGTCCGGGGGATCCGGCGGGTCCGGTCGGGCCGGCCGGACCCGGGGTGCCCTGGGGGCCGGCCGGGCCGCGGGGGCCGTCCGCGCCCGCTGCGCCGGAGGGGCCTGTCGGCCCGGGGTCGCCCTGCGGGCCGGTCGGACCGGGAGGGCCGGGAGGGCCGGCCGGACCGTCGGCGCCCTGCGGGCCGGCGTCGCCCGCAGGCCCTTGCGGACCCGGCTCGCCGGCCTGGCCCTGCGGGCCGGCGGCACCGGTCTCCCCACGCTGGCCCTCGGCGCCCGGGGCGCCCGTGGCGCCGGCGTCGCCCTGCTCTCCCGCGCGGGCCCACACCACGGGCTGCTCGGCCCCGTTGCAGCCGCGCCCCTCGAGGTCGTCGATGCGGACGGCCCCGGTGTCGACGTGGAAGCACGCGTGCACGACGTCGTCGTCGTCGAAACCGCGGTACTCGGTGGCGGAGGCTCCGGTGGCGGGGCCGGCCAGCAGCACGCACGCTGCGCCCGCGAGAGCCAGCCGCCGACGGAGCATGGCGTCAGTTCAGCGCGAAGGGGTCAACGCCGAGTCAACGTCCCGCGGTCAACGTCCCGCGGTCAGCGGCCGGTGGGCTGCGGCGTCGGCCAGGGCGTGCAGCACCGCGCGGACGACGACGTCGTCGGCACGGGCCCGGCGCACGGCCGCGCAGACCCGGCGCGACGGCTGCGCCCCGACGAGGGGGCGGGCCACGACCCGCTCGTGCAGCAGGCCGAGCGCCAGCCCCGGGACCAGGGCGACCCCCAGCCCCGCGGCGACGAAGCCCTGGGTGGTCGGGTACTCGTCGGCCTGGACCGTGTACGACGGCGTGAAGCCGGCCGCGGCACATGCGTCGAGGGCTGCCTGCTGGCAGTGTCCGGGCGCCGACGCCGTCCCCACCCAGTGCTCCCCGGCCAGGTCGGCGAGGTCGACCGCGGACCGTCCGGCCAGCGGGTGGTCGGCGGGCAGGAGCACCGAGTACGGGTCGTCGAGCAGGTGGACCAGCAGGAGGTCGTCGCCGACGTGGGCGGGCGGGACGACCACGGCGACGTCGCTCGCGCCGGCCCGCAGCGCCCGCAGCGCCTCGTCGGGCTCGGCCATGCCGAGGGCCAGCTCGACGTCGGGGTGGCGCCGCCGCAGGGCCGCCACGGCAGGCGGCACGAGGGACGCGCCGGCGCTCGGGAAGCTCGTCAGGTGCAGGCGGCCGGTACGGCCCGCGCGCAGGGCAGCGAGGTGGGTCTCGGCGTCGGCCAGGCGGGCGAGCACGTCGTCGGCGACCTCGGCGAGCAGCAGGGCGGCCGGCGTGGGCCGCACCCCCCGGCCGGCCTTCTCGAGCAGGACCGTGCCGGTCTCCCGCTCCAGGGCGCTCACGTGCTGGCTGACCGCGCTCGGGGTGTAGCCGAGCTCGGCCGCGGCGGCCGCCATCGATCCCGACCGCACCACGGTGCGCAGCACGCGGAGCCGCCGGAGGTCGAGCATGGCGCGACCGTACAGCGGACGTGATGTGTTCGTCAGAACTCGTCGCTGGATCTACCGGGTCGCCGGTGCGAACCTGCCGGGGTGACTCCCCGGTCGACCCGCCTGCTGCCCCTGCTCGTCCTGCTCGGCCTGGCCGCGACCTGGGGCGGCTCCTACCTGCTGATCTCGGTGGCGCTCGACTCCACGACGCCGGCGGCGCTCACCCTGTTCCGGTTCGTCCCCGCCGCCGTCCTGGTGGGTCTGCTCTCCCGTCGTCAGCTCGGCGCCCTGCGCGGCCGGTGGCGGGCGGTCTTCCTGCTGGCGCTCGTCCAGCAGGCGGCGCCCATGCTGCTGATCGCCGTGGGGGAGCGCGAGCATCCCGAGCGGTCTCGCGGGGACGCTGGTGGCGAGCACCCCGCTGTGGGGGGCGCTGCTGGCGCCGGCCCTCGGCCGTCCGGCGCCCCGCGGCCTGGTCTGGGCCGGCCTGCTCGTCGGGATCTTGGGGGTCGGGCTGCTGCTGGGTGCCCAGGCCGCCGGTCGGGACGGCCTCGTGGGCTGCGGTCTGGTGCTGCTGGCCGCGGCGGGCTACGCCGTCGGGGCGTCCTGGACGGCGGTGCGCTTCCCGGACATCCCGCGGCAGGCGCTGCTCACCGGCGTCCTCACGGCCAGCAGCGTCCTGCTGCTGCCCCCGTTCCTGCTCGACCTGCCGAACCGGCTGCCGAGCGGCCGCGGGGTCGCCGCCGTCGCGGTGCTCGGCCTGGTCGGCACCGGGCTGGCCTTCGTCGGCTTCTACTGGCTCGTCGACGAGGTCGGACCCGAGCGGACCGTCCTGGTCACCTACCTCGCCCCGGTGTTCGCGGTGGGGTACGGGGTGGTGCTGCGGGACGAGCGGGTCACCGCCCTCGGGGCGCTGGGACTCGTGCTGGTGCTGGCGGGGGCCTACCTGGCCGGGCGGCGACCGCGGGCCGGGGTGGCCGCTGCGCTGGCCGGGCCCGACCTCGCAGCGGCGGCCGGGGCGCCGGCAGGAGTGCCCGGGGGTGGGTCCGAGGGTGGGGCTGCGGACGCGCCGGAGCCGTCTGCGGGGCGGGAGTCGATCGGGACCCGGCTCGGCTGACCGTTACCGCGACGCGGGGTGGCGTGCGACGGCGTGCGCCCAGACCTGTGACCTGGGGCAACTCCTGAGGCTCCCGGCGGGTCCTGCGGTCCGGTGCCGCCCCGTCCGGGTGCAGTCCGTCGCACGGGGCTGGGGAGGTCACCCGCCAGGCAGCTCACGGGGCTGGGGAGATCACGGCATGGCAGGTCACGGCCTGGCAGCACCTGCGCTCGGACATTCGGACACTCGGGCGCTCAGGACCGCGACCCTCCGGAGCCCGCTCCGATGCGGTCAGCGGAAGTGGCGTACCGGGTGCCGCGCGGCCCGGCGCCACTGCTCGAGGTGACCGTGGCCCGCGTGCCGTCGCTGCAGGGCCAGCCCCCCGACGATGCCGCCCGCGAGTGCCCCCACGCCGGCGGCCGTGGGGACGCCGATCTTCGCCGCGCGGCGTCCGGTGCGGAAGTCACGGACGACCCAGCCCCGCTCACGAGCCGTGGCACGCAGGGCGGAGTCCGGGTTGATGGCCACGGCGTGGCCGACCGCCTCGAACAGCGGGATGTCGTTGGAGGAGTCGCTGTAGGCGGTGCAGCGCGACAGGTCGAGCCCCTCCCGCTCGGCCAGCGCGCGGACGGCCTCGGCCTTGGCCGGACCGTGCAGCGGCTCGCCGACCAGACGCCCGGTGTAGAGGCCGTCCTCGACCTCGCTGACCGTCCCGAGCGCACCGGTGAGGCCGAGCCGCTGCGCGATGATCCGGGCGAGCTCCACGGGGGTGGCGGTCACCAGCCAGACGCGCTGACCGGCGTCGAGGTGCTGCTGGGCGAGCGCCCGGGTGCCGGACCAGATCCGTCGCTCCATGAGCTCGTCGTAGATCTCCTCGCCGTAGGTGACGATCTCCGAGACCGACTTGCCGGCGACGAGGCCGAGCGCCTTGTCGCGGGCCTCGGCCACCGCCTCGAGGTCCTCCTTGCCGCGCACCCGGAAGCGCAGCTGCTCCCAGCCGAACCGCAGGATGTCGCCCGTGCTGATCAGTCCCCGCCCGGCCATGCCCTTGCCGAAGAAGTAGATCGAGGCGCCGCGGATCATGGTGTTGTCGCAGTCGAAGAAGGCCGCCGCGGTGGGGTCGGGGGACACACCGATCGAGGCCTCCACCTCGGCGGCGGCCGCCGACGCCGCTCCGGCCAGCACGGCGGCGACCCCGTCCTCCCCGCCCGGACGTCGGCGGCGCAGGCTCAGAGGGCTCGGCACGGGGGACTCCAGTCGGTGCGGGCTGTCGGTCGGTGCGGGCTGTCGGTCGGGCGGCCCCAATCTAGGCCGCGCTTCCCTCGCGTCGAGCGTCGACCCGTGGTGGTCCGCCGCGGCGGGTCGGCCGCACCGAGGGGAAGATCAGCGGGCAAGAAGCGGGCAAGGAGCGGGCAAGAAGCAGCGGGCGAGAAGCGGGCTGAGCAGGAGCGGAACGCGGCAGCGCCCCCGTCCGAGGTGCGGACGGGGGCGCTGCGAGCGGCGGAGGGCTACCCCTGCAGGCCGACCCGGCGGCGGCGGACCACCAGGGCCAGGCCCACCAGGGCCGAGGCGACGACGGCGGCCAGCGGGGCGCCGCCGGTGCGCGGAAGCGCCTTGGGGGCGGTCACGGGAGCCGTCACCGGCGCGGCGACGAGCCGGCTGGAGGCGCTGGCCTTGGCCTGGACCAGGCGGACGGTCAGGAACTTCTTGCCGGCGGGCATGAGGGCGGCGAGCCCGGCCGGGTTGACCGTCAGCGTCGTGGCGGCGACCTCCGAGGCCGAGGACGTGCCGTCGGGAGCGATCTCGGTCAGGCCCTTGCCGTAGGAGACCTCGACGCCGGCGAGCTGCGACAGCAGGCCGTTGACGGAGCCGAGCGCGCCGTCGACGACGGGCTTGAGGTCGGCTGGCAGGGCGTCGGTGACCAGGCCGGTCAGCTGCGCCCCGGCCTCGTCGATCCGGAAGCCGAGGGCGCCGTCGGCGACCTTGATGTCCAGGACCGGCGCGGTGAAGGAGGCCTTGCCGGAACCGGCGGAACCGCCGGCGGTCGCCACGGCGCGGGAGGTGATCGCGTCGATGGCGACCAGTCCGCCGAGGACGTCGAGGGACGTGACGGTGTTGGCGACCGTCGAGGTGACCGCCGAGCCCTTGCGGGTGATCGTCTGGTCGCTCGAGACCGCGCCGAGGGACACCAGGCTGGTGACGTCGTCGAGGTGGGCCAGCGTGTCGGTGAGGCCGGTCAGCGTGCTGTTGAGGGCCGCGACGGCGTCGGTCACGGCGTCCTTGGCCGCCCCGGTGAGGGGAGCGGTGGGCGCGCCGGCCGGGGTGGGGGCGAGGGCGTCGTTGAGCGTGTCGACGGCGGTGCCGACCGTCTGCGCCACCGTGGTCGTGGCCTCGGTGGCCGTGCCGGAGACCTGCTCGAGCGCCGGAGCGAGGACCGCCTGGACGGGTGCGGTGACGGCGTCGAGCTGGGCCGGAAGCAGGTCGCCGGTGACGGCCAGCCGGGCGATGCCGCTGGTGCTCTGGGCGAGGACGCCGTCGCGGGTCGGGTCCTGGACCCGGCTGAGCAGGGGGAGCAGCGCCAGCTTCAGGCCGGCCTGGTCCAGCGTCGGACCGGCCGCGCTGCGCTGCTCGGGAGCGGTCAGCGAGGCGGAGGTCGAGGCGGCGAGCAGCTGGGACAGCACCGGAGTGGCGCCCTTGCCGAGCAGTGCGCTCGTGACCGCACTGGCGGTCCCCACGGTGGAGACCGATCCGTCGGTCAGCGCGATCGTCTGGGTCACGGAGGAGCCAAGGCCCGGGAGGCTGATCCCGGTGGGCAGGTTGAGGGTGATCTCGAGCGCCGAGCCCGTGCCCGCGGCGGCCACCAGAGGTGCGGGAGCGGGGGCGGCGAGGGCGCTCCCGGTTCCGGCGGCGAACAGGGTGCCGGTCGCGAGGGCAAGCGCGAGGGTGCGGGTGCTGCGGGCGGGGGCGGTCATCCAGGGTCCTCTTCCACGAACGGGGGCCGCGCGGCGCGGCTGCTCGGACACCTCAACGAGCGGCCGTCCCGGCGGTGACGGGTGCCACAGGACTGCTTCGCGCCGGGTGGCCTCGCTCCGGAGGGCAGCCGGCAGCGACCAGGGCCTCGCCGGACGCGCCCTGTCGGAAACAGGGTCAGGGCGACGGGATCAGGAGGCCGCGGGACCGGCGGACGGACTCGGCACCGCCGGGACCACCTGCAGCGCCGGGAGACCGGGGAGCCCCGGCAGCGTCGGGACCACCGGCAGGCCCGGCAGCGGGGGGAGGGCCGGCAACGACGGAGTCGCCGTCGGCAGCGCCGGCACCGAGGGCAGCGGCACCGGCAGCGCCGGCACGGAAGGCAGCGGCACGGAAGGCAGCGGCAGCGAGGGCAGCGGCACCGAGGGCAGTGCGGTCGGCACGGGCACCGGGAGGGTCACCGGGAAGGAGACCACCGGCCCGGGGACCGGCAGGCCCGACGTGGGCCTCGGCGAGGGCATGCGGGTCGGCGTCGGGGCCGGGGCGGTCGACGTCGAGCCGGGCCCGGACGCGGCGGGGGCCGGCGTCGGCTCGGCCTGCGCCGTCGGGGTGGTCGCCGCGGCAGGGCGGGGGGTGACCTCGGCCGGAGTGGAGCCGTCGACGGCGGCGGACGGGGGCGCAGGCACGTCGGCGCCGGGGGCGGTCGGCGGCGCGGTGACGGTGGAAGGGACCGGAAGGTCCTCGAGCAGCTGGGTCAGCGCGGTGGTGCCGATCTCGCCCACCAGCACGCGGCTCTGCTGGACGCGGTAGGCGGCCGCGAGCGGCAGCCCGGGGACCAACGCCTGCAGCGCGCGGTCCTGGCGCGCCGAGAAGGTGGTCACGCGCTCGAGCAGCGCGGGCCGGTTCTCGGCGTCGGCGACCTGCAGGAGCAGCCGCGACCCCTCGCGGGTGGCGTCGTCCATGGCGGTGAGGGTGTCGACGACCAGCTCGGTGGTCGCGCCCCCGGCGACCGGCCCGGACCCGCCGAGCGCCGCGACCGACACGGCGTCGCGGCCGCGGGTGAGGCGGGTGACCTCGTCGAGCCGCCGGGTGGCCTGTCGCAGGTGCGTCGTGCCGCGCTCGGCCGGGCCGTCGGCGGCGCGCAGCTCGGCCGACTCGCCGGCCTTCTTCACGCCGTAGAAGGGGTCGCCCGGCAGCGACTGGGCGCCGGCCGCGCCGATCCCGGCCACGACGACGACGCCGGCCATGGCGCCGACCGCGACACCGGCGGCCCGGCGGGCCCGGGCGCCCTGGCTCCAGGACAGCGCGGCCTCACGGGCCGCCGCACGCACGGCACCGGCGCCCTCGACGGCGGTCGGGGCGTAGGACTGGACCGAGGCGACGGCGACCAGACGGGTGCGCAGCGTGGCCCGGAAGTCGGCTCGGGGAGCCGCCGCGGCGGCCAGCGCGGGGGCGCTGGCCTGCAGGCGCAGGGCCAGGTCGGCCAGCCGGGCGGGGGAGCCGGCAGCCGGAGCGGGGCCGGTGGCGATCCCGGCCGTCAGCCCGGTCGAGGCGGCATCGAGCAGGCGGGCGAGCTCGGCTGCGGCCGAGCGGGTGCCGAACACGCTCATCGTGCGGTCTCCCCTCGGAACGTCGTGCCGACCGCGCCGGTCGTCGGAGAGGTCAACGAGGGGACCCCCTCGCAGGCAACGGGTGGACGCCCAGGATGACCCGATGTGACCAGGAACGCACGCATCCGGCTCCTCACACCTGCACCCCCTCGGGGAGCAGGCGGCCGAGCGCGCGTACGGCGCGGTACTGCAGCGCCTTGA
Organism: uncultured Actinomycetota bacterium; assembly: GCA_963761695.1. Classification (GTDB taxonomy): domain Bacteria; phylum Actinomycetota; class Actinomycetes; order Mycobacteriales; family SCTD01; genus RYN-122. Next base: position 102,032 of record CAVXIB010000010.1, on the reverse strand, counting down.
TCGCCCCCTCGTTCTTGCCCATGACCTGGGCGGTCTCGGCGACCGACAGGCCCTGCAGGAAGCGCAGCACGATGCACTCCTGCTGCTCGGGGCCGAGCTGCTTGACCGCCTCGAGCAGCACCTTGTTCTGCATGGCCTCCAGCACCGAGTCCTCGGGGCCGTCCTGGGTCAGGCGGGCGGTGGGGACCGACGTGGTGACGTCGTCCGTGGTCGCCTCGAGGCGGTAGCGGCTGCTCTTGTAGTGGTCGGCGATGAGGTTGCGGGCGATGGTCACGAACCACGCGCCGACGTCGCGGCCCTGCCAGGTGAACGAGCTGATCCGGCGCAGCGCCCGCAGGAAGGTCTCGCTGGTGAGGTCCTCGGCCAGCTGCTGGCTGCTCACCCGGTAGTAGACGTAGCGGTAGACGAGGTCGACGTAGCGGTCGTAGAGCTCGCCGAAGGCCTCGGCGTCGCCCGCCTGCGCGCGGTGCACCAGGGCCAGCGCGACGGCGACGTCGCCCTCCGCGGCGGCCACGGTCCCCCCGGCAAGCTGGCCGGGGATCGCGACGTCGCCGCCCAGGGCGGGGTCGTCGTCGCCGGCCGGTGCGGGCGTGGGGACGGTGACCTCGACGACGGCGGGGGGCCCGCCGAGCCCACCGACCCGCTCGGTCGCGATGCGGTACCGGGCCGCCACGATCTCGCCCGGGTCACCCGAGGCGGCGAGCAGGGACGCCCGCGCGCGGCGCCGCACCTGGTCGACCTGCACCTCGCGGACCGCGGCGGACAGTGCGGCCAGGCCGGCACGCTGGGACGGCCCCCGCGACGGCCGGCTCACGGCGCGCACCGCGCGGCGCAGGCCACGGGGTCGACGGGCGCGGGCCGGGACATGACGGACCTCTCCAGGCTCGGACGGACGACGGGCCGTCGACCCGGGAGGGGGGCGGGGAGCGCGGCTTCGCCAGATGCTAAGGCTTCGAGGGCCTCCTGACAGCCCATCGGCAGACCTGGTCGCACTGTTGAGGACCGCGGGCGGAAAGGGTGCCCGGACGTACCCTTGGCCCATGGCGTCCGCGGGTCCGGTCCGAGCCCCGCGTCGTGCCGACCCGTCCGCGCCGCGGCCGCGGCTGTCCCGCGCCGCCCGACGCCGCCGTCGGGGCCGCCGGGCCGCCCGGGTGGTCCTGGTCCTGGTCCTGGCCGTGCTCGTCGGCACGTCCACCTTCGTGGGCGGGCTGCTCGCGGCCCCCGCCGACTTCAGCAAGGACATCCTGCCCGAGCAGAAGTCCGTGCTGCTGCTGGCCGCGGACGGCAAGACCCAGTTCGCCTCGATCCCGCCGCCGACCCGCCGCAAGGTGGTGCCGGCCGAGGAGATCCCGCCGGTGATGCGCGAGGCGATCATCTCGGCCGAGGACGAGCGCTTCCTCGACCACGACGGCGTCGACCCGCTCGCCACCGTCCGCGCCGCCTACCGCGACCTGTCCGGCGGCCGGCGCCAGGGCGGTTCGACCCTCACCCAGCAGTACGTCAAGAACGCCTACGTCGGCAACGACCGCACCCTGCTGCGCAAGGTGCGGGAGGCGGCGCTCGCGGTGCGGCTCGAGGGGGAGAAGTCGAAGGAGGAGATCCTCACCGACTACCTCAACGCCCTGTACCTCGGCAACGGCACCTACGGCGTCGATGCTGCGGCCCGCTACTACTTCGGCGTGCCGGTGAAGGACCTCGCGCTCAACGAGGGCACCGGGGAGAGGGACCCCAACCTCGAGCTCGCCCGGGCCAGCCTGCTGGCCGGCATGGCGCCCGCGCCGTCGGCCTGGAACCCGGTGCGCGACTTCGCGACCTCCAAGACGCGGCAGAAGTACACGCTCAACCGCATGGTGATCGCGGGGTACATCGACAGCGCCGACGCCAGCCGGGCCGCCGACCGGGGCGTCAAGCCCCTGCAGGAGACGCCGCCGGAGCCGCCGACCTCGGCCCCGGAGTACGCCGACCTGGTCAAGGCGCAGCTGCGGGCGAAGTTCGAGAACGACGAGGACGTGCTCTTCCGCGGCGGCCTGCGGGTGCGGACCACGCTCGACCTCGACCTGCAGGAGGCCGTCTCGCGCGCCGCGCGGGAGGTGCTCCCCGACGACCGCGACCCGCAGACCGCCGTCGTGGCGATCGACATCCGCAACGGCGACGTCAAGGCGATGACCACGCTGCGCCGGCACCCCGCCAAGACCTACGAGCCGGACAGCAAGGGCCGGGTGCGGGCGCCGCGGCCGGCCGTCTCGGGCTACCAGCGCGACGGCTACAACCTGGCGACCAACGCCTACCGCTCGACCGGGTCGACCATCAAGCCCTTCACGCTGGCCACGGCGCTGGAGCAGGGCCGCCGGCTGTCCGAGACCCGCTACGCGCCCCAGTGCCGGCCCTACCAGGACAAGCGGGAGAAGGGCGAGTACTGCAACAGCGACGGCGGGGAGCAGGGCACCTTCTCGCTGCGCAGCGCGCTCGCGAGCTCCGTCAACACGATCTTCGTGCCGCTGGCCGACGAGGCCGGCCACAGCAAGGTGCGCCAGACCATGCTCGACGCCGGGGTCAAGGCGCTGGACCCCGACGGCGACGGCCCGCGCCTGCCGCTGGACCCGAACCCGGAGAGCTTCGGCCTGGGAACGACCGCGCTGGTCACGCCGCTGTCGATGGCCAACGCCTACGGCACCCTGGCCAACCACGGCGTGAGCGTGCCGCCCCGCTTCTTCACCGAGATCCGCCGCACCGGCGAGGCGGGGGCGCCGTCGCAGGTGGTCGACGCCGAGCCGGCCAAGCCCGCGGGTGAGCGCGTGCTCCCGGTCGACGTCGCCGACCGGGTGGTCTCCGCCATGCGCGACGTCGTCACCCGCGGTACCGGCCGCGCCGCGGCGCAGGCGTTCGAGGTCTTCGGCAAGACCGGCACGACCAACGACAGCACCGACGCCTGGTGGATCGGCTGCGCGCGGTCACCCCAGAACCTGTGCCTCGCCGTGTGGATGGGCTACGAGGACATCACCTGCAAGGGCGTGCAGGCCAGCTCTTCCTGCGGAGGCATGAAGGGGATCCACGGCGTGCCGCAGGTCTACGGCGGGACGCTCCCGGCGCGGATCTTCGACCGCTCGTTCGGCATCCTGCGCGAGATCCAGGCCGGGCGCGCGGCGCCGCGACCACCGTCGGCCTCACCGTCGTCGCAGGTCGTGCCCTCGACGGACGCCACCGCCGAGACGCGGCGTCGCCGTCGTCGGTCGACGCCCCCGCCGGTGGTCGTGCAGCGGCCGTCGGCGGTCCCGTCGCCCCAGCCGGCCACCGAGGAGCCGCAGGCGAGCCCGCCGCCGGACGACCCGCCGCCGTCCCCTGCTCCGCAGCCGACCCTGCTGCCCGGGCCTCCGGGGAGTCCCGCGCCACCTGGCGCCGGCCGTGGGACCGTGTCCGCCCGGCCGGATCCCTGATCGATCCGACCTGAGCGCCCGACCCTGAGCGCCCGCCCCTGACCGATCTGACCCTGACCGATTCGACCCTGACCGCCGGACCTACCGCCCGCCGAGGAGCTCTGCCGTGACCGCTGCACCGCGCCTGGACGACCTGGTGCGGGACGCCGCCCGGGCCCACCCGGACAAGGCGGCCTTCCTCGACCGCGACCTCACCCTGACGTGGGCGCAGACCGACGCGCAGATCGACCGCTGCGCGGCGGGGCTGCGGGCGCTCGGGCTCGAGGTGGGCGACCGGGTGGCGCTGCAGGTCGGCAACACCCTCGAGTTCCCGGTCGCCTACTTCGGCATCCTGCGGGCCGGGCTCGTCGCCGTGCCGGCCAACACCGGGTACACCCGCGACGAGCTTCGCCACCTGGTGGCCGACAGCGGAGCGCGCGCCCTGATCACCTCGCGCGCGGCCGCCGACGACGCAGAGGCGGTACGGGAGCAGGCGCCGTCGCTGGAGCACGTGGTGCTGGTGGGCGGGAGCGGGCCCGGGTCTCTGGAGGCGCTCCTGGCCGGATCCGCGCCGGTCCCCGGGAGCGCCGACGGCGGTGAGCAGATCGCGGTCGTGCTCTACACCAGCGGGACCAGCGGCACGCCCCGCGGCGCGATGCTGAGCCACCGGGCCCTGCGGGCCAACCTCGACCAGTGCGCCGAGATCGACCCGCCGGTGGTCGCCCCCGACGACGTCGTGCTGCTCGTCCTGCCGCTGTTCCACGTGTACGGGCTCAACGGCGCGCTGGGCCTGGTCGCGCACCAGGCCGCCACGGGGGTGCTGGTGGAGCGGTTCGACCCGGTGGAGACGCTGGAGCAGGTCCGCCGCTGCGAGGTGACCGCTCTGGTGGGGGCGCCGCCCATGTACGTCGCCTGGTCCATGCTGCCCGACCTCGGTGACGCCTTCAGCAGCGTGCGCCTGGCGCTGTCCGGGGCCGCGCCGCTGCCGGCCACCGTGCTCCACCGCATGCTCGACACGTCCGGGCACCACGTCTTCGAGGGCTACGGCCTGACCGAGACCGCTCCCGTGCTGACCACCACCCTGCGCAGCGAGGTGGCCAAGGCCGGCTCGGTCGGCCGGCCCATTCCCGGCGTCGAGATGCGGCTGGTCGACGAGGAGGGACGGGCCGTCGACGACGGCGACCCGGGTGAGGTCGTCGTGCGCGGCGACAACCTGTTCTCCGGCTACTGGCCCGACGGCATCGACGGACCGGACGAGCAGGGCTGGTTCGCCACGGGCGACATCGGCGTCCTGGACGACGACGGCGACCTCCACCTCATCGACCGGCGACGGGAGATGGTGCTGGTGAGCGGCTTCAACGTGTACCCGCGTGAGGTCGAGCAGGTGCTCACGGGGCACCCCGACGTGGTCGAGGCGGCGGTCCTCGGTCTGCCCCACCCGTACACGGGTGAGTCGGTCAAGGCGCTGGTGGTGCTGCGACCGGGCGCCCGGCTGTCCGCCGAGGAGGTCATCGCGCACTGCTCGCGGTCGCTGGCCCGCTTCAAGTGCCCGACCTCCGTGGAGTTCGTCGCGTCCCTCCCGCAGACCGCCACCGGCAAGGTCAGCAAGGGCAAGCTCCGCGCCGCAGGCGCCTAGGTGCTCCGCCGCCGGCGCCCGCCGTCGAGCATCGCTCTCGTGACCCGCGCGGGGTGCACCCTGTGCGAGGCGGCCGAGCCGGTGGTGCGCCGGGCCGCGACCGATGCGGGGCTGGTCCTGCAGGTGCTCGACGTCGACGCGGACGCGACCCTGCGGGCGACCTGGACCGACCGGGTCCCCGTCGTGCTCCTCGACGGGGTCGAGCACGCCTACTGGCAGGTCGACGAGCGGGTCCTGCGCCGGGCCCTGCGCGGCTGACCGCCTCGCCGTTTCCGCGCCGCGGTTGTCCCTGCCCCGCGGTTCGCCTGCCCCGCGGTTCGCCTTGCCGCCGTCGTCCCTGTTCCGCGGTTGGCCTTGCCGCCGTCGTCCCTGCCCCGCGGATCGCTTTGCGTCAGAACTTCTGGAGCGTGGCCCGCTGCCCAGACCCTGACGTAGCGGGGGTCCCCTTGGGCTCGTCCAGGCCGGAAGCCCCTGCGTCAGGGCATCGGGAGCGTGGGCCGCTGCCCAGACCCTGACGCAGTGCGGTTGGCGACGGGGAGAGGCATCGGCGGAGCACTGGCCCGACCGGAGCCCCCTTGCGTCAGGGGATCGGCAGCGTGGGCCGCTGCCAGGACCCTGACGCAGCGGGGTTGCCCTGGGCTCGTCCAGGCCGGAGCTCCCTTGCGTCAGGGGATCGGGAGCGTGGGCGGCTGCCCGGACCCTGACGCAGCGGGGTGGGCGACGGGGAGGGGCATCGGCGGAGCGCTGGCCCAGGCCGGAGCTCCCTTGCGTCAGGGGATCGGGAGCGTGGGCGGCTGCCCGGACCCTGACGCAGCGGGGAGGGTCTGCGGGAAGGGGTCTGCGGGACGGGGTCTGCGGGGAGGGGTGTGCGAGGAGGGGTCGGCGGGCGAGGAGGCCGAGGAGGTGGCCGGACGGCGGAGACAGGGGTGGCTGTGACCTCCGCGACAGGACTTCGTGCACGCGTTCACAAGCGCGTAATCTGAGCCCACCCCGTCCTTCGTCGCGGCCGCAGTGCGGCCGGCAGGAGCCGTCCGTGTCAGCCGCCCGTGTCTGAGCACGCGCCGCGCGTCCGGCCGGACGGCAGAGCCGCGCCGCAGCCCGACGCCGGCCCGCAGCCCGACGCCGGCCCGCAGCCCGACGCCGGCCCGCAGCTCGACGCCGGCCCGCAGCTCGACGCCGCACCGCAGCCCGACCCCGGCGCCGACCAGGAGCCCGACGCCGCCGTCCGCAGTCGCAGCCGCGCGGTGCCCGAGGCGACCGTGGCCCGGCTGCCGGTGTACCTGCGCGCGCTGCACGAGCTGGCCGAGTCGGGCCGCACCACGGTGAGCAGCGAGGGGTTGGCCGAGCGGGCCGGTGTCGGTTCGGCGAAGGTCCGCAAGGACCTGTCGCACCTGGGGTCCTACGGCACCCGGGGCGTCGGCTACGAGGTGCAGGAGCTGGTCTTCCACATCAGCCGCGAGCTGGGGCTCACCGAGGGCTGGTCGGTGGTGCTGGTCGGCGTCGGCAACCTGGGCCACGCCCTCGCCGGCTACGGCGGCTTCGCCGGACGCGGCTTTCGCATGGCGGCCCTGCTCGACGTCGACCCCGCCCGGGTGGGCGAGCGCGTGGCCGGTCAGACGGTGCTCCCGCTGTCCGAGCTCGAGCGCGTGGTCGCCGAGACGGGGGTCAGCATCGGCGTCATCGCGACACCGGCGGGGGCCGCGCAGGCGGTGTGCGACCGGCTCGTGGCGGCGGGGGTCACCAGCGTCCTGAACTTCGCGCCGGTCGTGCTGCAGGTGCCGGACGGGGTGGACGTCCGCAAGGTCGACCTCGCGCTCGAGCTGCAGATCCTGAGCTTCCACGAGCACCGCAAGAGCGCCGCGAGGGTCACCGCATGAGCGTGCTCATCGTGGGGGTCTCGCACCGCAGCGCCCCGGTCTCGCTGCTGGAGAAGGTGACCGTCGGGGTCGGCGACTCCGGGGCGCTGGCCCAGGAGCTGCGGGGCGACGTCGTCGGCGAGGCCGTCCTGCTGTCGACCTGCAACCGGGTGGAGGTCTACGCCGACGTCGCCACCTTCCACGGCGGCCTCGACGAGGTGACCGACCTGCTGGTGGCGAAAAGCGGGGTCAGCCTCGAGGAGCTCAAGAAGCACCTGTACGTGCACTACGAGGACCAGGCGGTGCTGCACCTGTTCCAGGTGGCCTGCGGCCTGGACTCGATGGTCGTGGGTGAGGCGCAGATCCTCGGCCAGCTGCGGCGCTCCTACGGGTCGGCTGCCGAGGGGGCCGGCCGCACCCTGCACGAGCTGTTCCAGAAGGCGCTCAATGTCGGCAAGCGCGCCCACAGCGAGACCGGCATCGACGCCGCCGGGCGGTCGCTCGTCACGGTCGGCCTCGAGCACGCCATGGCCGTCGTCGGTCCGCTCGAGGGGCGGGCCGCGCTGATCGTGGGCGCCGGGTCGATGGGCGCGCTCGCGGGTGCGACCCTGCGCCGGGGCGGCGTCACCGACGTCGTCGTCGCCAACCGGAGCCTGGACAACGCCGCCCGCCTCGCGACCTCGCTCGAAGGCCGCGCCGTGGGTCTGGAGGCCCTGGAGGACGCGTTGGTCGAGGCCGACGTCGTCGTCTCGTCGACCGGTGCCACCGGCGTGGTGCTGTCCGAGGCGCTCGTGGCCCGGGCGGTGGCCCGCCGGGGTGGCCGACCGCTCGCGCTGCTCGACCTGGCGCTCCCCCGCGACGTCGAGGCGTCGGTGGCGGGGCTCGACGGCGTCACCCTGGTCGACCTCGAGCAGCTCGGCCAGGTGCTGAAGGGCACCTCGGCCGGAGCCGACGTCGAGGCGGTCCGCGCGATCGTCGCGGAGGAGGTCGGCAAGTTCCTGTCCTGGCAGCGGGCCTCCCGCGTCGCGCCGACCGTGGCGGCGCTGCGGGCCCGGGCCGAGTCGGTGGTGGCGGCCGAGCTCGACCCGTCTGACCGGGCGCGCCCCGGGGCTGTCCGACCACGACCGCGCCGAGGTCGAGCAGGCGGTACGCCGCGTCGTCGACAAGCTGCTGCACACCCCCACCGTGCGGGTGAAGGAGCTGGCCGACACCAACGGCGGCGTCTACACCGAGGCCCTGCACGAGCTGTTCGGCCTCGACCGCAAGACCCCGGCCGCGGTCGTGGCCACCGGGCTGGAGCTGTCATGAGGCTCGGCACGCGCGGCAGCGCCCTCGCGCTGACCCAGTCCGGTCACGTGGCGGACGCGCTGCGCGCCCTCGGCGCCGACGTCGAGCTGCACCGGGTGGTGACCTCCGGCGACACGTCGTCGGCCGCGATCGCCCAGATCGGCGGGACCGGGGTCTTCGTCACCGCTCTGCGTGAGGCGCTGCTGCGCGGGGAGTGCGACCTCGCCGTGCACTCCTTCAAGGACCTCCCCACCGCGCCCGCTCCCGGGCTCGTGATCGCCGCGGTGCCGCCCCGCGAGGACCCCCGCGACGTGCTCGTCGCCTCCGGTGGGCGCTCGCTCGGCGAGCTGCCCGCAGGCGCGCGGATCGGTACTGGGTCCCCGCGCCGCACGGCGCAGCTGCAGGCGCTCGGGCTCGGGTTCGAGGTCGTGCCGGTGCGTGGCAACGTCGACACCCGCATCGGTTTCGTCACCAGCGGGGCGCTCGACGCCGTGGTCCTCGCCCGGGCCGGCCTGGCGCGGCTCGGCCGCCTGGACGAGGTGACCGAGGTCCTCGACCCGCTGCAGCTGCTGCCCGCGCCGGCGCAGGGCGCCCTCGCGGTGGAGTGCCGCGCCGACGACGTCGAGATGATCGCCCTGCTCGAACGGCTGGACCACGCCGACACCCGCACGGCCGTCGCCGCGGAGCGTGCCCTGCTCGGCGCCCTCGAGGCCGGCTGCACCGCACCGGTGGGCGCCCTCGCCGAGGTCGCCGAGGGCGACGACGGCGACGAGGTGTTCCTGCGCGGCCTCGTCCTCGCCCCGGACGGCAGCGACGCCCTGCGCCTGTCCGCGACCGGACCCGTGGCCGACGCCGAGGGGATCGGACGCCGCCTGGCCGCCGAGCTGCTCGACCTCGGTGCCGCAGACCTGATGAACGACGTCCCCGTCCCCGGAGGAACCGCATGACCGCCGCCCCCAGCAGCCCCAAGAAGACCGCCCGGAAGGTGCTCGGTGGCGTCGCGCTCGTCGGCGCCGGCGCCGGCAGCCCCGGCCTGCTGACCCTGCGGGCCGCCGAGGTCCTCGCCGGCGCCGACCTGGTGCTCGTCGACGAGTGCGTCAGCGGCGGGGTGCTCGGGCGGATCGGCGCGACCGCCGAGGTCGTCGTCACGGCGGCCGGCGAGCCGCAGGGTGCCCAGATCGTGGCCGCGGCCAAGGCCGGCCGGTCGGTCGTCCGCCTGCTACCCGGCGACCCGTACGCGACGCCGCAGGGGGCTCCCGAGGCCGAGGCCGTCGTCCGGGCCAAGCTGCGCCTGGAAGTGGTGCCGGGCGTGCCCGCACCGGTCGCCGTCCCCGCTCTGGCCGGCGTGCCCGTGGGACTGCCCCGGACGGTCGCGCGCCTGGGCGACACCACCGACTGGCGCGGCCTGGCCGCCGCCCCCGGCACGCTGGTGCTCCTCGGTGACGCGAGCGAGGTCGGCAAGGCGGCCAGCGCGCTCGTCGAGCACGGCCGCAAGCCCACCGAGGCGGTCGCCGTCACCGCCGGGGGCACCGGCGACGAGCAGCGCACGGTCGTCACCACCCTCGACGCCGCCGACGCCGAGACCGGCGAGCTGTCCGGCGAGGTCGTCGTCGTCGTCGGTGCCGCGGTCAAGAAGGTCGACCGGCTCGGCTGGTACGAGTCGCGGCCCCTGTACGGCTGGCGCGTCCTCGTGCCGCGCACGCGCGACCAGGCCGGGGTGCTCAGCCAGGCCCTGCGCGGGCACGGGGCGATCCCGGTGGAGGTGCCGACCATCGCGGTCGAGCCGCCCCGGACCCCCGCGCCGATGGAGCGCGCCGTGCGCGGTCTGGTCACCGGGCGCTACCTCTGGGTCGCCTTCACCTCGACCAACGCCGTCAAGGCCGTGCGGGAGAAGCTCGAGGAGTTCGGTCTCGACGCGCGCAGCCTCGCCGGGGTGAAGGTGGCCGCCGTCGGGGACGCCACCGCTGCCGCCCTGGTCGAGTTCGGCGTCCGCCCCGACCTCGTGCCCTCGGGCCAGCAGTCCTCCGAGGGGCTGCTCGCCGACTGGCAGGCCCACGACAGCGTCTTCGACCCCCTCGACCGGGTGCTGCTGCCGCGTGCCGACATCGCCACCGACACGCTGCTCGCGGGCCTTCGGGACCTCGGCTGGCAGGTGGACGACGTGACGGCCTACCGCACCGTGCGGGCCGCCCCGCCGGCCGCGGAGACCCGCGAGGCCCTCAAGGGCGGCGGGTTCGACGCTGTGCTGTTCACGTCGTCGTCCACGGTGCGCAACCTCGTCGGCATCGCCGGCAAGCCGCACGAGTCGACGGTGCTCGCCTGCATCGGGCCGGCCACCGTGGCCACCGCGCAGGAGCTCGGGCTGCGGGTCGACGTCGTGGCGCCGCAGCCCGAGATCGGCGCCCTGGTCGAGGCGCTCGCCGAGCATGCCGCGCAGCGCGAGGGCGGCCTGCCGTCGGCCGCGCGTCGCAAGAAGCTGGCCAAGGCGGCCAAGGCGCAGCGATGACTCCCCCTGCCTGGAGCGGTCCGCGGCCGCGACGCCTGCGCCGCACCCCGGCGCTGCGTCGGCTGGTGGCCGACGTGCACGTGCGGCCGTCCGACCTGGTGCTGCCCGTGTTCGTCAAGGAGGGCATCGACGCCCCGGCGCCGATCGCCTCGATGCCCGGCGTCGTGCAGCACACTCGCGACTCGGTGCGGGCAGCGGCGCACGACGCGGCGCAGGCCGGCGTCGGCGGGGTCATCCTGTTCGGCATCCCGGCGGTGAAGGACGCCCGCGGCAGCGGGGCCGACGACCCGGACGGCATCGTGCAGCAGGCGCTCGCCGACGTGGTCGCCGAGGTGGGGGACGCCCTGGTCGTCATGAGCGACCTGTGCCTGGACGAGTACACCGACCACGGCCACTGCGGCCTGCTCACCGACGACGGCGAGGTCGACAACGACGCGACCCTCGTCCGGTACGCCTCGGCGGCTGTCGCGCAGGCCCGGGCGGGCTCGCAGGTGGTCGCCCCCAGCGGGATGATGGACGGCCAGGTCACCGCGATCCGCGCCGGACTCGACGCCGCCGGGTTCCTCGACGTCCCCATCTGGTCGTACTCCACGAAGTACGCCAGCGCCTACTACGGACCGTTCCGCGACGCCGCCGAGTGCGCACCGAGCTTCGGTGACCGCAGCAGCTACCAGCAGGACGGCGCCCGCGGCGCCGACGAGGGCGTGCGGGAGGCCCTGCAGGACGTGTCCGAGGGCGCCGATGCGGTCATGGTCAAGCCCGCGGGGGCCTACCTCGACGTCGTGCGCGCGGTCGCCGAGGCCGTGGATGTGCCGGTGGCGGCCTACCAGGTGAGCGGCGAGTACGCGATGGTCGAGGCGGCCGCCGCGCGGGGCTGGATCGACCGGGAGCGCATCATCCTCGAGCAGCTCGTGGGCATCCGGCGGGCCGGCGCGGGCACGATCCTCACCTACTGGGCCACCGAGGCCGCGGGGTGGCTGCGCTAGCAGGGTCGTTCAGCTCACCCACCTGCCCTGGGCCGTGTCGCTACACGCCCCTGACCCATGTCCCTGGGCAGTACGGCTGGCGCAGCAACGCGACGGTCTGCACCCAGTCGTCGTCCCGGAGCTCTGTCCTGCGTCGGAGACGTCGCCGAGGGGCGTATTGACGACGTCGGTCTCGGGCTGGTCCTTCGTCTGGGTGCGTCCTGTCGCGGACGGTGCGGCGTGCGGTCCCCGACGGTGCTACGCGTGGGGTGCGGTGCGGTCTCGCTCGGGGCGCCCGAAACGATGTCCAACTCGATGATCGGGACGGCCGGGATCGGCCCGATTCTGTCGGACCCGGGACAGACACTGTTCTCACCGAGCGGGGAGGGGGCAGTCATGTCGGTCGCAGCGACACACGACGGCTGGTCCGCGCCCGGCGTGCCGTTCGGTCCGGCCGCCCACGCGTTGTCCGGGCCCGGGCGTGCCGTTCGGCGTCGGCCCGTCCTCGTCGCCCGAGCCCCCACAGGGTCCCGCGGCTGACATTGCGGCGCTCACCGCCGCGGTCGAGCAGGCCCTGGCCGTCGTACCGACCGCCCTTGCCCCGCAGGACGCGGTCGCGCGGGCCGAGAGCCTGCTGGCCCTGCAGGAGCGGCTGGCGGCGGCCGCGCTGCAGGCCGTGGCCGACGTCGAGCGCCGTGACCTGTGGCGCGAGCGGGCGGCCGGATCGACCCGCACCTGGCTGCGGACGCTGCCCTGCGGTGACCGGGGGCAGCTGTCGGCGGCGCGTCTGCTGGCGGACCGACCGCTGTTGGCTACCGCCCTGGCAGACGGCCAGGTGTCGGTCCGCACGGCGACCCTGATCGCCCGTGAGCTCGCCCGGGTTCCGGCCTGCGTCCCGGCATCCCAGCTCGAGGCGGTGCTGGTCGACGGCCTCGGTGACCTGCTGCGGGTCTGGGCGGGAGCGGCCTGCCTGAGCCCCACGGCTGCGCAGGAGGCCGAGTTCGACCGTCGTCGCCAGGTCCTGGCCGCGGCCGTGCAAGCGGGACTGAGTGACGGCTGGTCGGAGGCCGCCGGTCAGCTGGAGCCGGCCTTCGTGGTCGCCGCGCGGGTGCTACCGCCCGCCGAGCTGCTGCCGGGTCTTTCGGTCCTCGTCGACGCCCTGCAGCCGGAGGCCGCCGTTCAGGACGCCGCGGAGCAGGAGTACCGCTCGCGCGGGCTGACGCTGCGCAGGCTCTCGGACGGTGGGTGGTCGCTGCGGGCCCACCTGACCGACGAGACCGGCCAGCTGCTGCACGCGGAGCTCACCGCTCGGCGGCGACGGCCCGCGCCGCAGCCGGGACAGGACGGCGCCGGACCGGGTGGGATCGGAGCAGCCGACAGCAGCGACAGCTCGGACTGCTTCGGCGCCGCGGGACCCGGGACGCCGCTCGCTGCGTTCGAGGACCACCTCACCGGCGGTGCCGGCCCGGTCGTCCAGGGGACTCCCCTCGGCTCCCACGACCAGCAGTGGCACGACGCCCTCGGACAGCTGCTCGCCGACCTCGCCGCGGTGGTGCCCGGTTCGGGCGTCCCACCCCCCGCCTCGCTGACGATCATCGCTCCGCTCGACGCCTGGGACGGTCGACCGGGAGCGCCCTCGGGGGTGCTGCGGACGGCGAAGGGCGATGTTCCACTGACGACGCCTCACCTGCGGCGGCTGGCCTGCGGGAGCCTGCTGTCCGCCGTTCTCCTCGACGCCCGGGGCAGACCGGTTGCGGCAGGCGGGAAGCACCGGCACGCCACCCCGCGGGAGCGCCGAGCGCTGCAGGCCGCCTGGGGACGCACCTGCGCCGTCAACGGCTGCGGCCTGCCCGGGGACGTCCCGCACCACGCGGAGCCGTTCTGGAAGAGCCGGGAGACCGCGCTGAAGGACCTGGTGCCCATCTGCGAGCACCACCACCACGACGTCCACGACGGGCACCATCGGCTGCGGCTCCGGGATGGACGGGTCTTGGACGAGTGGGGCTGGGTGACGGAGGGTGCGGGGTCCTAGGCCGGTCTACTGCGCACCGGTCTACTGCGCGCCGGTGTGGCTCTCGCCGGTGGCGGGGTCGACCACCTGGGCGGCGATGCCGGGCTTCAGCGGGCTGTCGTCGGGCAGGGAGGCCGCCCGGGCCTCGTCAGCGGTCAGGGTCTTGTCGTCGGCGGGGCCACTCGGGATCTCGGTCATGGGCAGTCCGTGCCCGCCCCCCGGTCGGGGCACGCCCCCGCCGCGGCAGCAATACCGGCGAGCCGGTCAGAGCGCCCGACGCCGCAGCGCGCGCCGGCCCCCGCGCACGGCGGCGTAGCCCAGCCCCAGGACCAGCAGCAGCAGAACGCCGCGCCCGGACAACCGGATCAGCCCCTCCACCCCGCTGGTGAACCCGGTCCAGGCGTCGGAGAACGCCTTCGACAACCCGGTGTCGGGCTCCACCACCGCCGGCTCGTCGGCCGCCTCGGTCACGGTGACCACCAGGGTGGCGGTGTCGCTCTGGTCGGCCAGGACCCGTCGCTGGCCTTCGAGCCGGTCGATCCGGCCCGTGACCTCGTCGACCCGCTGCTGCACCGCGAGCACGTCGCCGATGCTGTTCGCCCGGGCCAGAATCGTCAGGAAACGCTCCCGGGCCGCCTTGAGCGTCCGCAGCTGCGTCTCGACGTCGGCGTACTGCGCCGTCACGTCCTGGCCGCTCGTGGTGGCGGCCTTCACCTCCCCGGGCAGGCCCCGCACCTGGTCCACGACCCGCTCGAAGGCGTCCACCGGCACCCGCAGGGTCAGCGACCCCGACGGCGTGTCGCCGGCCTCCTCGGTGCGGCCGCTGGCCACGAGGCCGTCGACCGCGTCGGCGAACCCCGCGACGCGGGTCAGCGTGGAGCTGACCCGGCCGTCGTCGACGACCAGCGCGACCGAACCCTTCTTGACGATCCGGGCGCCGTCGGTCGGCACCGCCGCGGCGCTCCCGGCGACGGCGCCCGCGACCGGCACGGGAGCAGCAGCGGCGACGCCGGCGCTGGCCGCCGTGCCACCGCTCGCGCCGGGCGCCGTGCCACCGCTCGAGCCGGCAGTGTCGGACGTGAAGGCCCTGTCGTCGAGGCCCTTGGTGTTCGGCAGCGCTTCCGGCCCCGCGGCGGGCACCCGGCCGGCTCCGCTCTGCAGGTCCCCGGACGACCCGGCCAGCTGCCCGACCCGGTCGACCCGGTCCCCCTGGAACAGCCCGATGCCGAGCAGGACCACCGCCACGGCCGCGGCGGCCGAGATCAGCTGCACCGGCCGGCGCCGCAGCAGCGGCACGACCGTCCGGTCCTCGGCCAGGGTGGCCACCGTCTCGTCGGCGGCGTCGTCCGGCACGTCGTAGGAGGCGGCAGCCTCGCCCAGCAGGTGCCGCAGGTCGTCGTCGGTGAACGTGCCCATCAGACCGTCTCCAGCTCGTCGTCGCGGACCCAGGCGGACAGCCGCGGGTCCAGGGCCAGCCGCTGCCTCGCGTCGTGCAGGCGGCTCTTCACGGTTCCGGGGCGCCGGTCGATCGCGACGGCGATCTCCTTCTCCGACAGTCCCGCGTAGAAGCGCAGGACCAGCGGCACCCGCAGGTGCTCCGGCAGGTCGGCCAGGGCAGCCACCATGTCGGCGGCGAGCTGGCTGCGCTCGGCCGAGCGGTCGGGTCCGGCGGCGTCGTCCTGGAGGAGCTCCAGGGCGGCCGGCCCGACGTCGCGCCCGGTGCGGGCCTGCTCGGACCGCACGCGCGACAGGCAGGCGTTGACCACCACGCGGTAGAGCCACGCCCGCCGACCGTCGCCGCCCGGGATCGCGTCGCGGAACCGGAACACCTTGAGGTAGGCCTCCTGCACGGCGTCCTGCGCGTCGTGCGGGTCGCCGAGCACCAGGCAGGCGGTGCGGAAGGCGGTCGGGTAGCGCTCGGCGAGCCAGTCCTCGAGGTCCCGGTCGGCGGGCGGCCCGTCGGGCCGGTTCGGAGCGTCCATGCCGCTAGGACGCAGCGCGCACCGGTTCGGTTCGCGTCGGGGCGCTGCGGGCCCGTCCGAGCCACAGGCCCGACACCACGAGGACGGCGGCCGCCAGCAGCCGCGCCGTGACGGGTTCGTCCAGCAGGGCGACGGCGCCGGCCGTGGTCAGCAGGGGGATGACCAGCTGCACCGAGCCGGCGGTGGCCCCGGACAGGGTGCGCTGGCAGGCGTACCAGGCGACGTAGGCCAGGGCGGTCGGACCAGCGCCCAGCACGGCTGCCCAGGCCAGGCCGGACGCCGTCACGTGCAGCCCTGCGGCCATCCCCGCCGCCGCGGGCAGGGCGACGACGGCCGCGAGCAGCAGGAAGTGCCCGGTGGTGGCGACCCGCGGGTCGGTCCCGGTGCGACCGGCCGCGGTGTAGAGCCCCCAGAAGACGCCGGTCGCAGCCAGCAGGGCCACGCCCGCGGGGGTGACCGTGTCGATGGAGCCGGCGGCCAGCACGCCGAGTCCCACGAGGGACACCGCGGCGCCGACGGCACGACGGGGGGCCACCTCGACCCGTCCGGCGAGGTCGCCGGCCACCAGGGTCAGGAGCACCGCGGCGTAGAACACGAACGTGCCCGGGGCCGCCCCGATCCTGGCGTAGCCGTAGGAGATCGCCAGCGCGTACAGGCCCAGCCACAGGGCCGGCCGCACGTTGGCGGCGCCCACCACCGGCCGCTCCCGGCGGGCCAGCGTGATCGCCAGCAGGACGACGGCGCCGGCGACGAAGCGGACGGCGGACAGCAGCCCGGCGTCGAGCAGGCCGTCGGCGACCACGTGCCGGGTGATCAGCGAGTTGGCCGCGAACGACACGAGGACGAACGGGAGCAGGACGGGGACGGGCATGCTGCTCCTTGCGCGGCGGGGACGCCCAGTCTGGTGGAGTGTCCGTCCGGGGCGCCGTCGACGTCCGGTCCGAGGAGGAGCATGGCGGTGCCGAGGGCTCCCTGGCGGTTCGCCCTGACCGCGGCGGTCGCCGGCGGCTGCCTGGTGGGTGGACTGGGCCTGTTGCTGAACGCGGGGCTGCAGCTCGGTTCCCCGCCCGACGCCGCCCCCCCAGCGGTGCAGGTCCTGCCGTCCGGGCCCGGCCTCCCGACGTCGACACCGACGCCGACAGCCGACACCGACGCCGTCGGCCGCCACCCCCACCGTCACCACGGCCGGAGCGTTCCCGCAGCTGCTGGCCGGCCGCACCGTGGTCCTGGACCCCGGGCACGACCTCGACGACGACACGCGACCCGAGCAGCTCTCGCGGGAGGTGCAGGCCGGGGGCGTCCGGACCGCCTGCGGCACCGCGGGGGCGGCGACGGCCGCCGGGTACCCCGAGTCGACGGTGGTCTGGCGGATCGCCACCGCAGCCCGGCGCTCCCTGACGGCACTCGGCGCGCGGGTGGTGCTCACCCGGCCGTCCGACCGCGGGGTGGGTCCGTGCGTGGACGCGCGCGCGGCGGTGGCGCCCCGGGAACGGGCCGACCTGCTGGTCTCCCTGCACGCCGAGGGCGCCACGGCGACCGGTCACGGCTTCTCGGTCACGGTCCCCACCGCGGCTGCGCCACAGGTCGACGTCCGCGGGCCGTCGCGGGCACTGGCCGTGGGCCTGCGGGACGCCCTGCTGTCGGCCGGGCTCGCCTACGCCGACGACGTCGGGCTGTTCGGCCTCGACGAGCGCTCCGGCCTGGGCCCGTTCGACCGGTCGACCGTCCCGGTGGTGCGCGCTCGACGTCGGCAACCTGCGCGACGCCGCCGACGCCGACCTCCTGGTGAGCGGCAAGGGCCAGGAGGTCGTGGCGTCCGCCGTCGTCAGCGCCGTCGTGGGCTTCGTGCAGGCGCAGGGCTAGCGTTCGCCGGTGCTGCTGCTCCCCGCCGTCCTGCTCGCCACGCTGCTGGTCGGGCTGTACGCGGCGGTGCTCGGCCTGCGCGACCGGGCGCCCGACCGCGGGCTGCTGCGCGCCGTCCTGGCGCTGCAGGCCCTGCTGCTGGTGCAGGCGGCGCTGCAGGGCTACCGGCTGCTGCAGGGGAGCGACTCCCCGCCCAGCACGGGCACCTACGCCGGCTACCTGCTCCTGTCGGTGCTGCTGCTGCCCGGAGCCTTCGCGTTGACGGTCGAGGAGCGGACCCGGTTCGGCAGCCTGGTGCTCGGGGCCGGCTGCCTGGTGGTCGCCGTCGTCGAGCTGCGGCTGCAGGCGACCGCGTGACGGGCCGCATCTCGTCGGGGCCGGGGCGGCTGCTCGTGGCGGTCTACGCCGTCTTCACCGCTCGCGGCGGGGGCCCGCGCCGCGGTGCAGCTCGCGACCCGGTTCGGGCAGGCGCCGCTGGCCTACCTGCTGTCGGCGCTGGCGGCGGCGGTGTACCTGGTGGCGACGGTGGCGCTGCTGCGCGAGCAGCGTCGGACGGCCCTGACGGCGGTGGCGTTCGAGCTGGTCGGTGTCCTGACGGTCGGCACCCTGTCGTTGGCCGACCGGGCCGCCTTCCCCGACGCGACCGTCTGGTCCGGTCTACGGCTCGGGGTACGGCTTCGTCCCGCTGGTGCTGCCGGTCCTCGGGCTGCTGTGGCTGCGCACGACCTAGCGTCGGGGCATGACCCCCGAGACCGCCGGCGCCGACCTGCGCGCCTTCGTCGACGCCTCGCCGTCGCCGTTCCACGCCGTGCTCGAGAGCGCCCGGCGGCTCAGGGCCGCGGGCTTCACGGCCCTGCGCGAGGACGAACGGTGGACCCTGTCGCCCGGCGACGCGCGGTTCGTCGTCCGCGACGGCGGCAGCCTGATCGCCTTCCGGGTCGGCACCGCACCGCTGCCCGACGCCGGGATGCGCCTGGTCGGCACCCACACCGACTCGCCGACCTTCAAGGTGCGCCCCCGCTACGACGTGCTCCGCGGTGGCTACCGGCTGATCGGCGTCGAGCCCTACGGCGGGCTGCTCGCCCACACCTGGCTCGACCGCGAGCTGACCGTCGCCGGGCGGCTCGCCACCAGCGACGGCGTCCTGCACCCGGTGCTGCTGCCCGGGGGCCCGATCCGGCTGCCCAGCCTGGCCATCCACCTCGACCGCAGCGTGCGGGAGGGGCTCACGCTCGACCCGCAGCACCAGCTCGTCCCCGTGTGGGGCGCCCGGCACGGCGAGCCGTCGCTGCTGGCGTCGCTGGCCGCCGTCGCGGGGGTCGACCCCGACGACGTCGTCGGGCACGACCTCGTGCTGGCCGACACCCAGCCTGCGGCCGCCACGGGGGCCGACGGTTCGTGGATCGCCGGCCCGCGGCTGGACAACCTGGGCTCGTGCCACAGCGCCCTGCTGGCCCTGCTCGCCGCCGAGCCCGCCGCGCACACCCAGCTGTGGGTCGCCAACGACCACGAGGAGGTCGGCAGCGGCTCCATGGAGGGCGCCCGCGGCAGCTTCCTCGCCGACGTCGTCGCCCGGCTGGTGGCGGCCACCGGGTCGACCGACCCGCAGGACCTGCACGTGGCGATCGCCCGCAGCACGCTGGTCAGCGCCGACATGGCCCACGCGCAGCACCCCACCCAGGGCGAGCGGCACGAGCCGCAGCACGCCCCGGTGCTCGGTGGCGGCCCCGTGCTCAAGCTGAACGCCAACCAGAGCTACGCCACCGACGCCCGCAGCGGAGGCTGGTTCAGCGCCCTGTGCCGCGACGCGGGCGTGCCGGTGCAGTCGTTCGTGACCCGCGCCGACCTCCCCTGCGGGTCGACCATCGGGCCGCTCACGGCAATGCGCCTGGGCATCTCCACGCTCGACGTCGGGAGCCCGATGCTCGGGATGCACTCGTGCCGCGAGCTGGCCTCGGCCGCCGACGTGCCGCTCATGGTGCAGGCGTTGACGGCGGTGCTGTCCCGGGGCTAGACACCGCCCCATGAGCACCCGGAGCACTCCCTGGACCCCCGGAACCCCCTGCTGGGCCGACCTCATGGCCGACGACGTCGAGGCGGCGGGGCGCTTCTACGCCTCCGTCCTCGGGTGGGAGGTGCCCGCGCCGGACGAGCAGTTCGGCGGCTACGTCGTCGCGCACGTGGCAGGCGCCTCGACCGCGGGGATCGGCCCGACTCAGCCGGGGGCCCGCACGGCCTGGACGCTGTACTTCGCCACCGAGGACGCCGACGCGACCTCGGCGGCGATCACCGCGCACGGCGGCAGCCTGGTCGCCCCCGCGAGGGACGTGATGGACCTCGGTCGCATGGTCATCGCCGCCGACCCGTCCGGAGCGATGTTCGGCCTCTGGCAGGCGGGCACCTTCGTCGGCAGCCAGCTGGTGGGCGAGCCGGGCTGCCTGGCCTGGGAGGACCTGCGCTCGACCGAGCCGGCCGCGGCGCAGGCCTTCTACACGGGGCTGTTCGGCTTCGCGACGACGCCGGTCGAGATGGCCGGCCCGGACTACGTCACCTTCGGACCCGCCGCCGACGCCGCCCCCTACGGCGGGATCGGCCCGATGATGGGCGACGAGGGCCCGTCGCACTGGCTGGTCTACTTCGCCGTCGAGAGCGCCGACGCCGCCTGCGCCGCGGCGACCGCGGCCGGTGGGACGGTGCCGGCGCCGCCGTTCGACACCCCCTACGGACGGATGGCTCCGGTCGTCGACCCCGAGGGCGCCACCTTCTGGGTCTACGAGAACAACACCGGGCAGCCGGTCCCCGAGCGCCAGGACTGACCCGCGTCGGCGACACTGGAGGGGTGACCTCCCCGGCCCTGCCCTACCCCTACGACGCCCCCGCGTCCCAGGCGCTGTTCGACCGTGCCCTCGCGGTGGTGCCCGGCGGGGTCAACAGCCCCGTCCGGGCGTTCCGCGCGGTGGGCGGCACCCCGCGCTTCATGGTCAGCGGTTCGGGCCCGTACCTGACCGACGCCGACGGCCGCGAGTACGTCGACCTCGTGTGCTCCTGGGGCCCGATGATCCTGGGCCACGCCCACCCCGCGGTGGTCGAGGCGCTGCGCGACGCCGCCACCCGCGGCACGTCCTACGGCACGCCGAGCCCCGGTGAGGTCGCCCTGGCCGAGGAGATCGTGGCGCGGGTCGCCCCTGTCGAGCAGGTGCGCCTGGTCAACAGCGGCACCGAGGCGACGATGAGCGCCGTCCGGCTGGCCCGGGGCACCACCGGTCGCAGCAAGGTCGTGAAGTTCGCCGGCTGCTACCACGGCCACGTCGACGCCCTGCTCGCCAGCGCCGGCTCGGGCCTGGTCACCTTCGGGCTGCCCGACACCCCCGGGGTCACCGGGGCGAGCGCCGCCGACACGATCGTGCTGCCGTACAACGACCTGGCCGCCGTCGAGGCAGCCTTCGCCGAGTTCGGCGACGCGATCGCCTGCGTCATCACCGAGGCGGCCGCCGCCAACATGGGGGTGGTCCCGCCGCGTCCCGGCTTCAACGCCGGCCTGCTCGAGCTCTGCCGGCGCCACGGCGCGCTGCTCATCAGCGACGAGGTCATGACCGGCTTCCGGGTCAGCCGGGCCGGCCACTACGGCCTGGACCCCGCCGAGGGCGGAGGGGTCGACGCCGACCTGTTCACCTTCGGCAAGGTGATGGGCGGCGGGCTCCCGGCGGCCGCCTTCGGGGGTCGGGCCGACGTCATGGCCAACCTCGCACCGGCCGGGCCGGTCTACCAGGCGGGCACCCTTTCCGGGAACCCGCTCGCGGTCGCGGCCGGCAAGGCCACGCTCGACGCCTGCACCGACGAGGTCTACGCGCACGTCGACGCCACGGCCGCCGCCGTCGCGGCGCTGGCCTCCGACGCGCTCACGGCAGAGGGCGTCGCCCACCGGGTGAACCGCGCCGGCAGCCTGTTCAGCATCTTCTTCGCCGACCACGAGGTGGTCGACTACGCGAGCGCGACCCGGCAGGCGACCGAGCGCTACACGGCCTTCTTCCACGCGATGCTGTCGCGCGGGGTGTACCTGCCGCCGTCGGCCTACGAGGCGTGGTTCGTCAGCGCGGCGCACGACGACGCCGCGCTCGCCCGGATCGCCGACGCCGTCCCGTACGCGGCGCGGGCGGCGGCCGCCGTGCCCGCCGCCGAGACCCCCACCCCGGCCACCGCGAAGGACCGCGCGTGAGGACGACGGTGCACCTGCTGCGGCACGGCGAGGTCGAGAACCCCGGCGGCGTGCTCTACGGGCGGCTGCCCGGGTTCGGGCTGTCCGAGACCGGCCACCAGATGGCCCGCGACGCCGCCGAGGCCCTGCGCGGCCGCGACGTCACCCACCTGGTGGCCAGCCCGCTGCAGCGCGCCCAGGAGACGGCCGCGCCGATGAGCGAGGTCCTGGGGCTGCCGATCGCCACCGACGCGCGGCTGATCGAGAGCAGCAACCACTTCGAGGGCAAGACCTTCGGCGTCGGCGACGGCGCGCTCAAGCACCCGGCGAACTGGCCGTTCCTGTGGAACCCGTTCACCCCGTCCTGGGGCGAGCCCTACCAGGTGGTGGCCCAGCGCATGCTCGCCGCGGCCGAGACCGCCCGCGACGCGGCGCTCGGCCACGAGGCCGTCTGCGTGAGCCACCAGCTGCCCATCTGGACCTGCCGCCGCTGGGTCGAGGGTCGCAGGCTGTGGCACCGGCCCGACCTGCGGCAGTGCGGCCTGGCCTCCCTGACGTCGCTGACCTGGGAGGACGACCGGCTGCTGCACGTCACCTACAGCGAGCCCGCGGGAGCGGTCTCCCGGCGTCCCGGCTTCGGAGCCTGAGGGTGACCGCGGACCCCCGTGCCGTTCCGCGCCCCCGCCCGGCGCTGACCGCGCTCGACGCCGTCGCCCTCGGCTCGCTGGTGACGGTGGCCCTGCTCGGATGGGTCAGCCTCGCGCTCGCGCACACGGGGCTGCACAGCGGCGTCGGCGCGGTGGCGATCACCGCTGCGGTGCTCCTCGCCGCCGGAGCGGTCCTCGTGCGCCGCGGGCTCCGGTTCGCCTCGGACGGCCCGGGACTGGCCGCCGCGGCGGCGGCGGCGGCCGTCATGGCGGCGCTCGCGTTCCCGGGCTTCTCCTACGGCGTCGCCGACAAGGACCCCGGCGGCTACGTCACCCACGCGGCCGAGATCGCGCGGACCGGCGACTACTCGTTTGTCGACCCCGTGCTGTCGGCCCGGATCGACGGGAAGCCGCTGCCGGTGCAGCTGGCCTCGCCGGGAGCCCGGATGCCGGGCGTGTGGCTGCGCGGACCGGAGACCGACGGGCTCGTGGTGCCGCAGTTCTATCACCTGTGGCCGGCCCTGCTGGCCACCTCGCTCGACCTCGGCGGCTACGACGCGCTGCGCGCCCTGGTGTCGCTCATGGGGGTGCTGTCGGTCCTCGTGCTGGTCGCCCTGCTGCGCCGCGTCGGCGACGTGCTCTGGCCCGAGCGCACCGGGCGCTGGTGGTCTCCGGGGGTGGTCGCGGGGCTGTGCGGGGGTCTGCTCCTGGCGACGAACCTGCTCCAGGTCTGGCAGACGCGCTACCCCACCACGGAGGTGCTGGCCCAGGCGCTGTACCTGGGCGCCCTGCTCGGGATCGTCCTGGCCGTGCAGACCGGCCGCCGGGGACCGGCGGCCCTGGCCGGGCTCTTCGTCGGGATCGGCTGGCTCAACCGGCCCGACGGGCTGCTGCTGGTGCTCCTGGCCGCCGGCACCGGGGCGGCCCTGGTGGCCCTGCGTCGCTGGGACGCCCGGTCGTGGTGGTTCGTCGCGGGGCTCGCCGTCGTCACCCCGCACGCGCTGCTGCAGGCCTACCGGCTCGCGCTGTTCTACTCCAACGCCAACGGCATCCCTTCGCTGCCGAAGGTCGTGGCGCTCGTCGTCGGGCTGTTCGTCGTCGCCCTGGTGCTGCGCCTGGTGCTCGGCCGGGTGGCGCTCGACCCGTTGCAGCGGCTGCTGGAACAGCGGCGTCCGCAGGTGGCCGTGGGCCTGGCCGTCTGCTCGTTTGCCGCGGTGCTGCTCGTCGTGGGGTTCCTGCGCACGAGGCTGTTCGGCATCGACTACTTCGACTACAACGGCCGCACCCTGCGCAGCTACGACGAGCAGGTCCTGCGCCGGCTGTCGTGGTTCCTCACCCTGCCGGGGTTCGCCCTGATGGGCCTCGGCCTCGCCGTCGTCGCGCTGCGCCGCTGGGTGGCAAGTGCCTGGGTGGTGGTGCTGCCGACGCTGATGCTGTTCCCGCTCTACGCCTACTCGGCCCGCAACTCCAGCCGGATGCTCTGGTGGAGCCGCCGCTACGTGCCCACCGTGCTGCCGGGCGTGATCGTGCTCATCGCCCTGGTGCTCACCTTCGCCTTCTTCTCCAGCCGCCGGGGTCGGGCCGTCCTCGCTCCGCTGGCCGGGCTGGCCCTGGCCGGCCTGCTGGCGGTCTTCCTGTCGCAGTCCGTCCCGCTGCGCCGGCACGACGAGTGGAAGGGCTCCTTCCAGGCCAGTGCCCGGATCGCCGCGCTGTCGGGGGACGAGCAGGGCCTGTTCCTGTGGGACACGCTGCGCACCAACAACGCCACCGCGCTGTTCGCCACCCCGGTCTGGCTGGCCCGCGGACAGGTGTCGGTGCTGCTGCCGAGCCTGCCCGAGCGCCGCGAGGAGATCCTCGCCCTCTACGAGCGGGCCTTCCCGGACATGCCCGTCTTCGTCGTCGGGGCCAGGCAGACGGTGCCCGAGGGGGTCGACCCGGCCGGGCTGACGCCCGTCGACGACTTCACCCTGAGCCTGCCGATGTGGGACGAGAGCGACCTCGAGCGGCCCCGGGCGGCCCACCGTGTGCCGGTCTCGGTCTCGGTCTGGCGCGTCGACGGGACCTGACGGCCGACCGCACGTCGCGCAGGTCTCCTTCGCGGGGTAGGCGACGCGCCGCACGATGACCGATGATGGTGGGGTGCCCCGACCTGTGCTCCCGCCGGCTCGCGCGGCCTGGGCGGTTCTCGCCGCCGTGCTCGCGCTGTCCGGCTGCACCGGGAGCAACGCCGTCGACGTCGACCGGGCCGGCACGCCGCAGCTGAAGGTGTTCGACCCCGGCCCCACCGGGGTCTTCCGGATCGCCGACCGGCAGGCGGCGCCCGAGATCAAGGGCACCACCCTCGACGGCCAGGCGCTGGACGTGGCGTCGATGCGCGGCAGGGTGGTCGTCGTCAACTTCTGGGCCTCCTGGTGCGCCCCCTGCCGGGCCGAGGCCCCCAACCTCAAGGCCGTCGCCGAGCGCCGCGGGCCCGAGGGCGTCTCCTTCGTCGGCGTCGCGATCAAGGACGACGCCGACGCCGCCCGCGCCTTCGAGCGCACGCAGGCGGTGCCCTACCCGTCGCTGTTCGACCAGGCCGGCCTGGTGCTCACCCGGTTCCGCGCCCTGGCGCCGCAGACCCCGCCGAGCACGCTGCTGCTGGACCGGCAGGGCCGGATCGCGGGACGCTTCATCGGCGGGGTCACCGAGGCCGAGCTCGACGGGCCGGTGCAGGTCCTGCTCGGGGAACCCCCCGGGGGAGGGTCGTCGTGAGCATCGCGGACACCTTCGTGGACACCGTCACCAGCGGGCCCGTGCTGCTCGCGCTGCCGGTGGCGGCTGCGGCGGGGCTCGTGTCGTTCCTGTCCCCGTGCGTGCTGCCGCTCGTGCCCGGCTACCTGTCCTACATGACGGGGCTGTCCGGCGCCGAGCTCGGCGACACCCGCGGGGCGGCCGGCGACACGCTCGTGCAGACCAGGGTGCGCCGCGGCCGCGTGCTGGTCGGCAGCGTGCTGTTCGTCCTGGGCTTCAGCGCGGTCTTCGTCACCACGGGCGCCCTGTTCGGCGGCCTCGGCGGAGCCCTGGTGGCGCACAAGGCGGTGGTCGACCGGGTGCTCGGCGCGCTCACGGTGGTGCTGGGCCTGAGCTTTCTCGGGCTGATCCCCGGCATGCAGCGCGAGCTGCGCTTCCACGCCCTCCCCGATGCCGGCCTCGCGGGCGCCCCGCTGCTGGGGGTGCTGTTCGGCGTCGGCTGGACACCCTGCCTCGGGCCCACGCTCGGGGCGGTGCAGACGCTGGCGTACACCCAGGCCAGTGCCGGTCGGGGCGCGCTGCTCACCGCGGCCTACTGCCTGGGCCTGGGCCTGCCGTTCATCGCCACCGGGCTGGCCATGCGCCGGGCGCTCGGGGCGTTCGACGTCGTCAAGCGCCACTACGGACTGGTGATGAAGGTGGGTGGCGGGCTGCTCGTGGTGGTCGGGCTCCTGCTGGTCAGCGGGCTGTGGGCCCGGATCGTGCTGGAGATGCAGGTCTTCGTCAGCAGCTACCAGACCGTCGTATGACCGCGCTCACCGACCAGCTGACCACCCAGCCGCTGGAGGTCGGGCCACCCGTCCGCGGGTCGGCGATCGCGCCGTTCCGTCGGGCCTGGCGCCAGCTGACCAGCATGCGCACCGCGCTGCTGCTGCTGTTCCTGCTGGCGCTGGCGAGCGTGCCCGGCGGCTTCCTGCCGCAGCGCGCCCTCGCGCCGGCCCGGGTGCAGGAGTACACCGCGGCCCACCCCACCCTGGGTCCGCTGCTGGACCGGCTATCGCTGTTCGACGTCTTCGCCAGCCCCTGGTTCGCCGCCATCTACCTGCTGCTGTTCGTCTCTCTGGTCGGCTGCATCGTGCCGCGCACCCGCCTGCACGTCCGGGCCCTGCGCAGCGCCCCGCCGAAGGTGCCGACCACGCTGCGCCGGCTCGCGGCGTCCGAGCGCTGGGAGACCGACCTCAGCCCGCAGCAGGTGCTCGACGCCGCCAGGGCCGGGCTGCCGCGCTGGCGGACGGTCGTGCGCGGCAGCGGGCTCAGCGCGGAGAAGGGCTACCTGCGGGAGACCGGCAACCTGCTCTTCCACGTGAGCCTGGTCGCCCTGCTGGTCGGCATCGCCCTCGGCGGGCTGTTCGGGTTCAAGGGCACCGTCCTGGTCAAGGAGGGCGACGGCTTCGCGAACGCGCTGCTCAACTACGACGACATCACGCCGGGTCGGCGGTTCGACCCCGACTCCCTGGCGCCCTTCCACTTCGCGCTGTCGGCCTTCGACGCGACCTACACCGAGGACGGCGCCGCGCGCACCTTCGAGGCCGACGTCCGGTGGGCGCCGACCGCCGACGCCCCCGAGCGGCCGTACCGCCTGCGGGTGAACCACCCGCTCGTCACCGGCAACGGCACGAAGGTGTACCTGATCGGGCATGGCTACGCGCCGCGGATCGTGGTGCGCGACGGCGCGGGCCAGGTGGCCCTGGACCAGTCGGTGCCGTGCCTGCCGGCCAACCCGCAGTTCCTGTCCAACTGCACGATCAAGGCGCCCGACGCCGCTCCGGACCAGCTGTCCTTCGAAGGCGTCTTCACCCCCACCACCGTGCAGGACCCCACCACCGGCCGGGTCACCTCCGTGCACCCGGCCCCCCGCGTGCCGGCCCTGACCCTGGTGGCCTACCGCGGCGACCTCGGCCTGGACGCCGGGGTGCCCGCCTCGGTGTACTCCCTGGAGAAGACCGCCAGGATGACGCAGGTCGACGCCCCGCCCCAGGCCCTGCGACCGGGCGAGACCTGGACGCTGCCGGGCGGCGGGAGCATCACCTACGCCGGCACCGACGAGTGGGCCACCTTCCAGGTCACCCAGGACCCCGGCAAGGTCCTCGCCCTGTGGGCCTCCGGCGGGATGGTCCTCGGCCTGCTGCTGTCGCTGTTCGTCCGGCGTCGGCGGCTCTGGGTGCGGGCGGTCCCCGGGACCTCGCCGGACGGCGGTCCGGCCCGTACCGTGGTCGAGGTGGGTGGCCTGTCCCGCACCGACGCCGAGTCGTTCGCCGCGGAGTTCGCGACCCTCACCGAACGGCTGCGCCTGCAGACCGCCGCCGTCGGCGGGCCCGACGCCTCTCCCGACCTCGCCCCCGAGCCCCACCCCGACCTGGACAAGGACGTGTGACCGTGCAGTCCCTCGCCGGCATCAGCGACAAGCTGCTGTTCGCCACCATCGTCGTCTACGCCCTCGCCATGCTGTGCTTCGCCGGCGAGCAGGCGGCCCGCAAGGCCCGGGCGGCGACCTCCGCGCCGGCTGGCCGGGCCCGGTCGGCCGCGAAGGTCCTCGTGGGTGCCGGAGCTCCCGTGCCGCCGGCCGAGGTGGCCGTCCGCGAGCCGGTCCGCCCCGGGGGGATCGGCCGCCTGGCGGTGGTCCTCACCGCCGGTGGCGCCGTGGTCCACGCGGTCTCGCTGCTTCTGCGCGGGATCGCGGCCGGGCGGCCGCCGTGGGGCAACATGTACGAGTTCTCGGTGTCGGTGGCCTTCGTCGCCGTCGTCGCGTTCCTGTGGCTGATCGCGCAGGGCCGGGTCGAACGGACGGTCGGCGCCTTCGTCATGGTCCCGGTGGTGCTCTACCTCGGACTCGCCGGCACGGTGCTCTACACCCCGGTGGGGCCGCTGGTGCCGGCGCTCGACAGCTACTGGCTGAAGATCCACGTCGCCGCCGCGGTGATGAGCAGCGGCGCGTTCCTGCTGTCGGGCGTCGTGGCCCTGCTGTACCTCACCCGGGCGCGCTACGACGCCGCGCTCGCGGCCGGGGCCTCCCCCCGGTTCCCCCTGTCGCTCGGCCAGTCGCTCCCGGCGGCGTCCACGCTGGACCGGGCGTCCTACTCGGTCATCGCCTTCGCGTTCCCGGTCTGGACCTTCGCGATCGTCGCCGGAGCCATCTGGGCCGAGGCGGCCTGGGGCCGGTACTGGGGCTGGGACCCGAAGGAGACCTGGTCGTTCATCACCTGGGTCCTGTACGCCGGCTACCTGCACGCGCGCGCCACCGCCGGCTGGAAGGGTCGCAAGGCGGCCTGGGTCGCCGTGGCGGCGGCCGGAGCCCTCATCGTCGACTACTACGTGGTCAACATCTTCGTGGTGGGCCTGCACAGCTACGCCTGAGGAAGATCCTCAGGGCGGGGTGTCCTCGTCGCGGGCCCGTCGGCGCTGCTCCTGCGCGCGCTGGCGCAGCTGGCGCAGGAAGTCCTCGTCGTCGTCGGGGTTGCTCGGGCGCACGGGCCCGGACGGTGGACGCACGCCTCCGCGCGGGCCCCGGCCACCCCCCTGTCCACGCCCCCCGGCGCCGCCCTGGGGCCGGCCGGCCACCAGCCAGGCGACCCCGCCGATCAGCGGGAAGAAGAGCACGAGGACGAGCCACAGCAGCTTGGGCAGGTTCCGCACCTGCTCCTGCGGGGTGGTGACGATGTTCAGGACGCAGTAGACGAGCAGGGTGATCTCGACGACCGCGAGGATCCCGTAGCCGTACAGCACAGCGGGCCTCCTTGGGACGGGAGGCCGACCCTACGCGCGATCAGGCGGTGGGGGCCGCCGTGCGCGCCGGGCCGACGGGCTGCGCGGGGACCACGGAGGCCAGGTCCTCGAGCAGGCCGTCGCCCTGCAGCAGGGCGTGGACCTCGGCCTCCCGGAAGCGCCGGTGGCCGCCCGGGGTGCGGATGGACCCGATCCGGCCGGCGGCGGCCCAGCGCGTGACCGTCTTCGGGTCGACGCGGAACAGGGTGGCCACCTCGCCGGGGGTCAGCAGCCGGTCGCGCGGCACCGTGGGACGGGACGCCTTCTCGGTGCGGCTGGTGATCGACTCGGTCATGGTTCCCCCTCGTGCCCGGGCCGAGGTGGCCCGTCGCCCACCGTAACGAGCGAACCGGACGGCGGTGACGGCTGGGACGCGGGCCGCACAGCCGTCCGGACCGGGACGGTCCGGACGGAGCAGACAGGCTGGGCCGAACGGCCCCGTCGGTACCGGGAGGGGGGCCGGAGCGCCTAGTGGGAGCGGCGGGCCACGAGGTCGCGCAGCCGGGGTGCGAGGCTGCGACCGGCGCTGCGGGCCCCGCGCTCCACGGGACGGCGGGCCTCGGTCTGCAGGCGAAGGCCGTAGGACTGCAGGCTCTGGCCGTCGTACACGGTGTTCATGAGATTCTTCCTTCGATCAGTAGGTTGACGTGACACTACTCCTAACGACAGAAGGAGCGAAACCGTGAGCGTCCGTCGTAGTGACATGGACGACATCGATCGTCAGCTGGTGGCCGCGCTGGTGGACGACGCCCGCACGTCCAACGCCGACCTGGCGCGCCAGGTGGGGCTGTCGCCGCCGTCGGTGCTCGAGCGGGTGCGGCGGCTCGAGCGCGCCGGCGTGCTGCGCGGCTACACCGCCGTCGTCGACAGCGCGCTGCTCGGACTGGGGGTGAGTGCGCTCGTGGCGGTCCACCAGCGGGAGGACGCCGAGCAGGAGGACCTCGCGACCAGCCTGGCCGAGGTGCCCGAGGTGGAGGACTGCTGGTCGGTCGCCGGCGAGGAGGCGTTCGTGGTGAAGGTGCGGGTCGAGGACGTCGACGACCTCGAGCGCACCCTGGGGGTGCTGCGCCGGATCCCGAGCGTGGCGCGCACGCGGACCACCGTGGTGCTGAGCGGCCGCTTCGAGGCCCGGCGCCGGGTGCCCGGCACGATCCCTCCCACCCCGGACGCAACCGGGGCAGCCTGACCCGCTCCGGGTCGATCTGGTCGGAGATGGTCACAACGGGTCATGGTGCGACGCGCGTCACCTGGTGATCCTGGGAAGCAGTCCCGGACGCCGCCGCGTCCGCACGTCCTGCCGCCTGGAGATCCCGTGCGCGTCCGTCCCTCCGTTCCCGCCGCCTGCGCCGTCGTCGCGCTCGTCTCCTCCGTCATGGCTCCGGCCCTCGCGGCGACGCCGGAGGTGCCCGCCGCCGGGCGCGCCACCTCCGCGGTCAGCCTCCTGTCGGTCTCCGCCGCCGGCCACGACCTCGCCGCCGGTGGGGTCCGCCTGGTCACCGACACGATCGGCGGCGTCCCCTCGGCGCAGATCGTCGTCACCCCGCTCACGGCCGACGGCGTCGCGCTGGGCGTGCAGACCGTCGACGCCGGCACCAGCCGCACCGTCGCGCCCCTGAGCAGCAGCGCCGCCGTCCCCGCGCTCGCGGGCATCGCCTCGGTGACCGGCCCGGCTCTGGAGGTCGGAGCCTCGGTCGTCGACGGCGCCGCCAGCACCGTGGCCGGTGCCACCTCGCTGGGCCGTCTGGAGGTCCTCGGACTGCCGATCGACGTGCACGGGCTGCTCACCGCGGGCTCGGCCGTCGACGGCCGGGCCGCCCGCTCGGCCAAGACCCTGGAGGTCAGCGACGTCGAGCTGCCCAGCATCGCCGACCTGCTCGCCGCCCTCGGCCTGGACCTCGGCAAGCTCCCCGCGGGCGTGCTCGACGACCTGGTGGCCCGCCTCGACCTCGCCAACGGCACCGTGGCCACGGCCAACGCGGCCCTGGACGCCGCGCAGGCCGCCCTCGGTGCGACCACGGACGCGGCCACCGCCCAGGTCGCAGCGCGGCTCGCCGACGTGCAGGCCGCCGGAAAGGACCTCTCCGCCGCGACCGCCGCCCTGGACCCGCTGACCCGGGGTGTCCTCGGCCAGGCTGCGGCGCAGAAGGCGGCGCAGGACGCGGTCACCGCGGCCGACGCCCAGCTGGCTGAGCGTCAGCAGGCCGCGGCGGCCGCGCGCTCGGCGCTCGCCGCGGCGCAGGCGCTGCTGCGCCCGGTGCCCGGCCTCGGGGGAGCGCTCCAGGCGGTCGACCCCACGCTGACCGGGGCGGTGACCGAGGCCGACGCGCTGGTCGCGCAGGCGCAGTCCGCGGCCGGGCAGGCTGCCACCCAGCTCGCGGCGGCCTCCACCGCGGCCGAGCTCACCGCGGCTGCCCTGGCCGCAGCGCAGCAGGCCGTCACCCTCGCGCAGAGCGCGCTGGCCGCGGCCAACCGGCTGCTCGACACGGCGCAGCAGGCGCTCACCGACCTCAGCCGCCTGCTCGCCCCGCAGCTGCAGGCCCTGCTCGACGCCCTCATGGACGTGCTCGACGGCACCCCCGTCCTGTCGCTGCGCCGGGTCGCCGTCAGCACCGAGTCGGTCGTCACCGGGGCCGGTTCGGGACAGCAGCGGGCGGTCGTCGAGGGAGGCACCGTCGAGGGGCTCGAGGTCCTCGGCACCGATGTCCTGCAGGGCCGCACCCTCGACCTCGCCGCCACCACCGGCCCGACCCTCGCGACGGTCGGCCAGGCGGTCGCCGGGCTCACCGGAGCGCTGTCGTCGGTGCTGTCCAGCGTCCCGGGCCTGCCGGCGCTGAAGGTCCCCGCGCCGACTGTGCAGCTGCTCACCAAGGCGGCCACCACGGCGGTGGACGGCGACTACGGCACCGCGGGCACGACGATCACCGGCCTCACGGTGACCGTCCCCGCCATCACCCTTCCCGTGGAGGTGGCGCTCCCCGGTGCGCTCGCCCTCCCGGGCCTGTCGCTGCTGCCGAAGGCCGTCGTCCCGGGGGGCCTCGGCGCCCTCGCCGTCGGGGACCTGCTGACCAGCACGCCGACCACGCTGGGCTTCGGCAGCCTGTCCGAGGGGGCCCGGTTCCGCCCCGCCGTGACGGCGGCCGGCACGGCAACCCCGACCACGGGCGCTCCGACCAGCGGGGCGCCGACCGGAGCCGACCCGACGGCCGCCGGCCCGCAGACCAGCCCGCTCAGCCTGCCCCGCACCGGCGCGAGCGCCGGCCTCGCCGTTCTCGGCCTGCTCCTGGCCGGTGGCGCCGCCGTCGTCCGGCGTCGCCGGGTCGCCCAGGACTGACCCGGCGGGCCCTGCGCCCGCCACGCTGCAGCAGCACGCCGACCGGCCTAGGCTGGTCGGCGTGCTGCGTCCTGTCGTCGTCTACACGCTCCTGCGCTTCGTGCTGTTCTGCGGGGCCTACGGCGTGCTGCTCGTGGCGGGTGTGCGCAACCTGCTCGCCATCGTCGGAGCCCTGGTGCTGTCGGCGCTGGGCAGCGTCGTGCTGCTCCGGCGCCAGCGCGACGCCATCGGCGCGGCGGCCATGGCCCGGCGCGACGCGTCGCTCAGCGAGCGCGAGCGGCTGCAGGCGCGGCTGCGCGACGAGTCCTGACGCCGCGGCCCCTCCCGGCGGGAGGTCAGCCGGTGGCCTCCTGCGAGGTGGCCTCGAGCAGGGTCCGGAGCTCGTCGGCGAGGTAGCCCGCCATGACGTCGACGTCGGGCACGAGCTCGCGGTCGGCGATGAGCCCGAAGTGCAGCTTGCCCTCCCAGCTCATCACCGTGATGTTGAGCCCCTGGCCGTCGGCGATCGCCGAGAGCGGGTAGTAGGCCAGCATGTGCGCGCCGGCGTAGTAGAGCTTGAGGTTCGGGCCCGGCACGTTGCTGATGATGAGGTTGAACGCGTTCAGCCGCTCCACCAGCCGCACCCGGGCCGCCAGGCGGGCGGCCTGGCCGGCCAGGGCGGGCGCGGCGAACTGCGTGACGTCGCTGAGCAGGTCGGCCGGGAGCGCCCCGTGCTGGTCCTTGGCGGCGGCCATGGCGTGGTGGCACGCCTGGAGCCGCACCAGCGGGTCGTCGACGTTCGTGGGCAGCGGGGCGAACATCATCGAGACCCGGTTGCCGCCCTGGCCCTGCTCGGCCTCGGTGCGCACCGACACCGGGACCGCGCTGACCAGCGGGCCGTCGGCAGCGCGTCGTGGTCGTGCAGCCAGCGGCGCAGCGCCCCGGTGGACAGCGCCATCACGACGTCGTTGACGGTGCAGCCGGCCGCGTTCTTCACCGCCTTCACGTCCGCGAGCTGCAGGCTGCAGAAGGCCCACCGCCGGTGCGGGCTGACCGACCGGTTGAACGGCGTCGCGGGCGCCCGGAACCCCGGACCGGGCAGGACGTGCGGTTGTCGTGGCCGAGGAAGCGGTCGATGAGGGGCACCCGCGGGCGCAGCGTCGAGGCCAGGCTCGGCAGCGAGCGGGCCAGGCCGTAGGACACCCGGGCGGCACGGACCGGGTGCCCGGCCAGCGACACCGCGCTGCGGGCGAGCAGTCCGAGCGAGCCGGGCACCTTGTCGCCCGTCCACGGGGTGGGGTCGTCGTCGTCGCGCCCCTCGGGGGTCAGGTCGAGGACGGCGGCCAGGATGTCGTTGCCGGAGACGCCGTCGATGGCGGCGTGGTGCACCTTGGTGTAGACCGCCTGGCGGCCGCCGGCGAGCCCGTGGATCAGGTACAGCTCCCACAGGGGCCGGCTGCGGTCCAGCGGCCGGGCGTGCAGCCGGGCCGCCTGGTCGGCGAGCTGCCGGTCGTCGCCCGGCTGGGGCAGGGCGAGCTCGCGGACGTGGAACTCGACGTCGAAGTCGGGGTCCTCGATCCAGTAGGGCTGGTCCAGACCCAGCGGCACGGACACCAGGCGCCGACGGAAGGGCGGGATCAGGTGCAGCCGCCGCTCGATGAGCGACGTCAGCCGCTCCAGGGTCAGCGGCTCCGGGGCCGTGGAGGGGTCCAGGACGCAGACGCTCCCCACGTGCCCGAACACCGCGGAGGTCTCCATCGCCAGGAAGGCCGCGTCGAGGCCGGTCAGCTGCTGCACCCGGTCATCCTGCCCCGGATGTGGCCGCCGTCACCACGGGGGTGCCCGTGGACGCCGGTGCGGTGGGTCCGGCGGGCCGGGCCCCCGCTGCCTAGGCTGGGGGAGTGACCACCGTGCCCGACGTCGGCCTGCTGACGGTGCGCAGCGCGGTGATCGCCGACCCGGGACCGCTGCTGGACCTGCTGCCCGAGCACGACGGCCTCGCCTGGACCCAGGGCGGGGAGGGGCTCGTGGGCTGGGGCGAGGCGCTGCGCCTGGACGTCCCGCCCGGCGCGGCGGACCGGTTCGGCGACGCCCAGACGTGGTGGCGCGAGGTGGTGGCCCGCGCCGACGTCACCGACGACGTCCACCTCGAGGGCAGCGGGCTGGTGGCCTTCGGCTCCTTCGGCTTCGACGCCGCCCGCACGTCGTCCGTCCTCGTCGTCCCGCGGGTGGTGGTGGGCGCCCGGGCCGGCACCTGGTGGGTCACCACCGTCGGCGACGCCGACCCCGCCCTGCCGTCGAGGTCGGCCCCCCGTCCGCCGGGGGACGTGCGCTTCGCCGACGGCACCCGCACCGGCGCCGACTACGTGCAGGTGGTCACCGCCGCCGTCGGGCGCATCGTGGCGGGCGAGCTCGACAAGGTGGTGCTGGCGCGTGACCTCGAGGCCCGGACCGACGGGCCGGTCGACCTGCGCTGGCCCCTGCGCCGCCTGGCCGAGCAGTACGCCGAGTGCTGGACCTTCAGCGTCGACGGCCTGCTGGGGGCCACGCCCGAGATGCTCGTCCGTCTGCAGGACGGCGTCGCCACGAGCCGCGTGCTGGCCGGCACGCTGCGCCGCAGCGGCGACGCGAACCGCGACCGGCGCATGAGCCACGCTCTCGAGCGCTCCATCAAGGAGGTCGAGGAGCACGGCTACGGCGTCCGCTCCGTGGTGGAGGCGCTGACCCGGCACTGCCGCGACGTCGACGTGCCGGCGGCCCCCTTCGTGCTCGACCTGCCCAACGTCATGCACCTGGCCACCGACGTGCGGGGGGTCGTCGAGGACGGCTCGACCTCGCTGGGGCTGATCGCCTCCCTGCACCCGTCCGCCGCGGTCTGCGGCAGCCCCACCGAGCTCGCCATGGCCCTGATCGGGGAGTCGGAGGGCCTGGACCGGGGTCGCTACGCCGGCCCGGTGGGCTGGCTCGATGCCCGCGGCGACGGCGAGTGGGGGATCGCCCTGCGCTGCGCGGAGGTCGACCCAGCCGACCCGGCCCGCCTGCGGCTGTTCGCCGGCTGCGGCATCGTGGCGGGCTCGCAGCCGCAGGACGAGCTGGCCGAGACCAACGCCAAGCTCGTGCCGATGCGGGACGCCCTGCACTCCTAGCTCCGGTGACCCGCGGGCGCGGCGGGTGGGTGCGCGCCTGGTGGTCCGTTCGGGTCCGGACGTATCCCTCACCCCCGGACATTGCGGACAGTGTCGACATGACTACTTGGAGTCTTTCCGGGCAGGTGCAACGTCATGCGGACCGGGGGAAGCAGCGAGCTGCTGCAGCACGCGCTCGACCCCGGCGGTCTGCGCATGCTGTTCCAGCCGGTGGTGGACCTGCTCGACGGTGGGCTGGTGGGCCACGAGGCGTTGGCCCGCGGGCCGGTCGGCTCGGCCCTCGAGGCGCCGATGGCGCTGTTCGACGCCGCCCGCGCCCAGGGTCGGCTGGCCGAGCTCGACTGGGCCTGCCGCGCCGAGGCCTTCCGCTGCTCGCTGGAGACCGGGCCCGAGAGCGGCGGCCGATTGTTCGTCAACGCCGAGCCGCAGACGCTGAACACCGCGTGCCCGTCGCCGCTGCTGCCCCACTGGCTGCGGGCCCACCGCGAGCTCGATGTCGTCGTCGAGGTGACGGAGCGCCTGCTGCTGCAGCGGCCGGGCGACCTCGTCCGCGTCGTGAGCACCCTGCGAGAGCTCGGTTGGGAGATCGCCCTCGACGACGCCGGCGCCAACGACGAGAGCGTCGCGCTGCTGCCCGTGCTCGCGCCTGACATCGTCAAGCTGGACCGCCCGCTGCTGGCCGCACGGCTGTCGCGGACGGCCCTGCGGGCGCTGCGCGCCGTCGTCGGCTACGTGGAGCGGTCGGGCGCCGTCCTGCTCGCTGAGGGGATCGAGTCCGAGGGCGACCTGGAGCGGGCTCGCGCCCTCGGAGCACGCTGGGGACAGGGCTTCCTGCTCGGCCGCCCCGCGACGCTGGCCACGTCGGGGCCGGCCGCCGGCCCGGCCGTGCCCAGGCCGCGGGGGAACAGCTGGGATGTCCTGCCCGACACCGACCTGTTCGACCAGCTCGCGGGCGAGGTGCCGCGGCTCACCGTCGACGTCGCGTGGCTGGTGCGCCGCCTCGAGGCGGTGTGCGGGCTTGCCGGGTCGTCGTCGCACGCCGGTGTGCTCCTGCTTGCCGTCGGCGAGGGGC
Organism: uncultured Actinomycetota bacterium; assembly: GCA_963761695.1. Taxonomy (GTDB): domain Bacteria; phylum Actinomycetota; class Actinomycetes; order Mycobacteriales; family SCTD01; genus RYN-122. Next base: position 65,591 of record CAVXIB010000010.1, on the reverse strand, counting down.
TCGTGGTCCCGCCGGCCCTGCTGGCGATGCTGGACGGCCTGGCCGAGAACTGCACCCTCGTATCGCTGCAGACCGCGCACGCGCTGCCACCGCGCCGGTCACAGGTGCGGCTGTCGCGGCTCGGACCGTGCAGCGGCCGTGCGCGCGAGCAGGTCAGCGCCACGTTCGTCAGCCCCGCCAAGTCCTGCGCCTTCAGCGCCCGGCTGCTGCCCGACGGCCGGTTCGAGGTCGTCGGCACCGAGGACTCGAGCGCCGTGGCCGCACTCGCCCGCACGCTGCTCAGCCGGGTTCCGCCGCTCTCCGGCGCCTAGGGCCGGGTGCCCCTCAGCGCCGTCCGCACCGCCGCCCCCAGCTGCGTGTGCAGGGCGACGGCATCGTGCCGGTCGGTGCGCACGTGCACGACCCGAAGGCCCGGGGCCGGCGCGAGCGCGGCGCGCAGCCCCTCCAGGGTCGTGACCGACGTGCAGGGCGTGCGGGTGGCCGCGCACAGCGCCGGCAGGTCGACGCCGTGCGGCGTGCCGAAGACCCGCTCGAACGCGTCCGCGTGGTCGCCGCCGCCCTGTTCGAGCGTGCCGAAGATCGCGCCGCCGTCGTTGTCGACCACCACCAGGCACAGGTCTGGACGCGGCTCGGACGGCCCGAGAACGAGGCCGTTGGCGTCGTGCAGGAACGTCAGGTCGCCGAGCAGCGCGTACGCCTGGCGGGGCCTGCCGGTCGTCGGGTGCGCCCCGGTCCGGTGTGCCAGCGCCGCGCCGACGGCGGTCGACACGACCCCGTCGATGCCCGCCACTCCCCGGTTCGCGAGCACCTGCACGCCGGCGGCGGGCTCCCACAGGAACAGGTCGCGCACCGGCTTGGACGACCCGACGACGACCAGCCCGCGCCCGCCCGGGACCTGCGCCGCGGCCAGTACCTCGCGTGCCACGGCGGGCTCGACCAGCCCCTGCACCCGCTCGGCCAGCACCCGCGCGGCAACGGCGGAGGCCCCGGCCCAGGCGGGCAGCCAGGACGGGTCGACGTCGCGCAGGCCCGGCCCGGGCACGCCCGGCAGCACGCGGGCGGCCAGGCGCCCGGCGTCGGCCCACCCGCCCGGGCCGCCGACGACGTCGCACGGCGCGGAGGCCGCGAGCCGCCCCACCGCGCGCGACAGGGTCGGCCGCCCGACGACGAGCACCCGGTCGGGGACCGGCAGCACCCCGGCCCCCAGCAGCAGCTCGGGCGCGACGACGGTGCCCTCGGGCGAGGCCGACGACGACGGCTCGGCGACGACGGGCCAGCCACGGGAGCGGGCCAGGGCCTGTGCCTGCGCAGCGGGGAGCTCGGGCCCGTCACCGAGGACGACGACGGTGCGCGCGGGCAGGTCGTCGGCGACGGCGGGCGGCCTCGGGGAGGGCGGCACGGCGGTCCAGGGCGCGCCGTCCGGGCGGCCGTCGAGCGCCTCCGGCCAGTCGCCGGGCCCGGGCACCAGCGGGTCGCGCAGGCCGACGTTGACCTGCACCGGGCCGGGGTCGCCCGACAGCGTGCCGAGCGCGGCCGCCAGGACCCGGCAGGCCTGCGAGCGCCAGTAGGCGTTCTGCCCCGCCCGCACGTCGGGTGTGCCGAGCTCGGTGAACAGCCGCACGGCCCCCCCGTACAGGCCGAGCTGGTCCACCGTCTGGTTCGCGCCGGCGCCGCGCAGCTCCGGCGGCCGGTCGGCCGAGAGCACCACGAGCGGCGTCCCGCTGTGCGCGGCCTCCAGCACTGCGGGGTGCAGGTTCGCCACCGCAGTGCCCGACGTCGTGACCACGGGGACGGCGCGGCCCGACGCCTTGGCGAGCCCGACGGCGAGGAAGCCGGCGGAGCGTTCGTCGACCCGCACGTGCAGCCGCAGCCGGCCGGCGGCGTCGGCGGCGTGCAGGGCGAAGGCCAGCGGGGCGGACCGGGAGCCGGGGGACAGCACGGCGTCGCGCACCCCGCCGCGCACCAGCTCGTCGACGAGCACCTGCGCGAGCGCGGTCGAGGGGTTCACCGGTCCAGTCTCATGCGCCGTCGAGCAGGGCGCCGCAGCGGTCGATCCGCGCGCGCCACCACTCCTGCCGGTCGGGTGCCGCCGCCAGGGCCGCGAGCCGGGCGGGGTCGGGCTCGACCGGGCGCACCGGCAGGGCACCGTCCACGACCTCGTAGGACGCGACGTCGCCCGCCATCAGGCCGGTGGTCGCCAGGCCGCAGGCGTAGGGCAGGTCGGGCAGCGCGGCCGCGAGCGCGACCCCGGCCCGGATGCCCACGGCGGTGTCCAGTGCGGACGACACGACCACCGGCAGGCCGCAGGCCTGCGCCACCTCGAGCGCCCTGCGCACCCCCCCGAGCGGCGCCACCTTGAGCACGACGACGTCGGCGGCCCCGGCCAGCGCCACCCGCAGGGGGTCCTCGGCCTTGCGCACGCTCTCGTCGGCCGCGATCGGCAGGTCGAGCCGCAGCCTGGCCAGCTCCCGGCGCAGCGCGGCGAGCTCGGGCACGGTGGCGCACGGCTGCTCGGCGTACTCCAGGCCGTACGGGGCGAGCTTGCCGAGAGCCCGGCGCGCCTGGTCCACCGACCAGCCCCCGTTGGCGTCGACCCGGATCCGCCCTCCGGGACCGAGGGCGTCGCGCACGGCGGCGACCCGGTCGACGTCGTCGGCCAGGCGCTGCCCCGGTTCGGCCACCTTCACCTTGGCGGTCGTGCAGCCGGGGAAGCGGGCCAGGACGTCGGGCACCCGGTCGGGGGCCACCGCGGGGACCGTGGCATTGACCGGCACGCGCGAGCGCACGGCCTCGGGGGGCGCCGTCGTGCACGCCTCCCGCGCGGCCGCGAGCCAGCGGGCGGCCTCGGCGTCGCCGTACTCGGGGAAGGGGCCGAACTCGCCCCAGCCCGCCGGCCCCTGCAGCAGGGCCACCTCGCGGGTGGTCACCCCGCGGAACGGCACCCGCATGGGCACGGCGACGACGTGCACCTCCACGCGAACCTCCTAGGGTCTGACCCGTGACCGTCAGCGAGATCTTCGACCCCGCCGCCTGGACCGAGGTCCCCGGGTTCGACCTGGAGGACATCACCTACCACCGCTCCACCGCCTCCGGGCGCGACGGCGGGGTGGTCCGGATCGCCTTCGACCGCCCCGAGGTGCGCAACGCCTTCCGGCCCGGCACCGTCGACGAGCTCTACCGGGTGCTCGACCATGCCCGGATGTCGAGCGACGTCGGCTGCGTGATCCTCACCGGCAACGGCCCGAGCCCCAAGGACGGCGGCTGGGCGTTCTGCTCCGGCGGTGACCAGCGCATCCGCGGCCGCGACGGCTACCGGTACGCCTCCGACACGGGTGCCGACAGCATCGACCCGGCCCGTGGCGGGCGGCTGCACATCCTGGAGGTGCAGCGCCTCATCCGGATGATGCCCAAGGTCGTCATCTGCGTGGTCCCCGGCTGGGCCGCCGGTGGGGGCCACAGCCTGCACGTGGTCTGCGACCTCACCCTCGCCAGCGCCGAGCACGCGCGCTTCAAGCAGACCGACGCCGACGTCGGCAGCTTCGACGGCGGCTACGGCAGCGCCGGGCTGGCCCGCCAGGTGGGCCAGAAGTTCGCCCGCGAGATCTTCTTCCTCGGCCGGGAGTACACCGCCGAGCAGATGCACCGGATGGGCGCCGTCAACGAGGTGGTGCCGCACGCCGACCTCGAGCGGGTGGCGATCGAGTGGGCGCAGACGATCGTGCGCAAGGGCCCCACCGCCCAGCGGATGCTGAAGTACGCCTTCAACGCCGTCGACGACGGCATGGTCGGCCAGCAGGTCTTCGCCGGCGAGGCCACCCGGCTGGCGTACATGACCGACGAGGCGGTCGAGGGCCGCGACGCCTTCCTGGAGAAGCGGGCCCCCGACTGGGGCCCCTACCCCTACGCGTTCTGACGCCGTGCGGCCGCTCGTCGCGGGGGTCCCGACGCTCGACGCCCTGCAGGCCGCCCTCGACGGCACCGGCCCGGCCCTGCTGACCGACCCGACGCCCCGGGTGGTCGACGCGATCGGCACGGGCCCGGTCGCGGACGACGTCGCCGTCGTGGTCCCGACGAGCGGGTCGACCGGCGTTCCCAAGGGGGTGCTGCTGAGCGCCGAGGCCCTGCTGGCCAGCGCGACGGCGGCGCTGCAGGTGCTCGGCGGTCCCGGCCGCTGGCTGCTGGGGGTGCCGCCCACGCGGGTCGGCGGCCTGCAGGTGCTGGTCCGCTCGCTGGTGGCGGGGCTCGCGCCGCAGACCCTGCCGGACGGTCCGTTCACGCGGGAGGCGTTCCTGGCCGGCGCGGCCGGCTGCCGTTACGTCTCGCTGGTGCCCACCCAGCTGCACCGGCTCGAGCCGGCCGACCTGCTCGGTCTGGAGGCCGTCCTGCTCGGCGGGGCGGCCGCGCCGCCGGCCCTGCTCGCCCGCTTCCCCGACACCCGGGTCGTTCCCACCTACGGGATGAGCGAGACCAGCGGCGGCTGCGTCTACGACGGCGTCCCGCTGCCGGGCGTGGACGTCGAGGTCACGGCGGAAGGGCGGATCCGGCTCCGCGGACCGGTCCTCGGTCTCGGCTACCGGGACGGCAGCCCCCTGCGCGACGCCGACGGCTGGTACACCACCGGTGACCTCGGCGCCCTGGTCGGCGGCCGGCTCGTCGTCCACGGCCGAGCCGACGACGTCGTGGTCACCGGCGGCGAGAAGGTCGCCCCGGCTGCGGTCGAGGCCGTCCTGCTCGAGCACCCCGACGTGGCCGAGGTGGCCGTCGTGGGGGTTCCCGACCCCGAGTGGGGGTCGCGCGTGGTGGCGGTGGTCGTCGGGTCCGTGTCGCTGGAGCAGGCCCGCGCACACGTCGCGGCGCGGCTGGGCCGGGCCGCCGCGCCCCGGGAGGTCCGGCTCGTGCCCGCGCTCCCGCTCCTGCCCGGGGGCAAGGTCGACCGGCGTGCGCTGATCGCCGGACAGGACCCGCCGCAGGTGTGACCATGCGCACGTGACCCTGCCCTCGTCCCTGTCCCGCCGCCTGCTCGCCTCCGCCCTGCTGCTCGCCGGCGGTGCCTTCTCCACGACCTTCGCCGTCGCCGCGCCGTCCCCGGCGGTGCCGCCGCCCACGCCCGGCTCGGCCTGCGACGCCGGCTCGCTGCCGGAGAAGGTCCAGGGCCGCGCCCCCCTGTCCGACGTCGCCACCGGCCGCTACGCCCGCGGCTACCGGTGCAACGCCGTCCAGGTCTCGCGGGCGGGGGCCACCGGCGGGTACCGCGTGGAGCGCTACGTCGACCGCGCCGGACACGAGTGCGCCTACGCCGACACCACCCTGCTGTTCGGCAAGGACGGTCCCGAGCAGGGCCAGGACGGCGCGGGCACCTACGTCTACGACATGAAGGACCCGGCCAGGCCGGTGCTCACGTCCGTGCTGCGCACCATCGCCATGGCCTCCCCGCACGAGTCGCTGCGGCTGAACGTGAAGCGTGGGCTGCTCGCCGCCGTCTTCTCCTACCCGACGACCCAGCCCGGCGTGATCGACGTCTACGACGTCAAGGCCGACTGCCGCACGCCGCAGCTGCTGTCGAGCACGCCGCTGGGCCTGCTGGGACACGAGGGCGGCTTCGCGCCCGACGGGCTGACCTACTACTCCGGATCGCTCTACTTCCGCACGGTCACGGCCATCGACCTGCTCGAGCCGCGGGTGCCGAAGAGCCTGTGGGTGAGCACCGACTACGAGTCGCACGGCCTGGTGCTCAGCGACGACGGCAAGACCCTCTACATGAGCCAGGCGGCGTTCTCCGACAGCGGCTTCAGCGGCCTGACCGTGCTCGACGTCAGCCAGGTGCAGGCCCGGGTGCCGAACCCTCAGGTGCCGATCGTCAGCCGGCTCACCTGGAAGAGCGTCAGCACGCCGCAGAGCGCCGTCCCGTTCACCCGGGGCAGCCGGAAGTACCTGATGGAGATCGACGAGTTCGGCTCGGGCGCCTCGATCGGCGCCGGCCGCATCATCGACATCAACAACATCAAGAAGCCGTTCGTGGTCAGCGAGCTCCGGCTCGCCGTGAACCAGGCCTCCGCCCAGGGGGCGTCTCTGGAGGCTGACCCGGGCAACTCCCAGCAGTTCCAGGGCTACCAGGGGCACTACTGCTCGCTGCCTTCGCGCAAGGACCCGAACATCCTGGCCTGCAGCTTCATCATGAGCGGGCTGCGGGTCTTCGACATCTCCGACGTGACCCGGCCCCGTGAGATCGCCTACTTCAACAAGCCGGTCACCCCGGGGGCGCGGCCGAACCCGACCAAGGTCGGCGCCTTCGCGATGTCGGCGCCCGCCTACGACCAGGCGACCAACGACATCTGGTACACCGACGGCAACAGCGGCTTCTACGTCGTGCGTCTGACCGGCAAGGCCAAGCGGGTCTTCGCCCACCAGGTGGTCACCCCCGGCAGCTGAGGCGCGCCGCGCAGGGCCGGATCGGGCACGATCATGGGCATGACCGTCTGCCCCCTGACCCCCGGCGCCCCCGCGTGACCACTCCCGCCCAGTGGGTCGAGGGGGCGCGGCCGCGCACCCTGCCGGCCGCGGTCGCCCCGGTCCTGGTGGGCACCGGGGCCGCCGCGGCGTCGTTCTCGCCCGTTCGGGCCCTGCTCGCCCTCGTCGTCGCCCTCGCCCTGCAGGTGGGGGTCAACTACGCCAACGACTACAGCGACGGCGTCCGGGGCACCGACGACGACCGGGTGGGGCCGCTGCGGCTGGTGGGCTCCGGGGTCGCTGCGGCCCGCACGGTCAAGCGGGCTGCCCTGCTCGCCTTCGCGGTCGCCGCGGTGGCCGGCCTGGTGCTCGCCGCCCTGACCACCTGGGCCCTCGTGGCGGTCGGCGCGGTGGCGATCGCCGCGGCCTGGGGCTACACGGGCACCTCCCGGCCCTACGGCTACCGGGGACTGGGGGAGGTGTCGGTCTTCGTCTTCTTCGGGCTCGTCGCCGTCGTCGGCACCACCTACGTGCAGACCGAGGACGTCCCCGCCCGAGCGGTGCTGGGCGGCGTCGCCATGGGCGCCCTGGCCTGCGCGATCCTCGTGGTGAACAACCTGCGCGACATCCCCACCGACGTGGTCGCCGGCAAGCGGACGCTCGCCGTCGTGCTCGGCGACCGGCGCACCCGGACGTTCTACGCGGCGCTGGTGCTGCTGGCCTTCGGCGCCGTCCTCGCGCTCGCCGCGGCCACCCCCTGGGCACTGCTCGGGCTGCTGGCGCTCCCCCTGGCGGTGAAGCCCGTGCAGTCGGTGCTCGGGCCGACCACCGGCCGCGCCCTCGTGCCGGTGCTCGGCGACACCGGACGCCTGCAGCTCGTCCTCGCCCTGCTCCTCGGGCTCGGGCTGGTCCTGGGCCGCTGAGCCCGGCTCAGCCCCGCAGCCGCAGCCGCCCCGCCCCGGCGGGATCGGCCAGCAGCCGCAGCCGGTCGAGGTCTTCCGGTGCGAGGTGGTCGCGGGGCTGACGCACGTCCTGGGTGGTGGTCTGCAGCTCGGGGGGCACCCGTACGGCGCGCTCGAGGTCCTCCAGCGGCCCGCGGTAGTCAGAGGTCATGGGCCGAGCATGCGCTCGTGCGGGTGCTCGCGCCAGACCCTGATGTCGCCGTCCGGCCGCCGGGGTGGCACCGTCGTGCGGTGCGCCGTCCCCTGCTGCTCCTCGTGCTCCTCGCCCTGCTCGCGGCGGCTGTCCCCCTCGGCCTCGCCCCGTCCCCGGCAGCGGCCGCCGGTCCCGAGGCCCGACCGCTGCTGAGCCCCAACGCGCGGCCGAGCAGCGGACCGGCCCTCCTGCGGCCGGCGCTGACGTCGTCGCTGGTGTGCCGCGGCGACGTCGCGGGCTCCCCCCTGACGCCGGTGCTGCTGCTGCACGGCACGGGCTCCACCCCCGAGGAGTCGTGGGGGCCGGTCTACCTGCCGCAGCTGCAGGCCGCGGGACGGCCGGTCTGCACGGTCCAGCTGCCCGACCGGGCGACCGGCGACATGCAGGTCTCCAGCGAGGTGGTCGTGGCCGCGATCCGCACCGTGGCGGCCCGGCGGCACGGCCGGATCGACGTCGTCGGGCACAGCCAGGGCGCGACGCTGGCGGTGACCGCGCTGAAGTTCTGGCCGGACCTGCCCGGCCTGGTCGAGGACTACATCGGGCTCGCCCCCACCTTCAACGTCGGCGCCACCGGCGAGGTCATGTGCCAGCGGCCCTGCTCGGCGCCGTTCCAGCAGCGGCGCGCCGGCTCGCGGTACTTCGCCGGGATCCGCTCGCATGCCCTGCCCCCGGGTCCGTCCTACACGACCATCGCCACCCTCACCGACGAGATCGCGACGCCCGAGCCGGAGGCCAGCCGTCTGGACGGCGCGACCAACGTCGTCCTGCAGGAGCGCTGCCCGGCGAAGGTGGTCGACCACTTCGCCCTCGTCACCGACGGGAGCGTCTTCGCACTGGTCCTGGACGGGCTGACCCATGCCGGCCCGGTCGACCCGGCTCGGATCCCCACGGCCGCCTGTCTGGACACCCTGCCGCCCGGCAGCGACCCCGTGACCATCGCCCCGCTCGTGGCCGAGGCGGTGGCCAACGACCTCGCCGCGAACGGCGCGTCGGAGAAGCTGGACGCCGAGCCCCCGGTCCGCTGCTACACGCAGGCCACCTGCGCCGACGTCGACGACCGCGGCCGGCTGCTCTCCTCGGCGCGGGTGTCCGGACGCCGGGTGGTGCTCGACGCCCAGGCGCCCGGCAGCCTGACGCTCACGGCGCTGGCCACTGACGGGACGACCACGGGCTCCCGCACGGCCGTCCTCGGTGTGGGGGAGTCCGCCGTGGACCTGCCGGCGCTGCCGCCCGGCCGCTACCGGCTGCGGCTGGCCACCACGACGCCCTTCTACCGGGCGGCGGGCACCGAGAAGGTCCTGTCGCTCGTGGTGCCGGGGGCGGCCGTGGGTCGCGGTGACACTGGCGCCTCGCCCGCCGGGGGACGGCTTCCCAGCACGGGTGGGCTCCCGCTCGCGGCCGTCGGGCTGCTGTCGGTGGGCGTCGGAGCCTTCTTGCGACGTCGCCGGGTCTGAGCAGACACACGGCACTGGCGCCGGCGAGGACAACTCGTTCACAGCAGGGGTGGTGGCCGGGTCGTCGGCGGCGGGCGGACCCAACCCTGCGGGCCGATCCGGCTGCCGTCGGTGAGCTCCAGGCCACGCGCCCGGTCGTGCAGCAGGTGGTGACAGCTGCGGCAGAGCAGGACCATGTTCGACATCACGGTGGGGCCGCCGAGGCCGAACGGGATGACGTGGTGAGGGACGCACGCCCAGGCCGGTCGTCCGCAGCCGGTGCGTTGGCAGCGGTATCCCGCCCGGTGCTCCAGCGCCCGGCGCTGCCGACGCGTGAGCTGGCGGGCCAGCGGACTGCTGTCCAGCGGGTGCCCGGCCCCGTCCAGGAGCAGCCGGGTGAGGGTCGACTCGCAGACCAGACGGGACACGGTGCGCGGTCCGAGCCGGACGCCACCGCGGCTGCGGGCTGACCAACGCGGGGCCTCGACGTCAGGAGTCCCAGCCCGGGCCGTCCCGGTGAAGAGGTCGTCCAGCGCCTGCTCGGGCGCCACGGCGTCGGCGTGGGCTTCCCCGGCACGCTCAAGGTCCTGCGCGGTCACGATCGCCACGAGGGTGGGGGCCACCTCCTCGGGCCGGGGGACCGTCCCGGGGACGCCGACCGCGGTCCGGACGCAGTCGAACAGCGCGTCGAGCAGTCTGGCGCCGGCGCTCCGGGTGTCGCCCTCCACCCGGTCGTGCTCGGCCTTGGCCTGCAGGACCTCGCGGAGCCACTCCCCGTCGAGCGCGTCCGTCTGGCCGTCCAGCAGGGTCGTCCCCGCGACGTCGACGAGGCGGAGCTCACGCTCCTCATGGGCCGTGGCCAGGGCGTCGTCGGTGACCTCCGGCTGCAGAGCGGCGAGGAGCTCGTCCACCTTGGCCCTCAGGTCGACCAGGTCGAGCAGGCCCCCGAGGCGCAGTAGCGCGGTCGCGGTCGCCTGGTCGCGGAGCCTGGACGGGAGCGCGGACCACGCCCGGGCGAGCTGGCGCGCGGCCGCGAGCTCCAGCCCGCCGCCGGCCACCGCGTCCAGGAGACCGGGCAGGACCCCGAGCCGCCGGGCGAGGCCGACGTCGGCCCGAGCCTGCGAGACGGGAAGTCCGGCCTGCTCGACGAGCAGGTCGGCCGCGCTGCGGCACCCCGCGGCCTGGACCGCGCCGCTCGTCTCCGCCTCGTGCAGGTCGCGCAGGTAGGTCCCGGTCAGCTCGGCAGCGGCCCGGGCCAGCAGCCCGAGCCGAGCGGGCACCTGGCCCAGGGGAGCAGGCTGCTCACGGACGGCGTCGAGCCCTTGCAGGAGCAGCAGGACGGGCGCGTCGACCAGGGCTTCGACGGCCACGACCCCTCCTCCACTCGAACTGCTGTTCGAACAGGATCGCACCCGGGTCCGACAGTTTCGGCCGCGGACGAGGCGACGTGACTATGCCTTCTTGCCGGCCGCGTTCACCGCCGCGGCGGCCCGGAACAGCTCGGCCAGGGCCGGCTCGTCGAGGTCCTGACCCTCGGTGATGTCGACAGCGCGACGCACCTTGCCCTCCAGTGAGGAGGTGAACAGACCGGCCGGGTCCGGCAGGGACGCCCCCTTGAAGAAGGTCAGCTTGACCGCCGCCTTGTAGGTCTCGGCCGTGCACAGGTCGCCGTTCGAGGACCAGACGAGGACGCCGCCGGGATTGGTGGGCTTGACCCACTTCCAGGCCTCCCCCACCTCCGGCAGCGCCTCGTGGACCACGCTGCGGACCTGGACGAGCACCTGCGCCCGCCAGTCGCCGAGCTCGGCGGTCTTGGCGGTGAAGCGGGCCTCGAGGTCGTCGGTCACCGGCCCAGGCTCTCGGCCAGGAACGCCGTCGTGCTGGCCCAGGCCGCCTCGGCGGCTGGCGCGACGTACATCGAGGGCGCGTCCCAGTTGGAGAAGGCGTGACCGGCGTCGTACCGCTCCACCCGCATGCCGGGCCGGCCGGCCACCGCGCGCTCGACCTGCTCGATGCTCTCGACCGGGATGAACGGGTCGCGGTCGCCGTAGTGGAACAGCACGGGGCAGGTGACGTCGTCGAGCCGGCCGAGCAGGTCGTTGTTGCCCGAGCCGTAGTAGCTCACCGCCGCATCGAGCTGCGTCCCGCCGGCAGCGGCGAGCAGGGCCAGCGTGCCGCCGAGGCAGAACCCGACCGCGCCGACGGTCCCCGTGCACTCGGGCAGCGACAGCAGGTGCGCGTGCGTGGCGGCGATGTCACCCGGGACGGTCTGCCAGTCGAGCCGGCCGACCATCTCCATGCACTCCTGCAGCGCCGACTCGTCCTTGCGCTCGAACCCCGGCTCGACCCGCCAGAACACGTCCGGGACGACGACGACGTACCCCTCCCGGGCCAACCGGTCGGCCAGCTCCCGCATGTTGTCGTTGATCCCGAAGATCTCCTGGAACAGCAGGATGCCCGGGCCCGGACGGTCGGGGACGGCGCAGTGGGCGCGGAACGTCCCGCCGTCGGAGGCGGTCACGGTCTCGGTGCGGGCTGTCGTCATCGCGGGAGCGTACGACCGGCCGCGGCTCAGGTCAGCGAGACCAGCGCCCAGGACGGGGGGACCTTCTCGGGGTCGCCGCAGGAGATCACCCGGGCCGGGTTGTCCCTGACGTAGCGGACGACGACGTCCACCTGGGGCGAACCGTCGAGCACCACGCGCCACGCCTCGCCCTCCACCGCCTCCTGGCGCACCGGCGTGAGGTCGTCACGGCCGCGTCGGCCCGTCGCCGTCCGGGCGAAGTGCTGGGCGGCCTGGGCCGGCTGGGTCAGGCTGCTGCGCCCCCGCACGTGCTCCGGGTCCGGCAGGACCCCCACTTCGAGGCCCTCGACGACCGAGACGACGTCCTCGGCCTCCACCTGGCCCAGGTAGAGCCCGTCGGGCAGGACCACCAGGTTGGGGGCGAACCGGTCCCCGCCGAGGTGGCTGCTCTCCCACACCTGACCCGGCCGCGCCGCCGAGAGCGCGTGCGCCACGGGGCGCCCCCGCACGGCGCAGCAGCGGTCCTTGCGGCCATGCGTGCACACCAGGTACAGCGGCTCGTCCACCACCTCCCAGCCGGTGGCGTCGCGCCAGGGCGCCAGGTCGAGCAGCTCGTCGTCGTCGTCGACATGCCTGGCGAGCACCTGCTCGGACCCGGGGCGGCTGTCGACGGCGAACACCCAGCGGCCGGACTCGCCCACCTCCTCGTCGCGGTGGCGCCGGATCAGCACCAACCGGGCCGCGCCGTCGGCGGCGAGGGTGGCCAGGCGACGGGCGACGGCGACCTCCAGGCGCGACGAGGGCACGCTCTCCGGGCCCCAGGCCCCGGCGTGCTCGACCAGCAGCCAGCGGTCGACCCGCGACGCCGTGGCGACGAGGGGCTCGGCCAGGGAGCGGGAGGTGTCGGAGCAGATCGGTGCCGAGGTCATGCGGGCAGGATCACGCCCTCACGCAGGAGTCGTCGGGCGAGCACCACGGCATCATCGCCGTCGAGGTCGCCGAGCGCGAGGTCGGCCACCTCGGCGGGCCCGGCCAGGGCCCGCTGCAGGGCGGCACCGCACGTGTCCGGGAAGGCGACGACGCGGTCACGCAGTCGCACGGACGTCCCCTCGAGGACCGCCCCGGTGCCGCGTCGCGGTCGGACTCGCGTCGCGGATGACAGTGACGCCAGTGCGGCGGCCCCCGCCAGCAGGCGCACGGGCTCGGGCGGGACGGCGCCGGCCAGCCGCCGGTCGACGACGGCCGCCAGAGCCTCCGGGTCGAGCTCCTCGAAGAACCGGGCCGCGTCCCGCAGCAGATCCGGCAGGCTGGCGCCGACCGTGCCGCGGGGCTGCATGGGCAGGGCGTCGCGGAAGGCGGGCTCCTCCTTCGCCAGCGCGAGGGCATCGGTCAGCACGTCGAACCAGGTGGTCGACAGCACGCCGACGGTCAGGTGGACCGAGTGCTCGTCGGTGGTGAGCGCGGCATGCACGTACCCGCGGGGCAGGTAGAGGCAGTCGCCGGCCTCGAGCTCGACGTCGAGCAGGGGCTCGGCCCCGGCCGGGACCAGGTCCGCCCCGGCGCGCGCCTGCGACGGCAGCGGCAGGTGCACGACGGGCTCGTGCACGATCCAGCGCTTGCGGCCGGACACCTGCAGCACGAACACGTCGTGGGTGTCGTGGTGGAAGTCGAAGCCCTGCGCGTCGCCGGCCGGGGTGATGTAGGCGTTGCACTGCGTCGCGTGGCCGAGCTCGGCGGCCAGCTCCCGGCAGAAGCGCCCGACGGGCGGGTGCATCCGGTGCAGCGACTGCAGGACGAGCGTCGCGCCGTCGGCGTGCTGACCGGCGAGCTTCGCGCTGTCGACGAGGTCGCCGATCCGGCGCGCGCCGGCCGTGACCGTGCGGACGGGCAGCGGCAGCCCGCCGCCCTCGCGGACGGTACGGAAGAAGGGCTCGCGCAGCGCGCGCTCACCCACCAGCTCGTCGACGTCGTCGGCGCTGAGCAGGTCGGTGAAGTCGCGCGGGAGCTCCTTGGCGCGGGTCAGGAGCGGACGGCGCGACCAGTGCCCGGTCGCGAACGCCTGCGCCTCGACCGCCGTGCAGCGCGCGAGCGCCCCCGTCCCGGAGGACGGGGGCGCCAGCGTGTCGTCGGTCAAGGGCGTGACGTCAGTTGTCGACGCCGGCCGGGTCGCTGCCCGACGGGTCGGCCTGCGTCTCGTTGCTGTCGCCCTGGTCGGCGTCGCCGCCGCCGGAGCCCGGGTCGGTGCCGGCCGGGTCGACGCCGGCCGGGTCGACCTGGGTCTCGTTGCTGTCGCCCTGGTCGGCGTCGCCGCCGGGGGCGGTGGTGGCCGTCGTGGTGATGTCGGAGTCGCGAAGCGTCATGCCGGACCTCTCAGCTCGGGGGTGTGGTGCCGTGCAGCACCTTCCCCGCTGTCCGGCTCGCATGCCACCGCAGCCCCTGCGAGAATGACGGGATGAGGGCATCGCTGGACAAGAAGCCGGCCGAGGTCGCAGCCATGTTCGACGAGGTGGCCGCGAAGTACGACCGCACCAACACCGTCCTGTCCCTCGGGCTCGACCGCACCTGGCGCACCGCGGTGAACGAGGCGCTCGACCTGCAGCCGGGCGAGCGGGTGCTCGACCTCGCGGCGGGCACGGCCACCAGCAGCGCGGCGCTGGCCCGCACCGGCGCCGACGTCGTCGGCTGCGACTTCTCCCTCGGCATGCTGCGGGTGGGTCAGGCGGCGCACCACGAGGGCGTCGAGCTCGTCGCGGGCGACGCGCTGCGGTTGCCCTTCCGCGACGGCGCCTTCGACGCCGTGACCATCGCCTTCGGCCTTCGCAACACGGCCGACCGTGATCTGGCCCTGCGCGAACTGCTCCGGGTGACCAGGCCCGGCGGCCGGCTGGTCGTGTGCGAGTTCAGCCACCCCACCTGGCGCCCCTTCCGCACCGTCTACGTCAACTACCTGATGCGCGCCCTGCCGGCCGTGGCCACGAAGGTCAGCAGCGATCCGGCGGCCTACGTGTACCTGGCCGAGTCGATCCGGGCCTGGCCGGTGCAGTCCGAGCTGGCCGCCGACCTGGCGGTCGCCGGCTGGAAGGACGTCGGGTGGCGCGACCTGACCGGCGGCATCGTCGCCCTGCACCGGGGGACCCGCCCGGCGTCCTGACCCGCACCGGACCGGCGTGCGGGTGCCCCCGCGCCGCCGTAGACTCGCTCGTGAAAGCTTTCACAAGCGGGGGCAGGCGGGCATGAGCACACAGGACGCGGACGTCATCGTCGTCGGCGCAGGACCCGGCGGATCGGCGACGGCGCAGGCCCTCGCCCAGACGGGGCTCGACGTCCTGCTGCTGGAGAAGACCGGTTTCCCGAGGGAGAAGGTCTGCGGTGACGGGCTCACCCCCCGGGCCGTCAAGAGCCTGGTCGACATGGGGATCGACACCTCCGAGGCCAACGGGTTCATCCGCAACCACGGCCTGCGCATCCTCGGCGGCGGCCTGCGGATCGAGCTCCCGTGGCCCGAGCTGGCCACCTACCCGCCGTACGGGCTGGTCCGGCCGCGGCTGGACTTCGACGAGCTCATCGCCCGGGCAGCGCAGAAGGCCGGGGCACGGCTGCAGGAGCTGACCAACGTCACCGGCGCCGTCACCGACGCCTCGGGCCGGATCGTCGGCGTCACGGCCAAGGTCGGTCCCGAGCGCACCGAAGCCACCTACCGCGCCCCGCTGGTCATCGCGGCGGACGGCGTGAGCGCGCGGCTGGCCCTGGGACAGGGCATCGAGAAGCGCGAGGACCGGCCCATGGGAGTGGCCGTCCGGCGCTACTTCACCAGCCCGCGCACCGACGACGACATGCTCGAGTCCTGGCTCGAGCTGCGCACCCCCACGGGCGAGCTGCTCCCCGGGTACGGCTGGGTGTTCGGCGTCGGCGACGGCACGAGCAACGTCGGGCTGGGCATCCTCAACACGACCACCGCCTGGCAGGACACCAACTACAAGGACCTGCTCGCGCGCTGGACGGCGAGCATGCCAGCCGAGTGGCAGTTCACCGAGGAGTTCGCCACCGGGCCGGTCCGCGGCGGGGCGCTGCCCGATGGGGTTCAACCGCCAGCCGCACTACACCCGCGGGCTGATGCTCGTCGGTGACGCCGGCGGAGCGGTCAACCCCTTCAACGGCGAGGGGATCGCCTACGCCCTGGAGACCGGACGGCTGGCCGCCGAGATCGCCGCGCAGGCGCTCGCCCGGCCGGAGGGCCCGCAGCGCGAGCAAGCGCTGCAGGCCTACCCGAGTGCGCTCAAGGCCCGCTACGGCGGCTACTACACGCTCGGCCGCGTCTTCGTGCACCTCATCGGCAACCCCGAGGTGATGCGCCTGGCGACCCTGCACGGCCTGCCCCGGCCGCTGCTGATGAAGTTCACGCTCAAGCTGCTCGCCAACCTCACCGACCCCCGCGGGGGCGACGTGCTGGACCGGGTCATCAACGGCCTGGCGAAGGCTGCTCCGGCCGCCTGACCCCACCGCCGACCCGCGCTGCGGCGCACGTAGGCTGCTCCGTCGGGCCCGACTGCCCGCACTCGAACCGCACCCGCCAGGAGGACCCCCGTGCTCGACAACTACGTGCCGGTGCTCCTGCTGTTCGTGCTCGCGTTCCTGTTCGCGGCCGGATCGGTCACCGCCGCGAGCTTCACCGGCCCCAAGCGCTACAACCGTGCCAAGCGCGACGCCTACGAGTGCGGGATCGCCCCCACGCCGCAGCCCGTGGGGGGCGGCAAGTTCCCGATCAAGTTCTATCTGACCGCGATGCTGTTCATCGTGTTCGACATCGAGATCGTCTTCCTCTACCCGTGGGCCGTCTCGTTCGACCAGCTCGGGGTGTTCGGGCTGGTCGAGATGTTCCTGTTCATCGGCACGGTGTTCGCCGCGTACGCCTACGTGTGGCGTCGTGGTGGTCTCGAGTGGGACTGATCCACATGGGATCGAACCGAGTGGGACCGGGACGAAGCGGCATGCCCTCCAACGCGAAGGACGTCTGACCATGGGTCTCGAGGAGAAGCTCCCCTCCGGAGTGATGCTGACCAGCGTCGAGAAGGTCGTGAACTGGTCGCGCAAGAGCTCGCTGTGGCCGGCCACGTTCGGCCTGGCCTGCTGCGCCATCGAGATGATGGCCACCGGCGCCGGCCGCTACGACCTCGCCCGCTTCGGCATGGAGGTCTTCCGCCCCTCGCCGCGGCAGGCCGACCTCATGATCGTCGCCGGCCGGGTGAGCCAGAAGATGGCGCCGGTGGTGCGGCAGATCTACGACCAGATGCCCGAGCCGAAGTGGGTCATCGCCATGGGCGTGTGCGCCAGCAGCGGCGGCATGTTCAACAACTACGCGATCGTCCAGGGCGTCGACCACATCGTTCCCGTCGACATGTACCTGCCGGGCTGCCCGCCCCGCCCGGAGATGCTCATGGACGCGATCCTCAAGCTCCACGACAAGATCATGGATGAGCCGCTGGGCGCGAACGCCCGACGTCGACAGGACCCGGCCTACCAGCCGCGCGAGCTCGTCGCGAGCAGCCAGCGCTGGTCCAAGGAGGGCAAGAAGGACCACATGACGGCCATCCGCAAGGAGCTCTCCTACGGCAAGGGCGCCCCGTGACCGTTCCCGACGCCCCGCACGGGCAGGGTCAGGACCCGTCCGTCGACGCCCTGCTCCCGGCCGGTGGCTCCTCGGTCTCGCCGCTGGTCGGCAACCCGAGCACCGATCCCGACGCCGGCACCGGCACCCCCGACTCCACCGGGGACGCCATGGCCGCCCCGCTCGCGCCGTCGCCGCTGGCGAGCGCGGTGGCGGCACCGGCAGCCGACGTCCGGCCCGGCAGCGACATGTTCGGCGCCACGTTCGGCGGCGACACGTCCGGCTTCAGCGGCCTGGTCCGCCAGCGTCCGGCTCCGGTGTCGAGCCCCCGCCCCTACGGCTCGTTCTTCGACGAGACCGTCGACGCCCTCGAGGCCGCCTATCCGGGCTTCGCCGACGACGTCCTGCGCGTGGTGGTCGACCGCGGCGAGCTCACCCTGCACATCAAGCCCGACGCCACCGAGCGGGTCTGCCAGGCCCTGCGCGACGGCGCCGACCTGCGCTACGAGCTGCTCTCCAGTGTCTCCGGCGTCGACTACCCGGCGCAGCAGGAGCGGCTGCACGTCGTCTACCACCTCACGTCGATGACCTACCGCCGCCGGATCCGGCTCGAGACCGCCGTGACGGTCGAGGCTCCCGAGGTGCGCACCGTGACCGGCGTGTACCCCACCGCCGACTTCCACGAGCGCGAGGCGTTCGACATGTTCGGGGTCGTCTTCGCCGGCCACCCGGCGCTGACCAGGATCCTCATGCCGGACGACTGGCAGGGGCACCCGCAGCGCAAGGACTACCCGCTCGGCGGCGTCCCCGTCGAGTACAAGGGCGCGCAGATCCCGCCGCCCGACGAGCGGAGGACGTATGCCTGACCCGACCCAGACCGGGCCGACCCTCACCGCCGGCGAGCGGGTCACCACCGAGGGCAAGGTCTACACCGTCACCGGCGGCGACTGGGACCAGCTGCTGGCCGACTCCGACGGCGACCAGCGCATGGTCGTCAACCTCGGACCGCAGCACCCGTCCACCCACGGCGTGCTGCGCCTGGTGCTCGAGCTCGAGGGAGAGACGGTCACCCAGGCGCGCGTCGTCATCGGGTACCTGCACACCGGCATCGAGAAGAACCTCGAGTACCGCAACTGGGTGCAGGGCGTCACGTTCGTGACGCGCATGGACTACCTGTCGCCGATCTTCCAGGAGACCGGGTACTGCCTCGCGGTCGAGAAGCTGCTCGGCATCGAGGTGCCCGAGCGGGCCTCGGTGATCCGGGTGCTCACCATGGAGCTCACCCGCATCTCCAGCCACCTCGTGGCGCTGGCCACCGGCGGGCTCGAGCTGGGCGCGCTGACCGCCATGACCAACAGCTTCCGCGAGCGCGAGCTGGTCCTCGACGCCCTCGAGATGATCACCGGTCTGCGGATGAACCATGCCTACGTCCGCCCCGGCGGCGTCGCGCAGGACCTCCCGCCCGGCGCGGTCGAGAAGGTGCGCTCGCTGGTCGAGACCCTGCGCGACCGGCTCAGCGGCGTCGATGCCCTGCTCACCGGCAACCCGATCTGGCAGCAGCGGCTCAAGGCCGTCGCCTCCCTGGACCTGCAGGGCTGCCTGGCCCTCGGCGTGACCGGTCCGGTGCTGCGCAGCGCCGGGCTCGCCTGGGACCTGCGCAAGGTCGAGCCGTACTGCGGCTACGAGGGCTACGACTTCGACGTCCCGACCGCGACGACCGGTGACGGCTGGGGCCGCTTCGAGGTCCGCGTGGCCGAGATCCACGAGAGCCTCAAGCTCATCGAGCAGGCGCTCGACAAGCTCGTGCCCGGCCCGGTCATGGTGGAGGACACCAAGATCGCCTGGCCCGCGCAGCTGGCCATCGGCAGCGACGGCATGGGCCAGTCGCTCGACCACGTCAAGAAGATCATGGGCACCTCCATGGAGGCCCTGATCCACCACTTCAAGCTGGTCACCGAGGGCTTCCGGGTCCCGGCCGGCCAGGTCTACGTCCCGATCGAGTCGCCGCGTGGCGAGCTCGGCATGCACGTGGTCAGCGACGGCGGCACCCGCCCGTACCGCGTCCACGTGCGGGACCCGAGTTTCGTCAACCTGCAGGCCGTCCCCGCCACGTGCGAGGGCGGGCTGCTGTCCGATGCGATCGCGGCGATCGCGAGCATCGACCCGGTGATGGGTGGCGTCGACCGATGAGGTCGCAGGCAAGTGGCAGACCGATGAGGTCGCCGGCAAGTGGCAGACCGATGAGGTCGCAGGCGCAACAGGAGAACGACCGATGACAGACCTCGGCATGCCGGCGACCACGCGGGTGCCCGATGGCGTCCCGCCGCTGACGGAACAGACCCGCCAGGAGGTCCGCGAGATCATCGCGCGCTACCCCAAGGCGCGCTCAGCCCTGCTGCCGATGCTGCACCTGGTGCAGTCCGTCCAGGGCTATGTCAGCGCCGACGGCATCGCGCTGTGCAGCGAGGAGCTCGGCCTGACCAAGGCCGAGGTGGGCGCGGTCGCCACCTTCTACACGCAGTACCGCCGCAAGCCGGCCGGCACCTACCACGTGGGCGTGTGCACCAACACGCTCTGCGCGGTGCTCGGCGGCGACGCGATCTTCGACGCGCTGAAGGAGCACGTGGGCATCGGTCACAACGAGACGACCGCCGACGGCGCCATCAGCCTCGAGCACCTCGAGTGCAACGCGGCCTGCGACTACGCCCCCGTGGTGATGGTCAACTGGGAGTTCTACGACGACATGACGCCGGCGTCGGCCCGTGAGCTCATCGACAAGCTGGTGGCCGGTGAGCCGGTGGTCCCCACCCGCGGCCCTGACAGCCAGCCCACGTTCAAGGAGATGTCGCGCGTGCTCGCCGGCTTCCCCGACGGTCTCGCCACGCAGGGCGTGCAGGCCGGGCCCGCCACGCTGGCCGGGTTGCACCTGGCGCAGGAGCGCGGCGAGTCCGTGCCCGAGTACGCGTCCACCGACGCTTCGACGAAGGACCAGTAGTGCTCACTCCCGTCCTGTCCCGCGGCTGGGCCGACGCCGACTCGTTCACGCTCGCGGGCTACACCCGTCACCGCGGCTACGAGGCGCTGCCGAAGGCGCTCGCGATGGACCCCGACGCCCTGATCGCGATGGTCAAGGACTCCGGTCTGCGCGGCCGCGGTGGCGCCGGCTTCCCCACCGGCATGAAGTGGGGCTTCATCCCGCAGGGCACCGAGGGGCAGGGCGCCAAGCCGCACTACCTCGTGGTCAACGCGGACGAGTCCGAGCCGGGCACCTGCAAGGACACCCCGTTCATGATGGCCAACCCGCACGAGCTGATCGAGGGCGTCATCATCGCCTCGTTCGCCATCCGGGCCAGCAAGGCCTTCATCTACCTGCGCGGCGAGATCGTCCACGTGTACCGCCGGCTGCTGCACGCCGTCGAGGAGGCCCGGGCCGCGGGCCACCTCGGCACCGACATCCACGGCAGCGGCTTCGACCTCGACATCGTGGTCCACGCCGGCGCCGGCGCCTACATCTGCGGCGAGGAGACGGCGCTGCTCGACAGCCTGGAGGGCTACCGCGGCCAGCCGCGGCTGCGCCCGCCGTTCCCGGCCACCCACGGCCTGTACGCGAGCCCCACGGTTGTCAACAACGTCGAGTCGATCGCCTCGGTGCCCAGCATCGTGCTGAACGGCCCCGAGTGGTTCGCCGCGATGGGCACCGAGAAGAGCAAGGGCTACACGCTCTACTCGCTGTCGGGCCACGTGAAGCGGCCCGGACAGTACGAGGGGCCGCTCGGGCTGACCCTGCGGCAGCTGCTCGACCTCGGCGGCGGCATGCGTGAGGGCCACGAGCTCAAGTTCTGGACCCCCGGCGGGTCCTCCACCCCGCTGCTCACGGCCGAGCACCTCGACGTCCCGCTCGACTACGAGGCCGTCGCGGCCGCCGGGTCGATGCTCGGCACGAAGGCCCTGCAGTGCTTTGACGAGACCACCTGCGTGGTGCGCGCCGTCCTGCGGTGGACCGAGTTCTACGCCCACGAGTCGTGCGGCAAGTGCACCCCGTGCCGCGAGGGCACGTACTGGATGGTCCAGATCCTGCAGCGCCTCGAGGCCGGTACCGGCACCGAGGAGGACATCACCACGCTGCTCGATACCTGCGACAACATCTTCGGGCGCTCGTTCTGCGCCCTGGGTGACGGCGCCACCAGCCCGATCGTCTCGGGCGTGGCGCTGTTCCGCCAGGAGTTCATCGACCACATCACCCAGCAGGGCTGCCCCTTCGACCCCGTGGCCAGCACGGTGTTCGCCGCGGGCACGGTCCAGGGAGCCACCGCGTGACGCTCACCCCCACGGCGCCCGCCGCGCCGGCCGCCACCGACCAGGTCACCCTGACCATCGACGGCTTCGAGGTGACCGTGCCCAAGGGCACGCTGGTCATCCGGGCCGCCGAAGCCGTCGGCATCCAGATCCCGCGCTTCTGCGACCACCCGCTGCTCGACCCGGTCGGGGCCTGCCGCCAGTGCATCGTGGAGGTCGAGGGCCAGCGCAAGCCGCTGGCGTCCTGCACCACCACGGTCACCGAGGGCATGGTCGTGAAGACCCAGCTGACCAGCCCGGTGGCCAAGAAGGCGCAGGAGGGCACGCTCGAGCTCCTGCTCATCAACCACCCGCTCGACTGCCCGGTCTGCGACAAGGGCGGCGAGTGCCCGCTGCAGAACCAGACGATGAGCCACGGCAACGCCGAGTCGCGCTTCCACGACAGCAAGCGCACCTACCCCAAGCCGCTGGCGATCAGCAGCCAGGTGCTGCTCGACCGCGAGCGGTGCGTGCTGTGCGCCCGCTGCACCCGCTTCTCCCAGCAGGTGGCCGGCGACCCGTTCATCGAGCTGTTCGAGCGCGGCGCGCTGCAGCAGGTGGCCATCTACACCGACCAGCCGTTCGAGAGCTACTTCTCCGGCAACACCGTGCAGATCTGCCCGGTCGGCGCGCTCACCGGGGCGGCCTACCGCTTCCGGGCCCGCCCGTTCGACCTCGTCTCCTCGCCGATGGTCTGCGAGCACTGCGCCTCCGGTTGCGCGCTGCGCACCGACCACCGTCGCGGCAAGGTGCTCCGCCGGCTTGCCGGCGAGGACCCGGCCGTCAACGAGGAGTGGAACTGCGACAAGGGCCGCTGGGCCTTCACCTACGCCCAGCAGCCCGACCGCGTCACCACCCCGCTCATCCGCGAGAACGGCGTCCTGCGCCAGGCCTCGTGGAGCGAGGCCCTGTCCTACGCCGCCCGTGGGCTGGCCCTGGCCAAGGCCGGCCGCGGTGTCGGCGTGCTCCCGGGCGGTCGGCTGACCGTCGAGGACGCCTACGCCTACGCCAAGTTCGCCCGGGTCGTCCTCGGCACGAACGACGTCGACGCGCGGGTCCGCCCGGGCAGCGCCGAGGAGCTCGACTTCCTCGCCAGCTCGGTCGCCGGCCGGTACCTCGAGACCACCTACGCCGACCTCGAGAAGGCGCCGGCCGTGCTGCTTGCCGGCTTCGAGCCGGAGGAGGAGTCGCCGATCGTCTTCCTGCGCCTGCGCAAGGCGGTCCGCCACAGCGGGCTGCGGGTGTTCGCGATGGCGCCGTTCGCCAGCGCCTCCTCGGTCAAGACCGCCGCACGGCTGCTGCAGACCCTGCCCGGCGCCGAGGCGGCCGCCCTGGACGGCCTGCTGTCCCAGGGCTCGGACGGCGTCATCGGTGAAGCGGCCGCGGCGCTGCGCGAGCCCGGCGCGGTGATCGTCGTGGGGGAGCGCCTCGCGAGCAGCCCCGGCGCCCTGTCGGCCGCCGCCCGGCTGGCCGAGGCCACGGGTGCACGCCTGGCCTGGATCCCCCGCCGTGCCGGCGAGCGCGGTGCGGTCGACGCCGGCGCGCTGCCGACCCTTCTTCCCGGGGGCCGCCCGGTCACCGACGCCGGTGCCCGCGCCGAGGTCGAGGCGCTGTGGAACGCTCCGGTCCCGGGTGCCCCCGGCCGCGACCTGACCGGCATCCTCACGGCGGCCCGCGACGGCGGCCTGGACGCGCTGCTGGTCGGAGGGTTCGACGCCGTCGACGCCCCCGACCCGCTGCTGGCCCTGGACGCCCTGGACGGCGTCGGCTTCCTGGTCAGCCTGGAGGTCCGGCGCAGCGAGGTGACCGACCGCGCCGACGTCGTGCTGCCGGTGGCGGCGGCCGTCGAGAAGAGCGGCACGTTCCTGGACTGGGAGGGCCGCGCCCGCCCGTTCGAGCAGGTGCTGCGCACCACCTCGCTGCCGGACCTGAGGGTGCTGCACACGCTGTCGGACGAGTTCGACGTGCCGCTGGGCCTGCCCGACGTCGACGCCGCGCGGGCCGAGATCGGCCGGCTCGGGGCCACGACCGACCGTCCGTCGGCACCGGATGTCGCCCCGGGCGACGCCCCGTCGCCGCAGGCCGGCGAGGCCGTGCTGTCCACCTGGCACTGGCTGCTCGACGACGGCGCCATGCAGGACGGCGAGCCGTTCCTGGCGGGTACCGCCAAGAAGCCGCGGCTGCACCTGTCGGCCGCCACGGCTGCCGAGGTGGGCGTCGCCGCCGGTGACCTCGTCACCGTGTCGACCGACCGTGGCTCCGTGACCCTGCCGCTCGTGGTCGCCGCCCTGCCCGACCGGGTCGTGTGGGTCCCGACCCGCACCCCCGACGCCGCTGTCCGCCGCGACCTCGCGGCCACCTCCGGCGCTGTGGTCCGGCTGTCCGCCGGTGCCGGCGCCTCACCCGAGGGGATGCCCGCATGAGCCTCGTCCTGACCCAGGCGGTCGGCCAGGAGGTGGGCGAGCAGGTGCAGAAGACCCAGCTGCCCCTGACCTCCTTCGGCAACGAGCCGCTGTGGCTCACCATCGCGAAGGTCCTGTTCACCTTCGTCCTGCTGGTGTTCCTCACGCTGTTCACCATCGTGTTCGAGCGCAAGGTCGTCGCCTGGATGCAGCAGCGCACCGGCCCGAACCGGACCGGCTTCCACGGGTATCTGCAGAGCCTGGCCGACGGCCTGAAGCTGGCGCTCAAGGAGGAGATCATCCCGGCGCTGGCCGACAAGCCGGTCTACGTGCTGGCCCCGATCCTGTCGGCGGTCCCGGCGTTCCTGGCGTTCTCCGTCATCCCGTTCGGTCCCAAGGTGTCGGTCGGCGGACAGGAGACGGCTCTGCAGCTGGCCGACTTCCCGGTCGGCGTGCTGTTCGTGCTGGCCTGCTCGAGCGTCGGCGTGTTCGGCATCGTGCTGGCCGGCTGGAGCTCGGGTTCGACCTACCCGCTGCTCGGCGGGCTGCGCAGTGCGGCCCAGGTGATCAGCTACGAGGTCGCGATGGGTCTGTCGTTCGTCGCGGTCTTCCTCTACGCCGGGTCGATGAGCACCAGCGAGATCGTCGCGGCGCAGGACAGCCGCTGGTTCGTCCTCACCCTGCCGGTGTCGTTCGCCATCTACGTGATCGCCATGGTCGGCGAGACCAACCGGGCCCCCTTCGACCTGCCCGAGGCGGAGTCGGAGCTGGTCGGCGGCTTCCACACCGAGTACACGTCGCTGAAGTTCGCGATGTTCTTCCTGGCCGAGTACATCAACATGATCACCGTCTCGGCGCTCGCCGTGACCATGTTCCTCGGTGGCTGGCGCCCCCCGTTCCCGTTCAGCCGGGTGGAGTTCCTCTCCGAGGGCTACTTCCCGATCGTGTGGTTCCTGCTCAAGGTCCTGCTGTTCGTCTTCTTCTTCATCTGGCTGCGCGGCACGCTGCCCCGCATGCGCTACGACCAGTTCATGCGGCTGGGCTGGAAGGTCCTCATCCCCGTCAGCCTGGTGTGGATCATGCTGGTGGCGACCATCCGCACGCTCACCACGGAGATCGACAACCGGGTCACCCTCGTCCTGGTCGTGCTCGGCGCCTTCCTCGTCGTGATCGTCATCTTCTCGCTCATCCCGCAGAAGGAGACGACCCTCGAGCAGCGCGAGGACGAGGACGCCACCCGGCTCGTGCCGCTGGACCAGGGCGGCTTCCCCACACCCCCGCTCGACCTCGTGGTGCCGCCCACGAGCCGCTCGCTGCAGCAGGTCACCGCCGGTGGCCCCGACCTCAGCACGTCGAAGGAGCCCTGACCGATGGCCGGCTTCCTGGACCCCGTCAAGGGGTTCGGCGTCACCTTCGCCGCGATGTTCAAGAAGACCACCACCGAGGAGTACCCGGAGGACATGCGTCCGACGGCTCCCCGCTACCACGGCCGGCACGTGCTGAACCGGCACCCGGACGGCCTCGAGAAGTGCATCGGCTGCGAGCTCTGCGCCTGGGCCT
The DNA here is from genome assembly GCA_963761695.1 of uncultured Actinomycetota bacterium. Classification (GTDB taxonomy): domain Bacteria; phylum Actinomycetota; class Actinomycetes; order Mycobacteriales; family SCTD01; genus RYN-122. The sequence continues at coordinate 40,130 of CAVXIB010000010.1, read as the reverse complement.
GCCCCGCCGACGCCATCTACGTCGAGGGGGCCGACAACACCGACGCGGCCCGGTACTCGCCGGGCGAGCGGTACGCCTCCGTGTACCAGATCAACTACCTGCGCTGCATCTTCTGCGGCCTGTGCATCGAGGCCTGCCCGACCCGCTCGCTCACCATGACCAACGAGTACGAGCTGGCCGACGACAGCCGCGAGGACCTCATCTTCACCAAGACCCAGCTGCTGAGCCCGCTGCTGCCCGGCATGGAGCAGCCGCCCCACCCCATGCGCCTGGGCGACACCGACGCCGACTACTACGTCCGGGGCGGTGCGCAGTGACCTCCACCCAGGCCGCCTACGACGTCGTCCTGGCCTCGACGAGCACCGGCGAGCAGATCACCTTCTGGGTGCTCGCCCCGCTGTGCGCCATCGCCGCCGTCGCCATGGTCCTGGCCCGCAACGCGGTGCACGCCGCGCTGTTCCTGGCCGCGGTCATGCTCAGCCTCGCGGGCCTGTACGCCGCGCAGGACGCCCCGTTCCTGGCCGCTGTCCAGGTGATCGTCTACACCGGCGCGATCCTCATGCTGTTCCTGTTCGTCCTCATGCTCGTGGGGGTCGACACCAGCGACTCCCTGGTCGAGACCCTGCGCGGCCAGCGGACGGCGGCCCTGCTCGTCGGCGTCGGCTTCGCCGGCATCCTCATCGGGGCCCTGGCGTCGGCCACCCGCGGGACGACCGCCGTCGGCCTCACGCAGGTCAACGCCGAGGGCAACGTGGTCGGCCTGGCCCGCCTGCTGTTCACCAAGTACGTGTTCGCCTTCGAGGTCACCAGCGCCCTGCTCATCACCGCGGCGCTCGGCGCCATGGTGCTGGCCCACAAGGAGAAGGCGGCCGACCGCCCCACCCAGCGCTCGATGGCCCGCGACCGGTTCTCCAGCGGGCACCCGATGCCGCTGCCCGGTCCCGGCGTCTACGCCACCGAGAACAGCGTCGCGACCCCGGCGCTGCTCCCCGACGGCAGCCCCGCGCTCGACAGCGTCCCCGGACCGCTGCGCGAGACCACCTCCGGCCCGACGACGCTGACGTAGAGGGATCATGACCGAGACCAGCTACCTGTTCCTGGCCGCCTTCCTGTTCAGCGTCGGCGCCGTCGGCGTCCTCGTGCGGCGCAACGCGATCCTGGTGTTCATGTGCGTCGAGCTGATGCTCAACAGCGTCAACCTCACGCTGGTGACCTTCAGCCGCATCAACGGCACGCTCGACGGCCAGATCATGGCGTTCTTCGTCATGGTCGTGGCGGCCGCCGAGGTCGTGGTCGGGCTCGCCATCATCATGAGCATCTTCCGCACCCGGCAGTCCGCGTCGATCGACGACGCCAACCTGCTGAAGTACTGACGCCCGGCCCGTACTAGACAGTCCGACGACAGACCTCCACCACCCTGCGGCCCTGCTCCGCCGCCCACCACCGACGACGCGCCCGCCCGGACGCGTCATCGCCGCGAGACGAGGACGACCCGTGCCCCCCGCTGCCGAGATGCAGGCCGTGACCCGACGAGCGTCGACATGAGCCTGGTGCTGGCCCAGTCGGCCGCCGAGGGCGCGACGCAGTACGCCGATGCCGAGGGCGTGCTGTCGCTGATGTGGCTGCTGCTCGCGCTGCCTGCCGCCGGTGCGGCCGCGCTGCTGCTCCTGCGCGGGCGGGCCCGGACGTGGGGTCCGTACCTGGCCATCGGCGCCTGCGCCGCCGCCTTCCTCTACGCCCTCGTCGCGCTCGTCGCGCTGCTCGGCCGGGGGGCGGAGGACCGGGCGGTCGACGTCTACCTGTTCTCGTTCCTGCACGTCGGCGGCCTCGATGTCAGCGCCGGGCTGCTCTACGACCCGCTGTCGGCGGTCTTCACGCTGCTCATCACCGGCGTCGGCCTGCTCATCCACGTCTACTCGCTCGGCTACATGGAGCACGACGAGCGGCGCTGGCTGTTCTTCGCCTACCTGAACCTGTTCGTCGCGGCCATGCTGCTGCTCGTCCTGGGCGACAGCTACCTCGGCCTCTACGTCGGCTGGGAGGGCGTGGGCCTCGCGTCCTACCTGCTGATCTCGTTCTGGTACTACCAGGAGGGCGCGGGTACCGCGGCCAAGAAGGCCTTCATCATGAACCGGGTGGGCGACACCGGTCTGGCGATCGCGCTGTTCGTCATGTTCGCCTCGCTCGGCACCACGAGCTACGCGGGCGTGTTCGGCAACGCCGGTGCGCTCGCCGGCGGTACCGCCACCGCCATCGGCCTGCTCCTGCTGCTCGGTGCCTGCGGCAAGTCCGGCCAGTTCCCGCTGCACACCTGGCTGCCCGACGCCATGGCCGGCCCGACGCCGGTCTCGGCGCTGATCCACGCCGCGACCATGGTGACCGCCGGCGTCTACCTGATCGCCCGGTCGACCCCCCTCTACGACGTCACGCCGGACGCCCGCCTGGTGGTCAGCATCATCGGTGTCATCACCCTGATGATCGGCGCCATCATCGGGTGCGCCTACGACGACATCAAGAAGGTTTTGGCCTACTCCACGGTCAGCCAGATCGGCTACATGTTCCTCGCCGTCGGCATCCCCGGAGCCGGCGCGATCGCGATCCTGCACCTGGTCACGCACGGCTTCTTCAAGGCCTGCATGTTCCTGTCGGCCGGCTCGGTCATGCACGGCATGCACGACCAGGTCGACATGCGCCGCTACGGCGCCCTGCGCACGGTCATGCCGATCACCTTCGGCTGCTTCGGGGTCGGCTACCTGGCCATCATCGGCATCCCGCCCTTCAGCGGCTTCTTCAGCAAGGACCTGATCATCGAGCACGCGCTCGACCAGGGCGGCGCGCGAGGGCTGTTCATGGGTGGGGCCGCCCTGCTGGCCGCGGGCATCACGGCCTTCTACATGACCCGGCTGATGCTGATGACCTTCTTCGGCAAGAAGCGCTGGACGGCCGACAACGCCCACCCCCACGAGAGCCCGGCCGTCATGACCGGTCCGATGGTGCTGCTGGCGATCGGTTCCGCCGTCGGGGGCCTGCTCCTCACCAGTGGTGACCGGTTCTTCCGCTTCCTCGAGCCGGTCCTGCCGGAGACCGAGGTCGACCACGTCCTGGAGCCCTGGCAGGTCAGCCTCCTCACGGTGGCCATCTCGCTGGCGGGCGTCGGCCTCGCCGTCGCCCTGGTCGGCCGCCGGGCCGTGCCGCACTTCCCGCCGGTCGCGGTCAGCCCGCTGACCACGGCCGCCCGCAAGAACCTCTACTTCGACAGCTTCAACGAGTCGGTGCTCATGCGGCCGGGGCAGTACCTCATGCGCTCGCTGGTGTGGTTCGACGCACGCGGCATCGACGGGGCCGTCTCGGCGGTCGCGGCCGGCGTCGGCGGCTCGTCGGGCCGGCTGCGCCGCCTGCAGACCGGCTTCGTGCGGTCCTACGCCCTGTCGATCTTCGCCGGCGCCGCTCTGGTCGTCGGCTCCCTGCTCCTGGTGAGGATCGGCGCATGAGCGACCTGCCCTGGCTGACCGTCCTCGGGATCCTCCCGCTGCTCGGTGCCGCCCTGATCGTCGCGCTGCCCACCCGGCTGGCCCGGCAGACCGCGCTGGCGACCTCGCTCGTCGTCCTGGCCGCCACCATCGCCATGTGTGCCGCCTTCGACGCCGACGGCGAACGCTTCCAGTTCGTGCAGCAGCACGACTGGATCCCGGCCTTCGGCGTGCAGTACGCGGTCGGGGTCGACGGCATCGCGCTGGTGCTCGTGGCCCTGGTGGCCGTGCTCGTGCCCGTCGTCCTGCTGGCCAGCTGGCACGACGCCGACCCGGTCGCCGTCGACCTCGCGGCCGCAGCGGGTGCGGGCGCCGAGACGCGGACCACGGAGCGGGCGGCCGCCGGCGGCTCCACCGCGGTGCTCGAGCGGCCGCAGGTCCAGGTGGACGGGCCGGACGGGCCCGGTGCTCCTGCGGCCCCCGGCGCCAGCCGGATCCGCAGCGTCAAGAGCTTCTTCGCCCTGATGCTCGTCCTGGAGACGATGATGATCGGCGTCTTCGCGGCGACCGACGTCTTCCTGTTCTACGTCTTCTTCGAGGCCGTGCTCATCCCGATGTACTTCCTCATCGGCAGCTACGGCGGTCCCCGCCGGTCCTACGCCGCGGTCAAGTTCCTGCTCTACAGCCTGGTCGGCGGACTGCTCATGCTGGCCGCGGTGATCGGGCTGTACGTGACCAGCGCCGCCGCCTCGCCCACCGGCCAGGGCACCTTCAACTTCCTGCAGCTCACCGAGCTCGACATCAGCACCCCGGTGCAGATCGCCCTGTTCCTGGGCTTCTTCATCGCCTTCGCCATCAAGGCGCCGCTGTTCCCGTTCCACACCTGGCTGCCGGACTCCGGCTCGGAGGCCCCCGTCGGGGCCGCCGTGCTGCTCGTCGGTGTGCTCGACAAGATCGGCACCTTCGGGTTCCTGCGCTACTGCCTGCCGCTGTTCCCGGACGCCGCCCGGATCATGGCGCCCTACGTCATCACGCTGTCGGTGATCGGCATCCTCTACGGAGCGCTGCTGGCCATGGGCCAGAAGGACATGAAGCGCCTGGTCGCCTACACCTCGGTGGCCCACTTCGGCTTCATCGGCCTGGGCTGCTTCGCGTTCACCACGCAGAGCCAGACCGGGGCCGTGCTCTACATGGTCAACCACGGGCTCTCCACCGGCGCACTGTTCCTCGTCGTCGGGTTCCTCATCGCCCGCGGCAAGAGCCGCAACATCGACGACTACAGCGGCATCGCCAAGGTCGCCCCGGTCCTGGCCGGCCTCATGCTGGTGGCCGGGCTGTCCAGCCTTGCGCTGCCCGGTCTGTCGACGTTCGTCAGCGAGTTCCTCGTGCTGCTGGGCTCCTGGCAGCGCTACCCGGTGGCCACGGTGTTCGCGACCGTCGGCATCGTCTTCGCCGCCCTGTACGTGCTGATCCTGTTCCAGCGCACGATGCAGGGAACGCTGTCGCCCAGGCACGTGCGGATGCCTGACCTGACCGGTCGCGAGGTGCTGGCCGTCGCGCCGCTCATCGCCCTGATGCTGGTGCTCGGCTTCTACCCGAAGCCGCTGCTCGCCGTCGTCGAACCGGCCGTCCAGGCGACCATGCAGGACGTCGGCGCGCAGGACCCGGCGCCGACCGCCGTCAACGCAGAGAACAGGTAGCAGGTCGTGCCCACCGACATCCAGGCGCCGTCGCTCGACTACGCCGCCCTCTCGCCGATGCTCATCGTGCTCGGCTTCGCCGTGCTCGGCGTCCTCGTCGAGGCCTTCGCCCCGGCCGCCCAGCGGCGGGCCGCCCAGATCGGGCTGGCCGTCGTCGGGCTCCTGGCAGCTCTGGTTGCCGTCATCTTGCTCGCCGGCCGTGGCGAGCTGGTGGCCGAGGGCGCCATCGCCGTCGACGGCCCGACGCTGTTCCTGCAGGGGACGTTGTGCCTGCTCGGCCTGGCCGGGGTGCTGCTGCTGTCCGAACGGAGCCTGGACAGCACCGGCAGCGCCATCGTCAGCCAGGCGGCCAACCTGCCCGGCAGCCGTGACGACGTGCGCCTGCTGCAGGCCCAGACCCTGCAGACCGAGGTCTACCCGCTGGCGCTGTTCGCCCTGGGCGGCATGCTGCTGTTCCCGGCCGCCAACAACCTGATCCTCATGTTCATCGCTCTCGAGGTCCTGTCGCTGCCGCTGTACCTCATGTGCGGTCTGGCCCGTCGACGCCGCCTGCTCTCGCAGGAGGCGGCGGTCAAGTACTTCCTGCTCGGGGCCTTCTCCAGCGCGTTCTTCCTCTACGGCGTCGCGCTGCTCTACGGCTACGCGGGCAGCGTCGACCTGGGTGACATCTTCGACGCGACCGGCGTGGCGGGGCGCAACGACACCCTGCTGCTGCTGGGGCTGGCCCTGCTCGCCGTCGGCCTGCTGTTCAAGGTGGGCGCCGTGCCGTTCCAGGCCTGGACGCCGGACGTCTACCAGGGCGCCCCCACCGCCGTGACCGCGCTCATGGCGGCCGCCACGAAGGTGGCTGCGTTCGGGGCCGTGCTGCGGGTGTTCTACGTCGGCTTCGGCCGCCTGCAGTGGGACTGGCGGCCGCTCATGTGGGGCATCGCCATCCTCACGATGGTCGCGGGCGCGGTGCTCGCCGTGACGCAGACCGACGTCAAGCGGATGCTCGCCTACTCGAGCATCGCCCACACCGGCTTCATCCTGGTCGGCGTCATCGCCATCAACCGCGACGGGCTGTCCGGCACGCTGTTCTACCTGCTGGCCTACGGCTTCACGACGCTGGCGACCTTCGCGCTCGTCACCCTGGTGCGCGACGGCGACGGCGAGGCCACGCACCTGTCGAGCTGGGCCGGTCTCGGCCGCCGCAGCCCGCTGCTCGCGGGCATCTTCGCCTACCTGCTGCTGGCCCTGGCCGGCATCCCGCTGACCAGCGGGTTCATGGCCAAGTTCGCCGTCTTCAAGGCCGCGACCGAAGGCGGTGCGACCGCGCTGGTGGTCGTCGGCGTCGTCATGAGCGCCGTCACCGCGTTCTTCTACGCCCGGGTCATCGTGCTGATGTTCTTCACCGAGCCGGCACCGGACGGCCCCACCGTGGCGGTGCCCAGCGCCTTCACCGCGGCCGCGCTCGGGCTCGGGCTCGCCGTCACCGTGGTGCTCGGCGTGCTGCCCCAGCCCGTGCTGGACCTGGCCGACCGGGCTGCGCTCTTCGTCCGATGAAAGAGGACGACAGTAAGGACCGCGTCCGATGAAAGAGGACGACAGTAAGGACCGCGTCCGATGACGTCGTCCCCGTGAGCGCCTTCTCCGGCGCGTCCACCCTCGCCCAGGCCGACCCCGGGCTGAGGGCCGCGGTCGAGCAGGGCCTGGAGGCGGTCGAGGAGCGCCTGCGCGAGGCGGCCCGGAGCAGCAACCGCCTCGTCACCGAGGTCAGCCGGCATCTCGCCGACGCCGGCGGGAAGCGATCGCGCCCGCTGCTGACCCTGCTGGCGGCCCACCTCGGTGATGCCTCGCGGCCCGAGGTCGTCGACGCTGCGGTTGTCGTGGAGCTCACCCACCTCGCCTCGCTCTACCACGACGACGTCATGGACGAGGCCCCGGTGCGGCGGGGGGTGGCGAGCGCGAGCGCCCGCTGGACCAACACCGTGGCGATCCTCACCGGCGACTACCTGTTCGCCCGGGCCTCCGACGTCGTGGCGGGGCTCGGACCGGAAGCCGTCCGGATCCAGTCCCGCACCTTCGCGCGGCTGGTCGAGGGCCAGATCAGCGAGACCGCCGGGCCGGCCGACGGCGAGGACCCGGTGGAGCACCACCTGCAGGTCCTGGCCGACAAGACCGGCGCGCTGATCGCCACCTCGGCCCGGCTCGGCGCGATGCAGGCCGGCGCACCGGACGACGTCGTCGAGCGGGTCACGGCGTTCGGTGAGGCGTTCGGCCTGGCGTTCCAGCTGTCGGACGACCTGCTCGACATCACCAGCGAGACCGGCCAGTCCGGCAAGACGCCCGGCACCGACCTGCGCGAGGGAGTCCGCACCCTTCCGGTGCTGCTGGCGCTGGCCGACGACGCCCCCGAGCATGCCCGGCTGCGCGAACTGCTGTCCGGCCCGCTGGAGGACGACGCCCTGCACGCCGAGGCGCTCGGTCTGCTCCGGACGCACCCCGCCATGGCTGCGGCTGCGGAGCGGCTCGCCGCCGTGGTGCGGGAGTCGCAGGAGACCGCGCAGGCTCTGCCGGCGGGTCCGGCCCGCGAGGCCCTGCTGCTGCTCGCCGGCCACGTGGTGGCCCGGACCGGCTGAGCCCGGCCGTGCCGCCCGACGCCGGAAACCCCGTGCGCCTCGTCCTCGACGCCGGGCGCCGCTACCGGCTGTCGGTGCTCCACCTCGGGCTGGCCTGCTGCGCGGTCGAGCTGGTCGCGGCCACCGACGCCGGGGTGGGCCGGCTCGGGGCCGTTCCCCTGGTGGGCTCGCCGCGGGAGGCCGACGTCCTCGTGGTCGCCGGAACCGTGACCGACAAGCTCGCGCCGGCGGTGCGGGCCGCGTACGAGGCCATGCCCGAGCCCCGCTACGTGCTGTCGATGGGCTCGTGCGCCAACTGCGGCGGGCCGTACTGGGACTCCTACTCCGTGGTGAAGGGCGTCGACCAGATCGTGCCGGTCGACGTCTACGTCCCCGGCTGCCCGCCTCGTCCGGAAGCGGTCCTGCACGGGCTGCTGCAGCTGCAGGAGCGGCTGGGGACGCCGCCCACCCCTGCCTGGCGCCCGCCCTCGACCGACCCTGCCCTGGCTGCGCCGGTGGGGCCGCTCGCGCCGGCGGACCTGCGACGGAGCCTGCTGTGACGCCGGACGTGCGCCCGCAGGACGTGCTGCCGCACGGCGCGTGGGGAGAGGCCACCGGGCGTCCGCTGGTCGACGTCGCGGTGGGGGAGTGGCAGGACGCGGCGGTCCGGCTCCGCGACGCCGGCTGGGACGTGTTCGACCTGCTGACGGCCGTCGACGAGCAGGACGCGGGCTTCGACGTGGTGCTGCACCTGTGGTCGACGGCCCATCGGGGCTCCGTGCTGCTGCGCACCCGCTGTCCGCGGGAGGCGCCCTCCGTCCCGACGCTGGCGGGGGTCTTCGCCGGCGCCGCGTGGCACGAGCGGCAGGTCGCCGAGATGTTCGGCGTGCAGTTCGCCGGGCACCCCGACCCGGGACCGCTGCTGCTGCCCGACGGCTTCTCCGGTGCCCCGCTGCGCAAGGACTTCGTGCTGGCGGCCCGCGTGGTGCGGCCGTGGCCGGGCGCCCCCGAGCCGGGGCAGAGCAGCGCGCAGGCGGCCGTGGGACGACGCAAGGTGCTCCCGCCCGGGGTCCCGGCCCCGGGCACCTGGCCGGCGGGGGAGCGGTCGTGACCGTGCACGACGGGCTGGCCGTGCTGCGGGCAGCGGCCGCCGAGCGCTATCCCGACGTCGAGCCGGCACTGGCGCCACGCACCCGCGGGGTGATCGGGCTGTTCGAGGAGAACTGCACGGTCTGCATGCTCTGCGCCCGGGAGTGCCCGGTGTGGTGCATCCACCTGGAGTCGCACAAGGAGGCGGTGCCGCCCACCCACGAGGGGGGGCGGCCCCGGTCGCGCAACGTGCTGGACCGGTTCGCCATCGACTTCGCGCTGTGCATGTACTGCGGCATCTGCGTCGAGGTCTGCCCGTTCGACGCCCTGTTCTGGGCGCCCGCCTTCGCCTACAGCGAGGCCGACGCGGCCGACCTGGTGCACGAGCGCGACCGGCTGAGGGCCTGGATGTGGACCGTGCCGGCCCCGCCGCCCCTGGACGAGGCGGCCGGACCGGCACCGGAGGAGCTTCCCTAGCGGTAGTTCGTGAACTGCAGGGCGAACTCGAAGTCGTGGCCCTTGAGCAGGCTGATGACGGTCTGCAGGTCGTCCTTCTTCTTGGCCGACACGCGCAGCTGGTCGCCCTGGATCTGCGGCTGGACCCCCTTCGGTCCCTCGTCCCGGATCACCTTCGCGACCTTCTTGGCGTCGTCCTGGCTGATCCCCTCCTTGACGGTCGCGGTCAGCCGGTACTCCTTGCCCGACTGCTGCGGCTCCCCGGCGTCGAGGGTCTTCAGGGAGATCTGCCGCTTGATGAGCTTCTCCTTGAAGACGTCGAGCAGAGCGGCGCACCGCTCCTCGGCGCCTGCCTTGATGACGATCGACTCCCCGGACCAGGCGATCTCGGCGCCGGTGCCCTTGAAGTCGTACCGCGTGGCGGCCTCCTTGGCCGCCTGGTTGAGCGCGTTGTCGACCTCCTGGCGGTCGACCTTGCTCACGATGTCGAACGAGGGGTCGGCCACGGGCGCTCCTTGCTATCGTCTCGCGCGCACTCCTCGCGGAGTGCGCACCTGGGCGGGTTGCCCGAGTGGTCAAAGGGAGCAGACTGTAAATCTGCCGGCTCAGCCTACGAAGGTTCGAACCCTTCACCCGCCACCAGGTACGACGACGGCCCCCGACCTCAGGTCGGGGGCCGTCGCCGTGTCGGCAGGTCCGTCGTCCGGCTGCCGTGGTGCCGGACCGGGTCTAGCCTCGGAGCACGGGACACGCCCGCGCACCGACGCACCCCCCTCGAGGTCTCTGTGGCACGCCTTCGCCCCCGTTCCCGCGCCCTGCTGGCCCTCACCGGCCTCGGCGCCGCGCTGCTGGCCGTTCCCGCGCTGGCCACCACGCCGTCGTCGCTCACGGTTCCGCAGACGGCCGGAGGCACGGCGTCGGCCACCTTCGACGGCACCGTCCCGCCCAGCGCGAACCCCACCAGCAGCTGCGCCGACCTGGACGGCACGCCGTCCTCGGCCAACACCGTCGACGTCGTCGTCCCGGCCAACAGCTACACGACGGTGACCACGACGGCCACGTTCGCGGTCACCTGGACGCCCGTGGGCCAGGCCCAGAGCAGCGACGAGGTCCTGACCGTCACCGGCCCGGACGGCCAGGTCGTCGGCGACTCCGACACCAGCGGCACCACCGAGACCGTCACCGCCCAGGACCCGGTCGCGGGCCGCTACACGATGACCGTCTGCGGGTACACGAACGCGCAGAACCAGCCCTACACCGGCACCGTCACCCTGGCCTCGGCCTCGCGCGTCGGCGGCGGGACACCGACGTCGCCGACGCTCCCCCTGGTCGACGACAGGGGCCTGGGCTTCGGGGCGACGCTCGCCGCCGACATCCAGCGCGACGAGTCCGAGCCGAACATGGAGATCGACCGGAACGGGCTCATCTACACCTGCGGCCCCACGGGCTTCAGCAACGCCAGCGACTACGCGCAGGTGAGCACCGATGGCGGCGACCAGTTCCACCTGCTGGGCACGCCGCCCCGCGGACAGCAGGGCACCGGCGGCGGCGGCGACTGCGGTCTGGCCACCAGCGCCTACAAGAACGCGAAGGGCAACTACACCTACAGCTACACGGGGCTGGGCCCGCTGACCGGCTTCACGACGTCGTCGTCGGACGACAACGGACGCACCCTGCAGAACGGCGGACCGCAGGGCAACACCGACTCCGGCTCCGGCGTCCTCACCGACCGGCAGTGGCAGGTCTTCACCGACCCCGACACCGTGCTGCTGTCCTACAACCAGCAGATGCCCCGCAACGTCGTGGTGCAGCGCTCCGACGACGGCGGCGTGACCTACGGCGTCAACGGGCGCGTGGCCGCCCCGAACCCGCTGTTCCCCGGGCCGATGCGCATCCTGGAGAAGGAGCTGAACCCGACGCCGGGGGCGACGCAGCCGCTCGTCTACTTCCCCTGGAACAACAGCGCCAACGACGTCAACCTGTCGATCAGCCCCGACGGCGGCACCACCTGGACCACCTGCACGGCGGGCCGTTCGGAGAAGGGCTCCCCGAGCGCCGGCTTCATGACGGCCGACAACGACACCGCCGGCAACATCTACCTGAGCTACACCGACGACGTCACCTACCAGACGTTCCTCACCGTGCTGCCGCACGACAAGATCTCCGGCTGCGACACCCCGGTCGAGGAGACGAACCCGGTGGCGCCCGGCGCCCAGCCGACCAAGAACCCCGGCTTCTCGACCCCGGTGCGGGTCAACCGCGGCAACGTCAAGACGACCGTGTTCCCGTGGCTCGTCGCCGGGGGCGCCCCGGGCCGCGTCGCCATCGCCTACTACGGCACCGAGACGCCGGGTGACCCCAACGTCGGCACCTTCAAGGCCACCTGGGACGTCTACGTCTCGCAGTCCCTGGACGCGCTGTCGTCCGCCGGACCCAGCTTCGGCCAGGTCAAGGCGACCACGCACCCGTTCCACTACGACTCGATCTGCCTGAACGGCCTGGGCTGCAGCCTGGACATGCCCGAGGGCGACCGCTCCCTCGGCGACTTCTTCGCCCTGGACTACAGCCCCAAGACCGGCAAGCTGTCGATCGTCTACGACCAGGGCGCGAAGAAGCCGGGGGAGGGCGCCGGCCTGGTCGCCACGCCGGCCGTGCTCACCCAGAACGCCGGCCCGAGCAACGGCGGACCGTCGTTCGACTTCCCGGCCACGCCGGCCCGCCCGGCGCTGCGCCAGAGCTCGGTCGACCCGGCCGGAGACGCCCTGTCGGCCTACTCCGCGCTGGTCCCGCCCGGCACCACCAACACCACGCCCCCGGCCAACGAGCCCGCGGCCGACGTCCTGTCCGCCGCGGTCGGGCCGCAGCGCGACGCCACCGGCGCCGTCGTCCCCGGCGGGGGCTTCTCGGTGACGATGAAGATGGCCGACCTGTCGGACGACGCCCTCACCCAGGCCATGACCGACACCCAGAGCAGCCAGCTGCTGTGGCTGTGGCGCTTCACCAACGGCTTCCAGGCCTCCGCGGCCAGCGCCCGGTACGACGCCGCCCGCGGGTTCACCTTCGGCTACAACGACTACACCGTCGGCAACTGCCTTGCCGCCGCGAGCGACGAGTGCCAGGTGTACCCGGGCGGCACCTCGATCGTGGGCAGCGTCGACCGGACGGCGGGCACGATCACCCTCAACGTCCCGCGCGCCCTGCTGCGTGGTCTGAAGGGGTCCACCGGGCCGGGTCAGCGACCCGTCGTCGACCAGGCCGTGGTCGGCACCCGCTTCTACGACGCCGCGGCCTACACCGTCGGCAGCGCCACGCCCGAGCAGTCGCAGAGCTACCTGTACCCGCTCGACAACAGCCCCGCGATGGACTTCCTCCTGCCGGACGCGACCGTCGCGGCGTCCCCGTCGGCGTCGGCGTCGGCCTCGGCCGGTTCGGGCGGGTCCCCCGCGCCCGGCAGCAGCGCCAGCCCGAGCCCCAGCGCCTCGCGTTCACCCAGCCCCTCGTCGTCCCCGAGCGCCGGCGGGGTCCCGCCCGTGCCCGGCAACCCCACGTCCGGGCTCTACCACCCGCTCGTCCCGGCGCGGCTGCTCGACACCCGCACCGAGGCCAAGCCGGTCGTCGGCGGCGTCGACCGCCTGCTGACGGTCACCGGTGCGGGCGGGGTCCCCAGCACGGGCGTCTCCGCCGTCGTGCTGAACGTGGTCTCCGTCCGCGGTAGCAGCGCCGGTGACCTGTCGGTCTTCCCGGCGGGCAGCAAGCCGTCACCGCGAACGGCCGTCCTGGCCTACCGCCGCAGCCAGACCGTGCCGGTGCTGGTCACGGTGGGGGTCGGCGACGGCGGACGGGTGGGCCTGTCGGTCAACTCCGGCTCGGCCGATCTCGTCGTCGACGTCGCCGGCTGGTACGGCACCACCAACGACGGCGGCCTGCGCTACACCGCCCTTCGCCCGGACCGTGCGCTCGACACCCGCACCACCTCGACCCCCCTGCGGGGACAGGTCGACCGCGTGGTGCCGCTCGCCGGGCGCTCGGGCGTCCCGGCCGGGGCGAAGGCGGTCGTGCTCAACGCCACGGTCACCGGGGCGAGCGCCTCGGCCGACCTGCAGCTGTTCCCGACCGGGCAGCGTCCCCCCTCGCGCACGAGCAACCTCAACGTCGTGAAGGGCCAGACGGTCGCGAACGCCGTCGTCGCGACGCTCGGCAGCGACGGCAGCGTCTCGCTCAACCTCAGCCAGGGCTCGGCCCAGGTGGTCCTGGACGTGCTCGGCTACTACGCGGACACCACCGGAGGCCGTCTGGTGCCGCTGGCCCCGCAGCGGGTGCTCGACACGCGCACCAACCGCACCCCGGTGCAGGCCGGCAACGACCGGGTCCTGCGCCTGGCCGGCGCCGGCGGGGTGCCCCCCGCGGGGGCGACCGCGGCGGTCCTGAGCGTCACGGCCCTCGGCGCCACGCGGCCGATGGACCTGCAGGTCTACCCGACCGGGAACGCCCCGGTGCAGCGGACCTCGACCCTCAACCTGGGCCCGGGCCAGACCGTCAGCAACCTGGCGGTCGCGACCCTGGGCGCCGACGGGAGCGTCTCGCTGAGCGTCTCGCAGGGCTCGGCGGCGGTGGTGGTCGACGTGCTCGGGTACCTGACGGCGGGCTGACCGGACCGACGCCCGGGCCCTGGGCGCCCGGGCGTCGGCCCCCCGGCGGAACGTGTACTGTCTTGCTCGCTTCGCCGCCCCCTTAGCTCAGTCGGCAGAGCGTCTCCATGGTAAGGAGAAGGTCTACGGTTCGATTCCGTAAGGGGGCTCCACCGCTCCGTGCTCGCACGGGGCGTTTCGCAGGACCTGCACGACCCAGGCGGTGTAGCTCAGTCGGTAGAGCAAGCGACTCATAATCGCTGTGTCACCGGTTCAAGTCCGGTCATCGCTACACGCTCGTACCGCGCTCCACCCGCTCACCCCGGGGGTGTCCTGCACCTCGGGTAGTCTCGCCCTGCTGGCTGAACCCGATCGCTAGCCGCACCCCGACTCTGGAGAAGCACCGATGGCCGCCACTGACGTCCGCCCGAAGATCACCATGGCCTGCCAGGAGTGCAAGCACCGCAACTACATCACGAAGAAGAACCGGCGCAACGACCCCGACCGGCTCGACCTCAAGAAGTTCTGCCCCAACTGCCGTACGCACACCCCGCACCGCGAGACGCGCTAGCCGCTCCGCTGGTCGCTCCAGGCCCGTCCCCGCACCCGGGGGCGGGCCTCGTGCGTTCCGGGGCCGGGGTCTACCGTCCGCGTCGACCCCGACCGCCAGGAGGCGCCGATGCCCATCGACCGGACCTACGTGGGACGGGAGTATCCCGCGTCGACGCCGTACGAGGTCGGGCGCGAGCACGTCCGCGCCTTCGCCGACGCCGTCGGTGACCCGAACCCGCTGTACCGCGACCCCACCGCGGCCCGGGCGGCAGGCCACCCCGACGTCGTGGCGCCCCCCACGTTCCTCACCGTCCTGACCAACCGGTTCGGCGGGGAGGGTCCGGTCGCCGATCCCGGGCTGGGCCTGGACTACGCCATGGTCGTCCACGGCGACCAGCACTTCGCGCTGCACCGACCGGTGCACGTCGGTGACGTGCTCTCCAGCGTGGTCCGCATCAGCGAGATCCGTGACCTCGGACGCAACGAGGCGATGACCCTGGTCACCGAGGTCACCGACCAGGCCGGTGGCCCGGTGGCGACCATGACCACGACCCTGGTCAGCCGGGTACCGCGGCCCCCCGCGAGCAGGCGACCGCATGACCGTCCCCGCCGGCGTCGAGGTCGGGACCGTGCTGCCTGCGCAGGTCTTCCCCCTGACCCGGCACAGCCTCGTCCTGTACGCCGGGGCCAGCGGGGACAGCAACGTCATCCACTGGAACGAGCGGATCGCCCGGGCGGTGGGACTGCCCGACGTCATCGCGCACGGCATGCTCACGATGGCCGAGGCCGTGCGGGTCGTCACCGACTGGGTGGGCGACCCCGGCCGGGTCGAGTCCTACGGCGTGCGCTTCAGCCGCCCGGTGGTCGTCCCCGACGACGACGCCGGCGCGACCCTGGAGGTCAGCGGCGTCGTCGAGGAGCTGCTCGAGGGCGACCGGGTGCGGGTGTCGCTCACGGCGTCGTCGGGGGAGCAGAAGGTGCTGGCGCGGGCGAGCGCCGTCGTCCGGCTCGGACAGGGGCGGGCGGGCGACGTCCCGTAGCGTCCCCGCCGTGACCACCCCCCCTCCCGAGGTCGCCGACCTGCTCGCCCGCCGGGCGCAGGCCCGTGCCGACAAGGACTTCGCCGCCAGCGACCGCCTCCGCGACGAGGCTCTGGCCCTGGGCTGGGTCGTGCGCGACACCGCCGACGGCGCCGTCGCCACGCCCGCCCCGCCCTACGCCGTCCTGCCCTCGGTCGACGCCCTGCCCGACCGCAGCGCCGAGCCCGACGCCCGGCGCTGCACCGTGGCGCTGCTCGTCGACGGCTGGGCCGACGACCTGCGCACCTGCGTGCAGGCCCTGCTCGCGCACGCGCCGGACGACGTCGTCGTCGTGCTGCTCGACAACGCCAGCGACGCCGGTGACGCCGTCCACGCCCTGGCGCAGGAGCACCCGGGCCGGGTGGAGGAGCTCCACGTCGAGCGCGCCGCCGGCTGGTCGCAGGCGCGGCAGGCCCTGGTGCGGGCCGACGTCGCCCGCATCCACGTGCAGATGGACCTGAGCACCGTGCTGGAGGGCGACGGCCTGAGCCCCCTGCTGGAGGCCCTGGAGGACGACACGGTGGCGGCGGCCGGCTGGCGCGGCGTCAACGTCGACGACGGCTGGACCAGCTTCAGCGACGCCCCCGCGGGGGAGGTCGAGGCGCTGCTGGGGTACCTGCTGGCGATCCGGCGCGCGGTCGCCCTCGCCGTCCCGCTCCCGCCGAAGGCGCGCTTCTACCGCAACGCCGACATGGAGTGGAGCTTCCTGGTGCGCGAGGCCGGGGCCGGCCGGCTGGTGGCGGTCGACGTCCCCGTCCGCCAGGACCGGCACCGGGGCTACCACGACACCGAACCCGCCTACCGCGACAAGGAGTCGAAGAAGACCTACGACCGGTTCCTGCAGCGCTTCCGCACCCGTGAGGACCTGCGGCTCAGGGGCTGACCTGCTCAAGGCCCGGGCGCTGCTGCCGACAGGGCAGCACTGACCCTGGGAGACCTCATGCTGCAGACGCTGCGCCGCTTGTCCCGCGCGAAGGCCGACGGCCGCCCGCGCGAGGCCGTCGTGCTGTCCGGGGGTGGCTCGCTCGGAGCCGCCCAGGTGGGGGCGCTGCGGGCGCTGTTCGAGGCCGGTGTGGTGCCCGACCTGTTCGTCGGGTGCTCGGTGGGCGCGCTGAACGCCGCGTTCCTCGCCATCGACCCGTCCGCGGCGCGGGTCGAGCAGCTGGCGCAGGTCTGGGGGCGGCTGGAGCGTCGGCACGTCTTCGGCGGCAACCGCCGCCTCATGGCGACCCACCTGGTGCGCCGCGACGACCACCTCTACGAGCCCGACGCGCTCCGCGACCTCGTGCGGCAGTGGGTCCCGCTGACCGACCTCGCCGAGACCGCCGTGCCGTGCCACGTCGTCACCACCGACCTCATGGACGGACGGCCCTGCTGGTGGAGCACGGGTGACCCGGTTCCGGTGCTCACGGCCAGCGCCTGCCTACCCGCCGTCTTCCCCCCGGTTCCCCTGGGCGGGAGCCTGCACGTCGACGGCGGCGTCACCAACCCGGTGCCGGTGGAGCGGGCCCTGGAGCTCGGTGCGGTACGCACCTGGGTGATCGACGTCAGCGGCGGCTCGATCGGGCGCCGCGACGCCCGGATGACCGCCCTGGACGTGCTGCTGCTGTCGTTCGCGATCTCCCGGAGCCACCTGGACCGGCCGCAGAGCGCGCAGCGCCCCGGGCAGGCCGTGGTGCGGCTGCCGCGCCTGGTCCAGGGACGGTTCGAGATGCGCGACTTCACCCAGACCGAGCGCCTCATGGACGCCGGCTACGCCGCGGCCCGCCCGGTGATCGAGGCCGCTCTCGGGCACGTGCCGGCCCCGCGGCGGCCGTCGTCGCCGGTGCGCGCCCGCGCGGCGGTCTAGTCCTGGCGCCCGTTTCCTGGCGCCCTAGTCCTGGGCCTCGCCCAGGAGCTCCTGGATCCGTGTGACGCCCTTGACCAGGTCGTCGTCGCCAAGGGCGTAGGACAGCCGGAAGTAGCCCGGCGTGCCGAACGCCTCGCCCGGCACCACCGCCACGCCGACCTCGTCCAGCAGCAGCTCGGCCAGCTCGGCGCTGGTCTGCGGGCGCCGGCCGCGGATCTGCCGGCCCAGCACGCCCTTCACCGACGGGTAGACGTAGAACGCGCCCTCGGGCACCGGGCAGGTCACGCCGTCGATCCCGTTGAGCATCGCCACCATGGTCTGCCGACGCCGGTCGAACGCCTCGCGCATGGTGGCGACGGCGTCGAGGTCACCGCTGACGGCCTCCAGGGCGGCGACCTGCGCGACGTTGCTCACGTTGCTGGTCGCATGCGACTGCAGGTTGGCGGCACCCTTGACGACGTCGGCCGGGCCGATCAGCCAGCCCACCCGCCAGCCGGTCATGGCATAGGTCTTGGCCACCCCGTTCACGACGACGCAGGTGTCGGCCAGCTCCGGGACGGCCACCGGCATGGACACGTGCTCGGCCCCGCCGTAGACGAGGTGCTCGTAGATCTCGTCCGCGACGACCCAGACGCCGTGCTCGACGGCCCAGCGGCCCACGGCCTCCACGAGGGCGCGCGGCGCGACGGCCCCGGTCGGGTTGCTCGGGGAGCACCACAGGAGCACCTTCGTGCGCTCGGTGCGGGCGGCCTCGAGCTGCGCGACGGTGGGCAGGTAGCCCGCCCCCTCGTCGGTGTGGACCTCCACCGGCACGCCGCCGGCGAGCTTGATCGCCTCGGGGTAGGTGGTCCAGTACGGCGCGGGCAGCAGCACCTCGTCGCCCGGGTCGAGCAGCGTGGCGAACGCCTCGTAGACGGCCTGCTTGCCGCCGTTGGTCACGAGCACCTGTGACGCGGTCACGGCGTAGCCGCTGTCGCGCAGGGTCTTCGCCGCGATCGCCTCCCGCAGCTCCGGCAGCCCCGGCGCCGGGGTGTACCGGTGGTACTTCGGCTGGCTGCAGGCCGCCTCCGCGGCGGCGACCACCTTGGCCGGCGTCGGGAAGTCGGGCTCGCCGGCGCCGAACCCGACCACGTCCTCGCCGGCCGCCTTCTTGGCCTTGGCCTTGGCGTCGACCGCCAGCGTGGCCGACTCGGCGATGTTGCCGATCCGGGCGGACACGCGACGGCGGGAGGACGGGGCGGGGGAGTTCTGGCCGGCAGTCATGACACCATCGTCCCAGCACCGGTCCTGTGCGGTGCACCGGCCCGGCCGGACGGGGTCCGCCGAGCCCGTGGCGCGGTCCGCCGCCCGCTCGCCCCCCTCCCGTCGCCTGACGCCGTACACTCGGGAATCCGGGGGCCTCGTGCCCCTGCTCAGGCGCGCCCTGCTCCCCGCGGAGTGAGGTGACCCGGGCAGGGTCTGGCCCGGCCCTCGGAGGGGTGTAGCTCAGTTGGCCAGAGCGCCGGTCTCCAAAACCGGATGTCGCAGGTTCGACTCCTGTCACCCCTGCACGTACGGACCGAGGATCCCCCCCGGTCCGACCGGGGCCACCGCGGCCCGGGCACCACGGCACGATCCGGCACCACTTTCTCCACGAGACGAGGCAGGCAGTGAGCGACAGCACGGGGACCGCCGTGGGCGGCCCGGGCGACGAGCCCGACGTCGACCACGACCTCGAGGCCGCCGACGCCGTCCCCGCGGGCTCCTTGGGCACGGCCACGCTCGCCCCGAAGCGCACCCGCCGCGGACCGGTCACCCGGATCCGCAGCATCGGCACCTTCTACCGGCAGGTCGTCGCCGAGCTGCGCAAGGTGATCTGGCCGACCCGCAAGGAGCTCGTGACCTACACGACCGTCGTGGTCGTGTTCGTGGTGGTGATGGTCGCGATCGTCAGCGTCTTCGACTTCGCCTTCAGCCAGGCCGTCCTCGCGGTCTTCGGCCGCAGCAACTAGCGGTCCACCCCACCCGACCGCTCCGCCCCACCCACTTCAGAAGGACGTCCGCGTGACCGAGCAGAGCCCCTTCGGCAGCCCCTTCGCGGCGCCGTCCGACCAGGCCGACCAGGCCGGGACGCCGGCTGCCAGCTCCGAGCAGGGCGAGGCCGTCGACGGCGCGTCCGACGCCCTCGCCACCTCCACCGCGGCGGGCACGGCCGCCGCCGACCTCACCGAGCTCGGTGCCGGCGGCGTCGAGGACGCCCCGAGCGGCTACCTCGCCGATGCCGCCCCCGACGGCGTCGGGCTGCCCGACGACGCCACGGCCGAGCCGGCCGAGGACGCCTTCGACGAGTCCGACCCGGCCGAGGTGCTGCGGCGTGAGCTCGCCGGTCAGACCGGCGACTGGTACGTCGTGCACTCCTACGCGGGCTACGAGAACAAGGTGAAGACCAACCTCGAGTCACGGATCCAGTCCCTCAACATGGAGGACTACATCTACGCGATCGAGGTCCCTCAGGAAGAGGTCACCGAGATCAAGGGCGGCAAGCGCCAGCAGGTCGTGCGCAAGAAGCTCCCCGGATACCTGTTCGTCCGCATGGACCTCACCGACGAGTCGTGGTCGGCGGTGCGCAACACCCCGGGCGTCACGGGCTTCGTCGGCCAGACGTCCAAGCCCACCCCGTTGACCGTCGACGAGGTCGTGCGGATGATCGCGCCGCCGAAGCAGAAGGTCGTCGTCGCCCAGAAGGCGGTCGACTTCGAGGTCGGCGAGTCCATCACCGTCACCGACGGGCCGTTCGCGACCCTCCCGGCGACGATCAACGAGATCAACCTCGACAGCCAGAAGCTCAAGGTCCTGGTGTCGATCTTCGGCCGCGAGACGCCGGTCGAGCTGTCGTTCAACCAGGTCGCCAAGCTCTAGCTCCGGCGCACACTCCCACCAAGGAAAAGACAAGACATGCCTCCCAAGAAGAAGCTCGCCGGCGTCATCAAGCTCCAGATCAAGGCCGGCGTCGCCACCCCCGCACCGCCCGTGGGCCCGGCCCTCGGTCAGCACGGCGTCAACATCATGGAGTTCTGCAAGGCCTACAACGCGGCCACCGAGTCCCAGCGCGGCGACATCGTCCCCGTCGAGATCTCGGTGTACGAGGACCGGTCCTTCACCTTCATCACCAAGACGCCGCCGGCCGCGCGCATGATCCTCAAGGCCGCCGGGGTCGACAAGGGCTCGCCGACGCCGCACACCACCAAGGTCGCGACGATCAGCTCGGCCCAGGTCCGCGAGATCGCCACCACCAAGATGGCCGACCTCAACGCCAACGACCTCGACCAGGCCGCGAAGATCATCGCCGGTACCGCCCGCTCCATGGGCATCACCGTCACCGACTGACGTCCCGCACCTGCACGACCGCACTCCCTGCACGACCGCACTCCCGGCACGACCCGCCCGCACGGGCGGGAGCACGTCGTGGGAGGACCCGGACCGCCCGGGCCCGTCGGCACCACATGAGTCCAGAGAGAAGATGAGCGCATGAAGCGCAGCAAGGCCTACCGCGCCGCCGCGGAGAAGATCGTCCAGGACAAGGTCTACTCGCCGCTCGAGGCCGTCCGCCTCGCCAAGCAGACCTCGACCACGAAGTACGACGCGACCGTCGAGGTCGCCATGGTGCTCGGTGTCGACCCCCGCAAGGCCGACCAGATGGTCCGCGGCACCGTCAACCTGCCGCACGGCACGGGCAAGACGGCCCGCGTCATCGTCTTCGCCGTCGGTGAGAAGGCCGCCGAGGCCCTCGCTGCCGGTGCCGACGAGGTGGGCGGCGACGAGCTGATCGACCGCGTCGCCAAGGGCTTCCTGGACTTCGACGCCGCCGTGGCGACGCCCGACCAGATGGGCAAGGTCGGCAAGATCGCCCGCGTCCTCGGACCGCGTGGCCTCATGCCCAACCCGAAGACCGGCACCGTGACCAACGACGTCACCAAGGCCGTCAACGAGATCAAGGGCGGAAAGGTCAACTTCCGCGTCGACAAGCAGTCCAACCTGCACCTGGTGATCGGCAAGGCCTCCTTCGACGAGGCCAAGCTGGTGGAGAACTACGCCGCGGCGCTCGACGAGGTCAGCCGGGCCAAGCCGGCGAGCTCCAAGGGCAAGTACCTCAAGAAGATCGTCTTCTCGACCACCATGGGCCCGGGCGTGCTGGCCGACCCGACCAAGACGCGCAACCTCATGGAGGAGGACGCGGCCTCGGCCCCGTCCGCCTAGCCCCACCCCGCACCGCAGCACGACCCCAGGCCAGCCGCCCCGGTCCCCGTGACCGGGGCTGCTAGCCTGGCCCGGAAGCCCAAGACCGCCGGTTGCCGTCCCCTTCACCCTCGCGGGTGCAGAGGCCGGTCGAAGGCCCCGCCTCGTGCGGGCGACCCGCGCAGGTGACACGGACAGACCCCCGCCCCTCGTGGGCGGAGACCTCTGACGCCCCGTGCGCCTCTGCGCCGGGGCGTCCTCGCGTTCCGGGCGCCGCGACCCGGCAGACCCGCTGCGACGGCGGGCCAGGGCCTGCCACCACGTCAGCATTCGTTTCTTTCAGAAGGAGGTGCCATGGCTGTCGACAGCACGGTGACCGAGCACAAGCGGGCCACCGTCCGCCCGGACAAGGCCGAGGTCGTGGCCGAGCTCGCCGAGAACTTCCGCAGCAGTGCGGCGGCGGTGCTCACCGAGTACCGCGGACTCAGCGTCAAGCAGATCACGGCGCTGCGCGTCGCCCTCGGGGCGGACACGTCCTACAACGTCACCAAGAACACCCTCACGACGCTGGCGGCGCAGGCTGCCGGCCTCACCGGCCTGGACGAGCTGCTCATCGGCCCGACCGCCGTCGCCTTCGTCAAGGGCGACCCGGTCGAGGCCGCGAAGAGCCTGCGCGACTTCGCCAAGGCCAACCCGGCGCTCGTCGTCAAGGGCGGCGTCATGGACGGCAAGGCGCTCACCGCCGACGAGGTCAAGAAGCTCGCCGACCTCGAGAGCCGCGACGTCCTGCTCGCCAAGCTGGCCGGGGCGATGCTCGCCACGCTCAGCAAGGCGGTCTACCTGCTCAACGCGCCGCTGGCGCAGATGGCCCGCGTCGCCGGGGCCCTGCAGACCAAGGCCGAGGAGGACCCCTCGGTGATCGGTGGGGCCGGTACGCCCGCGGCCCCCGCCGCCGACGAGACCCCCGCCGAGGCAGCTGCCGACGAGACCCCCGCCGAGGCAGCCGCCGACGAGACTTCCGCCGACGCTCCGGCGTCCGAGGAAACCGCCGCGGCCGCCGAGGGCGACACGGACAGCACCACCGCCTGACCCGGCTCCGGCCGACGCACGAACCCCACCCCGGGGCACTCCACCTGGAGCCGCCCCACCCGCACCGCCGGAGACCGGCACCTAGCAACGAGGAGACGCCACCATGGCGAAGCTCAGCACCGACGAGCTGCTCGAGCAGTTCAAGGAGATGACGCTGATCGAGCTCTCGGAGTTCGTGAAGCAGTTCGAGGACACCTTCGGCGTCACCGCCGCCGCCCCCGTCGCCGCTGCGGCGCCGGCCGGTGCCGGTGGCGGCGCCGCCGCCGAGGCCGTCGAGGAGAAGGACGAGTTCGACGTCATCCTCGAGGCCGCCGGTGACAAGAAGATCCAGGTCATCAAGGAGGTGCGCACCATCACCGGCCTCGGCCTGAAGGAGGCCAAGGACCTGGTCGACGGCGCGCCCAAGCCCGTCCTGGAGAAGGCTGCCAAGGACGCTGCCGAGAAGGCGAAGGACGCCCTCGAGGCGGCCGGCGCCACGGTCACCGTCAAGTAGTCCTGCACCACAGCGCGTCCTGAAGGGCGGTTCCTCCTCGGAGGGGCCGCCCTTCGGCGTGCGGGCACGGTGCCCGGGCCTGCGCTGTGGCGCGGACCACAGCGCCGGTTACCGGCCGGTACGACACGGGGGCCTGCTGCGACGTATCCTTCGCACAGTCCTGTGAGCGCAGTCACAGACGTCCGTACGGCGATCCGCCGCAGCACCATCCCGGCCCCGGCCCCGCCGACGGCACCGCGACGAGCGTGAAGGACCACCGCAGTGGGCGTCGAGATCAAGGTCGAGCACCTGACCAAGCGCTTCGGCAAGCAGACGATCTGGGAGGACGTGTCCCTGACCCTGCCGGCGGGAGAGATCAGCGTGCTGCTGGGCCCCTCCGGCACCGGCAAGTCGGTCTTCCTCAAGACGCTGATCGGTCTGCTCAAGCCGGAGAACGGCTCGATCGTCATCGACGGCAAGGACATCACGAAGATCCGCGAGAAGGAGCTCTACGAGGTCCGCAAGCTGTTCGGGGTGCTCTTCCAGGACGGCGCCCTCTTCGGCTCGCAGAACCTCTATGACAACATCGCGTTCCCGCTGCGCGAGCACACCAAGAAGTCCGAGAGCGACATCAAGAAGATCGTCATGGAGAAGCTGGAGATCACCGGGCTGCAGGGCACGGAGAAGAAGCTCCCCGGCGAGATCTCCGGAGGCATGCGCAAGCGCGCCGGCCTGGCCAGGGCGCTGGTGCTCGACCCCGAGGTCCTGCTGTTCGACGAGCCCGACTCGGGGCTGGACCCGGTGCGTACCGCCTACCTCAACCAGCTCATCGTCGACCTCAACGCCCAGATCAAGGCGACGTTCCTCATCGTCACCCACGACATCAACACGGCCCGGACGGTGCCGGACAACATCGGCCTGCTCTACCGCCGGCATCTGGCCATGTTCGGCCCGCGCGAGATGCTGCTCAGCAGCAACGAGCCCGTCGTCCGGCAGTTCCTCAACGCGCAGCGCGAGGGGCCGATCGGCATGGCCGAGGAGAAGGACGCCGGGGAGCTCGCCGGCGAGGCGGGCATCGAGCTCGGGGCGCTGCCGCCCATCCCCACCCAGCTGCCCCCGAGCGACGGCTCCGTGCGGGACAGCGCCCGGCTTGCCCGGCCAGTGGCTTCGCGAGAACGCCGTCGACCCCGCCCCCCGGCTGCTTCGAGGGCCAGGACCTCGGGCTCGACGACCGCGCCCGACGACCACGACGACGACACCTCCGTGCTCCCCGTGCAGGAGGCGTCCGGCGTCCGCGTCGTGCCCTCGCCTCCCCGCCGCCGCCCGGCCCAGCGCCGGGTCCGCGCGGGCGCGGTCGGCGACAGCGCGGACGACCGCTGATGGCGGTCTCGGTCCTCGCGCCGGTCCGGCGCGTCGGGGGACTTCTTCGCCTTCGTCCTCGACGTCCTGCGCGGCCTGTTCAAGCGGCCCTTCCAGTTCGCGGAGTTCATCCAGCAGGCCTGGTTCATCGCGAGCGTCACGATCCTGCCGACGTCGCTCGTCTCGATCCCGTTCGGGGCCGTCCTCGCGCTGCAGATCGGCAACCTGACCAAGCAGATCGGCGCCCAGTCGTTCACCGGCGCCGTCGCCGTCCTCGGCGTCGTCCGCGAGGCGAGCCCGATCGTCACGGCGCTGCTCATCGTCGGGCGCCGGCGGTTCGGCCATCTGCGCCGACCTCGGCGCCCGCAAGATCCGCGACGAGATCGACGCCATGGAGGTGCTGGGCATCAGCCCGATCGCCCGGCTGGTCGTGCCGCGCGTGCTGGCCACCATGCTCGTGGCGTTCTTCCTCAACGGTCTGGTCGCCGTCGTCGGCGTCATCGGCGGGTATTTCTTCAACGTCGATCCTGCAGGGGGAACTCCCGGGGCCTATCTGGCGTCCTTCACGGCGCTGGCCCAGCTGCCCGACCTCTACGTGGGGCAGCTCAAGGCGCGTCATGTTCGGCGCCATCGCCGGGCTGGTCGCGTCCTACAAGGGCCTCAACGCCAAGGGCGGGCCCAAGGGTGTGGGCGACGCCGTCAACCAGTCCGTCGTCATCGGCTTCATGCTGTTGTTCCTGGTGAACTTCATCATCACGGCCGTGTACTTCCAGGTCGTACCGCAGAAGGGCGGCTGAGCATGGCCATCAGCTCCCCGACCCCGCCGGCGCTCGAGCGGCCGCTGCGCGTCCTGAAGAAGGTCGTCGCCGTCCCCCTGAGCGCCCTGGACGACCTCGGCGCCCAGCTGTCGTTCTACGCCCGCTCGCTCGGCTGGACCGGGCGGTCGCTGATCCGCTACAAGCGCGAGATCCTGCGCCTGCTCGCCGAGGTCAGCCTCGGCAGCGGGGCGCTCGCGGTCCTCGGCGGCACGGTCGGCGTCATCGCCTTCATGACCTTCTTCACCGGCACCGAGGTGGGGCTGCAGGGGTACGCCGCGCTCAACCAGCTCGGCACCGCGAACTTCACCGCGTTCCTGTCGGCCTACTTCAACACCCGGGAGATCGCGCCCCTCATCACCGCGCTCGCGCTGTCGGCCACGGTCGGCTGCGGGTTCACCGCCCAGCTCGGCGCCATGCGCATCTCCGAGGAGGTGGACGCGCTCGAGGTGATGGGCGTGCCGTCGCTGCCGTTCCTGGTCACCACCCGCATGATCGCCGGGTTCATCGCCGTCACGCCGCTCTACGTCGTCGGGCTGCTGTCGAGCTACTTCGCCGCCCGCACCATCACCACCGGCTTCTACGGGCAGTCCACCGGCACCTACGACCAGTACTTCAACCAGTACCTGCCGCCGATCGACGTGCTCTACAGCTTCATCAAGGTACTGATCTTCGCGGTCATCATCATCCTCATCCACTGCTACTACGGCTACTACGCCAGCGGCGGCCCGGCCGGCGTCGGGGTGGCGGTGGGCCGGGCGGTCCGCACGGCGATCGTCGCGGTGAACCTCGTCGACTTCTTCCTCAGCCTGGCCATCTGGGGCGCCACCACGACCGTACGGATCGCCGGATGAGCACGCTGCGCCTGCGGCTCACCGGCGTCGCCTTCCTGGCCGTGATCGTCGGCCTGGTCGGCCTCACCGTGCTGCTCTACAACAAGGCGTTCACGCCGGTGGTCGAGGTGTCGCTGCAGGCCGACCGGATCGGCAATCAGCTGTCCCCGCCGGCCGACGTCAAGCTGCGCGGCCTCATCGTCGGCACGGTCCGCAGCGTCAGCTCCACCGGCGACGGCGCGACGATCTCGCTGGCCCTGGAGCCGGACAAGGTCAAGCTCATCCCCAAGGACGTCCGCGCCCAGCTGCTCCCCAAGACCCTGTTCGGGGAGAAGTACGTCGCGCTCGTCGAGCCCGAGGGTGGCACCGCGCGGGCCATCGAGGAGGGCGACGTCATTGGTCAGGACCGCTCCTCCACGGCGCTGGAGACCGAGGCCGTGCTCGACGACCTGCTGCCGCTGCTGCAGACGCTCAAGCCCGAGCAGCTGTCGACCACCCTGAACGCGGTGTCCGGGGCCCTGCGCGGGCGCGGTGAGCGCACCGGGGCGAACCTGCAGGCGCTCGACGCCTACCTCACCAAGCTCAACCCCGAGGTCCCCGGGATCCAGAAGAACATCCGCGGGCTCGCCGCCCTGGCCGAGAACTACGACGAGACGGCCCCCGACCTGCTGGCGGTGCTCGACAACTTCTCGGCCATCGGCCGCAACCTCGTTGACGAGCGCAGCCAGCTGCAGACGTTCCTCGAGCGCACGACGAGCTCGGTCGGCACGATCGACGACATCCTCAGCGAGAACGAGCAGCGTCTGGTGCAGCTGGCCGAGAGCAGTCGGCCGAGCCTGCAGCTGCTGGCGGGCTACGCGCCGGAGTTCCCCTGCCTGCTCGCCGGACTGCGCGCCTCCGAGCCGATCATCAGCGGCAGCTTCGGTGGCCTGCAGCCCGGACTGCACATCACCCTCGAGCAGACCACCGACAACAACGGCTACCTGCCCGGCGACGAGCCGGCCTACCGGGACAGCCGGCCCGCCAGCTGCGAGAAGCTGCCCTCCCCGCCGGTGCCCATGGGCGATGCCGAGTTCCGTGACGGCTACCGCGACGACGCGCGTTCCGGAACGGCCGGCGCCCGCAGCAGCGCGGTGGCCGACGACCCGGCCCGCTTCCTGGCCGCGGACCGTGCCTCCCAGAACGCCCTGCTCGACGCCGTCGCCGCGCCCGTCCTGGGCGTGTCCGTGGGCGAGGTCCCCGACCTCGTCGAACTGCTCTTCGGGCCGATGGCCCGCGGGACCAAGGTGGGCCTCTCATGAAGACCTCGGCCGCCCTCGTCAAGCTCATCGTCTTCATGGTCGTCACGTCCATGCTGACGTTCGTGCTGGCGGCGACCATCGGCAACTTCTCGCTCGGCGGGACCACCGGCTACCGGGCGGCCTTCAGCGACGTCACGGGCCTGCTCCCCGGCAACGAGGTGCGCATCGCCGGCGTGAAGGTCGGCAGCATCTCCTCGGTGGAGCTCGCGGGAGACAGCAGCTCCGCCGTCGTCGGCTTCGACCTCGACGAGGGCCGGCAGATCCCGCAGAGCGCGGTGCTGCGGCTGCGGTACCGCAACATCGTCGGCGAGCGCTACCTGGCGATCACCGAGGGCCCGGGCTCGCCCGAGCCGCTGAAGGCCGACGCCCTCATCCCGCTGTCGCAGACCCGCAACGCTCTCGACCTGACCGTGCTGTTCAACGGCTTCAAGCCGCTGTTCCAGGCGCTCGACGCCCAGGCCACCAACCAGGTCGCCTTCGAGATCGTGCAGACCCTGCAGGGCGAGGGCGGCACGGTCGAGAGCCTCATGCAGCGCACGGCCTCCCTCACCACGACGCTCGCCGACCGTGACGCCGTCATCGGGCGCGTGATCGACAACCTGGGCACGGTGCTGGAGACCGTCGACCAGCGCGACGCCCAGCTCAACGAGCTGGTCACCCAGCTGCGCCGGCTGTCGGCCGGCTTCGCGAAGGACCGCACGGCCATCGGGCAGTCGCTCGAGGGCATCGACGACCTCACGAGCGCCACGGCGTCGCTGCTGCAGGACGTCCGGGGCCCGCTGCGCAGCGACATCACCGAGCTCGGCACCCTCGCGAAGAACCTCGACGACAACAAGCAGGTGGTCAACGGCGTGATCAGCCGCCTCCCCGGCAAGCTCGACAAGATCATCGCGACCGCCACCTACGGCTCGTGGTTCAACTTCTACCTGTGCGGCGTCGACGGCAGCATCACGCTCCCGACCGGCACGGTCATCACCCCGCAGCTGGTCAACACGGCCGCCCGCTGCCAGGGCAACGGCGTCACGGTGGGGGGCAACTAGACATGAAGCCGTTCCGCGAGATGAACAAGACCGTCATCGGCAGCCTGAGCATCCTCACCATCCTGCTGGCGCTGGTCGGAGCCTTCACCCTCGACCGCTTCATCGGCGGACAGGAGTACCGCGCGGAGTTCAGCGAGGCGGCCGGCCTCAAGCCCAACGACGAGGTCCGCGTCGCCGGCGTCAAGGTCGGCAAGGTGCTCGGGCTCGAGCTCGCCCGCGACCGCGTGCTCGTCCGCTTCCGCATGAAGGACGCCAAGGTCGGCACGCGCAGCCGCGCCGACATCCGGATCAAGACCGTCCTGGGCCGCAAGTTCATGGCTCTCACCCCCGAGGGCGGCGGCCGGCTGCGAGCCGGGCGACACCATCCCGCTCGAGCGCACGTCCTCGCCCTACGACGTCGCCGAGGCCTTCCAGGGCCTGTCGACCACGGTCGAGAAGATCGACGAGCAGCAGCTGGCCCGGTCGTTCTCCACGCTGGCCGACACCTTCCGCGACACCCCCGACGAGGTGCGCACCACGCTCGTCGGGCTGTCCCGGCTGTCCAAGACCATCGCCACCCGCGACGCCGAGCTGCAGCGGCTGCTCGCCCGCAGCAAGGGCGTCACGGCGACGCTGGCCGCCCGCGACGAGGACCTCGTGGGAATCCTGTCCGACACCTCGCTGGTCCTCCAGGAGCTGCGCCGTCGTCGTGAGGCCATCGACCAGCTCCTCACGAGCACCACCCAGCTGTCCGAGCAGCTCATCGCGCTCACCCGGGAGAACCGGGCCACGCTCGAGCCGGCCCTGGCCAGGCTGCGCGGGAGTGGTGACGGTGCTGCGCAACAACCAGGCCAACCTGGAGAAGTCGCTGCAGCGCCTGCCGGTCTTCACGCGGCTGTTCGCCAACAACCTCGGCAACGGCCGGTGGTTCGACACCCTGGTCCAGAACTTCACCAACCCCACGGGCTTCGTGCCCGGCACCTTCGGCAACGGGACCAACACCCAGCCCAAGCCCAGCCCGACCAAGCCCAGCCCGACCTCAGGGAGCACGCGGTGAACCGCACCACGTCCCGCCTCGCCGTCACCGTCACGGGGCTCGCCCTCGTCGGGGGCGTGGCGGGGTGCGGCCTGACCGGGGGGCCGGAGCTCAAGACGCTGACGGCCCACTTCGAGAAGTCCGTCGGCGTCTACGTCCACAACGACGTCCGGATGCTCGGGGTCAAGATCGGTGAGGTCACCCGGATCCGTCCGGAGGGGCGCTCGGTCCGGATCGACATGACCTACGAGGCCTCCTACAAGATCCCGGCCGACGCCAAGGCCGTCCTCATCGCGCCGTCGATCGTGTCCGACCGGTACGTGCAGCTCACCCCGGTCTACGAGACGGGCCCGGTGCTCGCGAGCGGCGCCGACCTCCCGCTCGAGCGCACCGCGGTGCCGGTCGAGCTCGACGAGATCTACGGAGCGCTCAACGACCTCAACCTGGCCCTCGGCCCGAAGGGCGCCAACAAGGACGGCGCCCTGTCGGACCTGCTCGACGTCGGCGCCAAGAACCTGGCCGGCAACGGCGAGCTGCTCGGCAGCACGCTCGACGACCTGTCGACCGCCGTCGGCACCCTGAGCAACCAGCGCGGCGACCTGTTCGCCACGGTGAAGAACCTGCAGGACTTCACCACCACCCTGGCCCGCAACGACGGCACGGTCCGGCGGTTCAACAGCGACCTGGCCGCCGTCGCCGCCCAGCTCGAGGGGGAGAAGGAGGACCTCGCCACCGCGGTCCGCCAGCTCGGGATCGCCCTGTCGGAGGTCGCCACCTTCGTCCGCGACAACAAGAAGGACCTGACGGCCAACGTGAAGGACCTCGCGTCGGTCACCCGGGTGCTGGTCACGCAGAAGACCGCGCTGGAGGAGTTCCTCGACACCTCCCCGACGGCGCTGTCGAACCTGCAGCTGGCCTACAACCCGCTGTCCGGCACGCTCGACACCCGCGACAACAACACGGGCACGACCACGCCGCAGAGCGCTCTGTGCTCGCTGCTGATCGCCGCGGGCCAGCCCGCGTCGGTCTGCGCCGCGCTCGCGCCGGTCACCGGACAGCTCCCGGGCCTGCCTCCGCCGCCCAGCTCGACCCGCGGGGCCGCCGCCTCCCGCCCGGCACCCGCACCCGCGCCCGCGCCGGCCCCGACCGCTCGCTCAGCGGCCTCCTGGGGGTCTCGCAGTGACCGCTGTCCCGCGCCACGCGCGCCACGGCCCTGCTCGGGCTCGCCGCAGTCGTGCTCACCGGCTGCAAGTTCGAGGGCGCCGCCAGCTTCCCGCTGCCCGGCGGAGAGGGCACCGGCAGCGACGCCTACGCGGTCGTCGTCGAGTTCCCCGACGTGCTCGACCTCGTCCGCCAGAGCGCGGTCAAGGTCGACGACGTGACCGTCGGCTCGGTCTCGGAGATCGAGCTCGACGGCTACACCGCTCGGGTCACCGTCAAGGTCAAGCCCGACGTGACGCTCCCCGCCAACGCCCGCGCCTCGCTGCGGCAGACCTCCCTGCTCGGCGAGAAGTTCGTCAGCCTCGACCGCCCGACCACCGAGCCGGCCACGGGCACGCTGCGCGACGGCGACGTCATCCCGCTGGAGCGCACCGCCCGCAGCACCGAGGTCGAGGAGGTGCTCTCGGCGCTGTCGCTCGTCCTCAACGGCGGGAGCCTGGAGCAGCTGCAGGTCATCAACCGCGAGATCGTCGATGCCCTGCAGGGCCGCGAGAGCCAGGTCAAGGACGTCCTGACCCAGCTCGACACCTTCGTCGGGGGGCTGGACGACCAGAAGGCCCAGATCGTGCGCGCGCTCGACGGGCTCGACCGCCTGACGGCGCGTCTGGCCGGACAGCGGGAGGTCCTGGCGGTCGCCCTGCGCGACATCCCCAAGGGCAGCGCGGTCCTCGACGAGCAGCGCACCCAGCTGGTGCAGGTGCTGACCAGCCTGGACCGGCTCGGGACCGTGGCCACCCGGGTGATCTCCGCGTCCCAGCAGAACACCGTGGCCGACCTGCGCGCGCTGCAGCCGATCCTCGGAAAGCTCGCCGAGGCCGGCAAGGATTTGCCGCAGGCTCTCGAGCTGCTGACCACCTACCCGTTCCCCCGCACGGTCGACGTCGGCATCAAGGGCGACTACGCCAACCTGTTCATCACGGCCGACGTCGACCTGCGCACCCTCGGGCCGCAGACCGGGCTCCCGATCCCCAGCATCCCGGTGATCCCGCTCCCCGTCCCCCTGCCGACGGCCGTCCCGACGCTGCCGGGCGTCCCCGGCGGCGCGGGCAGGGGCGTCGCCCCCTCGCCCGGCACCGGCGGTCTCGACCTGCCCGCACTGCCGACCGACCTGCTGTCGGCCGGGCGCAGCGACCTGCTGACCCTGCTGCTCGGAGGCCAGTCGTGATCACCCGCTCGATCAAGCTGCAGCTGCTCGTGTTCGCCCTGATCAGCCTGACCGGGATGGCCTTCGCAGGCGCCCGGTACGCCGACCTCGACCGGTTCTTCGTCGACCAGGGCTACGAGGTCGCCGCCGACTTCGTCGACTCCGGCGGCATCTTCGAGGGCGCCGAGGTGACCTACCGCGGGGTCCCCGCAGGGGAGGTCAGCCAGCTGCAGCTGCTGCCCGACGGCGTCCGGGTGACGATGCTCCTGCGCCCGGGTACCAAGGTTCCGTCCGAGGTGAAGGCTGCGGTCGGCAACCGGTCGGCGGTCGGCGAGCAGTACGTCGACCTGCTGCCCCAGCGCGACGGCGCCCCGTTCCTGCGCACCGGCGACGTCATCCCCAAGAGCGAGACCACGATCCCGATCCAGCCCACCGAGCTGCTCGTCAACCTCGACGACTTCGTGACGAGCATCGACACCGACGACCTCGCCGTCGTGCTCGACGAGCTCGGAGCGGCCTTCGACGACGGCACCGGGCAGAGCCTCCAGCGGCTCGTCGACGCGGGCGACAAGCTCACCGCCGCCGCGACCGAGGCGCTCCCGGAGACGATCGCCCTCATCCGCGACGGCAACACGGTCCTGAACACCCAGAACGAGACGTCCGGACAGTTCAAGAGCTTCAACCGCGACCTGCGTTCGCTCACCCGCCAGCTGCGCACGAGCGACCCGGACTTCCGGGCGCTCTACGCCAACGGCACCCGCAGTGCCAACGAGGTGCAGGACGTGCTGCAGGCCAACCGCACCGCCCTGCCGGTCCTGCTCGACAACCTGCTCTCGACGGCGCAGGTGCAGCAGGTGCGCCTGCCCGCCCTGCGGCAGATCCTGGTCACCTACCCCAACGTCGTGGCGGGCGGCTTCACCGTCACGCCCGGCGACGGCACGGCGCACTTCGGGTTCGTCACCGACTCCGAGGTACCGGTCTGCACGGACGGCTACCAGACGACCACCAAGCGCCCGCCGTCGGAGGTGTCGAACCCGACGCCGAACCTGGCCGCCTACTGCTCCGACGACGACGGCCCGTCGAGCATCCGCGGGGCGCGCAACTCGCCCTATCCCAAGGGCGCCCAGCCGTTCCCGGAGAACGGCGGGCCGCAGTCCGCCCAGGCCGCGAAGCCCGGCAGCACCGCCCCCGCGGCAGCCGCCTCGTCCACGGGCACGGCGTCACGCTCGTCGTCGGCCCGTTCGCTCGACCCCGTGACGCTGGGCGACTACGACCCGAAGACCGGCAACGTCATCACCCAGGACGGCCGGACGCTGCGGATCGGCTCGACCGCGGGCGCCCAGAAGCTGTTCGGCAGCAGGTCGTGGGAGTGGATGCTGCTCGGCCCACTCGCCGGGTCGTGACCGCTCCCTCGCCCGGCGACGACACGTCCGCACCCGTGGTCCGGCCGCGTGGTGGCCTGCGCACGGTGCTCGGCGGCACCCTGGGGCTGTCCCTGTGGTCGCTGCTCGTCGTCGCGCTCCTCGTGCTGGCCACCGTCTTCGGGGTCCAGTGGTCGCGGGCCCACCAGCGCTCGACGCTGCGGGCGGACGCGCTGCAGGCCGCCCGGCAGGAGGCCCTGAACCTCACCTCCGTCGACGGCACCGACGTGCAGACCGACCTGGCCCGCGTCCTGGAGGGCGCGTCGGGGCAGTTCCGGCAGGAGTTCGAGGCCCAGTCCACCCAGCTGTCGAGCGTCCTGGTCGACAACCAGGTACGGGCGCAGGGCAACGTGCTCGACGCCGGCCTGTCCCGCGCCGACGGTGACAGCGCCACCGCGCTGGTGGTCATCGACAGCCTGGTGCGCAACAAGGCCATCCCCGACGGCCAGACCCGCACCTACCGGATGCAGCTCGAGCTCGAGCGCGTCGGCAGTCGCTGGCTGACCAACCGCCTCGAGTTCGTGAGCTGAAGCCCGTGACCGACCCCTCGCCCCCCGTCTCGCTCGACAAGCCGGTCCCGCTGGACGAGCCGGTCCCGCTGGACGAGCCGGTCTCGCTGGACAAGGCGCCCGTCGAGTCCGGCGTGCCCGTCGAGTCCGGCGCGCCCGACCCGGCGCTGCCCGCGCCCCGCCGCGGCGGCCTGCTGGTGGCCCGCCTCGCGGTCGTCGTCCTCACGGCCGTGCTGGCGGCCACGGCGGTCCTGCTGTGGCAGCGGGCCGCCGACACCCGCGAGGTGGCCTCCTACTACCGCCCGGCCAGCGCGCCCCTGACCGCCGCCCGTCAGGCGGGCCGGCTGCTGTTCAGCTACGACCACCGCACGATCGACAAGGACTTCGCCGCCGCCAAGGCGCTCACCACGGGCACCTTCGCGAAGGAGTACGCCCAGACGACCCAGACCGTGGTCCGCCCGGTCGCGCTGGAGAACAAGGCCGTGGTCGTGGCCAGCCCCGTCTCGCAGGCGGTGGCGCGGGCGGAGCCGGGGGAGGTGGTCGTGCTGGTGTTCGTCAACCAGGTGACCACCAGCACGAAGGTGCAGGGCGAGAAGATCGACCAGAGCCGGGTGCGGATGACCCTCGTGGAGCGCGACGGCCGGTGGTTCGTGCGCAAGGTCGAGGCGCTCTGAGCGGCTTTCGGGTGCTCTGCGGCCCTCCTGGGCCGCCGACACGGCCCCTGTAGCGGTGCCGGCTCTTGACGGGGACGGCCACCGGCACCACTGTGGGCGGCACGGTGACGGGACGACGGTGACGGCCTCGACAGGCGTGTAGCCAGCGGCTACACTCCCTCTTTGCGCTGCCTCCCGTCATATAACCGCCAGGCCGTATGCCTGGACGTGCTGGTCGAGGGCTCGCGCGCATGCCCGCACCGTGCACACCCGCACGGCGGGCACCTGACCCCTGGCAGTCGCGCTGCCGTCGGAAGGACTCTCTTGGCCGCCCGTCGCACCACCCCCCGTCTCAGCTTCGCCAAGATCCAGGAACCGCTCGAGGTTCCGAACCTGCTGCACCTGCAGACCACGTCGTTCGACTGGCTGGTCGGCAACGCCGCCTGGGAGGCGCGCGTCGCGGTGGCCGTCGAGGCCGGCCGTACCGACGTCAACACCCACTCCGGTCTGGAGGAGATCTTCGAGGAGATCTCGCCGATCGAGGACTTCTCCGGCTCGATGTCGCTGAGCTTCCGCGACCACCGGTTCGAGCCCACCAAGTACTCCGTCGCGGAGTGCAAGGACAAGGACATGACGTACGCGGCCCCGCTGTTCGTCACGGCCGAGTTCACCAACAACACCACCGGTGAGATCAAGTCCCAGACCGTCTTCATGGGTGACTTCCCCGTGATGACCGACAAGGGCACGTTCGTCATCAACGGCACCGAGCGCGTCGTCGTGTCGCAGCTGGTCCGCTCGCCGGGCGTCTACTTCGACAAGCAGATCGACAAGACGACCGACAAGGACACCTACTCCTGCAAGGTCATCCCGTCGCGCGGCGCGTGGCTGGAGTTCGAGGTCGACAAGCGCGACGCCGTCGGTGTCCGCATCGACCGCAAGCGCAAGCAGCCGGTCACCGTGCTGCTCAAGGCCCTCGGCTGGGACGACGCGCAGATCCTCGAGCGCTACGGCGACTTCGAGTCGATGCGCACCACGCTCGAGAAGGACCACACCACCGGTCAGGACGACGCCCTGATCGACATCTACCGCAAGCTGCGTCCTGGCGAGCCGCCCACGCGCGAGTCGGCCCAGACGCTGCTCGACAACCTCTTCTTCAACGGCAAGCGCTACGACCTCGCCAAGGTCGGCCGCTACAAGGTGAACAAGAAGCTGGGCCTGGAGCTCCCGGTCGACCAGGGCACCCTGACGACCGACGACATCATCGCGACGATCGACTACGTCGTTCGGCTGCACGCCGGCCAGGACGACTACGAGACCGATGACATCGACCACCTGGGCAACCGCCGCCTGCGCACCGTCGGCGAGCTGATCCAGAACCAGATCCGCCTGGGCCTGGCCCGGATGGAGCGCGTCGTCCGCGAGCGGATGACCACCCAGGACGTCGAGGCGATCACGCCGCAGACCCTGATCAACATCCGCCCCGTCGTGGCCTCCATCAAGGAGTTCTTCGGGACGAGCCAGCTCAGCCAGTTCATGGACCAGACCAACCCGCTCTCGGGCCTGACCCACAAGCGCCGCCTGTCGGCGCTCGGACCGGGTGGCCTGTCGCGCGAGCGGGCCGGCTTCGAGGTGCGCGACGTGCACCCGAGCCACTACGGCCGGATGTGCCCGATCGAGACCCCGGAGGGCCCGAACATCGGCCTGATCGGCTCGCTGGCCACCTTCGCCCGGGTCAACCCCTACGGGTTCATGGAGACGCCGTACCGCCGCGTCGTCAACGGCAAGGTGACCGACGACGTCGACTACCTGACCGCCGACGAGGAGGACAAGCACGTCGTCGCGCAGGCCAACTCGCCGCTGACGGCCGAGGGCACCTTCGAGGAGACCCGCGTCCTGGTCCGCAAGAAGGGCGGCGAGGTCGACTACATCGCCGGCACCGGCGTCGACTACATGGACGTCAGCCCGCGCCAGATGGTGTCCGTCGCCACCGCGATGATCCCGTTCCTGGAGCACGACGACGCCAACCGCGCCCTGATGGGCGCGAACATGATGCGCCAGTCCGTGCCGCTGCTGCGCTCGGAGGCGCCGCTGGTCGGTACCGGCATGGAGCACCGCGCCGCGGTCGACGCCGGCGACGTCATCCTCGCCGAGCAGGCCGGTGTGGTGGAGGAGCTCTCCGCCGACTACATCACCGTCATGCACGACGACGGCACCCGTCGCACCTACCAGCTCAGCAAGTTCCGCCGGTCCAACCAGGGCACCAGCGTGAACCAGAAGCCGATCGTCGACGAGGGCCAGCGGGTCGAGCAGGGCGACGTCATCGCCGACGGCCCCTGCACCGACAACGCCGAGATGGCGCTGGGCAAGAACCTGCTCGTGGCCTTCATGCCGTGGGAGGGCCACAACTACGAGGACGCGATCATCCTGTCGCAGCGCCTCGTGCAGGACGACGTCCTGACGTCCATCCACATCGACGAGCACGAGGTCGATGCCCGCGACACCAAGCTGGGCGCCGAGGAGATCACCCGGGACATCCCGAACGTCTCCGAGGAGGTCCTGGCCGACCTCGACGAGCGCGGCATCATCCGCATCGGTGCCGACGTCAGCCCCGGCGACGTCCTGGTGGGCAAGGTGACGCCGAAGGGCGAGACCGAGCTCACCCCCGAGGAGCGCCTGCTGCGCGCGATCTTCGGCGAGAAGGCCCGCGAGGTGCGCGACACCAGCCTCAAGGTCCCGCACGGCGAGTCCGGCAAGGTCATCGGCGTCCGCGTGTTCTCGCGCGAGGACGGCGACGAGCTCCCGCCCGGCGTCAACGAGCTGGTCCGGGTCTACGTGGCCCAGAAGCGCAAGATCAGCAACGGTGACAAGCTCGCCGGCCGCCACGGCAACAAGGGCGTCATCGCCAAGATCCTCCCGGTCGAGGACATGCCGTTCATGGAGGACGGCACGTCGGTCGACATCGTGCTCAACCCGCTCGGCGTGCCCGGCCGCATGAACGTCGGCCAGGTGCTCGAGACCCACCTCGGGTGGGTCGCCTCGCAGGGCTGGGACGTCGAGGGGGTCGACGAGCCGTGGAAGCAGCGGCTGGCCGACATCGGCGCGTCCACCTCGCAGCCCGGCAACGTGCTCGCCACGCCGGTCTTCGACGGTGCGCGCGAGGACGAGATCACCGGTCTGCTCGACTCCACCACCCCGACCTTCGAGGTCGACGGCGTCAAGCAGCGCCTGATCGGTTCCAGCGGCAAGGCGCGGCTGTTCGACGGCCGCTCCGGCGAGCCGTACCCGGCCCCGATCTCGGTCGGCTACGTCTACATCCTGAAGCTGCTGCACCTGGTGGACGACAAGATCCACGCGCGCAGCACCGGCCCGTACTCGATGATCACGCAGCAGCCCCTGGGTGGTAAGGCCCAGTTCGGCGGCCAGCGGTTCGGCGAGATGGAGGTGTGGGCGATGCAGGCGTACGGCGCCGCCTACGCGCTGCAGGAGCTGCTCACCATCAAGTCCGACGATGTCCTCGGCCGCGTCAAGGTCTACGAGGCGATCGTCAAGGGCGAGAACATCCCCGAGCCGGGCATCCCCGAGTCCTTCAAGGTGCTCATCAAGGAGATGCAGTCGCTCTGCCTCAACGTGGAGGTGCTGTCCAGCGACGGCATGGCCATCGAGATGCGCGACACCGACGAGGACGTGTTCCGCGCCGCGGAGGAGCTCGGGATCGACCTGAGCCGCCGCGAGCCGTCCTCCGTCGAAGAGGTCTGACCCCCACCCCCGCGGTGATCTTCCGCTGCCGGTGCCGCCCTGCGGCGCGTCGGCGGCAACGCACGGAAGATCACCGCGGGTACGCGGCCAGAACGGCCGGCCCCCTTTCTTCGCACGACCTTTTGAGAGAAGGCACCTAGTGCTCGACGTCAACTTCTTCGACGAGCTCCGCATCGGTCTCGCCACCGCCGACGACATCCGTCAGTGGTCCCACGGCGAGGTCAAGAAGCCCGAGACCATCAACTACCGCACCCTCAAGCCGGAGAAGGACGGGCTCTTCTGCGAGAAGATCTTCGGCCCGACCCGCGACTGGGAGTGCTACTGCGGCAAGTACAAGCGCGTCCGCTTCAAGGGCATCATCTGCGAGCGGTGCGGCGTCGAGGTCACCCGCGCCAAGGTGCGTCGTGAGCGGATGGGCCACATCGAGCTGGCCGCCCCCGTCACGCACATCTGGTACTTCAAGGGCGTTCCGTCGCGGCTGGGCTACCTGCTCGACCTCGCGCCCAAGGACCTCGAGAAGATCATCTACTTCGCGGCGTACCTGATCACGGGCGTCGACGACGAGGCCCGCCACCGCGACCTGCCCACCCTCGAGGCGACCATCGCCGTCGAGCGCAAGCGGATCGAGGACAAGCGCGACAGCGACGCCGAGACCCGCCAGAAGAAGCTCGAGGGCGACATCGCCGCGCTCGAGGCCGAGGGCGCCAAGGGCGACGTCCGCCGCAAGGTCCGTGAGGGCGCCGAGCGCGAGCTCCGCCAGATCCGCGACCGCGCGCAGCGCGAGCTCGACAAGCTCGAGGAGGTGCTGGACACCTTCAAGAAGCTCGAGCCCAAGCAGCTCGTCGCCGACGAGACGCTCTACCGCGAGCTCCGCGACCGGTTCGGGCAGTACTTCGAGGGCGGCATGGGTGCGCAGGCTCTCCAGACGCTGCTCCAGCGCTTCGACCTCGACGCCGAGGGCGAGTCGCTGCGCGAGACCATCCGCTCGGGCAAGGGCCAGAAGAAGGTCCGCGCGCTCAAGCGCCTCAAGGTCGTCGCGGCGTTCCTCAACACCCGCAACAGCCCCATGGGCATGGTCCTGGACTGCGTCCCGGTCATCCCGCCGGACCTGCGGCCGATGGTCCAGCTCGACGGTGGCCGCTTCGCCACCTCCGACCTGAACGACCTCTACCGCCGCGTGATCAACCGCAACAACCGCCTCAAGCGCCTGCTCGACCTCGGGGCGCCCGAGATCATCGTGAACAACGAGAAGCGGATGCTGCAGGAGGCCGTCGACGCGCTGTTCGACAACGGTCGCCGTGGTCGCCCGGTCACCGGCCCGGGCAACCGGCCGCTGAAGTCGCTGTCCGACATGCTCAAGGGCAAGCAGGGCCGCTTCCGCCAGAACCTGCTCGGCAAGCGCGTCGACTACTCCGGCCGCTCGGTCATCGTCGTCGGCCCGCAGCTCAAGCTGCACCAGTGCGGTCTGCCCAAGCAGATGGCGCTCGAGCTGTTCAAGCCCTTCGTCATGAAGCGGCTGGTCGACCTCAACCACGCGCAGAACATCAAGAGCGCCAAGCGCATGGTCGAGCGCGCCCGTCCCGTGGTCTGGGACGTGCTCGAGGAGGTCATCACCGAGCACCCGGTGCTGCTGAACCGCGCACCGACGCTGCACCGCCTCGGCATCCAGGCCTTCGAGCCGCAGCTGGTCGAGGGCAAGGCCATCCAGATCCACCCGCTCGTCTGCACGGCGTTCAACGCCGACTTCGACGGCGACCAGATGGCCGTGCACCTGCCGCTGTCCGCGGAGGCGCAGGCCGAGGCCCGCATCCTGATGCTGTCCTCGAACAACATCCTGAGCCCGGCCAACGGCCGACCGATCACC
>CAVXIB010000009.1:0-36824 GCA_963761695.1 uncultured Actinomycetota bacterium | reverse complement strand
AGACCGGTCATGATGTGCATGCCGATCCCGCCGAAGCGGGTCTCGGCAGCCTGGGCGAAGTAGCCGGGCCAGTCCGCGTGGGCGACGCCCTTGTCGGTGTCCTGGGTCACCGGGTGGGCGGCGTAGGCGCCGAGGGTGGCGACGGTCTTGTTGCCCTTGCCGACGGCGCGCAGCCAGGACATCTCGCTCTCCTCGGCCGACCGGTAGGTGCCGCGGCGCTCGCCGTTGAAGCGGCGGGCCTCGACCTTGCCGTACTGCAGCGTGGTCGGCTCCATCGTGAGGACGGCCTGACGGACCGTCTCCTTGATGCGCG
Organism: uncultured Actinomycetota bacterium; assembly: GCA_963761695.1. Classification (GTDB taxonomy): domain Bacteria; phylum Actinomycetota; class Actinomycetes; order Mycobacteriales; family SCTD01; genus RYN-122. The sequence continues at coordinate 36,511 of CAVXIB010000009.1, read as the reverse complement.
CCGTCACCTGGGTCATGTACCAGTCCGGGACGTAGCCCCAGCCGCCGATCAGGTCGAGCGAGGTGTGGGAGTGCGTGGCGTGGATGTTGACCGAGTCGGCGGTCAGGCCGCGGGAGGCGAGGTCGGGCTCGGCGGCGAGCGCCTTGCCAATCGCCTTCGTGCCGCAGTCGTCGCACTTGTTGGCGTAGTCCCAGAGGTAACCCTCGGCGTCGATGACCGTGAGCACGGTGAGGTCCGTGCCGTCACCGATCGCCACGGCGCGCACCCAGAGCCCGAGTTCGGGGTCGAAGCTGGTGATGGGGTTCATCGGGCCGAGGCCGTACCCGCCCATGTAGAGGCAGTTCGGGTTCTCCGGCCACGGCGAGCCGGCGGAGGCCAGGTGGTCGATCTCGGCGGTGGTGTCGGTGGCGAGCCGCTGCAGGTACTCCGGCGCCAGGGTGATGCACTTGGTGCGGTCCTTCTCCCAGCGGCCGCCGACGGCCGCCGCCTTCTGCTCGTCCGGGGTCAGGTTGGTGCGGGCGGCCCCGACGTAGATCTCGCCGGGCTTGAGGTCCTCCAGCGCACCGGCCTTGCCGACGGCCTGCGTCTGCCCGGGCGTCGTGCTCGCCGGCAGCCGGACCGGGTCGGCGGCGACGGCGCCCGCCGCCGCGACGGTCGCGCCGACGGCGGCGATCGGGGCGGGTGTGGTGCGGGCGGCGTCGTCGAGGCCGGGCACCGGGGCCAGCCCGACGCCGGCCCACGCGGCCGAGACCGTGAGGGCACCGGTCAGGCCGGCGAGCAGGGACTTGCGGACGAGTGCATGCACGGGTGACCTCGCGGGACGCAGCAACGGGGGAGTTGCCGGACTGTTTCGACGCCGCAGGGAAGACTCCTGCCGGTTCGACCCGCCGCCGTGTCAGAACTGCCGGCTCGGCCGGACCTGCGGCGGACCTCGTCCGGTGCCGGTGCCGGTGCCGGTGGACGGGCAGCCGCTGCTCGGCCGACGTCCGGCGGTCCGTGGGCCCGGGTACTAGCGTCGCGGCGTGCCGCCACCCCGTCGCAAGACCGCCAGCCCCGCCCCCAGCGGCGGGTCCGCCCGCAGGAGCACGACCGCGGCGCGGTCGACGGCCGGTGGGGGCGCCACCACCGCGTACGCCGTCGAACGGACCACCCTCGGCAACGGCCTGCGCGTCGTGGTGAGCCCCGACCCGAGCAGCCCGGTCGTCGCGGTCGCCGTCTACTACGACGTGGGCATCCGCAGCGAGCCGCAGGGCCGCACCGGCTTCGCGCACCTGTTCGAGCACCTGATGTTCCAGGGCAGCGCCAACCTGCGCAAGACCGAGCACTTCACGCTCGTCCAGGGCGCCGGCGGCACGCTCAACGGCTCGACCCACCTCGACTACACCAACTACTACGAGATGCTCCCCAGCAACGCCACCGAGCTGGCGCTGTTCCTGGAGGCCGACCGCATGCGCAGCGTCGCGCTGTCGCAGGAGAACCTGGACAACCAGGTGGCGGTCGTGCAGAACGAGATCCGGGTCAACGTGCTGAACCGCCCGTACGGCGGCTTCCCGTGGATCAGCCTCCCGCCGGTGCTGTACGAGACCTTCCCCAACGCCCACAACGGCTACGGCGGCTTCGAGGACCTCGAGGACGCCACGCTGGAGGATGCCCAGCAGTTCTTCGACCGCTACTACGCCCCCGGCAACGCGGTGCTCACCGTGGCGGGCGACATCGACCCGGCCGAGGTGCTGCGGATGGCACAGGAGCAGTTCGGCGACATTCCGGGCCGGCCGGTGCCGACCCGGCCCGACTTCGCCGAGCCCGCACCGCGCGGGGAGCGGCGCGAGGTGGTCACCGACCGCATCGCGCCCACGCCGGCGGTCGCGATGGCCTGGCGCGTGCCGGACCCGGCCGACCTCGCGGCCTACCTGCCCTACGTCGTGCTCGCCGAGGTGCTCACCGACGGCGACGCCGCCCGCCTCAACGAGCGGCTGGTGCTGCGCGACCGCATGGTCACGAGCGTCGGCGGCTACCTCGGGGTCATGGGCGACCCGCTCGACGCCCGCGACCCCACGCCCCTGCTGCTCGAGGTGCACCACCCGAACGAGGTGAAGGTGGACGACGTCGTGCGGGTCGTCGACGAGGAGGTCGACCGGCTCGCGCAGGGCGGCCTGACCGACGGCGAGCTGCGGCGCACGGTCGCGCGGATGACCTCGCGCTATCTGCGCGAGATCGACTCGGTGCTCGGCCGGGCCCTGACCATGAGCGTGTTCGAGCAGCAGCGCGACCGTGCCGAGCTCGTCAACGAGGTGCCGGCCCTGCTCGCCCAGGTGACCGACGAGCAGGTGCAGGCCGCCGCGGCCACCCTCGGCCCGGACCGGGCCGTCCTCGAGCTGCGTCCGGAGGCCCAGCAGTGACCACGCCCCCCACCGGAACCGCCCGGCCGGTCCCCGCCCTGGGCAAGCCCCGCACCGCCAAGCTCCCGACCGTGGGAGAGCGCACCCTCGACAACGGCCTGCGGGTGCTCGCCGTCCGCCGTCCCGGGGTCGCCCTGACCGAGCTGCGGCTGCGCATCCCGTTCGCCGCACCCTCGCGGCGGGGGGTGGCCAAGAACGGGGAGCGGCACGTCGCCCGGGCCCAGCTGCTCGGCGACACCCTGCTGTCGGGCACCGACCGGCGCTCCGCCGGCGAGCTGGCCGGTGATGTGCAGGCGCTGGGCGGACAGCTGTCGGCGAGCACCGATGCCGACCGGCTCAGCCTCGGTGGCTCGGTCCTGTCGAGCGGTCTGCCCGGACTGCTCGCCCTTCTCGCCGAGGTCCTCACCGGGGCCACCTATCCCAAGGGGGAGGTGGTCGGCGAGCGCGACAGGCTCGTGCAGGAGCTGGCCATCTACCGGACCCAGCCGAGCGTGGCGGCCCGCGAGGCGCTGCTGCGCCGGCTCTACGGGGAGCACCCCTACGGCCGCGAGCTGCCCGGCGCCGACGCCGTCCAGGACGTCAGCCCGGCGCACCTGCGCGCGCTGCACGCCGAGAGGGTCGCCCCGGCCGGGAGCGTCCTGGTGGTGGTCGGCGACCAGACGCCGGCCCGGATGCTCGTCCCTCGTCGAAGCGGCTCTGGCCGGCTGGACCGCGACGGCGGCCGCCGTCGACACGCCGCCGCTCCCGGCCGCGGCCGCGCAGCGGACGCTGCTCGTCGACCGCCCCGGCTCCGTGCAGACCACGCTGCGGCTCGGCCGGCCCGCGCCCCGTCGCACCGACCCGGGCTATGCGGCGTTCTCGCTGGCCAACCTGGTGTTCGGCGGCTACTTCTCCTCGCCGCTGGGTGGCCAACATCCGCGAGGACAAGGGCTACACCTACAGCCCGCACTCCGGCGTCGAGCACCCGCCGGCGGGGTCGCGCGTGGTGGTCGCCGCCGACGTCGCCACCGAGGTCACCGCGCCGTCGCTGCTCGAGACGCTGTACGAGCTCGGGCGCATCGCCACCGTGCCCGGTGCCGCAGGCCGAGCTCGACCAGGCGCGCCGCTACGCCATCGGCGCGCTGGCCCTGTCGACGGCGAGCCAGGCCGGCCTGGCGAGCACGCTGTCCGTGCTCGCCGCCGCCGGTCTCGGGATCGAACACCTGCGCGACCACCCCAAGCCGCTGGCCGCCGTCACCGTCGAGGACGTCCTGGAGGCCGCGGGCACGTGGCTCGCGCCCGCAGCGGCTCACCGGTGTCCTGGTCGGCGACGCCGAGGCGGTGCACGCCTCGGTCGGCGCCGTGCTGGACGTCGAGCGCGAGTGACGCCCGCCCTGTCGCGGGCCACCGTCGACCGAGACGGTGCCACCCGGCGACGACGAGGCCCTCGACCTGGCCTGGCGCAGCGCCCGGGTGCTCGTCGTGGACGACGGCACGGTGCGGATGCAGGGCCCGGCCCTGCTCCTGGTGGAGCCGTCCGAGGCCCCGGACGGCGACCGCCTCTACCTCGGCCGGGACGCCGAGGGCCCGGTCTTCGCCGTCGCCGGACCGCTGCCGGCGCGGCCCGGAAAGGCGGTGACCCTGCGTGACGTCGGGGCCCGGCTGCCCGACCGCGACGCCGGCCTGCTGGCGCACGCCGTCGGGCTGGCGAACTGGCACGCGACGCATGCGCGGTGCAGCCGCTGCGGCGCGCCGACGGCGTCGGTCAAGGGCGGCGCCGAGCGGGTCTGCGGACAGGGCCACACCCACCACCCGCGGACCGACCCGGCCATCATCGTGCTCGTCACCGACGGGGCGGACCGCTGCGTCCTCGGCCGCCAGGCGGTCTGGCCGGAGCGCCGGTTCAGCACCCTGGCCGGCTTCGTCGAGCCGGGCGAGAGCCTGGAGCAGGCGGTGGTGCGCGAGGTCGCCGAGGAGAGCGGCCTGGACGTGCGGGACGTCGGCTACCGGGGCAGCCAGCCCTGGCCGTTCCCCGCCAGCCTCATGCTCGGCTTCCGCGCCGTCTGCGACGCCGCCGCCGCGCCCGAGTGTCGTGACGGCGAGCTGGCCGAGGTGCGATGGTTCACCCGCGAGCAGGTGCGCCGGGCGGGCGGCTGGGCCGACGACGCCGCGCCGGGCCTGCTCCTCCCGCCGCCGGTGAGCATCGCGCACCTGCTGATCACCGAGTGGGCGGACGAGGTCTAGACCGTCCCGGGGCGGGGCAGGATGGTTGCACGCGCACACACCTGATCCTGGAGGCTGCCTTGTCCCCGCACCCGCACCCGTACCGCTGCGCTCGTCCCGCTCGCGCTCGCCGGCCTGCTCCTCAGCGCTGTCCCGTCGTCGGCGGCGTCGAGCACCACCACCTACACGCTGCCGGACGGCGTCAGCTTCCCCGAGGGCGTCACGGCGCACGGCAACGACTTCTACGTCACCTCCACCACTGACGGGACGCTGCTGCGCGGGACGACCACCCGCCGGTCGCTGCAGGTGTTCAAGGCCGGCGGCACCGACGGGCGCACCACGGCGATCGGCCTGGAGGTGACCAGGGCGGGCGACCGGCTCGTCGTCGCCGGCGGCGACACCGGCCAGGTCTTCGTCTACGACACGCGCGACGGCCGCCTCGTGCAGCGCTACACCAACGGCCGCACCAGCGGCACCTTCCTCAACGACGTCGCCTTCGCCCCGAACGGCGACGCCTTCGTGACCGACTCCCAGAACCCGGTCCTCTACCGCGTCCCGGCCGCCCAGATCGCCCGCGGAACCGGCGCCACCGCGGACCTGCAGGAGTTCGTCGACTTCACCGGCACCCCGTTCACCTACGACCCGAAGGCCTTCAACGCCAACGGCATCACCACCAGCACCGACGGCAAGAGCCTTCTGGTGGTGCAGAGCGGCTCCGGCCGGCTCTACCGGGTGGTCCTGGCCACCAGGAAGGTGACGCAGGTCGACCTCGGCGGAGCGACGGTCATGAACGGCGACGGCCTGGAGCGACGCGGTGACGTGCTCTACGTCAACCGCAACGCCAACGGCGTCCTCAGCAAGATCAAGCTGTCGGCGGACGGCTCGCGCGGCCGCCTCTACGGGCAGATCAGCAACGGCACGTTCCGCTACCCCACGACGTCGGCCTTCGCCGGCGGCCGTCTGCTGGTGGTCAACAGCCAGTTCGACAAGCGCAGCCCGGGTGCGTCGCCGCAGACGCCCTTCACCGTCACGGGCATCACCAACCCGTAGGTCGGACCGGACCCGCGCGGGGTAGGGCACCGGCGTGACCGACTCCGGAACGGCCGAGAAGACCGCGCGCGACGTCCACCAGAGCACGGCGGTGGACGCGCTCGCGCGGGTGGGGCTCGCCAGCCGCGGCCTCGTCTGGCTGGTGGTGGCGCTGATCGCGCTGTCCATCGTCGGAGGGGGCGGCGGCGAGGCCGACCAGCAGGGGGCGCTGCGGGCCATCGCCGCCAAGCCGCTCGGCGAGGTCCTGCTGGTCGTGCTGGTGGTGGGTTTCTGCGGCTACGCGTTCTGGCAGGGGCTCAACGCCGCCGTCGGCGGGGCCGACGCCCTCAAGCGGGTCGGAGCCGCGGGCAAGTCGCTGGTCTACCTCGGGCTGGCCGCCTCGGTGGTGCGCTTCCTCGCGGCCGGCCAGACGTCGTCGGGCGGCGATCCGGCCGACTCCCTGACCGGCCGGCTCATGCGTCAGCCCGGAGGGCGGACGATGGTCGGGCTCGTGGGTCTGGTGGTGGTCGGCATCGGGGTGGCGCTGGCGGTGCGCGCTGTCAAGGGCAAGCACGCCAAGAAGATCGACCAGGGCGACGTCCCGGCGGGCAAGGGTCGCCTCGTGGTCCGCATCGGCATCGCCGGCTACGTCGGTCGGGGGTTGACGTTCTGCCTCATCGGCGTGTTCCTTGTCGTCGCCGCGGTCCAGGCCGACCCGGACGAGGCCAAGGGCCTCGATGCGGCGCTGCACGACCTCGCCGGGCGGCCCTACGGGCAGGTGCTCCTGGTCATCGCGGCGATGGGGCTGCTGGCCTACGCCCTGTGGTCGTTCCTGGAGGCGGCGTTCCACCGCCACGACAGCCGGGCGAGCTAGGAGCGCGCACGCAGCAGCACGGCGGGGCGCAGCGGGTCCTCGGCCCGCACCAGGACGTCGCAGGCCTGCCCCGGCCGGGCGTCGCGGTCGTAGGCGGCCAGCGCCTCGACCTGCCACGCCGGGCGGCCGCGCCGGGCCAGCGCTGCGGGTGACAGGGCGAGGTGCACGACCAGGTCGGCGGTGAAGCCGTGGTCGAGCAGGAACAGGCCGTCGACGAGCACCACGCTGCGCTCGGGAAGCGGCCGGACGCCGGCCCTGGCACTGCGGTCGGTGGTGGCGTCCCACAGCGCCGGCAGGTAGGCCTGCCCGCTGTCGAGCACCTCCCGCCGGAGCGCCCCGGCGTCCAGCCAGCGGCCGCGGAAGTCCAGGGCGTCGGTCCGGCCGTGCTCGAGCCGCTCCCCGGCGGGGCGCAGGAAGTCGCCCGCGGACACCCGCACGGGGGGCCGCCCGGCAGCGCGCAGGCCGTCCACGAGGCCGTCGGCCAGGGCCCGCGACCCGACGCCGTCCAGCAGCACCCGGGCCCGCGCGGGAAGCCCGAGGCACCGCTCGACCAGGTCGTCGGCCAGGGTCTGCGGAGAGCGGGGGGTGAGGGAGGTCAGCGCCGCCCGGCCAGCTCGGGCGGGAGCGGCACGGAGCGGTCCGTGGCCGAAGCGACCACCTCGCGGGCCAGGTCGTGGACCTTGCGCCCACGGGAGCGGGCCACCTTGCGCAGGCGCTCGAACGCCTCCCTCGGCGTCGCATGCTGGCGCTCGGTGAGCACGCCGATGGCCTGCTCGACCGTGACCCGGGCGGCCAGTGCGTGCTCGAGCTGCTGCACCGACAGGCGTAGCCGGCCCGCCTCGTCGAGCGGCCCTTCGTTCTTGACCGGACGCCCTCCCGGGGTGATCTCTGCGGCCAGCAGGTCGGCCAGCACCATGGCGCTGGTCAGGTCGCCCGTCTGCTCGCCGCCCACCTGCCAGCCGCCCGCGGAGCTGCGCCGGATGGTGATGCCCTCCTCGAGCAGGGGCCCGAGGTGGGCGGCGATGACGCCGGCGAGGTGACGCAGGACCTCGATCGTCTCGTCGTCGACCTCGACGTGGTCACGGTCGATCCCGCACAGCGTGGCCAGGACGCGGCCGTCGGCCGCCCGCACGGGAACCCCCACGTAGGACGCGATGCCCAGCTCGGTGCGGATCGGCGCCTCGGCGTAGGAGGGGTCGGAGGCGGCGTCGGAGGTGCTCGTGGGCGCCCCGGACAGCAGGCGGTGGCAGAACGCGTCGGTGCGGTCGCTGGAGCGGCCCTCCTCGACGCCGGGCCAGGTGCCGGTGGCGTGCACCCGTTCGAAGGTGAAGGTGTCCTCGGTGAGCCCCCCGAGGAAGACCACCTCCATGCCGACCAGGCTGGCGGCGGCGGACAGGACCGCGTCGATGGCGGGATGGCTCAGGCTCTGCGCGGGGAAGGCCGCCACGGGGGACTCGAGCTCGGGGGGGATCAAGGGGGGACTCTTCCGTGCGGGGGAGCCGGACGCGGGGCACGGCCGATGACCCTCCATCATTGCGCCCCGCACGGGGTGCTGTCACACCTGGCGCCCCTGCACGGTCAGACGCCGAGCTTGTCCTTGACCTGCGCCAGGCTCGGGTTGGTCAGGGCCGAGCCGTCCGGGAAGACCACGGTGGGGACCGTCTGGTTGCCCCCGTTGACGCTCATGACGAAGTCGGCCGAGGACGGGTCCTGCTCGATGTCGATCGTCGCGTAGGGGACGCCCTCGCGGTCGAGCTGCTTCATGAGGCGGTGGCAGTAGCCGCACCAGGGGGTGCTGTAGATGGTCATCTGCTCCGGGGCGCTCTGCGTCATGACCCCGACAACACGCCTGCGGGTCCGGCCCTTCCCGGCCCGGCCGGCGCCGCGGTGGCCGTCCACAGGGCGGTCCGCCTGTCGGTGGCGGCAGGCAGACTGGTCCGGTGAGCGTTCCTCCCGACCCCGATGCGCTCCTGCAGGCCCTCGACCCGGAGCAGCGCGAGGCGGCCCGCACCGTCACCGGCCCGGTCGTCGTCCTGGCCGGGGCCGGCACCGGCAAGACGCGCACCATCACCCACCGGGCGGCCTACGCGGTCCGGTCCGGGGCCGTTCCGGAGAGCGCCCTGCTCGCGGTCACCTACACGGCACGCGCCGCGGGGGAGATGCGCAGCCGGCTCCGGGCGCTCGGCGCCGGCGGTGTGCAGGCCCGCACCTTCCACAGCGCGGCCATGAAGCAGCTCGCCTACTTCTGGCCGCGGGCCGTCGGAGGCAGCCCTCCCCAGCTGGTCAGCAACACGTTCGGCCTCGTGGCCAACGCGGCCGCCCGGGTGCAGCTGCGCCCCGGCACCTCCGAGCTGCGCGACCTGCTCAGCGAGCTCGAGTGGGCGGCCAGCACCCTGCTCGCCCCCGAGGACTACGCGCGTACCGCGGCCGCGGCCGGCCGCGTGGGCCCCTACGACGCCGCCGTCGTCGCCTCGGTCTACGCCGCCTACCGCGACCTCAAGCAGGCCCAGGGCACCGCGGACTTCTCCGACCTGCTCATGCTGACCGCCGGCATCCTGGAGGACAGCCCCCAGGTGGCCGAGGAGTTCCGGGCCCGTTACCGGTCCTTCGTGGTCGACGAGTACCAGGACGTCACGCCGCTGCAGCAGCGCCTGCTGATGGCCTGGCTCGGCGATCGCGCCGACCTCTGCGTCGTCGGTGACGCCCAGCAGACGATCTACTCCTTCGGGGGTGCCTCGGCCGACCACCTGCTCGGTTTCCGGGCGCGCTTCCCGGACGCCGTCGAGGTGCGCCTCGTCCGCGACTACCGCTCCACCCCCCAGGTGGTGGGACTGGCCAACGCCGTCATCGACCGGGCCACGAGCTAGGCACGCCCGGCTGCAGCTGCTCGCCCAGCGCCCCGACGGTCCGCCGCCGGCCTTCCACGAGCACGACGACGAGCCGGCCGAGGCGGCCGCGGTGGCGCGCCGCTGCAGGGAGCTGGTCGATGCCGGGACGCCGGCGAGCGAGATCGCGGTGCTCTACCGGGTGAACGCCCAGTCCGCGGCCTACGAGGCGGCGCTGACCGACGCCGGCGTCCCGTACCTGGTCCGGGGCGGCGAGAGGTTCTTCGACCGCAAGGAGGTCCGCGAGGCGATCCTGCTCCTGCGCGGCGCGGCCCGCGCCGTCGACGACGACGCCCCCGACGCGCTCGCCGACCTGGTGGCCGATGTCCTGCGCAGCGGGCTCACCTGGTCGCCGGAGGCGCCGCCCCCCGGCGCCGGCGCCGCCCGTGAGCGGTGGGAGTCGCTCGCCGCCCTGCACCGCCTCGCGGGAGACCTGCCCGCCGACACCGGGCTGCGGGGGCTCGTCGCCGAGCTCGAGGAGCGGGCCGCCGCCCAGCACGCCCCCACGGTCGACGGCGTCACCCTGGCCTCGCTGCACGCCGCGAAGGGCCTGGAGTGGGACGCCGTCTTCCTGGTCGGGCTCGTCGACGGCACGATGCCGCTCGTGCACGCCGACACCCCGGCGCAGGTCGAGGAGGAGCGGCGCCTGCTCTACGTCGGGGTCACCCGGGCCCGCGAGCATCTGTGGCTGTCCTGGGCGCTGGCGCGCTCGCCCGGGGGCCGGGCCTCGCGCAAGCCCTCGCGCTTCCTCGACGGACTGCTCGGCGACGTCGCGCGACGGCCCGCCGCCGTGGCGGCGGCCGCCCGCGCGGCGAAGGGCGGGAAGGGCCCGGCGCTGTGCCGCATCTGCGGCAGCACCCTGTTCGAGGCGGTCGACCGCAAGCTCGGACGGCACGAGGGCTGTCCGTCGGACCGAGACGACGTCCTCTACGAGGCGCTGCGCGACTGGCGGGCCGTCCGGGCCAAGGCGCTGGGGCAGCCCGCGTACTGCGTCTTCACCGACGCGACGCTCGCCGCGATCGCCGAGCAGAAGCCCGCCACGATCGCCGCGCTGGTCAAGATCCCCGGCATCGGCCAGGGCAAGCTCGACAAGTTCGGCGAGGACGTCCTGGAGCTCGTCAGCCCCTCGGCGTAAATGCCTGGACAGCCCGCAGGCGCCGCCCTAACCTCCGCTGCACGCCCAGACGCACGACGACGACTCCCCGGACGACCCGCGAGAACGAAGGAGGTGGCCCCGTGAACAGCACCCAGATCCGGACGGCCCTCCTCGGCCTGCCCGCGATGGCCGCCGGCATGTCCTTCCGTGGCCTCGCCGGCCGCCCGTCCTACGTGGCCACGGCGCCCGCCGCCGCTCCGTCCGCCCACACCGCCGTCCAGGGATCGCCCCCTCGAGGTGCACCGGTCTAGCCAGACCAGCGCCTCGAGGCCGCGGAACCCGAACACCGGGATCCGCGGCCTCGCTGCTTTTGCGGCAGGGACCGCGACAGCACCCGCAGACACACCCGACCCGCCCAGACCCTGAAGGAGGTGACCCGGTGACCGCCCTGGCCATCGAGTCCCGCAGCCTCGACCTCGTCGACGACGAGGGCGCGACGGCGACCGACCAGCACGACCAGCCCGGCAGCGCCGGCGACCGCCCCGCCCGCCCCGACCGTCGTGCGCTGCCCTGCTGGACCGCGGAGCCCGACCTGTGGTTCGCCGAGTCGCCCGAGGGCGTCGAGGCCGCCAAGGCCCTCTGCCTCCCCTGCCCCCTGCGCGAGGCGTGCCTGGCCGGCGCTCTCGAGCGCGGCGAGCCGTGGGGCGTCTGGGGCGGGCAGCTGCTCGTCTCGGGAGCCGTCGTCGCCCGCAAGCGGCCCCGCGGTCGACCCCGCAAGGACGCCCCCCGCTGGGACGCCGCATGACCCTCCCCCCGACCGGCGCTGCGCCAGCGCGGTCGACCACCCCCCTGCACCGCTACCTGATCCGGAGATCCACCATGAACCTCGTCCTGGCCGAAGACCTCGCACGCAGCCTCGTGCAGGACCGACAACGCGAGGCGGCGGCCGACCACCGCGCCAGCCGCCTCGTCCTGGCCCGTCGCCTGGAGCGTCGGGCCGCGGCTGCCGGGATCCGTGCCCGGGCCGCCCGCGCGGCCGTGCGGTAGCCGTCCGGTGCCCCGACCCGGAACGACCCGGGGCGGGGCACCGGCGCGCCTACGCTCGGTGCCGTGCCCCTGCGTGACCGTGACCTCCGCCCGTCCGTGTCTGCGGGCGACGCCGCCCCCGACCTGCGTGAACGCGCTCTCGACGTCCTGCTCGCGCCCGAGCTGGCCCACGTGGTGGCCCTGGTCGCGTGGCGGGACGGGGCCGACGTCGTGGTCGCCGACAGCCGGGGACGCAGCGCCCTGCACCGCGGCGGCGGCAGCACCCTGCTCGAGGGCGTGGACCCCGTGGCCGACCAGGATCCGTTCTCCGACGACGACACCTGCTACCCGCTCGCCGGGGTGCGTCTGCACGGGCTGTTCGACGATCCCCGAGCGCCCGATCTCGCCGTCGTCCACACCGGGGCCCATGACTTCCGGGGATCCGGCGGCCACATCGGTGAGCACGGCTCCCTCAACGGCCTGCAGTCGCGGGCACCCCTGCTGCTGTCGGGCGCGGGCGTGTCGGCGCGGGGCCTGCTCGAGCGCTGGTGCCGCACGGTCGACGTCGGGGCGACGCTCGCCCACCTGTCCGGCGGCGACACCGACGGTCTCGACGGCGCGCCGCTGCCCGAGGCGGTGCCCGCGGCACGTCACATTGTCGGCCTGCTGTGGGACGGGGCGCCGTCGGGCGAGCTGCTGGCGCTGGAGGCGGCGGGGGAGCTGCCGAGCGTGACCCGGCTGCTGCAGCGCGGGTGTGCCTTCCGCGGCGGGGCGATCGCCGAGTTCCCGAGCGTCACCCTCGTCAACCACACCTGCGCCCTCACCGGACTCGGCCCGGGGCGGCACGGCATCGTGAACAACGCCTACTACGACCGCGAGGCCCGGACGCAGGTCGTCCCGAACTCGCACGCCACCTGGCATGCGGCCATGCAGCACCTGCGTCCCGGTGTCCGCACGGTCTGGCAGCGGCTGCCCGACGGCGCGAGCAGCGCCTGCGTCAACGAACCCTGCGACACGGGTGCCACGTACTCCACGTTCGGGCTGATCCGCGATGCCCACGGCGGCGGTACCGGCTCGCTGCTGTCCTCGCTGCCCGCGGCCACGGACGACCCGCACGCCTCGACCGAGCACACCTCGCAGAGTGACTACGCCTGGGGGACCCAGATCGACGCGGTCGGTCTCGAGCAGGTGCTCGGGCTCTGGCGCGAAGGCGTTCCACCGCTGCTGACCTGGTGGAACACCACGCTGACCGACGGGGCGCACCACGCCGGGGGGCCGGGATCGGACCTGGCCCGGGCCAGCCTGCGTGACGCCGACCGCCGGCTCGGGGTCTTCCTCGACCTGCTCGACGCGCGGGGCCTGACCGACGACGTCACGATCCTGCTCACCGCCGACCACGGCATGCAGGGCAGCGACCCCACCTGCCTGGGTAGCTGGGACGACGCGCTGACGGCGGCCGGCATCCCGTTCCGCGACGAGGCCAACGGGTTCCTCTACCTCGGCACCGACGTCCTCGAGGGCTAGCCGGTGGCACCGTCGCGGCGCGGGCCCGACAGGCTGGTCGCCTAGGTCGTCCTGCACGCTCCCGGGCTCCTGCGAGGGCGCCTCCTTCCGCAGCGGCTTCCCGGCCTGCTACGCGGGGCGGTAACCACCGCGGGCTACGAGCGCTCGGTGACGAACCTCGGGAAGGTGCCGCCTCCGGGTGGCTGATCAGGGCGCGGGGCGGGGCGCGGCCGGCCGCAGGCCCTGGATCAGCGCCTCGACCAGCAGGTCCCAGTGGCCGTCCTCGTCCCCCGGGCGCACCAGGGCGGCGGCCTCCCTCAGCGAGGGGTGGTCGGCGTAGAGGTCGCCGGGCGACGGGTCGACCCAGTCGCCCATGGGCGGGCACTCGTTCAGGGCCAGGCCCAGGACCGACAGCGACACCGCCCGCACGGCCTGCAGTGCCTCGAGCACGGAGAAGCCGCCGCGGCGGAACGCGTCCAGGCCCCGCTCGCTGAGGACCAGGGCCGCGGGCACCTCCGCCGGCCGGCGGGTCAGGACCATGAACGCCCCCGGGTGGGCGCGGGCGACGTCGCGCAGGCTCGCCGCGAGGGTCCGCACCCAGTCCTGCCAGCCCCCTCCGGCCGGCGGCGCCAGCACCTCCGCGAACAGCCGCTCGACCACGCCGTCGAGGATCGCGCCCTTGCTCGGGACGTGGTTGTACAGCGACGTCGGGTGGACTCCCAGGTCGTCGGCCAGCCGCCGGACGGTCAGGGCCTCGGCACCTTCCCGGTCGGCGAGCAGGAGGGCGGCGTCGAGCACGCGGGCCCGGCTCAGGCGCGGGCGGGGCGGGACGGGCACGGCATCCTCCTTGACGTTCCGTCAGTGTACCTACACAGTAGGCACACGCTGTAGGTCTACACCGTAGGTCTGCCCAGATGCCCCAAGGCCAGGAGACGTCGTGACCACACTGCAGGAGTTCGTCCAGGACAAGGCCGCCGAGCTCGAGGTGCCCGGCGCCGTGGCGGGGGTGGTGGTGGACGGCCAGGAGCACGTCGCCCATACGGGAATCACCAGCGTGGAGAACCCGCTCCCGGTCGACGCGGGCACGCTGTTCCAGTTCGGCTCCACCGGCAAGACCTTCACCGCCACGGCCGTCCTTCGCCTGGTCGACCGGGGACTGGTCGCGCTCGACGCGCCGGTCCGCCGCTACCTGCCCGACCTCGTCCTGCGTGACGAGCAGGCCGCAGAGAACGTGACCGTCCTGCAGCTGCTCAACCACACGGCCGGCTGGGAGGGCGACAAGATCATCGACACCGGCGACGGCGACGACGCCCTGGCGATCTACGTCCGAGGCATGGCCGATCTGCAGCAGGTGAGTCCGCTCGGGACCGACGTCAGCTACAACAACGCCTCCCTCTCGCTGGCCGGCCATCTGGTGGCCCGGGTGCTCGACACCACCTTCGAGAAGGCGGTCCAGGACCTGCTGTTGGACCCGCTCGGCCTGTCGATGACCTTCTTCCGGCCGGCCGACATCATCTCGCGGCGCTTCGTCGTGGGGCACACCCGGCACGACGACGGGCGCATCACGGTCGCCCGCCCCTGGGCGATGCCGCGCAGCGCCGCTCCGGCGGGTGGCATGTCGGCGACCCTGGCCGACCAGCTGACGTGGGCCCGGTTCCACCTCGGGGACGGCACGGCGGCCGACGGCACCCGGGTGCTGCCGGCCGAGCTGCTGGCCCTCATGCAGCAGCCCACGGTGGCCACCCCCGGCAGCGCGCTCGGTGACGCCGTCGGCATCTCCTGGTTGCTCAAGGACCTCGATGGTCAGGTGCAGGTGAGCCACGGCGGGACGACCAACGGCCAGCACTCGGACTTCTCACTCGTCCCCGGTCGCGCCTTCGCCGTCACGAGCATGACCAACTGCGGCCCGAACGGACCCCAGCTCAACCACGCGATCACGGCCTGGGCGATGGAGCACTTCCTCGGCCTGACCGCGCAGACCCTGGTCGCCACGCCCCGCAGCGCCGACGCGCTCGCGCCGTTCGCCGGGGTCTACGAGACGGTCGCCATGACGGTGGAGCTGACCGTCCTCGACGGCGGCCTGCTGGCGACCGCGCAGATGAAGCCCGAGACGCGGGCCCAGCTGACCGAGGCCGGGGAGGACACCGACGTCGACTCCCCGCCGATCCCGCTCGGACTGGTCGAGGGCGGCGACCAGTACGTCGTCACCGGTGGTCCGGCCGCGGGCATGCGGGGCTACTTCACCCGTGACGCCGGCGGTCGCGTCGACGGCGTTCATCTCGGGGGCCGTCTGGCCACCCGGGTCCGCTCGACCACCTGAGTGGGCCCGGACGGCGCGACCGCGGTCAGCGCGGTCGCGCCGCCGTCAGCAGGAGGCAGCCGTCGGCGGTCATTCCGCTGACCTCCCGGCCCTCGTGCAGCGCCGGAACGAGGATGTCGCGCACGGCCGTCCGCCACCGGGCAGCGAGCGCCGGAGCCGACGTCCGCAGCTCCTCGACGTCGGCGGGGAGGCGGACCATCAGGTCCGTGTCCGGACCCGGGAGCGCCGCCCGGCTGGCGGGGGCGCCGCCGTCGTCGTCCACGACCAGCACGGCCGTCCCGGCGGGGCGCACCCCGGGGCGCGGGGCATCGACGTCCCACACGGTGAACAGCCGGTCGGTGGCCTCGCCCGCGTTGACGCCGTCCGACATCGGTCCGTAGAAGTCGACCAGGTACTCGACGCCGCAGGCACCGAGCTTGGCGAGGTTGAACCAGGCGTTGCGCCGGACCAGGGGATCGAACGTCCAGCTGATCCGCCCGATGCCCTGTCGGCCGGCCCACTCGCGCTGGTGCAGCTTGAGGGCCAGGCCGACGCCGCGGCCCTGCTCGAGGGTTCCCGAGATGTGCGAGTGCAGAAGGGGTGCTCCGCGGTCCATGCCGAGGAAACCGACCGAGGTTCCGATCATCTGCTCCCCGCGGTAGGCGGCGAACGCGTAGCCCCCGGCGTGCTCGATCGCGCGCAGCACCTCCGGCGCGAGCGGCGGCGAGGCCGGGTCGGAGCGCCAGACACGCCCGAGCAGGGCCGCCGCCTCACGCACGGTCGCCAGGCTGTCCAGCTGCCGGACGACGATGCCCGCACGCCCGGCCGCGCCGGCGGCGTCTGCGAGCAGCGGCAGGCTCGTCGGCAGCGTGGAGGTCACCTGCTCAGCGTGCCGTCCGGCGGTCGGACGTGCTTCGTCCCGGCCGGAGAACCTGACCGCTGCCACTGGTGCGCGCAGACGACAGGTCCGCAACCGCCCTCCCAGGACGGACGTGCCTTCCCCCGCTCGCGGCGCGAACTCACCGCTTCAGGTCCGCGACGAGCGCCCGCACCAGGCGGGCCCGCGGCTCCATGGCCGCGACCAGGACGTGCTCGCCCTCGGCATGCGCCCCGTCACCGACGGCCCCGAGGCCGTCGAGGGTCGGGACGCCCATGCCCGCCGTGAAGTTGCCGTCGGACGCGCCGCCCACGTGCACCCCCTGGAGGGCAGGCAGGCCCAGGTCGGCGGTCAGCTGCTGGGCCCGGCGGAACAGCGCCGACGACGACGGCGGCGCGAGCGGCGGCCGGTTCACCCCCCCGGTCAGCACGAGCCGGCAGCCCGGGACCCTGGCCACGAATGCCCGGAGGGCGGCGTCGACCCGCTGCTGCTCCGCGGCGTGCAGTGCCCGGACGTCGATGCTCACCCTGGCCGCCGCCGGGACGGTGTTGGTCGTGGTCCCCGCCGACACGACGGTGGGGGTCACGGTGGTGCCGGCGTCGGCGTCGGCGACCCCGGCGAGGGCGAGCACCTGATGGGCGAGCTCGATCGCGGCGTTCGCGCCCTTCTCGGGCTCCAGTCCGGCGTGGGCGGCCCGGCCCTCGACCATCAGCTCGTAGTTGCTGACGCCCTTGCGGCCCGTCTTGAGGGCGCCGTGGGCCGAGGGCTCCAGCACCAGTACGGCGGCGCACCCGCGGGCGGTCTGCTCCACGAGCTCGCGGGAGGTGGGGGAGCCGACCTCCTCGTCGGTGGTGGCGAGCAGCACGACGCCCTCGAGGTCGTCGAGCCCGGCCAGGGCGTGCACGCCCTGCACCCATCCGGCCTTCATGTCGAAGCATCCGGGGCCGGTCGCCCGGTCGCCGCTCACCTCGAACGGCCAGCGGGCGAGCGTGCCGGCCGGCCAGACCGTGTCGACGTGACCGAGCAGCAGCACCTTCGGGACACCGCCACCGGACCACAGCAGGTGGCCGCGCTCCTGCCCGACCCATGCGCCCCGCGTGCCCAGGCGGGCCAGGAGCAGGTCGTCGAGCGCGTCGGCGGCCGCCCGGGTGGCGGCATCGGAGGCGGACGGGGACTCGACGGCCACCAGTGCCTCGAGGTCGTCGAGCAGGGTCATGCGGGCCCTCCCAGGAGGTGCAGCTGAAGGTGCACGACGAGCCGCTGCTCGGGGTCGTCGAGGTCGAGGTCGGCGAGCTCGGACAGGCGCCGCAGGCGGTACCGGAACGTGTTGGGGTGGATGCCCACCCGGTCGGCGGCGGCCCGCACGTCGCCGGCGTCGAGGTAGGCCCGCAGGGTGGTGAGGTAGTCCGTGCCGCGCTCGCGGTCGCTGCGCTCCAGCACGCGTACGGCACCGTCGAGCAGCTGGGGCCGCTCGCGGGCGAGGTCGGTGAGCAGGCGCAGGAGCACCGGGGCCCGCAGGTCGTCCAGGTGCATCGATCCGGTGCGCGAGGTCTGGCGCAGGACCCGCAGGGCGAGGTCGAGCTCGCCGCGGGCCACGGGCAGGGCGTCGAGGCCGTCGACGAGGTCGGTGACACACGACCGCATCGGGGTCCGCAACCCGGTGGAGGTGCGCGCCGTCAGGTCGGCGGCCAGGGCCCGGGTGTCGGTCTCGCGGGCGGTCAGGACGGCGTAGGCGGTGCCGCCCAGGGCCACGGCGACCACCCGGCGCCGGAACGCTCGGCACGCCATGACCAGGAGGTCGACGGCGCGGTCGACCACCACGGGCTCGTCGCCCTCGCACGCCATGGCCAGCACCACGAGCTGGTCGTCGGCGGCCAGCTGCAGCAGCTCGGCCAGGACCGCCGGAGGGCGACGGCCGTCGAGCACCGCCCGCAGCTGCTCGCCGCTGCGGCGTCGCTCCAGGTCGTCGCCGCTGCGTGCGCGCAGCAGGTGCAGCGCGGCCATGGACGCCGCCTCCCGCAGTGCCCGCTCGGCATCGGGCCCCAGTGGCCGGACCCCCTCCTGCACCCACAGTGAGCCGAGCACCTCGCCGCCGGCCCGGACGGCGACGGCCAGCCGGTCGGCCAGCCCCGCGAGGCTCACCCGCACCACGTCGTCGGTCGCCCACAGCTGCCGGAACACGCCCTCGTCGTGCAGGCGCTGCAGGTAGGCCGCCGGAACGCGCCGCCCCAGGATGGTGTCGCGCCGGCCCTCGTCGACCGGGTGGTCGGTGGAGGAGTAGGCGAGCACCACGGACTGCTCGTCCTCGACGGTGGCGGCTCCGCCGACGAGGGCGGCCACGGCGTCGGCCAGGGCGAACAGATCGCCGATCCCGGTCCCGGAACCGCCCTGACCGTGTGCGGACCGGGCGGTCCGCAGCAGCGTGTGCAGCTGACCCCACGCCGCGTCCCGGGGGGCAGCCAGCACCGCCACCCCTGCCCCGGTGGCGGCCACGAGCAGGGCCGGTGGCAGCGGGTCGTCGGTGCGCACGAGCACCGCGGACGCCCCCAGCGCCCCGTACCGGGCGACGACGTCGACGGCGCTGGCCCGGCTCGGGTCCACCCCCACTGCCAGCACGAGGTCGCCGGGGTCGGCCGCGGGCGGACCGGACGGGTCGTGGACGACGGCGTCGCCGACCACCACGTCCAGCCCCGCCGGCGCCACCAGGACCCGCAGCACGTCGGCGCCCAGGGCGTCGACGACGGCACCGAGCGTCACGGGCGTGCCGGCGGACGGGCTCACGGGGTCCTCTCGAGGGGCGGGGAGGGCCAGCCTGACGGACGTGCCCGGCGGGGTCGTCGTCCGCCCGCCCCACAGGGCGCCATGTCGTTGGTCCGGCCGGATGAGGCGCCGGAGCCGCAGACCGGCCAGCATCGGGGGCGTCCACCCCGAACCGAGGAGACGCATGAAGGTCACGGCCGTCGAGCTCCGCCGCATCCGGCTCCCGCTGGTGTCGCCGTTCCGGACGTCGTTCGGCACGCAGACCACCCGACCGGTCCTGCTGGTCCGGGTGGTCACGCCCGAGGCCGAGGGCTGGGGCGAGTGCGTCGCCATGGAGGAGCCGCTCTACTCCTACGAGGACCTCGACACGGCGGCGCACGTGCTGCGGGCCCAGCTCGTCCCGCGGGTGCTCGCCCTGGGGGAGCGGCTGAGCGCGGCACGCGCGGCCGGCCCGATGGACAAGGTGAAGGGTCATCCGATGGCCAAGGCCGCGCTGGAGCTCGCCCTGCTCGACGCCGAGCTCCGGGCCTGCGGCCGGTCGTTCGGCGACCATGTGGGGGCGGTCAAGCAGACGGTGCCCGCAGGGGTGAGCGTCGGCATCATGGACAGCGTGCCGCAGCTGCTCGACGCCGTCGGCGAGTACGTCGCCCAGGGGTACCTGCGGATCAAGCTCAAGATCGAGCCGGGATGGGACCTCGAGCCGGTCCGCGCCGTGCGGGAGGCCTTTCCGGACACCGGCCTGCAGGTGGACGCCAACACCGCCTACACCCTCGGTGACGCCCGGCACCTTGCGCGGCTGGATCCGTTCGACCTGCTGCTCATCGAGCAGCCGCTGCCCGAGGACGACCTGCGCGGTCACGCCGAGCTGGCCCGGCTCCTCACCACGCCTGTCTGCCTCGACGAGAGCATCACCAGCGCCCGGTCGGCCGCCGACGCCATCGCGATGGGAGCCTGCTCGATCATCAACGTCAAGGCCGGTCGCGTCGGTGGCTACCTGGAGGCCGTGCGCGTGCACGACGTCGCCCAGGCCAACGGTGTGCCGGTGTGGTGCGGCGGCATGCTCGAGACCGGTCTGGGCCGGGCCGCCAACGTGGCACTCGCCGCCCTGCCGGGCTTCACGCTGCCCGGTGACACGTCCGCCTCCGACCGGTACTACCGCCAGGACGTGGTGACTGCGCCGTTCGTCCTGCAGGACGGTCACGTGCGGGTGCCCACCGGCCCCGGTCTCGGCGTCGAGCCCGACCTCGATGTCCTCGCGAGCCTGACCGACTCGGTCGAGCTCCTTCCTGTCCCGTGAGCACGACGACCGACGAGGTGGACCGCATGACGCTCGACGCACAGCACTGGCAGGACCGGCTCGAGCTCCTCGCCGCCAAGCACGGCGTAGTGGGAGCCAGCCTCGCCGTGCAGTCCGGGAGCCAGGAGATCGCCGTGGCCACCGGGGTGCTCAACCTGCGGTCGGGGCAGCCCGCCACCGCGGACAGCGTCTTCCAGATCGGCTCGATCACCAAGGTGTGGACCGCGACCCTGGTGATGCAGCTCGTCGACGAAGGTCTGCTCGACCTCGATGCACCGGTCGTGACCCACCTGCCGGCGTTCACGCTCACCGACGCCGACCACGCGGCGGCCGTGACGCCACGCCACCTGCTGTCGCACACCAGCGGCATCGACGGCGACCTGTTCCTGGACACCGGTCGCGGCGACGACGCCCTCGAGCGCTACGTCGCGGCCATGGCCGACCTCGCGCCCGTGCACCCTGTGGGCGCCACGATGGCCTACGGCAACTCCGGCTACAGCCTGCTCGGCCGCCTGGTCGAGGTCCTGCGCGGTGCCACCTTCGATGCCGTCGTCCGCGAGCGGCTGCTCGCGCCGCTGGGCCTGGTCGCGGCGGGCACCCTGCCGGAGGAGGCGCTGCTGTGGGGGGCGGCCACCGGGCACCTCGTGCTCCCGGGGTCCGAGGAGCCCGTCGTCACTCCGCAGTGGGGCATCTACCGGTCGGCCGGGCCGGCGGGCCTGATCCACATGCCCACCCGCGATCTGCTCGCCTTCGCGCGGCTGCACCTGGCCGGCGGCGTCCTGGCCGACGGCACCCGGCTGCTGTCGCAGGAGTCGGTGACGGCGATGCAGAAGGAGCAGGTGGCGCTTCCTGACCCGTACACCCTGGGCAGCCACTGGGGCCTCGGCTGGATCCTCTACGACTGGGACGGTCGCCGGCTGTTCGGCCACGACGGCGCGACCCTCGGCCAGGGCGCTTTCCTGCGGGTGCTGCCCGACGGGCCGGACGGACCGGTGGCGGTCGCGCTGTGCTGCAACGGCGGAAAGGGTGTCCGCGAGCTCTATGAGGACCTGTTCGGCGAGGTGCTCAGCGCCGTGGCGGGCATCGGTGTGCCCCCGCGCCTGGAGCCCACCGGCGCACCGGTCGGCGACGTGGACCGCTTCCTGGGCACGTACGCCCGGGAGGGGGTGCAGATGCGGGTGGCCCCGGCCGGGGACGGCGCGCTGCAGCTCGAGGTCAGGGTGACCAGCCCGCTCGCGGCCGGTCAGCCTGACCCGCCGCCCATGGAGCTGCGTCTGCACCACGACGACGTCCTGCTGGCCCGCGCTCCCGGCGAGGGCCCGTGGTCGGCCGTCGTGTTCTTCGACCTCGACGGGGAGAGGTACCTGCACTACGGGGCCCGGGCGACCCGTCGGGTCAGCGCCTAGCGACCAGCGGGACACCGAGCTCGGCGCGGAACAGCCCCTGATCGTTCCCGCCGAGCACGGCGCGCACGTCGGCGTCGGCCCAGCCCCGGCGCTGCATCTCGCCGGTCAGCAGCGGGAGACCGGCCGGCCCCTCGAGTCCGGGCACCACCCAGCGGGCGTCGACCCCCTCGACGACCAGGCTGTCCGTGCCGGGGTGCAGCTCGTCGAACACCTGCTGCAGGAAGTCCGGGCCCAGGCCCACGGCCTCGGTGCCGGCGATGGCGGCGACGTGCTCGAGGTGGTCGACGGCGCGGGCCACGGTGAACTGGCTCGGGTCGTCGGACAGGAAACCGGCGAACAGGTTGACGTTGACCACGCCGCCGCCCTGGGCGATGCCCGTGAGCCGGGCGTCGGTGAGGTTGCGGTGGTGGCCGCGCAGCTCGAAGGCCGAGGAGTGGGTGGCCAGCACCGGGCGCCGGGCGATCTCCAGCACGTGGTCGACGCCGCGGGCCCCGAGATGGCTGACGTCCACCATCATCCCGAGGTCCTCCATGAGAGCCACCGCAGCGACGCCGGCCCGGGTGAGGCGCGAGCCGGCGGCGTCCTCGCCGGAGCCGTCGGCCAGGGCCGTGCGGCCGAAGTGGGTCAGCGAGGCCACCCTGACCCCGACGCGGTACAGGGTCGAGAGCAGGTCCACGTCCGAGCCCACCGCCTCGAGCCCCTCCAGCGCGAGCACCAGGGCGATCCGTCCGGAGGCGACCGCGGCGTCGACGTCGGCGCCGGTCAGGCAGAGGGCG
This sequence comes from uncultured Actinomycetota bacterium, assembly GCA_963761695.1. Classification (GTDB taxonomy): domain Bacteria; phylum Actinomycetota; class Actinomycetes; order Mycobacteriales; family SCTD01; genus RYN-122. The sequence goes on along the minus strand of CAVXIB010000009.1, from coordinate 14,082 downwards.
ACGTCGTCGGGGTTGCCCTCGGCGATCGTCCAGCCCGACTCGAGCATGCGCAGGGTCTGCCGCAGGGCCCCCTCGGGCCGGAAGGCGTCGTCGACGAACACCGGCAGCACCTGCACGTCGACGCCGCCGGCCCGCAGCTGGGGAAGCCAGTCGGTGCGGAAGTACTCGGCCTGCAGGTCCCGGGGGCGCCGGCTGGTGAGCATCAGCAGGTCGTCGTGGGTGTCGACCACCACCGCGTCGTGGTGCAGCTGCAGGGCCGGCGCGACCTCGCTCACTGCAGGGGCCTCTCGGGCCCGCTGTAGAGGAAGCAGCTGCAGGCAACGTCGTAGCGGAAGGCCCGCCGGGTCGCCGGACCGTCGAGCCGGCCGGCAGCGAAGGCGAGCCCGAACGTGCCGACCGGGCGCAGGCTGCTGCCCAGCCGCGCGGCCGCGGCGCCGATGTCGGAGATCGTGCTGCGGCCCCGGGTGTCGGCGAGCAGGCGCTCGTAGGCGAAGAACGTGTCGCAGACGCTGTAGATGTAGTAGAGGTCGGAGCTGCCCTGCGGGACGACGTTGGCCGAGCGCAGCAGTGCCAGGCAGCGGGTCTGCGTCGCGGTCCGGGTCGGCTGCTTGTCGACGGCCGCGTCGAGCGCCGGCTGCCAGCCCATGCCGGTCATCCGGGCCAGCTGTTCGGCCGGGTCGTTGAGGGCCTGGGCGACAGGCTGGGCGGAGGACGTGAGCACGTAGCCCGGCCGGTAACCCTGGCTCTCGGCCGCCTGGGTGAACAGGATGACCTCGGTCGACTCGACGTTGCTGACGAAGGTCACCTGGGTGGCGCCGCTGCTGCGGAAGCGCAGCACCGCGTTCTGCAGGCTGGCGGCGATCGAGCCCAGGTCGGAGAACCCGCTCACGCATTGCACCTCGACGGTCACCAGCGTCAGCCCGGCGGCCCTGGCGCTCGGGACGAGCCCCTTCTCGTAGCCCGCCCGGGTCTCGGCGCAGGAGTCCACGACGACGCCGACCACGGTGCCGCGGCGGAACGAACCGTTCTCGACCCCCACGGCGACGACGCCGCGCTCGCGTCGCTCCATCGACGGCGCCGAGGTGCTGAGGTGGTTGGAGGTGGCCGCAAGGGTGGCCGCCGAGGTGCCGTCGGAGCCGCTGTCCACCTGGTAGGCGCCGCCCTGCCGCAGGCACCGGGCGAAGCCCTCGTCGAAGCCCGAGACCGTGAGGGCGGCGGCGACCTTGGCGTCCTGGGTGAACTTCGCGCAGGCCGCGGTCCGCTCCGAGCCGTAGTCCGGGGCGGTGGGGTCGGTCTCGTAGTAGACCGGCTCGATCCGGCGTCCCGACATCCCCCCCGCGGCGTTGAACGCCTTGACGAGTCCGCGCGTCACCGACCCGAGCGTGACGGTGCCACCGGTCGAGACGCCGGCCGACTCGTTCGCCTGCTGGCCGTTGCCGGCCTCGACGATGAAGCCCAGGCTGACGGGTGCGGTGACCCGGGAGCCGGTCGTACTGCCGGCAGGAGGCCTCGAGGCGCTGTCGGTGCGACCCGCCCGTGTCGCCGCCGCCGTGGTCGGCCCGCTGCCGGTGCCCCCCTGCGTCCCGGAGCCGCGGCTGGTCGCTCCCGTCGCCGTCCCGTCCCCGGACGACGACGACGGTCCGGACTCCGTCTGTTCGTTACCGCCCTCGACGGGTGGACCGTCCGGGGCGGCTCCGACCCCTCCCGCGGCGTCGATGCCTCCCGTGAGTCCGTCCGACGTGGCTGCAGGAAGACTCGTCGACGGCCCGACCTGCACGGTGCTTCCACAGGCACTGAGGGTGAGGGCGGCGGCAGCCGTCAGCACGGACACCGCGGTCCGCAGCCGGAAGAGGTCCATTTCTGGACGATAGGTGGTTGATCGGGGTGCTGCCTCGGCCGCTCGCACGAGCGGGGGGTCCCCGTCGTCGTCCGGTCGGACATGGTCCGTGACGGGCGGGCTCGTGTCGTGACCCCCAGTTCCTGCCCACCGGCCGCTGCAGAGCTCTCGTCAGGGCTGCAGCAGCCTCGGTGACAGGCGCAGCACCTGCAGCCCGTTGTCGGTGCAGGTGACCCACAGCTGGTCCCGACCGACGAAGCGCGGCGGCGCGGAGCACCAGTCGGCGGTGAGAGCAACCGTCGCTCCGTTGCGGCTGGCCAGCCCGGCGGCGTGCTCGGAACCGGTCAGCCGTTCCTGTTGACCGGTCTGGGCCGGCGGGTTCCAGTAGCCGACCTCACGCACGGCGCGGGGATCGCGCACGTCGAACAGGCGCACTCCCGACTGGAACCAGCCGCAGGCCGCCAGTCGGGGATCGGCCGGGCGGTCGACCGTGCAGTAGTGGGCTTCGTAGCCGAACAGGCCCGTGCCATCGGTGTCCGCGGCCCGTGCAGAGGCGTACCGAGGCAGCTGGATCTCGAGCCGGACGTTCGAGACCAGTCGCGGGCGTCGCGGGTCGGCAAGGTCGAGAAAGCGGAGGCCCCCAACCCCCTGCTCGTCGACGGCGAGCAGGTGCGGGCGCCCCCGGTACGTGACCGGAACCGTGTGCTGGGCGTTGGCCCCGTCACTCCAGGTCAGCGCGCCGATCTGTCGGACGCGCGGCGTCGGACGCCGGTCCTGCACCTGCGTCACGTCCAGGATGGCCACGCCCTGCGGATCGATGGTCGACAGGTGCAGCCGTCGTCCGTCGTCGCTGAAGGACAGGCCGTGCGTGATCCTCGCGTGCACGCCGCTGTAGACGGCACGGGGGAGCCGGGGATCGGCCACGTCGATCGCGGTCACCACGCCCGGGGCTCCCCCGGAGGCCCAGTAGGTCCGGCCGTCGGGGGAGAAGGCGCCCTCGTGGCCGAGACTGCCGCCGGGCAGACCGAGGTCGGTACCGCTGATGCTGCTCAGCAGCCTCGGGGAGCGGCAGTCCGACACGTCGTAGACGTCGAAGAAGGCGACGCCCTCCAGAGCGCCCCCGCTGACTCCGGCGAGCAGGCGTCGGCCTTCGTGGACCCGCAGAGACTCCCAGGGGTTCGACAGCATGGCCGGGCTCGTCAGCGAGCGCACGAAGCGAGGCCGCTCCGGGATCCCGACGTCGACGACGTGCACGCCGGCACCGGGTGCGGTCAGGGAGCTGGGTACCGCCTGCGGTATGTAGGCGCATGAACCGGCGTAGGCGCTCACCCAGGAAGCGCCCCGCCCCTGAAGTCGCCCGATGAGCGAGACGTTGCAGGACGCCCCGCGGCCCGACCGTCCCGACGTCCGCTCGGCCAGCGGCACCTGTCCCTGGACACCGGTCTCAGGGGTCGATCCCGGTCCGCAGACGGCTCGTGGAACGGCGCGCGGCACCGGGCTGGCGTCCGACGGCAGCGCCACGACGGCGCTGCTCGCGACCAGACCGAGCAGCGCGCTGGCCAGCACGGTGCGGAGGGGGATCGGCATGGGGCCGAGGCTAGGGAGGCCCAGGGGAGGTGTCAGCAGTCGGAGCCCCCTGCGGTCGGGTTGCGTAGTGGGGGAAGCGCCCACCGATGGGCTCCGGTTCTGTTGCCACGCACCGTGTCCCTGGTGGCCCGGGGCGCCCTACCGTGCCGCCATGGAGACGACGCGGGTGCGCAAGGAGCAGCAGGTCGCCGGGCTGACCGTGGCGCAGTGGCCTGGAACCGGACCCACCGTCGTCGGGCTGGCCGGGCTGGGCAGCAGCGGTCGCGCCTGGGCGCCGTTGGCCCGCGGCCTCGGCGACCGGCACGTCGTGGCACCGCACCTGCGTGGCCGGGGCGGCTCCCGCGCCGCGGGTGGCCCCACCGGTCTGCGCGCGCACGCCCGCGACGTCGCCCGGGTGATGGCCGAGCTCGACCTGCACGACGTCGTGCTGGTGGGGCACTCGATGGGCGCCTACCTCGCGCCGCTGGTCGTGCAGGAGGCCCCCGACCGGGTGGCACGTCTGGTCCTCGTCGACGGCGGCGTGCCGCCGAAGCTCCCCTTCTTCATGGGGCCGCGGCTGACCCGGTTCGCCTTCACCCGCCAGCTGGCGTCGCTCGACCGGGACTGGCCCAGCATCGAGGCGCTCGCCGCCACGAAGCTCAGCCCCCTGGTACGGGACCGGCCCGACCTTCGGCCCCTCCTGCTCGAGCTGATGCAGGAGGACTTCGAGGGCGAGCCCGGACGCGTGCGTCCCCTGCTCGACGTCGCCTTCGCGGTGGCCGACGCCGTCGACACGTTCTTCGGTCCGGACACCACCCCTGCGCTGCAGGCCCTGAGCGTGCCCGCGCACCTGGTCGCGGCGACGGACGGCACCAAGGACGGCGCGAAGCCCTTCCTGGCCCAGGAGGTGGTGGCCGCCTGGACCTCGCGCCTGGCGCTGCTGACCGCCGAGCGCGTCGTGGCGAACCACGCCACGGTCGTGTTCTCCGACGAGGTCGTCGCGGCCGTCCGCGGGTGACCGGGAACGGGCCCGCCCCGGGCATCGTCCACCTCGGGGTCGGGGCGTTCTTCCGGGCCCACCAGGCGGTCTTCTTCGACCGCCTGCTCGAGCAGCACCCCGACCTGCCCTGGTCGGTCTGCGGCGTCGGGCTGCTCCCCGGCGACGTCGTCGTGCGCGACGCGCTGCGCGGCCAGGGCTGGCAGTGGTCGGTGGTGGTGAAGCACCCGGACGGTGCACTGGACCGCCACGTGGTGCGGTCGCTGCGCGAGATGCTCCTGCTGGCCGAGGACCCCGAGGCCGTGCTGGCCAGGCTGGCCGACCCCTCGACGCACATCGTCACGATGACGATCACCGAGGGCGGCTACGGCGTCGACGAGAGCACGGGGGCCCTCGTCGTGACCGAGGGGCTTGCGGCCGAGGCGCTGCCGGATGCCGTGCCCACGTCCGCACACGGGGTCCTCGTCGAGGCCCTGCGGCGCAGGTTCGCGGCCGGCACGCCGCCGTTCACGGTGGTCTCCTGCGACAACCTGGAGGGCAACGGCGGCGTCGCCCGCGCGGCCGTCGTCGGCTTCGCCCGGCTGCGTGACCCTGCGCTGGCAGCCCGCATCGAGGCTCATGTCGCGTTCCCGAGCTCGATGGTCGACCGCATCACTCCGGTCACCTCGACGGCGGACCGCGAGCTCGTCCGTGACCGCTGGGGCGTGGACGACGCCGCACCGGTCACGTGCGAGCCCTACCTGCAGTGGGTGCTGGAGGACCGTTTCCCCGACGGCCGACCCGCTCTCGAGAGCGTCGGGGTGCAGCTGGTCGACGACGTCCGCCCCTACGAGCTGGTCAAGCTGCGGCTGCTCAACGCCGGGCATCAGGTGCTGGCCTACCCCGGACTGCTGCTCGGGCGGGCCCTCGTCCACGAGGCGGCCACCGACTCCGACCTGGCCGTCCTGCTGCAGCGCTACCTGCTCGAGCAGGCGACACCCACCCTGGCCCCCGTGCCGGGGATCGACCTTGCCGGGTACCGCGCGTCGCTGCTGGTCCGCTTCGCCAGCCCGGCGGTCCACGACACGCTGGCCCGGCTGGCGGCGTTCTCGACCGACCGCGTCCCCCGCTTCGTGGTGCCGGTCCTGGCGGAGGGGCTGCGGGCCGGCCGGGACGTCCGGCTCGCCGCGGGCGTCGTGGCCGCCTGGTTGCGGTGGACCGAGGTGCACCCGTCCGACGTCGTCGACAACCGGTGGGACGGCCGCACGCCGGAGCAGCTGCTGGCCGACCCGCTCCTGTTCGGACAGGTCCCGGGGTTGCCGGCGGTCGTCCTCGACGCGCTGGGCGAGTGGCGGGAGCACCCGCCCCGGGTCGCGTTGCAGCGCCTGCTCGCGATGGTGTGACGGACCTCCACCGTGGCCCCGGCAGTGTGGAAGGTCCTTCCGTGTTCCTGCCGCGGGCGACACCGCAGACTCCGTCCATGACCGCACTCACCCCTGGTGTGCACCGCGTCCCCGTTCCCGGGGGCGACCTCGCCGTCGAGGTGCGTACCGGCACCTCGGCGCCGGTCCTGGCCGTGCACGGCATCAGCAGCTCCCGCCGGCTGTGGGACTGGCTGCACGCCGAGGCCCCCGACCTCACCCTGGTCGCCCCCGACCTGCGCGGCCGCGGGGACAGCCTCACCGTGCAGGGCCCCTCCTCGGTGCAGCAGCACGCGGACGACCTCGTCGCCGTCCTCGACGCGCTCGACCTGGAGCGGGTGGTCGTCTGCGGCATGTCGATGGGCGGCTTCGTCGCCGTCGACCTCGCCGTCCGGTACCCCGACCGGGTGCGCAACCTCGTGCTCGTCGACGGCGGCTACCCCATGGCCACCCCGCCCGGGCTGACCCCCGAGATGCTGCCGGCCCTGTTCGCCGACCGGCTGGACCGTCTGGAGCAGGCCTGGCCGTCGCCGGTCGACTACGCCGCCTTCTTCACGTCCGCCACCGCCCCCCTGCTCGACGCCGCGGATCCGGTGCTCCAGGGCTACCTGGACCACGACCTCGACGACTCCGGCCGGGTCCGTCTGTCGGCGCCTGCGCTGCTGCAGGACGCCGCGTCGGTCTTCTTCGGGTCCTCCCGCTGGGAGGAGATCGGGGTGCCGGTCCGCTTCACGCACGCCGAGTGGGGAGGCGGTCCGGGCACCCCGCCCGCGTATCCGGCCGACGCCGTGGCGCGTTACGCCGCGGGTGCGGTCGACGTGCGTTACCTGCCGGGGCTGGACCACGCCGGGGCGATCATGACCAAGGGTGGCGCCGTCGTCACCGCCGAGCTGCTCACGGACGCGCTGGCATGACCGCCGTCGCGGCCGGCACCACCGAGCTCCTCGTCCAGGCCTTGTCGCGCGGACTGCCCGCGGACCGGCTGGTCGTCGACCGCGACGTCCTCGCGAGCATCAGCGCCGACGAAGCCGAGTGGGCGCCGGTGGGGCAGGCCGCGGTCGGGCTGCGGGCGCGCAGCGAGTCCGACGTGCAGCACGCCGTCCGGACCTGCGCCGAGCTGGGTGTCCCGGTCGTGACCCGGGGTGCAGGCACCGGGCTGAGCGGCGGGGCGAACGCGACCGACGGCTGCCTCGTGCTCGACCTGTCGCGGATGAGCAGCGTGCTGTCGATCGACACCGAGGACCTCGTGGCCGTCGTGCAACCGGGGGTCGTCAACGACGACCTCAAGGCGGCGGTCGCCGAGCACGGGCTCTGGTACCCGCCGGACCCGGCGAGCGCGCCCTGGTCCACGATCGGCGGCAACGTCGCGACGAATGCCGGTGGGCTGTGCTGCCTGAAGTACGGCGTCACGCGGGACTACGTGCTCGGACTGCGCGCCGTGGTCGGCGGTCCCGTGGGGTACGGCACGGCCGTTCCGCTCGGCCGGCGCACCAACAAGGGGGTCGCGGGGTACGACCTCGCCGGCCTGATGGTCGGCAGCGAGGGCACCCTCGGTGTCGTCACCGAGGTGACCCTGCGTCTGCGACCCGCGCTGGTCGGCACCCCCCGTACGGTCGTCGGAGCCTTCGACAGCCTCGTCGACGCCGGGCAGGCGGTCGCGCTCGTCACGCGCCGGGGCTTGATCCCGAGCGCCCTGGAGCTGCTCGACCGGGAGTGTCTGCAGGCGGTCGAGGACTGGAAGCACCTCGGCCTGGAGGCCGACGCCGCGGCCCTGCTCCTGGCCCGGGTGGACACCCCCGGGCCGGCCGGGGACGACGAGGCCCGGGCCCTCGTCGACTCCTTCCGTGCCGCCGGCGCCCTGTGGGCCGAGCAGTCCACCGACGACGCCGAGGCGGAGGCGTTGTTCTCCGCCCGGCGGCTCGCCTACCCCGCGCTCGAGCGGCTGGGCCCGGTACTGACCGAGGATGTCTGCGTCCCGCGCAGCAAGGTCCCTGCGATGCTGGCCCGGATCGTCGAGATCGGCCGGAGGCACGGGGTGCGGATCGCCACCATCGCGCACGCCGGTGACGGCAACCTGCACCCGCTGCTGCTGACCCCGGCCGGCGACGACGGCGCACGCGCGGCGGCCCAGCTGGCCTTCGAGGAGCTGCTCGACGCGGCGCTGCTGCTGGGCGGCACCGTCACCGGTGAGCACGGCGTGGGCCTGCTGAAGATGGGCGGTCTCGCCCGCGAGCTCGACCCGTCCGCACTGCTGATGCAGCACGCGGTCAAGGACGCCCTCGACCCGCGCAACCTGTTCAACCCCGGCAAGGTCCTGCCCGCCCGTCGGTGAGCCGCCTGCGGCGCGCCCTGCCCTACCGTCGTCGGTTCTCGCCCTGGAGGACCGTGTGACCGCCCGACTGCTGCTGACCTCCGCCCGGATCACCGACGCCGACGCCGACGCCGACCTCAGCCTGGCCGTCCCCGACCACACCTGGTGGACCGCCCCGGTCCCGGGTGACGTCCACCGCGTCCTGGTCGATGCCGGGCGGCTCGCCGATCCCGACCGGGGCGACGACGGCAACGACGTCGGATGGGTCGACGAGCGGACGTGGTGGTGGCACCTGCAGGTCCCGTCGCCAGGCGCCGTGGCGGACGACGAGCGGATCAGCCTGGTGCTGCACGGCCTCGACACCCTGGCTTCGGTGTTTCTCGACGGCATCGAGGTCGGCCGCAGCCGCGACATGTTCCTCCCGCTGGAGCTCGACGTCACCGCACTCCTGCGGCCCGACCGTGCGAGCACCCTGGCCGTGCGGTTCGACCCGCTCGGCGACCCCGACCGGACCCGGCTGCGCAAGGCGGCGTTCTCCTTCGGCTGGGACTTCGCCCCGCGGCGCCCGACCACCGGGGTCTGGCGGCCGGTCGAGCTGCGCAGGTCGCGTCGGGCCCGCGTCGTGGACACCGGGTTCCGTACCGTCGCCCTCCACGAAGGGTTCGCCGACGTCGTGGTCACCGTCGACATCGCGTCCTGGGCGGCCGACGGCCTCGCGCTGGAGGTCGACCTGAGGGGTCCGGCCGGTGAGATCGTCGCGACGGCCCGCGTGCCCGCCCACGCAGGGCGTCACGATGTCGCGATGCGCCTCCAGGAGCCCGCGCTGTGGTGGACGCACGACCTCGGCGCTCCCGTGCTCCACGAGCTGGTGGTGCAGCTGTCCGACCACGTCGGTCCACTCGAGCAGGTGCGGCAGCACGTCGGAGTGCGCACGGTGCGCCTGGAGCTGGGCACGACACAGGACCCCGACTTCGCCTTCGTGCTGAACGGCCGTCGCGTCTGCGTCAACGGTGCCAACTGGGTTCCCGCCGCGGTGGCGGTCGGCGCGGTGCCGCCGGGGCGGGTGCGCGCCCTGCTCGAGGCGGCGCGCGACGCGCACCTGACCATGCTGCGGGTCTGGGCGGGGGGCGTCTACGAGGACGACGCGTTCTACGGGTGGTGCGACCGGCTCGGGCTGCTCGTCTGGCAGGACTTCACCTTCGTCGGCGCCGACCCCGCCGACCGCGACCCGGCGTTCCTGGAGCTCGTCGAGCAGGAGGCCCGGGCGCAGGTCCGGCGCCTGCGCTCGCACCCGAGCCTGGCGCTGTGGTGTGGCAACAACGAGCTGGCGCTGCTGGCCGAGCTGCGCGGCGTCGAGCCCGCGCCCGGCGCGAGGCTGTTCGAGGAGCTTCTGCCCGCGGTGGTGGCGCAGGAGGACGGCGCCACGAGCTACCTGCCCACCAGCCCCCTGCCCGGCAACGGCACGCGCGGCGGCGACAAGCACGCCTGGCAGGTCTGGCACGGGCTGTCCGTCGACGACGCCGACCGCACCTCCCCGGCCTGGGCCGAGGATGCCGCGGCACCCGCGCCGGGATCGCCCGAGGCGCGGTCCTTCGTCGAGCGCGCCGGTCCGGACCGCTACCTCGAGGACGACGTCGCCTTCGTCAGCGAGTACGGGCTCTGCGCGGCCCCCGCCTACGAGACCCTCGTGCGGTGGATCGATCCGGCAGCGCTGCACCTGGGCAGTCGGCAGGTCCAGGAGCGCAGTCGGCCGGGGCGGTTCGGTCCGACCAACAAGCACGACCTGCTGGTGCATGCCCTGTCCGGACCGCCGACGGACCTGCGCGACTGGACCGAGCGCAGCCAGGCCATGCAGGCCGACGGGCTCCGTACCGGAGCGGAGCACTACCGCCGGCAGTGGCCGCGCTGCTCCGGTCAGCTCGTCTGGCAGCTCGATGACTGCTGGCCGGCCACCAGCTGGAGCCTTCTCGACGTCGACCTCCGGCCCAAGGCCGGCTACTACGCGCTCGCCCGCGCGTTCGCCCCCGTGCTGGTGTCGCTGGCTCCCGGGGGACGGTTGTGGCTGACCTCCCAGGCGCCTGTCGACGACGTCGTCCGCGTGCGGTGCCGCACCTTCGACGGTGACCTGGTGTGGGAGCGGGCCGTCGAAGCGACCACGTCCGGCGGGAGCGCACCGCTGGCCGCCCTCCCCGCGGTGCCGGACCCCCGCGGCAGCTACCTGTCATGGTCGGGCGAACGCGGTCAGGTGCCACCGTCGACGCAGGTGCTCGCCCCGGAGCCACAGGCGGTCCGGCCCCGGGCCACGGTGTCCGCCTCGTGCGTGCTGACGGCCGGGCTGCTGGAGGCGACCGTCACCGCGTCGTCGTTCGCGCGCTTCGTGACGGTGTCCTCGCCGACCATGGCCCTGCGCTTCGACGACGCGTTCGTCGACCTCGAGGCGGGAGCCGTCCGGGTCCTGCGGGCACCGGCTCCGGCCGGGATCGACCTGTCCGCGCTGGAGGTGCGGTACCGGTGACCGCTGCTACGTCCTGGCTCGACCTGCTGCTGCGCGATGCCCCGGCCGAGGACCTGGAGGCCTTCCGGCAGTCCCTGCTCGCGTCCGGTCACCGCCCCGAGGAGACCGACCGGGAGGCCCGCCGGGCGCTGCAGCTGCACGCGCAGCTGCGCGAGCGCGCACGCCGGGCGGCCGAGCTGACGGCGCTGTCGCAGATGGCGTCGCGGCTCGCGGTGGTCCGTGACCTCCCGGCCCTGCTGACCGACGTCGCCGTGCAGGCCCGGCAGCTGCTGCGGACCGACGTCGCCTACCTGGCCCTGGTCGAGCAGGACGCCCTGCGGATCCGGTACTTCGACGGCGTTCTGGGGCCGGCGGTCCGGGAGATCCGGTTGTCGTCCCGGGACGGCCTGGCCGGACGCGTGGTGCGCACCGGGCAGGCCGCGTGGACGTCGGACTACCTCGCCGACGAGAGCATCGCCCACCTGCCTGCCGCCGACTCCTTCGCCGGCGACGAGGGCCTGCGCAGCATCCTGGGTGTCCCGCTCCAGGCGCACGGCCGGGTGCTGGGGGTGCTGTTCGCGGCCGAGCGGGCTCAGCGCCCGTTCAGCCCGAGTGAGATCAGCCTGCTGAGCGGGCTGGCGGGACACGCCGCCGTCGCGATCGAGAACGCGTCGCTGTTCGAGGCCGAGCGGGCCGCGGCGGACGGGCTGCGGCTGGCCAACACCCGGCTGCAGGACGGCGCGGCGGCGGTCGACCGGGCGGTGGTGCTGCACGAGCGGCTGACCGAGGCGGTGGTGCGCGGCGGCGGGCCCGCGGAGGTGGTGCAGGCCCTGGCCGACGTGCTGCAGGCGCCGGTCCAGCTGGTCGATGCGCGGGACCGTCCACTGGCCGGTCCGGAGCTGGGCGCCGGCACGCCCTCGGAGCGCTTCGCCGGTGGCGACCGGGGGGTGGTGGTGCTCCCCGTGGAGTCCGGCGGCGTGCTGGTGCTCTGCCCCGTCGTGGCCGCCGAGGACTACCTCGGTGCCATCGTCGTGCTGGGCTCGGACGGCGCGGACGACGCCGAGGTGCGCCTGCTGGAGCGCGGCGCCCTGGGTATCGCACTGTCGCTGGTGCAGCGACGGGCGCTCACCGAGGCGGCCAACCGCAGCCGGGGTGAGCTCCTCACGGCCCTGGTCGAGGGCGGCGACCCCGACGAGCTCGAGCGGCGGGCCGTCGCGGTCCGGGTCGACCTGACCCGCGACCACGTGCTGGCGCTGGTGGAGACGGACGGCCCGCAGGGACGGGGGGCGGCACGCGAGCTGGCCCGGCGGGCGGAGGGGCTGGCGGTCGACCGGGCCGGCCGCACCCTGCTGCTCGTGCCGGCCGGAACCGCGCTCGACGGCCTCGGCCCGCTGTCCACGGTCGGGGCCAGCCCGCCGGTCCGCGGCGCCTCGGCCCTGCCGGAGGCGTACGCCGCCGCCCGCCGGTGCCTGCAGGCTGCCCTGGCCCTGGGGCGCACCGGCACGGTGGCCACCCCGGACAGCCTCGGGGTCTACCGGTTCCTGCTCGGGGCGGGCCGGCCGCAGGAGGTGGCGCAGTTCGTGCAGCGCACGATCGGGCCCCTGCTCGACCACGACGCCGCCAAGGGAACCGACCTCGCGCGCACCCTGGAGCAGTACCTGGCCAGCGGCCGGCAGCACGGGGCGACCGCCGAGGCGCTGCACATCCACCCGAACACGCTGTACCAGCGCCTGGCCCGGGTGGGTGCGGTCCTCGGTGAGGGCTGGCGGGATGCCGACGCCGCCCTGGACGCCCACGTGGCGCTGCGCCTGCACCGGTTGTCCGGTCAGCTCGACGCCGGATGAGTGAGCGGCGGGACGGTATGGCTCAGCCGGTGAAGGGTCCGCGTCCGGTGAACGCGGCCGCGTAGAACCGCTCGGCGATCACCCGGTAACCCTGCGCGTCCGGGTGCAGGCCGTCGGGGAGCTGCGCGCCGTCGTCCGGTCCGAACAGGGCCAACCCGTCGAGCAGATGCAGCGCCGGGTCGGTGGCCTGCCGGGAGCGGACCACCTCGGTGACGACCTCGCGGACCCGGCGGAGCGACAGCGCGCCGCTCGACAGCTCGACGGGGCGGGCAACGACGCCAAACCGGCCGTCCGGTCCGGGCAGGGTGGGGCCGGGGTGCTCCTCGGCCGCAGGGCACACGATGGGGGTGACCACGAGCAGGGGGGTGGCGGGGTGTCCGTCACGCACGGTGTCGAGGAACCCGTGAAGGGCGGCGTGGAAGGTGCGTTCCCGCATGGCGTCCCCGTTGACCACGTTGATGCCCAGCTTGAGGCTGATCAGGTCGGCGGGCTCGTCACGGATCGTCCGGGCCGTCCACGGGTCGAGCAGGCACTGGCCGGCGAAGGCCAGGTCGAGCAGGTCGACCCCGGCCCGCCGCGCCACCAGGGCCGGCCAGGTGGCTGTGGGCTGCTCGGCCTCCAGGCAGTGGCTGATGGAGCTGCCGTGGTGCACCCAGCGGCGACCGACCGCGGGGGAGGGGTCGAGCGAGGTGCCCTGGTCGATCCGGGCCCCCTGCACCTCGATCACCGCGTCGTGCGGGAGCCAGACCTCGACGAGGTGCCCGGGGCCGGGCAGCTCCAGCCGCACCGTCGTCGGACCGCCCGGCAGCAGGACGGCGTCCTCGACGCGTGGCCCGCGCAGGTGGTAGGTGGCGTGCTCGCCGACGGCGATGGTGCCCGTGAGCGCACCGTCGACGACGACGTCGAGCACGGGAGGCCGCACCGGTCGGTCACCGAAGCGCAGCGCCAGGGCGGCGAGATCGAGCTCGAGCACCCGGCTGGCGCTGCGGAAGGCCAGGCGCACTCCCGCCGGCATCCGTACGACGAGCTGCAGCGCCGGGTCGACGACCTGCGTCCGGGTCCAGGCCGGGAGCCGCTCGAAGGTGACGCCGTCCGGCCCCACCTGCCGGTGCAGCGCCCCCACCACCGGCAGCCTGGCGGGGGACAGCGGCTGGAGCGCGGTCAGGAGGTGGGGGCGAGGTCGTCGGCGGCGGCATCGACGCTGCCCAGGAAGGCCAGGACCTCGGCGTTCGCGGCGTCGCCGGCTCCCACCAGGTAGTTGTGGCCGATGCCCTCATAGCTGACCAGGCGGGCCCGGGGGAGCACGCCCGCCAGCTCCACGCCCAGCTCGTGCTTGACCACGGTGTCGGCCGTGCCGTGCAGGACCAGGGCGGGAACGTCGATCGCCGCGACCTGCCCGGTGGTCACGCGGTAGGCGCGCAGCGCAGCCTGCTGCGCCACCAGCGCCTGGCGCACCGGCGTCTCCCGGGCGAGCACCTCGCGGTCGGCCGCGGCCGCCGCGGGCGGACAGGCGGGGCCGTAGGGGTCGCTCTTGCCGAGCAACCAGCTGGTGACGGGCCGGGGCAGCAGCAGCAGGTGACGCAGCCACGCCGGCGGCCGGGGCTTGTCGTCGGTGAGGACGCCCGTACAGCCG
>CAVXIB010000008.1:0-20136 GCA_963761695.1 uncultured Actinomycetota bacterium | reverse complement strand
AGCAGGACTGTCTCATGGCGAAGGCGGGACCCGTGGGCCCCGCCTTCGCCGTGCCCGTGCGACGGGTCAGAAGCTGTGGGGGCGCCCGTGGCCCTCGACGTCGTCCTGGTCGGTCGGCTGGTCGGCGACCGCGAAGGTGGAGGGGCGGCCGTGGCCCTGGACGTCCTCGCGCTCGGCGGCGGGGGCCTCGACGGTGGCGTCGGTGGCGTCGGGGTTGGTCATGGTGGCTCCCTGAGGGTGAGGTGGTGCCGGCCGTACGGGCCGATGGGGGAACTCTGCGCCCTGTGTCGAGGGAGGTCTGTCTGCTGGGTGACACCAGGGGTGTCGTCCCGGCGACACAGGGCTCGCAACGGCGCGCACCACTCATCACGCTCACGGCGTCCCACCTCCCGTGCGCGATGCTCGTGTGCGGCAGGAGGCCCGGCGAACCGGGCACTCCGGGACGTGCGGCGCAGCCGCGGACAGGGTGCTTGCTGAGGTCGCACGCGCCTCCTAGCTTCCGCTGATGGACCCGATGCCGGCGCAGAACACCCAGGACGTCCCCCGACCCGGCCGAGGTCTGCACCGCGTCCTGCGCCGGACCTCGACGGCGGTCGTCGCGGTCGTCGCGGTCGCGGTCGCCGGAGGGGGCTGGGCGGTCGCTGCCCAGCAGGACAGCGTCATCCGCGGGTGCTACCGCAGCACGACCGGCGCGCTGCGCGTCCTGACCGGCGAGCAGACCTGCTCGGCCCTGGAGGTGCCCCTCAGTTGGAACCAGCAGGGCGCAGCCGGCCAGCCGGGGACGGCCGGGGCCACCGGCGACAAGGGCGACAGGGGCGACAAGGGCGATCGGGGCGATCGGGGCGACAAGGGCGACCCGGGTGAGCAGGGCAGCAGGGGCGAGACCGGTGCGGTGGGTCCGGCCGGAGAGGCAGGCAAGACAGGTCCTGCCGGTCCGGCCGGCGTCAAGGGCGACCCGGGCGCCACAGGCCCGACAGGGCCGAAGGGCGAGACGGGACCGACAGGCATCACGGCGTCCGCCGTCTTCCAGGGACAGATCCCCCCGCTCACGGAGCAGGGACCCTGGATGTTCGCTGGTCCGACAGCCCCCATCCAGGTCGCTGCGGGCCAGCGGCTCTTCGGAGCCGCTGCGGTGGCAGTCAGCCCGTTGTCAGGAACCGCGCGGTTCGACCTCGGCCTGTGCTATTCGGGCGCCTCCGGCTTCGTCGTCCCGTTCGCGGGTCAGGCCTACGTCACCGCCGAGGCCGATCAGAACCGCACCGCCCAGGCTGCCGTCGGTTCCGTCGGACTCGCAAGCGGCTCGTACGCCGTCGGCGCCTGCGTCAGGATCGGCCAGGGCCAGGGCCTCCTGAACGACAACGACTACGTCAACGGGTGGGTGCTCGCCGTGGAGTAGGCCCGCCACCCCGTGCCAGCAGGTCCTCCTCCACCGTCCGGCGGACGAGGTCGTCCCCCTCCGCGCCGGCCAGCGCCTCCTCCTGCGTCCCGGGTCCGGCTGCCCCACCGGTCCACGACCCGGCGCTGTGGACGTGAGGGCAAGGCGGTTCCCGCCAGACCACTCCACCGCCACGACCGTGACCGGTGCTCGAGCGCGATGCCGGCCCCGGGATTGCCGGGCACGAGCTCTCGATGTCGCACCAGGAGCTCCGGACCGCGCGGAGGCCGCGCTCCGCCGCCTGAGCCGCGGCCGCGGACCCCCTGCGAGCAGGATGACGGCGGGCTCGACCGTCGGCACCTGGTCCTGCCGGACGCGCAGGACCGCGAAGGGGAGCGGCCAGACCTACCAGCCGCGCTCGCGCCACTCCTGCAGGCTTGGGCCGCTCTGCGCCCAGCGTCGTGTCCGTCCCGTGCCCCGGGTAGACCCAGGTCTCGTCCGGCAGCGGTCCGAACACCTTGCGCTCGAGGTCGTCCATCAGCGAGGCGAAGCGGGCCGGCGTCCTTCTCGGTGTTGCCCGGGCCCCCAGGGAACAGGCTGTCCCCGGAGAACAGGTGCGGCACCTCGTCGCCCTCGTAGAGCACCGCGAGCGACCCCGGGGTGTGCCCCTCGAGGTGGATGACGCGAGACGGTGGCGGCGCCGACCTGCACGACGTCGTCGTCGGCGAGCAGCCGGTCGACCGGGACGGGAAGGTCGGCGGCGTCGCCGGCGTGGGCCAGCACCGGCGCCCCGGTGGCCGCGACCACCTCGGCCAGGGCCTGCTGGTGGTCCCAGTGCCCGTGGGTCTCCAGGACGCCGACGAGGCGGCCGTCGCCGACCAGGGCCAGCAGGCCGGGCGCGTCCCCGGCGGCGTCGACGAGCAGCGTGTCGCCGGTCTGCGTGCACCGCAGCAGGTAGCAGTTGTTGGTGAAGGGCGGCGTGCAGACCTTCGTGATCCGCAGCCCGGCCACCTCCCGGACGTCTGCGGGACCGCCTTGTTCGACCACTCCGGTGTAGGGCACGGCACTCCTGTTCGGGGAAGCGTCCTGTCGGTGCCCGACGTTAGCCTGGGAGCACTGACCGGACACGACCGACGGGACCCCGTGGCAGACCGCCTCATCGTGCGCGGCGCGCGCGAGCACAACCTCAAGGACGTCTCGCTCGACCTCCCGAGGGACGCGCTGATCGTCTTCACCGGCCTGTCCGGGTCCGGGAAGTCCAGCCTGGCGTTCGACACGATCTTCGCCGAGGGCCAGCGCCGCTATGTCGAGTCGCTGAGCGCCTACGCGCGACAGTTCCTCGGTCAGATGGACAAGCCCGATGTCGACTTCATCGAGGGCCTGAGCCCGGCGGTCTCGATCGACCAGAAGTCCACCAACCGCAACCCGCGCTCCACCGTCGGCACCATCACCGAGGTGTACGACTACCTGCGCCTGCTCTGGGCCCGGGCCGGCACCCCGCACTGCCCCAAGTGCGGCCGCGTCATCGCGCGACAGCAGCCCGGCCAGATCGTCGACCAGATCCTCCAGCTCGAGGAGGGCACCCGCTTCCAGGTGCTGGCGCCGGTCATCCGCGGGCGCAAGGGCGAGTACGTCGACCTGTTCGCCGACCTCCAGACCAAGGGCTACAGCCGCGCCCGGGTCGACGGCGTCGTGCACAGCCTCGCCGAGCCGCCGGTTCTGAAGAAGCAGGAGAAGCACACGATCGAGGTGGTCGTCGACCGCCTGACGGTCAAGGAGTCGGCCAAGCGCCGCCTCACCGACTCGATCGAGACCGCGCTCGGCCTCGGCGGCGGCCTGGTCGTGCTGGAGTTCGTCGACCGGGACGACAACGATCCCGAGCGCGAACGCACCTTCTCCGAGCACCTCGCCTGCCTGTACGACGACCTGAGCTTCGAGGAGCTCGAGCCGCGCAGCTTCTCCTTCAACAGCCCCTATGGCGCCTGCCCCACCTGCACCGGCCTCGGTGTGCGCAAGGAGGTCGACCCCGAGCTGGTCATCACCGACCCGGAGAAGTCCTTCGAGCAGGGCGTCATCGCGCCGTGGAGCAGCGGCCACAACCAGGAGTACTTCGGCCGCCTCGTGCAGGCCCTCGGCGACGCCCTCGGCTTCACACTGCGCACGCCCTGGAAGAAGCTGACCAAGGCGCAGCAGAAGGCGGTGCTGCTCGGTCACGAGACCGAGGTGCACGTCAAGTACCGCAACCGGTACGGACGCGAGCGCAGCTACTACACGCCCTACGAGGGCGTCATCCCGTTCCTGGAGCGCCGGCACACCGAGTCCGAGTCCGAGGCCGGCCGTGAGCGCTTCGAGGGCTACATGCGCGAGGTGCCCTGCCCCACCTGCGCCGGCGCCCGGCTCAAGCCGGAGGTCCTGGCCGTCACGCTCGGCGGCATCTCGATCGCCGACGTCGCCCGCATGTCGATCCGCGACTGCGCCGCGTTCCTGCTCGCGCTCGAGCTCACCGACCGGCAGAAGACCATCGCCGAGCGGGTGGTCAAGGAGGTCAACGCCCGGCTGGGCTTCCTGCTCGACGTCGGCCTCGACTACCTCTCGCTCGACCGCGCCGCGGGCACCCTGGCCGGTGGCGAGGCCCAGCGCATCCGCCTGGCCACCCAGATCGGCTCCGGACTGGTCGGGGTGCTCTACGTGCTGGACGAGCCGTCCATCGGTCTGCACCAGCGCGACAACCGCCGGCTGATCGAGACCCTGCTGCGGCTGAAGGCCCTCGGCAACACGCTCATCGTCGTCGAGCACGACGAGGACACCATCGCGGTGGCCGACTGGGTGGTCGACATCGGCCCGGGGGCCGGCGAGCATGGGGGAGAGGTCGTCGTCAGCGGCCCGGTCAGCGAGCTGCTGGCCAGTGAGCGCTCGATCACCGGGCAGTACCTGTCCGGCCGGCGCAGCATCCCCGTCCCGGCGAAGCGCCGCCCGCGCGACAAGGCCCGGATGCTCCGCATCGTCGGCGCGCGCGAGCACAACCTGCAGGACGTGACCGTCGACGTGCCGCTCGGCCAGCTCGTCGCCGTCACGGGGGTGTCCGGCTCGGGCAAGAGCACCCTCATCAACGACATCCTCGCGGCGGTCCTGGTCAACCAGCTCAACGGCAACCGCGAGGTGCCCGGACGGCACACCCGGGTGAACGGCCTGGAGCATCTCGACAAGGTCGTGCGGGTCGACCAGAGCCCCATCGGCCGCACCCCCCGGTCCAACCCGGCCACCTACACGGGCGTGTTCGACCACATGCGCAAGCTGTTCGCCGAGACCACCGAGGCCAAGGTGCGCGGCTACCTGCCCGGCCGGTTCTCCTTCAACGTCAAGGGCGGCCGCTGCGAGGCGTGTGCCGGTGACGGCACGATCAAGATCGAGATGAACTTCCTGCCCGACGTCTACGTCCCCTGCGAGATCTGCGCCGGAGCCCGCTACAACCGGGAGACCCTCGAGGTGCACTTCAAGGGCAAGACGATCGCCGAGGTCCTCGACATGCCGATCGAGGAGGCCGCCGTCTTCTTCGAGGCGGTCCCGGCGATCCGGCGCCACCTGCAGACCCTGGTCGACGTCGGCCTCGGCTACGTCCGGCTCGGGCAGTCCGCCCCGACCCTGTCCGGCGGCGAGGCCCAGCGGGTGAAGCTGGCCAGCGAGCTGCAGAAGCGGCAGACGGGCCGCACCATCTACGTGCTCGACGAGCCCACCACGGGCCTGCACTTCGAGGACATCCGCAAGCTGCTCGGCGTCATCGAGCGCCTGGTCGACGCCGGCAACTCCGTCGTCGTCATCGAGCACAACCTCGACGTCATCAAGACGGCCGACTGGGTGATCGACATGGGGCCCGAAGGCGGCTCCGGGGGCGGGACGGTCGTGGCGCAGGGCACGCCCGAGCAGGTCGCCGGCGTCGAGGCGAGCCACACCGGCCGCTTCCTCAAGGAGATCCTGGCCGGCCGCGGAACGGGTCACCTCGCGCCCGCGGGGGAGCCGGCCGCGCCCGGGGAGGACCACCTGGCGGTCCGCACCCGGGCGAAGAAGCCGCTCGCGAAGGCTCCATCGACGGCCGCCGCTGCCGCCCGGGTGAAGGCGACGGCCCGGTAGCCGTGGCCGCCACGCCGGCCCCCTCGGACGCAGGTGCCACCAAGCCCTGCGCCGTCTGCGGCCGCGTGATCACATGGCGTCGCAAGTGGGCGCGCTCCTGGGCGGAGGTCCGGTACTGCTCGGACGCCTGCCGACGACGCGGTGCCGGCGACCCCGCCGACGTCGCCCTGGAGGCCGCTGTCCTCGCGCTGCTGGCCGACCGGGCGCGCGGAGCCACGATCTGCCCCAGCGAGGCGGCTCGCGCCGTCGGGGGCGCGGACTGGCGCGAGCTGATGGAGCCGGCCCGGGCAGCGGCCCGCAGGCTGGTCGCCGCCGGCGAGGTCGAGATCACCCAGGGCGGGTCCGTCGTCGACCCGTCCACCGCCAAGGGTCCGATCCGCCTCCGCCGCGTGCAGCACGGCTGACCGACTGCGCCGACCGGACCAGCGCAGGCAGCTCGCACGGCGCAGCAGGACATTGCGCCCGCGTGGCGAAGGACACACCTCGACGGCCCTCCCCAGCGGGGTCGCGCCCCAGGAGGTCCGATGTCCCTGCGCCACACCGCCCGGCTCCGGCCGGCCGCCCTCCTGGTCAGCGCGGCTCTCGCGCTGACCGCCGGGGGAGCGGTCGCGCTCGTCGACGCCCCGCACGTCGAGAGCACCGCCGGCCTGTTCTCCACCAAGGCCATCACCATCGACCAGCTGGCCGCGAAGCGGAAGGCCGTCCAGGCCGCGATCGCCGAGGGCAGCGGGCCCGGTTACTACGCCACCGACAACATCACCTTCGTGAAGAACTTCCGGGAGGCGGCCGACGGCGTCGGCGGACGGGTGGTCGGCAACCGACTGTTCGTCACCTCCACCAAGGACCTGCTGGTCTTCGACATCAGCACCCCCACCGACCCCAAGAAGCTCGGCACCCTCAACATCCACGCGGAGTTCGAGAACGAGCAGGTGCCCACCGACGGCAAGCTCCTCGGCATCTCCGGGCAGACCTCGACCGTCACCACCCAGGGCGGCGTCTGCCAGGCCGACAGCGAGGCGAGCCGCGGCTGCCTCGTCCTCTACGACGTCAGCAACTCGGCGGCCCCGAAGCTGCTGCAGCAGGTCAAGAGCGCCGGCGACCACACGAGCACCTGCCTGACCTACGAGGGCAAGACCTGCGCCTTCATCTACGGCTCGTCGGGCAGCATCACCGACACCCGAAACGCGCTCACCAGCACGGCGCCCATCACGGAGTCGGCCACCAACTGGCTCGTCGAGATCCGCAAGCAGCTCGGCGGCAAGCCCGGCGGCAACGCCCACCACATGACCGAGGTCCGCCCAGGCGTCCTGCTCACGGCGACCGTGCCGATGACCGTCCTGTCCATCAACGCCGAGGACGGCGGGTCGCCGCTGGCGCCCAAGGTGCTCGCCACCGCCGACCACAGCGCGGCTCCGGACCAGAAGACGCGCTTCGTGCACTCCGTCGAATGGCCCAACGGCGGCACCGACTCGATCATGCTGTCGGGCGGCGAGACCAACTTCCAGCCGCGCTGCACGCCCACCAACGGCGCCTTCTCGACCTTCCTCGCGGGCACGACGCCGACGAGCAACGGCAAGACCAAGCCGGTCTTCACCTACGCCGACACCTACAAGCTCGTCGAGGGCAGCTACACCGACGGCCAGACGCCGGCCGGCGGCTTCAAGCTCGGCTGCTCGGTGCACTGGTTCGAGCAGCACCCGACGTTCCACGACGGCGGGGTCGTGGCCCTCGCGGCCTACGAGAGCGGCACGAAGCTGCTGGACATCGCCGCGAACGGGAAGATCAGCGAGCGCGGTTTCTACCTCCCGCTCGACTCCAGCGCCTCGGCGCCGCACTGGGCGGCGGACGGCAAGACGCTGTACGTCGTCGACTACCTGCGCGGGCTCGACGTCCTGACCGTCGACCTGACGAAGGCGCCGGGCGGTCCGGCCACGCTGCGTCACTAGCAGCGGCACGGCTGCGACGGCCGGCTCCCCGAACGGGGAGCCGGCCGTCGTCGCGTTCCGCGGGCATCGCCTCCGCCCCAGGCTGGAGGGCGGTCCGACCGGGTGTCCGGAAGGAGCAACTCCGGAGGTCTTTGCGGCGTCTGTCCTCACGACGGCCGCACAGCGGCTACCGTCCAGGAGCGCGTGGCCCGAGGGTCGCTGCTCCCGTCCGCCCTCGGAAGGCCCCGGCATGCCCCGCTCGACCGCCCGTCCCACCCTCCTGACCCTGCTGGGTGCCGGCCTCGCCGTGTCGCTGCTGGCGCCCCTGACGCCGGCCTCGGCGCAGGAGAGCCCGGCGGCCTCGCCGAGCCCCGACGCCGTCGCCGCCCCGTCGCCGACCGCCAGCCCCACCGTCACGGCGACGCCGAGCAGCGGTCCGAGCGCCAGCCCGACGGCGACCCCCGTGGTGAGCGTGTCGCCGGCCTCGCCGTCGCCGGACCCGAGCCCCACCGCGGCGCCCGCCGCCGACCCGGTCCTGCGCATGAGCGTGAGCACCACGCTGGTCCGGGGGGCGGGCCTGCTCACCGTCAGCGGCCGGATGTACCGGGCGGCGAACTCGCCGGCCGTCGGCGTCGACCTCGACGTGCTGGGGCGCACCCCCGGAGCCACAGGCTGGGCGCGCCTGGGCCGGATGACCACCGACGGCACCGGCCTGGCCTCGTTCCGCTTCGTTCCGCGGGTCTCCCGTGAGTACGCGCTCCGGACGGCGACGGCGCCCGTGCTCATGACGGCGTCGAGCGCGGTCTCCGTGCAGCCGCTCCTGTCGGCCACCCTGACGCCGCGGGTGACCGTCGTGGGCCGCACGGGTGTCGTCGTCGGCACCCTGGCGCCGGCCTACAGCGGGGCGCGCGTGCTCGTGCAGCGACGGACCGGCGCCGGCTGGGCCACGGTGCGGACCGTCACGCCGAACGGCACGGGGACCTACCGGGCGCCGCTGGCGGCCGACCCGCTCGGCCGGCACGTCTACCGCGCCTACCTGGCGGCGGCGCCCAGCCACCGGGCCGCCTCGAGCGCCCTGCTCGAGCGCGTCGTCGAGGGCCGCAGCCTGCGGCAGGGCGACCGGGGGGCCGACGTGAGCAGCCTGCAGCAGCGGCTGGCCGCGCAGAAGGTGGACGTCGGACGCGTCGACGGCGTCTTCGGCTACGACCTGCGTCACGCCGTCACCGCGTTCCAGAAGTCGCAGGGCCTGCCGCGCACGGGGGTCTACGACAAGGCCACCAGCACCCGGCTCGCCAACCCGCGGGCCATCTCCCTGCGCTTCCCGGCCCGGGGTCGCGCCGTCGAGATCGACCTGCGCAAGCAGGTGCTGTACGTGTCCGAGGGTGGGCGGGTGACCCGCATCGTCGACGTCAGCACGGGCAGCGACCGCCTCTACGTGTCCGACGGCGTCACCTACAAGGCGTTCACGCCGCTCGGTCGCTACAGCGTGCAGCGCAAGATCAACGGCGTCCGCGTCAGCCGGCTCGGCGAGCTGTACCGCCCCGCCTACTTCACGCAGGGCTGGGCCATCCACGGCAGCCCGAACGTGCCCGTCTACCCCGACAGCCACGGCTGCGTCCGGGTGACCAACGGCTCGATGGACCGGCTCTACCCGCTGCTGGGCATCGGCGTCCCGGTCAGCCTCTACCGGGGCTGACGGCTCACTCCGCGCTGAGCAGGCGGGCCAGCAGGGCGTCGACGGCCTCGTCGCTGCGCTCGTCCCCGCTCGCGACGCTGGACTCGGTGTGCGCCAGGAACGCCCGCACGGTGAGGCGCGGCACCGACACGCAGGCAGGGCGGCCGAGGCGGTCCAGCTCGAACCAGACCCGGTCCCGGACGTCGTCGGGGCGGATCCGCACCTCGCCGTCGCCGGTGGGCTCCTCGAGCCCGTAGCGCAGGAAGTCACGCAGCACGGTCCACTCGCCCCGGGGCAGCGCCGGGTGGTCCGGCTGGGCGGACAGCCGCAGCGAGACGGCGAGGGGATCCTCGGGGTGCCAGCCGAACCGCAGCACCGTCAGCCGGCCCCGGCCGGAGACCCCGCCGTCGGCGATGACCACCTGCGCGACGACCTCGCCGTCCCCGGTGGTCTCCACGTGGTCGGCCGGTGCGGCACGGTCCTGCGGGGGCAGCCCCTCGCGTGCTCGCTCGTCCGGTTCGTCCCCCACCTGCCAGAGGGTGCCACCAGGAGCCGGCGTCGGCACGACGGGGGCTTCGCGGACGTAGGCTGGGAGGGTGTCGGACCCGGCCTCGTATCGCCCCGCGCCGGGCACGATCCCGACCTCGCCGGGCGTGTACAAGTTCCGTGACGCGGCCGGTCGGGTGGTCTACGTCGGCAAGGCCAAGAGCCTGCGGCAGCGGCTGTCGA
The DNA here is from genome assembly GCA_963761695.1 of uncultured Actinomycetota bacterium. Classification (GTDB taxonomy): domain Bacteria; phylum Actinomycetota; class Actinomycetes; order Mycobacteriales; family SCTD01; genus RYN-122. The sequence goes on along the minus strand of CAVXIB010000008.1, from coordinate 10,304 downwards.
GCTACTTCCAGGACGTCGGCGCGCTGCACCCGCGGACCCGGCAGATGGTCACCACGGCGTCGGCCTGCGAGTGGACCGTGGTGCAGACCGAGGTCGAGGCGCTGCAGCTCGAGTACTCGTGGATCAAGCAGTACGACCCCCGCTTCAACGTCAAGTACCGCGACGACAAGAGCTACCCGTCGCTGGCGGTCACCGTGGGGGAGGAGTTCCCCCGGCTTCAGGTGATGCGCGGACCGAAGAAGAAGGGCGTGCGCTACTTCGGCCCCTATTCGCACGCCTGGGCCATCCGCGAGACGCTCGACCTGCTGCTGCGGGTCTTCCCGGCCCGCACGTGCAGCAAGGGGGTGTTCGTCCGGGCCGGTCAGGTCGGGCGCCCCTGCCTGCTCGGCTACATCGACAAGTGCAGCGCCCCCTGCGTCGGCACGGTGACCCCGGAGCGGCACCGCGAGATCGTCGACGAGTTCTGTGACTTCCTCGCGGGGCAGTCCGGCACCTTCGTCAAGCGGCTCGAGCAGGAGATGGTCGCGGCTGCGCAGGCGCAGGAGTACGAGCGGGCCGCCCGGCTGCGCGACGACATCGGGGCCATGAAGCGCGCCCTGGAGAAGCAGGCCGTCGTGCTGCCCGACGGCACCGACGCCGACGTCGTGGCGGTGGCCGAGGACCAGCTCGAGGCGGCGATCCAGGTCTTCCACGTGCGGGGCGGGCGGGTCCGCGGGCAGCACGGCTACGTCGTCGACAAGGTGGAGGACCTCAGCACCGGCGAGCTGGTGGGGCAGTTCCTCGCCCAGGCCTACGGCGACGACCCCGAGCAGGGCTCGGAGATCGGGTCGGTCCGGAGCCCGACGTCGACCGGCGGGCCGAGCCCGGAGCGGGTTTCGCGCTGCGCAACGCCGACGACGTCCCCCGCGAGGTGCTCGTACCGGCGCTGCCGCCCGACGCCGAGGCACTCACCGTGTGGCTGCGGGGCCTGCGCGGGACCAACGTCGACCTGCGGGTTCCCCAGCGCGGCGACAAGAAGGCCCTCATGGAGACCGTGGAGCGCAACGCCAAGCAGGCCTTCGCGCTCCACAAGACCAAGCGGGCGAGCGACCTCACCGCGCGCAGCCTGGCCCTGGCCGAGATCCAGGAGGCGCTCGCGCTCGACGATGCGCCCCTGCGGATCGAATGCTTCGACGTCAGCCACGTGCAGGGCACCAACGTGGTGGCCTCCATGGTCGTGTTCGAGGACGGGCTGGCCCGCAAGAGCGAGTACCGGCGCTTCTCGGTCAAGGGCACCGACGGCGTGGACGACACGGCCTCGATGCGCGAGGTCATCCGCCGCCGCTTCGCCCGCCACCTCGAGCAGCAGGCCCTCGACGCCGAGGACGGCGGCGCGGTCGACCCCGAGACCGGACGGCCGCGCCGGTTCGCCTACCCGCCCCAGCTGGTCGTGGTCGACGGCGGCCAGCCCCAGGTGGCGGCGGCCCAGGCGGCCCTGGACGAGCTGGGCGTGGTCGACGTCGCCCTGTGCGGCCTGGCCAAGCGGCTGGAGGAGGTGTGGCTGCCCGGCGACGACGATCCCGTGATCCTCCCGCGGACGTCCGAGGGGCTGTACCTGCTGCAGCGCGTGCGCGACGAGGCGCACCGCTTCGCCATCGCCTACCACCGCCAGAAGCGCAGCAAGAGCATGATCGAGAGCGCTCTGGACGAGGTTCCCGGCCTCGGTGACACCCGCCGCAAGGCCGTGCTCAAGCACTTCGGCTCGCTCAAGCGGCTGCGCGAGGCCACCGTCGAGGACGTGATGGTCGTCCCCGGGCTCGGCCGGCGCACCGCTGAGAGCATCGTGGCCGCCCTGGCCCCCGGGACCGACGCCGTCCCCGCCTTCGACCCGGCCACCGGAGAGGTCCTCTCCTCATGAGCCTGGACCTCGTCGTGGTCACCGGCCTGTCCGGCGCCGGCCGCTCCACGGCAGCCAAGTGCCTGGAGGACCTCGGCTGGTTCGTCGTCGACAACCTGCCGCCGTCGCTGCTGGCCACCATGGTCGACCTCGGGAGCCGGTCGCAGGGGGCGGTCGACAAGATCGCCGTCGTCGTCGACGTGCGCAGCCGCGGGTTCTCGTCCGACCTGCGCACGAGCCTCGAGGGCCTGGGCAGGCGGGCGGTCCAGCCCCGGGTGCTGTTCCTCGAGGCGTCCGACGATGCGCTGGTCCGGCGCTTCGAGGCGGTCCGCCGGCCGCATCCCCTGCAGAGCGCCGACCGGCTGGTGGACGGCATCGCCCGTGAGCGCGCCCTGCTGCGCGACCTGCGGGGCGAGGCCGACCTCGTGCTCGACACCAGCCTGCTCAACGTCCACGAGCTGCGGGCCAAGGTGGTGCAGGCCTTCAGCGACGACGGTGGAGAGGCCGCGCTGCACCTCACCGTGCTCAGCTTCGGCTTCAAGTACGGCCTGCCCGTCGACGCCGACCTCGTCGTCGACATGCGCTTCCTGCCCAACCCCCACTGGGTGCCCGAGCTGCGGCCCCGCACCGGCAAGGATCCGCAGGTGAGCGCCTACGTGCTGGGCCAGCCCGGCGCCGCGGAGTTCCTGGACCGCTACGAGGGCCTGGCCCGGCTGGTCTTCGAGGGGTATGAGCGCGAGGGCAAGCGGTATGCCCTGCTCGCCGTCGGCTGCACCGGGGGCAAGCACCGCAGCGTGGCCACCACCGAGGAGCTGGCCCGGCGGCTGGCCGGTCCGGGCATCGACGTGCAGGTGGTCCACCGCGACCTGGGGCGCGAGTGACCCCCCAGGCGCCCAGGGTGGTGGCGCTCGGGGGCGGGCACGGCCTGGCGGCCTCCCTGGGCGCCCTGCGCACCGTCACCCCGCATCTCACCGCCGTCGTGACGGTCGCCGACGACGGCGGTTCCAGCGGCCGGTTGCGCCGGGAGTTCCCCGTCCTGCCCCCGGGCGACCTGCGGATGGCCCTGGCCGCGCTGGCAGGGACAGACGCCACAGCCAGACCTGGGCGCGGCTGCTGCAGCACCGCTTCCCCGGTGACGGCGCGCTCGGTGGGCACGCCGTGGGCAACCTCCTCCTGACCGGGCTGACCCAGACCACCAGCGGCTGCGTGGAGGCGCTCGACCTCGTCGGACGGCTGGTCGGCGCCGTCGGGCGGGTGCTCCCGGCCAGCACCGAGCCCCTCGACGTCGCGGCCGACGTGGTGGGCCTCGACCCGGCGGACCCGACCGCCGTCGGCGAGGTGGTCGGTCAGGTCGCCGTGGCGACCTCGGCCGGGGCCGTCCGCGCCCTGCGCCTGCAGCCGGCCGAGCCCGAGGCCTGCGCGGAGGCTGTCCGGGCGGTGCTCGAGGCCGACTGGGTGGTCCTCGGGCCCGGCTCGTGGTTCACCAGCGTCCTGACCCACCTGCTGGTGCCGGGTCTGCGGGAGGCCCTGGTGCGGACCCGGGCCCGAAGGCTGGTCGTCCTCAACCTGTCGGCCCAGCCGGGGGAGACCGAGGGCTTCAGCCCGCAGGCCCATCTCGAGGTGCTCGCCGCCCACTGCCAAGACCTCCGCCTGGACATCGTGCTCGCCGACGCCTCCAGCGTTCCGGACCGGCGTGCTCTGCTGGACGCTGCCTCCGCCTCCGGCGCCGAGCTCGTCCTCGCTCCCGTGTCCCGGGGCGACGGCACCGCCCGCCACGACCCGGCCCTGCTCGCCGCCGCGCTGAGCTCCGTCATGCAGACGGCAGGCGCCCACGGAGTCTCACCTTCGAGGTCACCTCTAGACCGACCCGCCCCCGATGCCACCTCTGCCACCGTTCAAGGGACGCCCGCATGGCCATGACCTCCTCCGTCAAGGACGAGCTGTCCCGCGTCCACGTCGCCAAGCCCTGCTGCCGCAAGGCGGAGATGGCCACCCTGCTGCGGTTCGCCGGGGGTCTCCACCTGGTGTCCGGGAGGATCGTGGTGGAGGCCGAGCTCGACACCGGATCCACCGCCCGGCGGCTGCGCAAGGAGGTGGCCGAGGTCTACGGGCACGCCAGCGACGTCCACGTGGTGGCCCCCGGCGGGCTGCGCAAGGGCAACCGCTACGTGGTGCGGGTGAGCAAGGACGGCGAGGGGCTGGCCCGCCAGACCGGCCTCATCGACGGCCATGGCCGCCCCGTGCGCGGACTCCCGCCGCAGGTGGTCAGCGGTGCGGTCTGCGACGCGGCCGCCGCGTGGCGCGGCGCCTTCCTCGCCCACGGCTCCCTGACCGAGCCGGGCCGCTCCTCCTCGCTGGAGATCACCTGCCCCGGACCGGAGGCCGCCCTCGCCCTCGTCGGGGCGGCCCGTCGCCTCGGCGTGCAGGCCAAGGCCCGCGAGGTGCGCGGCGTCGACCGTGTGGTGGTGCGCGACGGCGACGCCATCGGCGTCCTGCTCACCCGGCTGGGCGCGCACGACGCCGTGCTCACCTGGGAGGACCGACGGATGCGCCGCGAGGTCCGGGCGACCGCCAACCGGCTCGCCAACTTCGACGACGCCAACCTCCGGCGCAGCGCCCGTGCCGCGGTGGCCGCGGGGGCCCGGGTCGAGCGGGCGCTGGAGATCCTCGGCGACGACGCCCCCGACCACCTGCTGGTGGCGGGCCGGCTGCGGCGCGAGCACGCCAACGCCTCGTTGGAGGAGCTCGGCGCCCTCGCCGACCCCCCGATGACCAAGGACGCCGTCGCCGGGCGCATCCGGCGGCTGCTGGCGATGGCCGACAAGCGCGCACAGGACCTCGGCATCCCCGACACGGAGGCCTCGGTCACCGAGGAGATGCTCGCTGACGGCTGACCCGCCGGGCGGGGTGACCGCTCCGGCGGTCGCCGTGCTGGGCGACGTCGGCGCCGGGGTGCTGGGGCGCCTGTCGGACGCCGGGCTGCAGGTGACGGGCGCGCTCGCCGGTGACCCGCTCGCGGACGCGCCGGAGGTGCGCCTGGGTGCCCGCTACGCCGGACTGCCCGCGCTGCTGCGCGACCGGAGCCTGCACGGGGTCGTCCTGACCGCAGACTCCCCGGTGGCCGGGGCGCTGCTCGAGCTGGTCCAGGCCGGTCTGGGCGTGGTCCTGGCCGACGCCGCCCCCTGGGACGCCGACCTGCTGCGATCGGCCCGGCACGCCGCTGCGGAGGCGGACGTCCCGGTGGTGGGACTGCTGGCCGAGCGCCACCGAGGGTGGTCGCGGCTGGTCGAGCAGGGCCTGTCCGGGCGGCCGGCGCCGCAGCAGGTGACCGTGCGGGGATGGCCGCGCGGGGTCGCCGCGGCTGCCGAGCTGGTCGACCTCGTCCGCGGCTGGTGCGGTGACGTCGTGGCGTGCGCCGCGGTCCCGGCAACGCTGCCGGCCGAGGTCCTGCCCGGCGGGGAGCGCGTGGCCTGGGCGCTGCTCACGGCCCGCGGGTCGACGGTGCTCGTCTCGCACGACGGCGACGGCCCGCAGGTGCGGCTGTCGCTGCCGACCGCCCGGCTGCTCGCCCGCCCGGCGACGGTGTCCTGGGAGGGCGGCGGGGCGGTGGTACCCACCGAGCAGGCCGACCCGACCCTCCCGGCGTTCGCCGCGGCGCTCAGGGCCCGGAGCGCCGAGCCGCTGGAAGGCACCCGGGTCGCCGACCTCGCGGACCTCGCCCCGCTCGGGCGGGTGCTCGCGGCGCTGCGCGAGTCGGCCCGCACCGAGGTCTGGGTCGCGCTGTCCTGACCCGGCACGGGACCTGTCGGGGCTGACCGATAGGTTCCGGGGAGCCGCCCGGGGTCGGCCGGGCACCGGGCCGCGACGCCCGAGCATCGAGAGGGAACACCAGTGACCGTGCGCGTAGGTATCAACGGCTTCGGCCGGATCGGCCGCAACTTCTTCCGGGCCGTCGCGGCCAGCGGCGCCGACATCGAGATCGTCGGCGTGAACGACCTCACCGACAACAAGACGCTGGCGCACCTGCTGAAGTACGACTCCATCCTCGGGCGCCTGAGCGGCGACGTCACCTTCACCGAGGACTCCATCACCGCCGGCGGGAAGACGTTCCGCGCGTCCGCCGAGCGCGACCCGTCGGCCCTGGACTGGGCGAGCATCGGCGCGGACGTCGTCGTGGAGTCGACCGGCTTCTTCACCGACGCCACCAAGGCCCGGGCCCACGTCGAGGCCGGCGCCAAGAAGGTCATCATCTCGGCGCCCGCGTCCAACGAGGACGTCACGATCGTGATGGGCGTGAACCACGAGGCCTACGACCCGGCGGCGCACACCATCATCTCCAACGCGTCCTGCACGACGAACTGCCTCGGACCGATGGCCAAGGCCCTCCACGACGAGTTCACGATCGTCAAGGGCCTGATGACGACGATCCACGCGTACACGCAGGACCAGAACCTGCAGGACGCACCCCACAACGACCTGCGCCGGGCCCGCGCCGCGGCCCTGAACCTGGTGCCCACGAGCACCGGCGCCGCCAAGGCGATCGGCCTGGTCCTGCCCGAGCTCAAGGGCAAGCTCGACGGCTACGCGGTCCGGGTGCCGATCCCCACCGGTTCCGCCACCGACCTCACGGTCGAGCTCGGTCGCGACGTCACCGCCGAGGAGGTCAACGCCGCGGTGAAGGCCGCCGCCGAGGGCCCGATGAAGGGCTTCCTGCGCTACAGCACCGACCCCATCGTCTCCAGCGACATCGTCACCGACCCGGCGTCGTGCATCTTCGACGCGCCGCTCACCAAGGTGCTCGGCAACCAGGTCAAGGTCGTCGGCTGGTATGACAACGAGTGGGGCTACTCCAACCGTCTCGTCGACCTCATCGCGCTGGTCGGCAAGGGCCTGTAGTGCGGACCGCTGCGGACCTCGACGTCGCGGGCAAGCGGGTCCTGGTCCGCAGCGACCTGAACGTCCCGCTCGACAAGGCCGGCGCGATCACCGACGACGGCCGGATCCGGGCCTCGGTGCCGCTGCTGCAGGACCTCCTGCAGCGCGGCGCCGCGGTCGTGGTCGCCGCCCACCTCGGTCGCCCCCGCACGCTGCAGGAGACGGGCGGGGTGCCCGATCCGGCGTCCTCGCTCGCCCCGGTGGCGGCCCGGCTGTCGCAGCTGCTCGGCGTCGAGGTCGCCCTGGCCGCCGACGTCGTCGGGGAGTCGGCGCAGGCTCTGGTCGAGGGGCTGCAGCCCGGCGGCGTCGTGCTGCTGGAGAACGTCCGCTACGAGGCGGCGGAGACCTCCAAGGACGACGCCCTGCGCGGCGCGTTCGCGGACACCCTCGCGTCCTTCGCCGACCTGTTCGTCGACGACGCCTTCGGGGCGGTCCACCGCCGGCACGCCTCCGTCGCCGACGTCGCCGAGCGGCTCCCGCACGCGGCCGGTCCGCTGGTCGCCACCGAGGTCGAGGTGCTGCGACGGCTCACCGAGGCGCCCGAGCGCGACTACGTCGTCGTCCTCGGCGGGTCGAAGGTCAGCGACAAGCTCAAGGTCATCGAGGCCCTGCTGCCGAAGGTCGACCGGCTGCTGGTGGGTGGGGGCATGTGCTTCACGTTCCTCGCGGCCCAGGGCCACCAGGTCGGCAGCTCCCTGCTCGAGAGCGACCAGCTCGACGTCTGCCGCGGCTTCCTGGACACCGGGAAGATCGTGCTCCCGGTCGACGTCGTGGCCGCCACGGCGTTCTCCGCGGACGCCGAGCACGACGTCGTGGCCGTCGACGCGATCCCCGCCGACCGGATGGGCCTGGACATCGGCCCGGCGTCGGTGCGGGTCTTCGCCGACGCCCTCGCCGGGGCCCGCACGGTCTTCTGGAACGGTCCCATGGGCGTGTTCGAGCTGGCGCCCTACGCCGAGGGCACCCGCGGGGTGGCCGAGGCCGTCGCCGCGCTGTCGTCGGGGGGTGCGGACGCCCTCACCGTCGTCGGGGGTGGCGACTCCGCGGCCGCGGTGCGGGCGCTCGGCATCGACGAGGACCGGTTCACCCACATCAGCACCGGCGGCGGCGCGAGCCTTGAGTACCTCGAGGGCAAGCGGCTGCCGGGCCTGGACGTGCTCGCGTGACCCGCCGGCCGCTCATGGCGGGCAACTGGAAGATGAACCTGAACCACCTGCAGGCGATCGGTCTGGTGCAGAAGCTGGCGTTCTCGCTGTCGCCGAAGGACCTCGACGCCGTCGACGTCGCGGTGCTGCCGCCGTTCGTCGACCTGCGCAGCGTGCAGACCCTCGTCGACGGCGACGGGCTGCGGCTGTCCTACGGCGCGCAGGACCTGTCCGAGCACGACGAGGGCGCCTACACCGGCGAGATCAGCGGGGCGATGCTCGCCAAGCTGGGCTGCACCTACGTGGCGATCGGCCACAGCGAGCGCCGGCAGTACCACCGCGAGGACGACGCCCTGGTCAACCGCAAGGTGAAGGCGGCGCTCAAGCACGGGCTCACCCCGATCCTGTGCGTCGGCGAGGGGCTCGACGTGCGCGAGCTCAACGGGCAGGTGGACCACTGCGTCGGACAGGTGTCGGCCGCGCTGGACGGCGTCCCGGCCGAGGCGGTCCGCACCATGGTCATCGCCTACGAGCCGGTCTGGGCCATCGGCACCGGCAAGGTGGCCACTCCGGCCGACGCGCAGGAGGTCTGCGGCGAGGTCCGGCTCACCGTGGCCGGGCTCTACCCCGGAGAGACCGCCGACCAGGTGCGGGTGCTCTACGGCGGCTCGGTCAAGAGCTCCAACGTGGTCGAGCTCATGGCGCAGCCCGACGTCGACGGCGCGCTGGTCGGTGGGGCCAGCCTCGACGCCGAGGAGTTCGCCAGGGTGTGCCGCTTCCCGTCCCTGTGAGGGCCGCTCCAGCGGTCGAGCCGTGCGGTAACTCTTGCGTCACGATGGCCGCCACGGACCGGGGAGCGCCGCTCGGGCCGCCCCGGTCTGCGTATCGTCCGCCGCAGGACGTCACACCGACGTCGCGTCCCGGGTCGTCCGGGGCGCATCGGTACGCCGGGGCCGCCCACGAGGCGCCCAGGAGAGGTGGAACATTGCTGAGCAAGCGGAGAGGGCTGACCTCGGTCGCCCTCATGGCCGGTCTGGCCCTCACGGCCGCGGCGTGCGGCGACGGCGGCACTGACGGCGGCGACTCGACCCCGAAGTCCGATGTCAAGAAGGGCGGCACCCTGCGCATCCTGGGTGCCGGCGACATCGACCACATGGACACGGCCAGCGCCTACTACACGGTCAGCTACTCGCTGCTGCGCACGATCTCGCGCCAGCTGGTCAGCTACCCGAACAGCGCGAACAAGGAGGAGGCCACCACTCCGGTCGCCGACCTCGCCACCGAGATCGTCGACCCCACCGACGACGGCAAGACGTACACCTTCACGATCAAGGACGGCGCCCAGTGGGACGCCAAGAGCGGCCCCCGCCAGATCACCGGTGCCGACGCGGCCCGCGGCTTCAAGCGCCTGTGCAACCCGGTGCAGCCGACCGGCGCCAAGGGCTACTTCGCCGGCGTCATCGAGGGCATGAAGGAGTACTGCGACAAGTTCGAGAAGGTCGCCGGCACCATCCCGGCCATCAAGGACTTCGTCGAGAAGAACGAGATCTCCGGCATCACGGCCGAGGGCAACACGATCACCGTCAAGCTGGTCCAGCCGGCCGGTGACTTCCTCAACATCCTGGCCCTGCCGTTCTCGAGCCCGGCGCCGGTCGAGTCGCTCGACTACCTGCCGGACAGCCCCGAGTTCCGTCAGAACTTCGTCTCCAGTGGTCCGTACAAGATCACCACGTACGTCGCCGACAAGCAGATCGAGCTCGACCGCAACCCGGCGTGGAAGTCCGAGACGGACAAGCTCCGCGCGGCCAACGTCGACAAGATCTCGATCACCGAGGGCTCGGACGAGGGCCCCGTGCAGCAGCAGCTCGAGGCCGGCACCGCCGACCTGCCGTGGGACACCTACGTGCCCACCGCGAACGTGGCCGCCCTGCTCGCCAGCAAGGACGAGAAGCTCGCGCTGCAGGACAACGGCAGCACGAACCCTTACATCGTGATCAACTTCAACAGCCCGAACGCCAAGGGTGCGCTGAAGAACGTCAAGGTGCGTCAGGCGATCAACTACGCCGTGAACAAGAAGAACATCATCCAGGTGCTCGGTGGCCCGGACCTCAACAAGCCGCTCGGCCAGATCCTGTCGCCGGCCATCCTCGGCTACGAGGAGTTCGACCCCTACGCCACGCCGGACAGCGCGGGCGACCCGGCCAAGGCCAAGGCCATGCTGGCCGAGGCCGGCTACCCGAACGGTCTCGACCTGATCTACCTGTACCGCAACCGTGGCAAGGCCCCGGCCATCGCCACCACGCTGCAGGCCGACCTGAAGAAGTCCGGCATCAACCTGAAGCTCAAGC
>CAVXIB010000007.1:0-15722 GCA_963761695.1 uncultured Actinomycetota bacterium | reverse complement strand
ACTGTTCATACCTTCGGAGCACTGTCGCTGTTGTTGCTGCCGAGGCCGAGCTCGGCGATGAACATCGTGGGGACGCCGTACAGCGAGGTGCACCGCTCGTCCTGCACCGCGCGCAGGGTGTCCGCGGGGTCGAAGGCGGCCGCCGGGATGACCATCGTCGCGCCACTGGTGACCGCCGCGAGGTTGCCCATCACCATGCCGAAGCAGTGGTAGAAGGGAACCGGGATGCAGATGCGGTCGACCTCGGTGTAGCGGCAGGTGCGCCCCACGAAGTACCCGTTGTTGAGGATGTTCCGGTGCGACAGGGTCGCGCCCTTCGGAAAGCCCGTGGTGCCGCTCGTGTACTGCAGGTTGATCGGGTCGTGGGCCCCCAGCGACGCTTCGCGCTCGACCAGCGGCGTCGAGCCCCCGGCCGCCAGCGCCGACCAGTCGTCGTCGCCGAGGAAGACCACGCGCTCCAGGGCCGGGCACGCGTCGCGGACCTCGGACACCATCGCCCGGTAGTCGCTGGTGCGGAACGACGGCGCCGCCACCAGCCACCGGCAGCCGGACTGCCGCAGCACGAACTCCAGCTCGCTGGTGCGGTAGGCGGGGTTGATGGTGACCAGCACGACGCCGACCCGGGCGGTGGCGAACTGGGTCAGCGTCCACTCGGCGGAGTTCGGGGCCCAGATCCCGAGGCGGTCGCCCCCCTGCAGGCCGGCGTCGAGGAGGGACCGCGCCAGGGCGTCCACGTCGGCGTCGAGCTGCGCCCACGTCCACCGCCGCCCCGTGGGCAGGTCCACCAGCGCCTCGGCGTCCGGATGGGCGGCGGCCGCCCGGCGCAGCGTCGCGCCGATCGTCTCGTCGAGCAGGGGCACGTCCGTCGGGCCGGCGGCGTAGGAGAGCTGCGTCATGGCGGCCACGATGACACCCCCCGCCGGGTGACGTCCTCCCGCTACCGTCCCCGGCGTGCAGATCGTGTTCCGCTCGCAGGCCGGTGAGCAGGAGCTCGACGTCGAGCTCCGCAACCCCGAGGGCACCGTCGCCGACCTCGTCCGCGGCGTGCTGGGCCTCGCTGCCCCGGACTCCGTACAGGTCGCCGGCCGGCTGGTCCCGTCCACCACGCTGCTGGCCGACAGCGGTCTGCACGAGGCCGCGGTGGTCGACCTGTCCACCACCGGACCCGTTGCGGCCGAGCTCGCCACCACCGACCTGGAGCTGGTCGTGGTCGCCGGACCCGCCTGCGGCGCCGTCCTGCCCGTACCGCTGGGCCGCAGCAGCATCGGACGCGGCCTGGAGAACCACCTCGTGCTGGGCTTCCGCACGGTGTCGCGCTCCCACGCGCGGCTCGAGGCCACCCTCGACGCCGTGACCGTCCTCGAGGCGGGGGCCGCCAACGACACGGTCGTCGACGGCGCCCCCCTGCTGCCCGGTCAGTCCCGCGTGCTGCAGCCGGGCCAGCTCCTGCAGCTGGGATCGGTCGCCCTGCGACTGCGCCGGCGCCGGGTCGACGACCGGCCGCACGGTCTGGACCCCCGTCGTCACGCCGGGCCTACCGGGACCGTCCCGTTCAACCGCCCGCCGAGACCGCCCCGTCCGCCCGAGCCCGCCACGCTGACCGTGCCGGTCGAGCCCTCCCCGCCGTCGGCCACCCCGTTCGGCATCGCCACCTTCGTCGGTGGCTTCGCCATGGCCGGCCTGCTCGTGGCCATCACCGGCCAGCTGCGCTACGCCGCGTTCAGCGCTGTGATGCCCTTCCTGGCGGTCGGCACCTGGTACGAGGCCAGACGGCGGGCCCGCAACGGTGCCGGCCGGGCCAACCGGGCGTACACCGCGGCGCTGGAGCAGCTGCGCGCCGGCACGGTGCGGGAGGGCCTGGTGGAGCGCGACCGGCTCGACCACCTCGCTCCCGACGTCGGCGAGGTGCTGCGGCGCACGGCGCTGCCCAGCACCCGCCTGTGGGAGCGGCGTCCGGACGGCGAGGACTTCCTCCAGGTGAGTGCCGGCGTGGCCGACCTCCCGTGGCGGCCGCCGCTCGACAGCACCTGGGCGGGCCTGCCCGAACGCGTCGCGGTCCCTGCTCGACGACGTCCGCGTGCCGGCGGCGTCGGTGGCGGTGGACCTGTCGCACGGCGGGGTCGTCGGCATCGTCGGAGACCGGGCTGCCGCCCTGTCCGTGGCCCGGTCGCTGCTGCTGCAGGCCGCGACGCACCAGGGCCCGGCCGACGTCACGATCGGCGTCTTCGTCGATCCCGGTCGCGAGGCGGAGTGGGAGTGGGCCAAGTGGCTGCCCCACACCCGCGTGCCCGGCCAGCCCAGCCCAGCGCTGGCTTGCTGCCGGCCGCGAACACAGCGACGCCCTCCTGCGCCGGCCTGCTGGCCGGTGCCGGCCGGGGCACCTCCCTGGTCGTGCTCGACAGCGCCGTACTCACCGAGGGGCGCGACGCCCCCGCACGCGACCTGCTGCAGGCCGGTCGGCAGGCGGCCAGGGCCCGCCGTCCGCGGTGGCCTTCGCGACGCTCGGCACGCCCTCCGAGGACGCCGCCCGCGCACCGCCGGCATCGTGCTCGCCCCACCCGCGACCGGCTGCCCGGCGGCGTGCACCACGGTCATCTCGCTGCTCGACGAGGACGGCGACCGCCGTGCGTCACCCGCGTCGGAGGCGGGCCGGCCGTCCCGGGCGTGCTCGCCGGCGGCGTCGACGTCGACACCGCCCGGGCGTGCGCCCGCGACCTCGCGCCGTACGAGGACCCCGAGCTGCACGTGGCCGGCGCCGGGCTGCCCGCCGCGGTGCGGCTGCTGCCGCTGCTCGAGCTCGACCGGGTCGACGGCGCCGCACGTCCTGCGAGCGCTGGCGCCGGTCCGGCCGCGACCCGGCGCGGTCGCCCCGATCGGGGTCACCGAGCAGGGCCGCTTCGTGCTCGACCTGGTCCGCGACGGCGCGCACGGCCTCGTCGGCGGCACCACCGGCTCCGGCAAGAGCGAGCTGCTGCGCAGCCTCGTCGCGGCGCTGGCCGCGCACACCGACCCGGACCACCTCACGTTCGTGCTCGTCGACTACAAGGGCGGCGCCGCGTTCGACGTCTGCGCGCGGCTGCCGCACACCGTCGGGCATGGTGACCGACCTCGACGAGCAGCTCGGCGAGCGTGCGCTGCTGGCGCTCGAGGCCGAGCTGCACCACCGCGAGCGGCAGCTGCGGGCCGCCGGCGCCGACAACCTGCCCGAGTACCTGCCCTCACGGCGAACGACCCGCGCGCAGAGCCGCTGCCCCGGCTGGTGGTCGTCATCGACGAGTTCGCGACCCTGGCCGCCGAGCTGCCCGACTTCGTCAGCTCCGCTGGTCGGCATCGCCCAGCGCGGCCGCACCCTCGGCGTCCACCTGCTGCTGGCGACCCAGCGACCGTCCGGCGCCGTCAACGACAACATCCGGGCGAACACCAACCTGCGGATCGCCCTGCGGGTGCAGGACGCGGCCGACTCCACCGACGTCATCGGCGTCGGCGACGCCGCCGGCGCATCAGCCGCGCCCAGCCCGGGCCGGGCCTTCGTGCGCCTCGGGCCCGGGCGAGGTGGTGCCCATCCAGACCGCGCTCGTCACCTGCGTGACCGACGAGGCCAGCGACCTCGCCGTCGACGCCGCGCCGTTCGCTGTTCGGCCCGGCGTCCCGGGCCGCCGAACCCGGCCGGGGTCCGCCCTGGCGGCGACGCGCACGCCCGCACCGACCTCGCCCGCCTCGTCGACGCCGTCGTCAGGCCCACGCCCTGGCCGGCCTGCGCGCACCGCGCCGTCCCTGGCCCGAGCCGCTCGAGGGCGACGTCGACCTGCTGGCCCTCATGGACGCCGCGCAGACCGGAGCCGCCCCGGTGGCCTTCGTGGCCCTCGCCGACGACCCGCGCCGGCAGACGCAGTACCCGGTCGGCTGGGACCTCGCCGAGGGCAACCTGCTGCTCTACGGAGTCCCCGGCAGTGGCACCACCACCGCCCTTGCCTCGCTCGCGCTCTCGCTGGCGGGGACCGCTCCCGCCGGACCGGCTCGAGCTGCAGGTGCTCGACGCCGGCGCCGGTGACCTCGCTGCGCTCGAGCAGCTCCCGCACACCGGCTCGGTGGTCCTGGCCGGCGACCGCGAGCGGCAGGCCCGGATGCTGCGGCACCTGCGTGCCGAGCTGGACCGTCGGCGCGCCCTCCCGCGGGAGCAGGCCCTGGCCCGGCGCACGGTCGTGCTCGTCGACGGCTATCCCGCGCTCAAGCGCCGAGTTCGACGACCTCGACGGCCAGTCCCTGCTCGACGGGCTCGCCCGGGTGTTCGCCGACGGCCCCGAGCTGGGCCTGTCGTTCGCGATGACCGCCGACCGCTCAGCCGGCTTCCCGACGGCGCTCGCCGCGGTCGCCACGCAGAAGTGGCTGTTCCGGCTCGCCGACGCCTACGACTACTCGACAGCGGGGCTCGGTCGCAAGGACGTCCCGCCAGCCGGTGCCCGGACGGTGCGTGCTCTCGCCGTCCGCCCTGCAGGCGCAGGTGGGGCGTCCGCTGCCCGACCTGCCGTCCGCCGTCGCCGCGGTGGCCGGGCGCTGGCCGGGCGTCCCGCGCACCGCGACCGCCGTGCGGGTCCTGCCCTCCGCGGTCACGGTGGCGGAGCTGTCCGCCGCGCAGGTGACGGCCGAGCCCTGGTCGGTGCCGGTCGGTGTGCGCGAACGCGACCTCGACCAGGCGCGGCTGGTGCTGTATGAGGGCGAGCACGCCCTGGTCGCCGGCCCGGCCCGCAGCGGTCGCAGCACCACCCTGGCCTCCCTCGCCGCCGTGCTGTCGGGGGCCGGTGTGCGCGTGGTCGGCACCGGCGGGCGCCGCTCGCCGTTGCGCAGCTGCCCCGACCTGACCCTGTGGGTCGAACCGGGCGTCCTCGCCGAGGCCGTGACCGCGCTGCGCGGACACGACGGTCCCGAGGGTGCTGCTCGTCGACGACGCCGAGAGCTTCGACGACGGCGACGGCGCCCTCGCCGGCCTGCTCTCCTCGCCGGCTCCGGGTCTGCACCTGATCGCGGCCGGGCGCTCGGACACGCTCCGCTCCCTGTACGGCCACTGGACCACCGTCCTGCGCAGGAGCAAGACCGGCCTGCTGCTGCGCCCCGACGTCGACCTGGACGGCGACCTGCTCGGCACCACCCTGCCGCGGCGCGCCCCGGTGCGCCTGGGTACCGGTCGGGGCTACCTCGTGCACGACGGGGAGCTCGACCTGGTCCAGGTCGCGGCGGTGGACCCGCCCGGCCCGGCCCGATAGGACGACGGGAGACACCGCTCGGCCTGTGGACACCGCTGGTCCTGTGGACAGAGGGAGGCAGCCTCCGCGAGCCGTGGCTAACGTCCGCGTCAGCCCGGACGGGACCCACGAGAGCAGGAGCAGGACATGTCAGGACGCGTTCTTTCCACCGACCAGGCCAAGACGGCCATCACCCAGATCCAGAGCATCATCAACGGCGGTCTGACCGAGCAGATCAACGCGCTGGACAAGCAGGGCCAGACCCTCTCCCAGCCCGACACCTGGGACGGCCAGCTCGCCATCCAGTTCCGCCAGGACGTGTGGCCGAAGACCAAGAAGGCCCTCGACTCCGCCGTGACCGAGCTGACCACCCTGCGCGAGCAGCTGCAGAAGATCGCCACGAACATCATGCAGGCCGGCGGCAACGCCTGATCCACGGCACCCCCGACGGGCCGTCCTCGCCACGAGGGCGGCCCGTCGGCGTGCCCGGGCTTCGCGGCGGCCGCGGCCACACCGCCAGCTAGCCTTCGCCGCGGCCACGATCTCGAGGCTCAAGGCGACGGGCGGACCCGTCGACACCTGCGCCCAGACGATCGAGGAGAACGCGCATGGACCGACCCCAGCTCGAGCTCGAGGCCTACGTCGCCGACGGGCTCCTGCGCATCGCCCTCACGGGGTCGCTCGTCGACGGCACGACCGCCCGCCTGCGCACCTGGATGGAGCGGCACGTCCCGGACACGGCCACCCGCCTGGTGCTGGACCTCGCTGCCCTGTCCTGCGTCGACGCCGTCGGACTCGGGGCCCTGCTCGCGGCGCACCGGCGCCTGGCCGCGGGCGCCGAGGTGCAGGTCGCGCACGTGACGGAGCCCGTGGCCCGGGCCCTGCGGCAGGCCGGTCTCGACCGGGTGCTGCGTCCGGCCGTGCCTCAGCAGGTGTCGCGCACCACCCCGACGACGGCTGAGGTCACCGCCGCCACGTCCTGAGGGGTGCTGATGAACGGCGGCATCGTGTAGACCAGACGACCGAAGGGCCGCACCCACACCCCCCTGTCGACCAGCGCCGGCTGCACCACCCGCAGGTCGACCGGTTCGTGCAGCTCGACCACCCCGATGGCCCCCAGCACCCGCACGTCGCGGACCGCCGGCAGCTCCCTCGCCGGGGCGAGTCCCTCCTCCAGCCCCGTCGCGAGCGCCGCGACCTCGCCGCGCCAGTCCCGGGACAGCAGCAGCCGGGTGCTGGCCAGGCCCATGGCGCAGGCGAGCGGGTTCGCCATGAACGTCGGCCCGTGCATGAGCGCCCCGCACGCGCTGACCCCGGCGGCCACCTCCTCCGTGCACAGCACCGCGGCGAGCGACAGGTACCCGCCGGTGAGCGCCTTGCCCAGGCAGACGATGTCGGCGACGACGCCCGCGTGGTCCGCCCCGAACAGCTCTCCGGTGCGCCCGAACCCGGTCGCGATCTCGTCCAGGACCAGCAGCACGTCGTGGGTGTCGCACAGCGCGCGCAGCCGGCGCAGGTACTCCGGCGCGTAGAACCGCATCCCCCCGGCGCCCTGCACGATCGGCTCGACGATGACGCAGGCCACCTCGTCGGGGTGCTGCTCGAGCAGGGCGGCGACGCCGGACAGGTCGTCGTCGTGCACCGGCTCGTCGTAGCGCGGCCGAGGAGGCTCGGCGAACAGCTGCTGCGGCACGTAGTCGGCGAACAGGCTGTGCATCCCGCCGACCGGGTCGGTGACGGACATGGCCCCGAGGGTGTCGCCGTGGTAGCCGCCGCGGACGGTCAGCACCCGGTTGCGCCGGGTCCGGCCCAGGCCACGCCAGTGCTGCAGCGCCATCTTCAGGGCGACCTCGACGGCCACCGAGCCCGAGTCGGCGAAGAACACGCGGGTGAGCGGGGCGGGCGTCAGCGAGACGAGGAGGGTCGCGAGCTCGACCGCGGGCTCATGGGTCAGGCCGCCGAACATCACGTGGCCCAGCCGGTCGACCTGCGCGTGCAAGGCGGCGTCGAGCACCGGGTGCCCGTAGCCGTGGACGGCGGCCCACCACGAGGACATGCCGTCGACCAGCTCCCGCCCGTCGGCCAGGCGCAACCGTGTTCCCCGGGCCGACACCACCGGCAGCACCGGCAGGGGGTCGACCGCCGAGGCGTAGGGATGCCAGACGTGGGCGCGGTCGGCGTCCAGGAGCGCAGTCACGGCGCCATCCTCCCAGGCGGCTCCCAGGCCCGCGCGCGACACTGGAAGCTCCCCTGCCCCCCGGAGGACCCGTGCGCGTCCGCGCCCCGCTCGTCCCGCTGCTGCTGTCGGCACCACTGCTGCTGCTCGCACCCCTGGTGGCCGTCCCGCCCGCTGCGGCCGACGTCGTCACCTCCGGCGCGGTCCGCCTGGTGCCCGGCGCACCCGCGGTCCTGCGCGCCAGCGGCCGCACGGCGCCGCCGACGAACCCGGCCCGGCGCTCCGCCCTGCGCGCCTCACCCCGCTCCAGCAGCGCGACCGGCGCCACCTTCGTCGTCAGCTACTCCGGCTTCACCACCACCCAGCGCGACGCCTTCCAGGCCGCCGTCGACACCTGGGAGCGGCTCCTGACGTCGTCCGTGCCGATCCGCATCGACGCCCGCCTCGATGCGCTGCCCGACGGCGTCCTCGGCTCCGCCGGGTCGACCAGCTTCGTGGTGGACGACGCCGACGGCCGCTACGGGCCGGAGGACACCCTGGTGCCCATCGCCCTGGCGAACGCGCTCGCGGGCCGCGACCTCGACCCGAGCGGCCCCGACATCTCGGCCGACTTCAGCAACGACACGAGCCTGTTCTCCTACGGCGCGGACCCGGTCGCCGGCCGGTACGACTTCACGACCGTCGTCCTGCACGAGATCGCCCACGGCCTGGGCTTCGCCGGGGCGATGGACGTGGTGCGCGACGGCGCGGGGGTCGACCGCGGCTACTGGGACACCGGCACGACCATGCCCCGGCCGCTCCTGTTCGACCGCAGCGCCGTGAGCCAGGCGGTGGACGGCAGCACCACCGCGCTGCTGAGCCTGCCGCGCGGGAGTGCCGAGCTCGGCGTCGCCCTGACCGGCGGGCGCTCGCAGTGGGACGGCGCCGCCGGCAAGGCGGCCAACGGCGGGCTGCGTCCCGAGCTCTACACCCCCTCGGCCTGGGAGCCCGGATCGAGCTACAGCCACCTCGACGAGCAGACCTACCCGCCGGGCGATCCGGACGCGCTGATGACGCCGGCCCTGGACCTCGGCGAGGTCGTCCGCGACCCCGGCGACATCGCCCTGGGCATGCTGTCCGACCTCGGCTGGGGCGCGAGCACCGCAGCGCTGCGGCTGTCCGGCCCCGACGTCGCCGACGCCGGCCGCACGGTGGCCGTCACCGGCGTCGCCCCCGTCGGGTCGGTGGTGCAGCTGTACTTCAAGCGGCGCGGGAGCACCGAGACCTCTCCGGGCGGGCAGCCCGGGTACACCCTTCAGCGGCAGCTGCTCGTCGGCACCGACGGGTCGTTCTCGACCTCGTTCGTCGCCAATGACGACCATCGCTACTACGCCCAGGTGGGATCCGCGACGAGCGAGCCCGTGCTGACCCAGGTGCGCCCGGCGTTCTCCGGGCCGGCCACCCGCGTGGTGCGGCGTGGCAGCACGGTCGCCCTGAGCGGCCGCGGCCTGCCCGGGACCACGCTCACCCTGCGCTTCACCCGGGGCACCTCGGTCGACGTCCGCCGGACGGTCACCGTCCGGGGCGACGGCACCTGGAGCCGCTCGCAGGTCCTGCAGGCGGACCTGCGGGTGGCTGCCCTCGGCGCCAACGGGCGCAGCAGCGCCTCGACGGTGCTGCTGCAGGCCCGTTGACCCGGGCTCAGCGGCTGTCGACCGCCACGTAGGCCCGCTCGGTCGGCCCGATGTAGACCTGTCGCGGTCGGCCGATCTTGGTGGCCGGGTCGGTGATCATCTCGCGCCACTGGGCGATCCACCCGGGCAGGCGGCCGAGGGCGAAGAGCACGGTGAACATCTCGGTGGGGAAGCCCAGGGCCTTGTAGATGACCCCCGTGTAGAAGTCGACGTTGGGGTAGAGCTTGCGCGAGACGAAGTACTCGTCGCTGAGCGCCACCTCCTCCAGCTGCATCGCGAGGTCGAGCAGCGGATCGGAGACCTCGAGCGAGTCGAGCACGTCCTTGGCGACCTTCTTGACGATCGCTGCCCGCGGGTCCCAGTTCTTGTAGACGCGGTGGCCGAAGCCCATGAGCTTGACGCCCGGCTCCTTGGCCTTCACGCGGGCGACGAAGCTCGCGACGTCGCCACCGTCGGCGGCGATGCCCTCGAGCATCTCGAGCACCGACTGGTTCGCCCCGCCGTGCAGCGGACCGAACAGCGCCGACACCCCGGCGCTGATCGACACGAACAGGTTGGCGTTGCTGGAGCCCACCATGCGGACCGTCGAGGTCGAGCAGTTCTGCTCGTGGTCGGCGTGCAGCAGGAACAGCAGGTTGAGCGCTTTGGACGCCACCGGGTTGACGACGTAGTCCTCTGCCGGGACGCCGAAGGTCATCCGCAGGAAGTTGTCGACGTAGCCCAGGTCGTTGTCCGGGTAGAGGAACGGCTGGCCGACCGACTTCTTGTGGGCGTACGCCGCGATCGTCGGCATCTTGGCGAGCAGCCGGATCGTGGACGACTCCACGTGCTCGGGGTCGAACGGGTCGAGGCTGTCCTGGTAGAAGGTCGACAGCGCGGACACGGCACTCGAGAGCACCGCCATGGGGTGCGCGTCGCGCGGGAAGCCGCCGAAGAACTCGCGGAAGTCCTCGTGCAGCATCGTGTGCCGGCGGATCTTGGACTTGAAGCCGGCGAGCTCCTCGGCCGACGGCAGCTCGCCGTAGATCAGCAGCCAGGCCACCTCGAGGAAGGAGGCCTGCTCGGCCAGCTGCTCGATCGGGTAGCCCCGGTAGCGCAGGATGCCGGCGTCGCCGTCGATGTAGGTGATCGCCGACGAGCAGGCGGCGGTGTTGACGAAGCCGGGGTCGAGCGTGACGTTGCCCGTGCTCGCCAGCAGCTTGCTGATGTCCAACCCCGCGGGGGCCTCGCTCCCGTGAACCACGGGCAGCGGCAGCGACCCGTCCGGGCCGGTGATCTCGACGTCCGACACTGTTCCTCCTGCTCGCGCGGCGGGTCTCGCCGACCCCCATCCTGCAGGACCGTGACGTTGCCCTCCCCCCTGTCCGGGGTTTCGGTGGCCTCCGGCGTGGCACGCTCTATCGCTCCACGACCCGATCCCCGTCCGGGGACCGGGTCTCGTCGTCCTGTCGGACCGTGCCGGAAGGCGTGTGGTGTCCCAGCCCGTCCCGGTCTCGCGCCCGGCTCCCGTCTCGCGCACCGTCGACCTCGACGGTCCGGTGCATGTCGTCGACCACGGCGGCCCGACCGGCCCCGGGCGGCCGACCGTGGTCTGCGTCCACGGCCTCGGCGGCTCGCACGCGAACTGGAACGATCTGGCGCCGCTGCTGTCCACGCAGGCCCGCGTACTGGCGCTCGACCTCGCCGGTCACGGCCGCACCCCCCGGGCCGGGCGGTCGGCGTCGGTGCGCAGCAACCGGGCCCTGCTCGACCGCTTCCTCGCCGAGGAGGTCGGCGAGCCGGTGGTCCTGCTCGGCAACTCGATGGGCGCGGCGATCAGCCTGCTGCAGGCCGCCGCCCAGCCGCAGACGGTGGCCGGGCTCGTCCTGCTCGGCCCGGCCCTGCCACGCACCCGCAGGGACCTGCCCGACCGCGGGCTGGCCCGGCAGGCGGCGCTGTACGCCCTGCCCGGTCTCGGTGTGCGCTCACTGGCGCGCCGCCGCGACCGGCTCGGTCCGGAGGGGCTCGTCGAGCACACGCTCGCCCTGACGACGGCCGACGCGAGCCGGGTCTCCTCCTCCACCAGGGCGCTCGCCGTCGAGCTGGTGGCCTCCCGCGCCAGCGGCCCGGACGGCGAGGCGGCCTTCCTCGAGGCGGCCCGCAGCCTCGGCGTGCTGCTCGCGCGGGCCGCGGCCTACCGCTCCACCATCGCCTCCGTACTGGCCCCCGCCCTGGTGGTGCAGGGCGCCCTGGACCGGCTCGTCCCGGCGTCCGGGGTCCGCCAGCTCGCCGCCCTGCAGCCCACCTGGCGGGTCGAGGTGCTCGAGGGCGTCGGCCACGTCCCGCAGATCGAGGCCCCGGCCCGCACGGCCGAGCTGGTGCTGCCCTTCCTGGCGGGCCTGGACGGGGCCGCCCCCGGCTCGCTCCTGGCAGGGGCGTCATGACCGCCGCGCCGTCGCTCGAACGGTCCGCCGTCCCGGTCGTCAACCTGCCGAACGCCCTCACCCTGGGCCGGCTGCTCGTCGTCCCCGTGTTCGCCCTGCTGCTGCTCGTCAGCGGCGACGGCGACGGCGTCCGCGTCCTGCTCTGGGGCCTGTTCACCGTGGCCTGCCTCACCGACGTCGTCGACGGGCGGATCGCCCGCAGCCGGGGGCAGGTCACCGACTTCGGCATCCTCGCCGACCCCATCGCCGACAAGGCCCTCGTGGGCTCGGCACTGGTCGGGCTCTCGCTGCTGGGCGAGCTGCCCTGGTGGGTGACCGGCGTCGTGCTCGGACGCGAGGTGGGCGTCACCCTGCTGCGTGCCTGGGCCGTGCGCCGGTGTGCCGCGGTCATGCCGGCCGGCCGCGGGGGCAAGGCCAAGGCGCTGACCCAGAACATCGCGGTGGCGCTGTACCTGCTGCCGCTGTCGGGCCTCGCGGCCGACCTGCGCGTCCCGGTGCTCGCCCTGGCGGTCGTCGCCACCGTCTGGACCGGCGTCGACTACCTGCGACAGGCGCTGCGGCTCCCCCGCCGCTGAGCCCCGTTCAGGCGAGCCGGTCGACCTTCGGCAGGCCCCGGCGCAGGGCCTGCTGCAGCCCCACCCGCACCACCGGGGCGAGCCCCGGGACGGCGCTCCCGAAGCGGATCGACCAGGTGACCCGGCAGCCCGCGCCCCGCGCCTCGACGACGATCCGCCCGCTGTGGCCGCGCAGCGGGCTACCCCTGCTGATCCGGTAGTCCAGGCTCCGCCCGGGGTCGACCGCCACGACCTCCTCCTCGAACGCCGGCAGCGGCCAGATCCGGAGCGAGCGCACCGAACCGGCGCCGTCGGGCTCGGTCCGGCCGTCCCGGACCCGGGTCACCGACGCGCCGAGCAGCGGCCCGAGGTTCTCGTGGTGGGCCAGGAAGCGGAAGACGCGCTCGGCTGGGACAGGGCTGTCATGGACGACCTCGAGGGACTGCACCGGCTCAGCCTGCCCGACGGGTCCGGCCGAGCTCGAGCAGCCCCAGGCCCACCCCGATCCCCACCATGGCCAGGACACCGCGGGAGGGGAACACGTGGTGCAGGTAGAAGGGCCGGCAGGACGCGGCCAGGACCACTCCACCGAGCAGGGCCGCCGGGTTGCGGGTCCGCCGGAACAGCAGGACCGCGGCGACGAGGCCGGCCGCGGCAAGGGCGTAGACCCCCAGGTGGCCGATGCGGTCACCGATCTCGTACAGGTCGTTGATGGGAGGGCCGGGCTCACCGCGCCGGGCCGCGCCCAGCACCTGGTGCGGAGCCCCGATGCCGGCGATCGAGTCGAGCGCCCCGTAGAGCAGCGCGTACAGGGCTGCGAGCAGGCGGGCGGCGTCCGCGGGCAGGCTCCGGTCGCCGCGCAGGACCGCCCAGACCGACACCGCGACCAGCGGGAACGCCGGCAACAGGAGCAGGTGGGCCAGCTGCCACCGCTGCGCGGTGTCCGGCGTCAGGAACAACGGGTGCAGCGTCCCGAGGGCGGCCACGAGCAGCGCGGGGGCGGCGACGAGCAGGGCGAGCAGGACCGTGCGGCGGGGGCGGGGCACCGGCACACGGTACGGCCGCCTGCTTGACACCGCAGCGATCCGTGTCAACCTATGTGCCATGGGTCACACCAGGGAGACGCTGCTCGACGCCGCCCGCGCGGTAGCCCTGGGCGCCGGCTGGCAGGCCGCGAGGATGGCCGACGTCGCCGCGGCGGCGGGCCTGTCCCGGCAGACGCTCTACGCCGAGTTCGGCAGCAAGGACGGCCTGGCCCAGGCGCTCGCCGTCCGGGAGGCCGAGCGCTTCGTCGCCGGCGCCGAGGCCGCCCGCAGCGGCCACGAGCAGTCGCCGGCCAGCGCCGTCGCCGCGTCGGTCGAGTGGATCCTGCGCACCGCCGCCGACGACCCCCTGGTCAAGGCCGTGCTGACCGACGACGGGCTCCTGCCCTACCTGACCACCCGTTCGGACCAGCTGCTCGAGATCGTCCGCGCCCGCGACGGCGCCTTCCTGCTCACCCGCTGGCCGCACCTGCCGCCGGCCGACGTCGCCCTCGCCGTCGACGTCGTCTTCCGGCTGGTCATCAGCCACCTCGTCGCGCCCGCCGCCCCACCCGACCTCGCGGCCCGGGACATCGCCCGGGTCGTCGCCCGACTCCTCCCGACCACTGGAGAGCGCTCGTGAGCACCTTCGACAAGTACGTCATCCCCACGACGGTGGACGCCACCTGGGACGTCCCGATGGCCGGGGACGCCCGGTTCACCTGGGAGTACGACGGCGGTCGCGACCGGTTGCTGTCGCTCTACCAGAAGGGCAAGGACAAGCAGTGGGACCAGACCTCCCGCATCGACTGGTCCCTGGAGGTCGACCCGTACGACAGCCTGGGCCTGCCCGACGAGGTCTCGGCCATCTTCGGCACCCCGCTGTGGGACAAGCTCAGCGTGCAGCAGCGCAAGGAGCTCAACCAGCACCAGGCCTCCTGGCAGTTCAGCCAGTTCCTGCACGGTGAGCAGGGCGCGATGATCTGTTCCGCACGCATCGTGGAGTCGGTCCCGGACCTCGACAGCAAGTTCTACGCCGCGACGCAAACCATGGACGAGGCGCGGCACGCGGAGACCTACGCGCGGTTCCTGCAGGAGAAGATCGGCATGGTCTTCCCGATCAACGACAACCTGTCGATCCTGCTCGAGCAGACCCTGCGCGACAGCCGCTGGGACATGCCCTACCTCGGCATGCAGGTGCTCATCGAGGGCCTGGCGCTGGCCGCCTTCGGCATCCTGCGCGACATGACCACCAAGCCGCTGCCCAAGCAGATCCTGGCCTATGTGATGCAGGACGAGGCGCGGCACGTCGCCTTCGGCCGGCTCGCCCTCAAGGACGCCTACGCCGAGCTGACCACCGCCGAGCGCGATGAGCGGGAGGAGTTCGTCGTCGAGGCCTGCTACCTCATGCGCGACCGGATCCGCGGACGCGAGGTGTGGGAGACCGTCGGCCTGGACACCGACGAGTGCGACGCCTACGTCGACCAGTCCGAGTTCATGAAGCTGTTCCGCAACCACCTGTTCACCCGCATCGTGCCGATCGTCAAGGACATCGGCCTGTGGGGGCCCAAGGTGCAGAAGGCGTACATGGACATGGGCGTGTTCGACATGGGCAACGCCAACCTCGACGCCCTCATGAAGGCCGATGAGGACGTCGCGGAGGAGCTCGACCGGGAGAAGGCCCGCGCGCAGGCCCGCGAGGTCGAGGTCCGGATCGCCGAGATCGAGCGGACGATCGCCGTGGGCGAGGACCTCGTCAGCCCGGTCGACGAGGCGGGGAGCCTGAGCGCGCGCACGTAGCCTCTCGGTCGTGGGAGACCGGGGGGCTGCGGCACGTGCCCGCGCTGCCGCCCAGGCGCTTCGCGCCGTCGACGCCCGCCCCGGGGCCGTCGCGCTCGCCCGGCGGCTGCGCCAGGCGCTCCCGGGCGATCCCGGCTACGGCGACCCGCTCAGCACCGCCGGCCGCGACAGCGGCGCCGTCGTCGCCCGGGTGGCCGGACGCCTGTTCGACGACTCCCCGCGGGTCTCCCGCGAGGCCGGCCTCGGCGCGCTGCAGGTCTGGCAGGTGATGCTGGAACGGACCGGACGCGGGCGCGGCGACCGCGAGGTGACGCTCCTGTTCACCGACCTGGTCGACTTCTCCCCCTGGGCGCTCCGGGCCGGCGACGAGGCCGCACTGCAGCTCCTGCGCGCGGTCGCTGCCGCCGTGGAGCCGCCGCTGCTGGCTGGTCGGGGGCGGGTCGTGAAGCGGATGGGCGACGGCCTGATGGCGGTCTTCCCAGGACCCCAGCTGGCGATCGACGCCCTGGGGGCCGCCCGCGAGCGGCTCTCCCTCGTCGAGGTCTCCGGGCACCGGCCGCGGATGCGCGCCGGGCTGCACACCGGCCGGCCCCGGGCTGTCGGCGGTGACTGGCTCGGGGTCGACGTCAACGTCGCGGCCCGGATGATGGACCTTGCCGAGGCGGACGAAACCGTTGTCAGCGGGACCACCGCCGCCGGTCTCGACCTCGAGCGGGTGGTGCTGAAGCGCCGCCGCACCCTGCGGACCGTCAAGGGCGTGCCCGAGGACCTCACGATCCACGTGGCCTCGTCGCGCTGAAAATCGGTTGCCCACACCCCCTCTGGGCAGCGAAA
>CAVXIB010000006.1:0-16705 GCA_963761695.1 uncultured Actinomycetota bacterium | reverse complement strand
GCCGAGCACCAGGCTCCGTACGCGCTCCGGCGCCTGCAGGGCGACCTGCTGGGCGACCACGCCGCCCAGCGAGGCGCCGTAGACGTGGGCGCTGGGCTCGCCGGCGGCGTCGAGCACGGCGAGGGCGTCCGAGGCCATGTCCTCGATCGAGGCGACGGGGGTCCAGCCGCTCCCGCCCGTGCCGCGGTTGTCGAAGGTGATCACCCGGTGGGAGGCGGCGAGCGCCTCGACCGCCGGGTACCACATGGCGCTGCTGTAGCTGGCGCCCATGCACAGGAGCAGGGGCGTGCCGGAGCCGTGCTCGGCCCAGGACAGTCGGACGCCGTCGGACAGGGTGGTGGGCATGGCGACCTCTCAGGTCAGCGGGTCGGGCGGGCGGGGCTGAGCAGCCGGACGGCGTACTCGGCATAGGTGTCGGCGACCTGCTGGGCGCTGAAGGGGGCCTCGGCGTTCCACCACTCGGCCGCCCGGATCCCGAGGGCGCCCACGGCGTAGACGGCGAGCAGGGGCTGCTCGGTGTCGAACGCGCCGAGCCGCACCCCGCGCTCGACGACGTCGAGGAACATCCGGATGCTCTCGTCGCGGACCACGAGCACGGACAGCTGCTGCTCCTGGCTCAGCGAGCGCGACTCGCGGGTGGTGACCCGGGCCAGGGCGGGATAGGTGAGGTGGGCGAGCACGTGGGCCCGCGTGAGCCCGCGGATCTGCTCGGCGGGCTCGCGACCCGCGTCGAGAAGGGCATCGCGGAGCCGGTCGCGCTGCTCCTCGTGGCCGATGCAGGTGAGCTCGTACAGCAGGTGCTGCTTGGACGGGACGTGGCCGTACAGCGCGCCGGGCTGCTGCCCGAGCTCCTTCATGAGGTCGCGGACCGAGACGGCCTCGTAGCCCCGGTCGCCGAACAGGGCCAGCGCCGTCTCGAACAGGCGCAGCCGCGCGCCGGCCAGGTCCTTGCGGGAAGGCAGGAGCGGGGCGGCGACCGCGACGTCCACGCTCATGGGGCCTCCGGATGTGAACAGTCGTTCAAACTTCGCCTGTGCCAGCGGGGCGCCGGCTGCGGCGGACTGTACGCAGGCCCTTGACAGATTGGCAAGCGTCTTGCAGGGTCCGTCACATCAGGATTTGAACGAGCGTTCACCCCAAGGATTCCCATGCGCTGCACCCCGCTGATCGCCGGCCTCGCGGCCGCCCTCGCCCTGACCGCCTGCGGCTCCACCGTGCAGGTGTCCGAGCGCCAGGCCCTGACCGGCAGTGCCGGTGGGCTGACCGGGGGGAGCAGCGGCGACCTGGCCGGCGGCGCCGTCGACGGAGCCTCCGGCCTGGGCGGCGTCGCGGCGTCCGGCGACGCGACGGGACCCGACGTCGCGGCCGGCGGGACCACGACGTCCGGCGCGACCTCGGGCGGGACGTCGGGCGCGTCCCCGGCCGGCGGCGGCCGCGCCGCGGCCTCGCGTCCGGGCACGGGCAGCTCGACCAGCGCCGGACCGGTCCCCGGGAGGCCGGCGGGCGCCGCCCCCACCGGGAAGGCGACGGGAAGCCCGGTCGAGGTCGGGGTCGTCATCTACCCCGACATCAGCGCGGCGGCGGCGGCCTTCGGCGGCACCGCCGACGTCGGTGACCAGAAGGGCGAGGTGCGTGACGCCCTCGCCTGGGTCAACGCCCACGGCGGCTTCGGCGGCCACGTGGTCACGCCGGTCTACTACGAGGTCGAGCTGACCAGCACCCAGACCTACGCCGTCACCTACCAGGAGATCTGCGCGACCTTCACCGAGGACCACAAGGTGGTCGCGGCCATCGTCCTGGGCAACGCGGAGGCTGGACTCCCGGCCTGCTTGGCCAAGGGCGGCGCCCTCCTGCTGGCGCATGGCCACTACCTGCACAACGCCTCGGACTTCCAGCGCTTCGCCAACCTCGTCACTCCCGAGGAGGTCGACAGCGACCTCGCCGCCCGCGAGCTCGTCGACCTGATCCTGGCGCGCGGGCTCGCCAAGCGCGGCGAGTCGCTCGGCCTGCTCGTCATGGACTACCCGGCGCCCCTGCGCGCCCGGGACGCGATCATCGTGCCGCGCCTGAAGGCCGCCGGCATCGACGTCGTCTCCTACACGGTGGGCTACCCGCAGTCGACACCCGACGTCGCCAACAGCGCGAGCGCCGTGCAGTCGGCCCAGCTGGCCATGGCGGCCCGGGGCGTCAAGACCGTCACGTTCCTGTGCCCGGGCTGCGCGCCCTTCTTCCTCGACGACGCCGAGCAGCAGGCCTACTACCCCCAGTACGTCCTCACCTCGTTCGACACCCTCGGTGGCTACGAGGGCAAGGGCCGCAGCCGCTCGCTCAAGACGGCGGTGGCCCTGGGCTGGGAGCCGCTGAAGGACACCAACTCCTACCGTGACCGCGGCAAGGTGCTCAGCGGCAACCCCACCTTCTCGCAGTGCTCGACCATCCAGAAGCGGCACATCAAGGGCGACGCGTCGCTGTTCGCGTCGGTGTCGTTCTGCGGCGCGATGCTGAACCTCAAGGCCGCCGCCGACGCCGTCGCCGGGAGCCCGCTCACGGTCCCCTCGCTGGTCCGTGGGTTCGAGTCGCTCGGTGCGTCCTCGCCCGGCGTCGGCAACTTCGCCACCAGGCTGGCCCCGGGGCGGCACTTCGGCATCGCCGGCCTGCGCACGATGCGCTACGACGGACCGTGCGACTGCTTCCGCTATGACGCCGGCGCGACGCGGGCCTTCTCCTGAGCAGGTCCGCCCGTTCGCCTGCGGCGATCGTCCGGCCCGCGACATCCTCGTCCGGACACGCTCGGGGGTGTGGTGAATCGCACCACCCGGCCCACCGACCGTTGGTGGTCCGCACCGTAGCCACACCGATTCCGAGAGCCGAGACTGCTGCCATGCCCACCCCTGCCACCCGTGCCGTCGCGGCCCTGCTGGGCCTCATGGCCCTGACCGGTTGCGGCGGGGGGGACCTGCAGTTCCGCGTCGACGACCGCCTGACCTTCGCCGAGCCCGGCGTCCGCGAGCGGGTGCAGCTGCCCGTCACGGTGGCCTGGAGCATGCGCGACTTCCGGCCGGTCGGACTCGACGGCTCGTCCTCGGACGGCAGGGGCGTGTACGCCGTGTTCGTCGACCGGGCGCCGATGCCGGTGGGCAAGGACGTCGCCTGGCTCGCCCGCGACGACCGGTCCTGCCAGCGAGACCCCCGCTGTCCCAGCGCGGAGTACCTCGGCGAGCAGGGCGTCTACCTGACCACCCGTCCCACGGTGGTCGTGGACCGGCTGCCGGACGCGGGCGACGGCGTGGGCGACGAGCAGCACTACGTCAACGTCGTCCTGCTCGACGGCACGGGGGCGCGCATCGGCGAGTCCGCCTGGTACCGCCCGTTCACCACCCGACGCTCCCAGACCTGAGGACCGGACATGACTGCCATCCTGGAGCCACCCGTCTCGGCCCTCCCGCCGTCGGAGCCGCCCGAGGCGGGTGACCGCGCGGAGCGGCGGGTCGCCGCACGTGCCGCGCTCGGGGTCTCGGGCAGCAGCGAGTCCGTGCCGCTCGGACCGGTGCTGCGGGAGAACGGGCTCACCGTCTACCCGATGGTCGCGCTCGGGCTGCTCGCCATCGTCGACTCCTTCCAGGGGTTCGCCTTCACGGTGCTCACGCCCGAGATCAGCCGCGCCCTCGGCCTGTCGCTCGGTGCCATTGCGGGGGCGCGCACCCTGGCCTTCCTGGCCACGATCCTGGCGCCGCTGCCCATGGCGGCGCTCGCGCAGCGGCCTGGGCGCCGGGCCTGGCTGTGCCTGGCCACGGGCGTCGCCTGGTCGCTCATCACGCTCTACACGGGGTTCGTCACGAGCCTGCTCGCCCTGATCGCCGTCCTGGTGCTCGACGGCCTGTCGACCGGCTCGGTCAAGGCGCTGCATGCGCCGCTGCTGGTCGACAGCTTCCCGCCGCAGGCCCGGGTCCGGGTGCTGTCGGGGTACACGGCCTTCGACGTCGCCGGCTCGATCCTGGCCCCGCTGCTGATCGCCCTGCTGGCCGGTCCCCTCGACCTGACCTGGCGCGGGGTGTTCCTGGTGCTCGGCGGGATCAGCGTGGCCTGCTCGCTCGCCTCCCTCGGGCTGCGCGACCCCGGGCCCGGCCGCTTCGACACCGATGCGCTGCGCTCCGCGGCCCACGACGACGAGCCGGTCGGCGCCGTCACGGAGGGGGCCGAGGTCGAGGCCGAGGTCGAGCTCGGCTTCTTCGAGATCCTGCGCCGCATCCTGCTCATCCCCACCGTGAAGCGGATCGCCGTCGGCTACTTCACGCTCGGCATCCTGGTCGTGCCCTTCGGCACCTTCCTGTCGACGTTCCTGGAGGTCCGCTGGGACCTCGGTCCGGGCGAGCGCGGTCTGTTCTTCGCGGCCATCTCCGGCGTCAGCGTGCTGGCGCTGCTCGCGTTCGGCACCCGGGCCGAGGCCGTCTTCCGCGAGGACCCGGCCAAGCTGCTCTCGTTCTGCGGCCTGGCGCTGGCCGGGGCGGTCTCCTTCATCGCCACCGGGGCCCTCATGCCCGCCTTCTTCCTCATGTTCGTCATGTTCGCCCTCGGACAGAGCCTGATCGCCGTCCTGACCCCTGGACTGACGGCGGCCCTGCTGTCGATCATGGATGCGCGCTACCGGCCGCACGCCGCCGCGGTGGTGGGCATGTTCGCCGCGGCCGGCGCCATCGTCGGGGTGCTGTTCCTGTCGGGGATCGACAAGCGGGTGGGCATCGCCGGGGCAATCTTCAGCCTGATCCTGCCGGGCGTGCTCGCCGGTCTGGTCATCCGCAGTGCCGCCCCGATGATCGGCAAGGACCTCGACCGGATGATCGACGAGGTGCTGGAGTCCGAGGACATCAAGACGATCAAGGCCTCGGGTCAGAAGCTGCCCATGCTCGCCTGCAAGGGCATCGACTTCTCCTATGGCCAGCTGCAGGTGCTGTTCGACGTCGACTTCACCGTCGACGAGGGCGAGATGGTCGCGCTGCTCGGTACCAACGGCGCCGGCAAGTCGACGCTGCTGAAGGTCGTGTCCGGGATCGGGCTGCCCAGCGCCGGCAGCGTCCGCTACACCGGCCAGGACATCACCTACCTCGACGCCGAGCGCAGGGTGCCGCTCGGCATCACCCAGGTGCCCGGCGGCCGGGCCGTGTTCGGCTCGATGGACGTGGTGGAGAACCTGCGCACGTTCGGCTACATCCTGGGCCGGGACAAGAAGCGCATCGACGCCTCGATCGAGGAGTGCTTCGAGGCCTTCCCGCGGCTGTACGAGCGGCGCACGTCGCTGGCCGCCAACCTGTCGGGCGGTGAGCAGCAGATGGTCGGGCTGTCCAAGGCCCTGATCCTGCAGCCCAAGCTCCTGCTCATCGACGAGCTCAGCCTGGGCCTGGCGCCCATCATCGTCGGGCAGCTGCTCGACATGGTCCGGCGCATCAACGCCACCGGCACCGCCGTCGTGCTCGTCGAGCAGTCGGTCAACATCGCGCTGTCGCTCGTCGACCACGCCTACTTCATGGAGAAGGGCCAGATGCGCTTCGACGGCCCGGCCAAGGACCTGCTCGAGCGGGGCGACCTGCTGCGGGCGGTCTTCCTGGAGGGCGCCGACGCCGCGCCCGTCTCCGACCACGACGCCGACGAGCCGGCCGCGGACCTCGCGGCCGAGCTGGTCGTCCCGTCCCAGCCGCGCCGCCGCACGGGGGGTCGGGCGTGAACGCGGTCCTGCGCGACCTGCGCGCGGCCTGCACCCCGAGGGCCCTGACCAAGGCCGGCATCGGCACGGCGCTCGTCCTGGTGCTGCTCTACGGCGTGCTGCCGCAGCTGAACACCGAGCGCACCCAGTCGGGCCACTTCGAGGCGCCCGGCCCCGTGCTGCTGCTCGGCCTCATCGTCGGCCTGACCTACGGCCTGCTGTCGGTCGGCCTGGTGCTCATCTACCGCACGAACCGCATCATCAACTTCGCCCACGGGCAGATCGGCGCCTTCGGAGCGGCGGTCTTCGGACTGGCCGTCGTCAAGTGGCACGTCCCGTACTGGATCGCCTTCGTGCCGGCGCTCCTGCTCGCGGCCGGAACCGGCGCGTTCGCCGAGGCCGTGGTGGTGCGGCGACTGCGCAAGGCCCCGGCCATCATGAGCGTGGTCGCCACCCTGGGCGTCGGCCAGTTCCTCGTGCTGTTCGCCTTCGCGGTCAACAACCAGGCGGCGGCCGGCTCGCTGTTCCCCCAGCCGGTGGGCCTGCCCACGTTCCGGGTCGGCGCGCTGCTGGTCACCCCCGCGTACTCCGGGATGCTGCTGCTGAGCCCGCTGGTGGTGCTCGGCGTCGGGCTGTTCCTGAAGTTCTCCCGCTTCGGTCTGGGCATCCGGGCGGCCGCGGCCAACCCCGAGGCCGCCCGCATGGCCGGGATCAGCGCCTCACGGATGAGCTCGCTGGCCTGGGGCCTGGCCGGGGCGCTCGCCTGCTTCTCGGCCATCCTCACCCAGCCCACGCAGGGCTTCACCAGCGGTGACAGCTTCGGTCCGTCGCTGCTTCTCGTCGCGCTGACCGGCGCGGTGCTCGCCCGCATGCAGTCGCTGCCCATCGCGCTGTTCGCCGGTGCGGCCATCGGCATCGTCGAGCAGCTCCTGCTGTGGAACTACGCCCAGGCCGGGCTGGTGCAGCTGGCGCTGTTCGTGATCATCCTGGTGGCCCTGCTGGTGCAGAAGCAGCGGGTCGGCCGGGCCGAGGAGAAGGGCAGCTGGGCGGCCGTGCAGGCGGCGCGGCCGCTGCCCGCCGCCATCCGCCGCGTCTGGGCCGTCCGCGCGATGACGCCGGTCGTGGCCGGGTCGACCATCGCGGTCTTCGCCCTGCTCCCGCTGGTCATCAGCAACAGCAACGCCGTCAAGCTGACCGGCAGCTTCGGCTTCGTGATCCTGGCCATCAGCGTCGGCATCATCACCGGCCTCGGCGGCCAGCTCAGCCTCGGTCAGTTCGCCATCGGGGCCATCGGTGCCTGGGCCTCCTACGAGGTGTCCAAGCGCACCGGCAACTTCGTCGAGAGCTTCGTCTACGCAGGGCTGGCCTCGGCCGTCGTCTCGGTGCTGATCGGCATCCCGGCGCTGCGGATCAAGGGCCTGCTGCTGACGGTCACCACGCTGTCGTTCGCGCTCGTGGTGCCGGGCTACCTGCTGCAGCAGGACTTCCTGCTCGGCGCGGGACAGGACCCCGGCCGGCCGATCATCCGCGACTTCGCGTTCGAGTCCGGCCGCTCCTACTACTACATCGGCCTCACGGTCGTGCTCGCGGCGCTGCTGCTGGCCCGCAACGTCCGGTCCGGAGGCCTGGGCCGGCGCCTGGTCGCGGTCCGCGACAACGAGGACGCCGCCCGTGCGTTCACCGTTCCGGCCAGCCTGGTCAAGCTGCAGGGCTTCGCGCTGGCCGGCTTCGTCGCCGGCATCGGCGGCGCCATGTACGGCCACTCCCTGGCCCAGATCGGCGCCACGAGCTTCCCCACGCGGGCGAGCATCGACGTCGTCGTCATCGCCGTGATCGGCGGTCTCGGACTGCTCTACGGACCGGTGCTCGGGGCGATCGTCGTGCAGGGCGCGACGTTCCTGCCGCTGGACAGCGCCGGCCTCGCGGCCACGGCGCTCGGCCAGCTGCTGATCATCATGTACCTGCCCGGAGGGCTCGGTTCGCTCGTCGCGCCGGTCCGCAACCGGATCGCGAACGCGCTGGCCGCCAAGGCCGGGGTCGACGTCGAGCAGGCCTACGCCGACGAGCGCGGGCTTCGGGGCGAACGGCGCCCCGCAGGGCACCACGCGACCGGTCCTGCGGGTACCGCAGCAGCGCCGCGCCGCGCCGTCGGGTGCGCTGCTGGAGGTCACCGGCCTGCGCAAGAGCTTCGGCGGGGTGCGCGCCGTGCGCGGCGTCAGCTTCCAGGTGCGCCAGGGCGAGACGCTCGGCCTGATCGGTCCGAACGGAGCCGGCAAGACCACCACGTTCGAGCTGCTGGCCGGGTTCACCGGCGCCGATGAGGGGGTCGTCCGCTACGGCGGTCGCGACGTCACGGCGCTCGGCCCGGAGGCCCGCGGACGGATGGGGCTGATCCGCTCGTTCCAGGACGCGGCGCTGTTCCCGACCCTGACCGTGCTGGAGTGCGTCCAGCTGAGCCTGGAGCGGGTCGACCCCACCCGGCTGGTCACGTCGCTGCTCGGCCTGCGCGGGCAGGAGAGGCGCAAGCTCGCCCGGGCCGAGGAGCTGGTCAGCTGGATGGGCCTGGACCGCTACAAGGGCAGCCAGATCCAGGAGCTGTCCACCGGCACCCGGCGCATCACCGAGATCGCCTGCCTGGTCGCCCTCGAGCCGCAGCTCCTGCTGCTCGACGAGCCGAGCTCGGGCGTCGCGCAGAAGGAGACCGAGGCGCTCGGCGCCCTGCTGGTCAAGCTCAAGGCCGAGCTCGGGCTCACGCTCATCATCATCGAGCACGACATCCCGCTGATCATGGGGCTGTCGGACCGGATCGTCTGCATGGCCGACGGCGAGGTCATCGCGGCGGGCACGCCGCAGGAGGTCAAGACCGATCCCGCCGTCGTCGAGGCCTACCTCGGTGGCAGCGTCACCGCCATCGAGCGGTCCGCGGGGGCGAACGAGGCCCGCCCCGCCCCGGAGCGTCCGCCGAGCGACGGTCCCCCGACAGCGCCACGGCAGGACCCGCCGTCCGCGGCCCGTCGCCGCAGCCCTGTCTCCGGCGGCCCTGTCGCCGTGCTCGAGCGTCCGCTCGCCGAGGCCGTCCCCGGCCTCGGCGCCGCCCGCGAGGCGGCGCTCCTGCGGGCCTTCGGCGACCTGGACGGCGTCCGGGCCGCGCGGCCGGAGGAGCTGACCCAGGTCCGGGGCATCGGCCCCGGCCTCGCGGCCCAGATCGGCGCCGCACTCCGGGCGTCCACGCCGGCGACGCCGGCCGCCTCCGCCCCCCGCACCACCGCCCGTACCCCGCGCACCCAGCCGAGGACCTCATGACCGAGACCGCCCTGACCAGCCTGCCCCCCGCCACCCGGGTCGGCCGTCCCGCCCTGCTCACCCGGGCCACTGCCTCGCTGCGGGGGGTGCCCCAGCTCGGGACCTACGTCGGCGTCGGGCTGGCCGCGGTCGGCCTGGTGCTGCTCGTTCTCGGCTGGGGCCGGGTCGCCGGCCTCAGCAACGTCGCCCTGCAGCTGCCCTACGTCGTCTCCGCCGGCTTCGGCGGCCTGGGTCTGGTCGCCGTCGGCCTCACCGTCGTCAACGTCGCCGCCAAGCAGGCCGACGCCGCCGAGCGCACCCGTCAGCTCGGTGAGCTCCGCGACCTGCTGGCCGAGCTGCGCCGCACCGTGCAGGAGGAGGACGCATGAGCACCTCCTGGCTGCGCGACCCGGCCACCAGCGGCCTCATCCTGTTCATCGGCCTGATGTCGGCCGGGTTCACGGGCATCGCGCTCGGGTGGAAGGTCGCCGCCCGCACGCTGTTCGTGCCGTTCCAGGTCCCGGCGCTCGTCAGCGGCGGGCTCGGAGGCCTGGCCCTGGTGCTGCTCGGCGCAGGCCTGCTGAGCGTCCACAGCAGCCGGCGCCTGGCTGCGCAGGAGCGGGTGGCGTTCGAGGGCCTGCTCGACGAGGCGGCGGGCCTGCTGGCCGTCGTCAAGGGTCGCGCATGAGGACCCGGCTGGCCGCCGCCGTCCTGGCCGTCGGTACCGCCGGCCTGGGCTTCGTCCCGCTGGCCTCCGCGGCGACCACCGGCACCGTGGCCCCGACGGTCGAGAGCTGGTTCCAGCCGAACCCGTCCTGCTCCGGCCCGGCGGGCTGCCTCGGCCCGGGGGCCCTCCCCGTCGCTGCGCCCGTCGAGCCTCCCACCAACCCCTTCCCGGCCGAGACGCTGCACGTCGCCGTCAGCGCCGGGCAGGAGACCGCCCGCACCTATCTCGGGCTGCCGTCGTCGGCGCTGGCGGGCGCGACCAGCGCGCAGCTGCAGGTGCCCCTGGACGTCGCGCCGGGCAGCGGGGGCATGGCGCCGGAATCCGCCAAGGTGCAGGTGTGCCTGACCCGGTCACCCCTGGCGCCGGTGCGCGGCTCGTTCGCCGAGCCGCCGGCGGCCGACTGCGCCGCCCGCGCCACCGCTGCCTACGTGGCCACCCCGCTGCCGCACCTGGAGGCCGACCTGGCCCCGCTGGTGGGCGGGCTCGCCGCGGCAACCGGACTGGTGCTGCTGCCCGACGCGACAGCCCTCGCGCCGAGCGACGCCTGGCGCGTCGTGTTCTCCACCCGCGCACGCGACGATGCGGCCAAGACGCCGCCACCGACCCTGCTCGTCGTCACGGCCGACGCCCCCGCGCCGGTGCCCGTGGACGTTCCGCAGGCCCCGGCCGCCCCGGCGCTGGAGGTCGTGGACGCCCCGGTGTTCCAGGAGTCCTCGGTGCCCGCGCCGGAGCCCGAGCTCGGCGGGCCCGTTGCGGCCGTCGACCTTCCCGCTCCGGACCCGGCACCGCAGGCGGCCGGCGAGGCCGTGCCGGTGGAGCAGGTCGCCTTCCCGCAGACCGTGCGGGTCGGCTACGCCTACCCGATCGTGTGGCTGCTGCCGCTCGTGCTGCTCCTGGTGGTGCCGCTGGTCGCCAGGGTGCTCACCCGCGACCTCACCCCGGGCGCGGCCGGTCCCGACACCGACGTCACCAGAGCTCCAGCGAGCGGGTGAAGATGCCGGCGACGTCGTCCTCGGTCACCGGCCGGGGCGACGTCGCCAGCAGCCGCGTCTGCTTCATGGTGCCGGCCACCAGGTCGGGGATGTCGTCCTCACCGAAGCCCACCGCCCCCACGCCGTTGGGCAGCCCGATGTCCTGCATCAGCCGGAGCAGCACGTTCGGCAGGAGCTCGCGCAGGTCGTCGGGTCGGTCGGCGTCCGGAGCCAGCAGGTGTGCGGCGCGCAGGTGTCGCTCCGGCGAGCTGTCGAAGGTGAAGCGGAAGACCTCCGGCGCCGTCAGGGCCACCGACATGCCGTGCGGCACCATGGGGGAGCCCCCGGGTAGCCCGACGGGTGGAAGTCACGGACCTGCCCGGCGATCGGGTAGGCGTTCGCATGCGGCAGGTGCACCCCGGCGTTGCCGAAGCCCATCCCGGCGAACGTCGACGCCATGGCCATGTCCGTGCGGGCCTGCACGTCGTCGCCCTGCCGGACGGCGCGGACGAACGACGTCGCCAGCAGCGACAGTGCCTTCTCGCTCCAGAGGTCGCTGATCGGGTTCGCGCCGCAGTAGGGCACCCGCTGCTCGGGGGTCTTGCGGTCCGTGGTCGTGAACCAGCGAGCGGTGTAGCTCTCGAGCGCGTGGCACAGGATGTCCATGCCCGAGGCCGCCGTGACCTCGGCCGGCTGGCTCAGCGTCAGCAGAGGGTCGACGACGGCGAGGGTCGGCCGCAGCCGGGCGTGGCTGATGCCCGCCTTCACGTGCTGGGCCAGGACGTCGAGCACGCAGATGGTGGTGCTCTCGGACCCGGTGCCCGTGGTGGTGGGGACGGCCACGAGCGGCTTGAGCGGCACGGTTGGTGCCTGGCCGAGCCCGACCGGGGCGTTGACGTAGTCCAGCAGGTCGCCCGGGTTGGTCACCAGCAGGTCGACCGCCTTGGCGGTGTCGATGCTCGAGCCGCCGCCGACCGCGACGAACGCGTCCCAGGGCCCGTGCTCGCGGGCCCACTGCGCGGCCTCGCGCAGGCTGACGTCGGTGGGCTCGACCCGCACTCCGTCGTACACGACCGCCTCGACGCCGTAGCCGCCGATCTGCTCGGCGATCCGCTGCGGTGCCCCGGTGGCGGCGACCCCGGGGTCGGTGATGACCAGCACCCGTCGGGCCCCCCACTGGGACAGCGGGTAGCCGATCTCGTCGGAGGCGCCGGCGCCGAAGCTCACCTGGGGGGCGCCGTAGGTGAACACCGACTCCGGGTCGCCGGGCAGGAGCGTGCTCGATGCGGGGACGGTCATGGCCGCGACGCTACGTCGGGACCTACCAGGCCGACAGGGCCAGCTTGGTGGCCACGACCAGGGCGACGGCGGCGATGCCGAGGCGGAGCGGACCGGCGGGGATCCGTCGGGCGAGCACGGCGCCGATGGGCCCCCCGCAGGCGCTGCCCAGGGCGAGCATCAGCGCCGCGGTCCAGTCGACCGGGGCCACGACGGCGTAGATCGTGCCGGCCACGGCGTTGGCGGTCACGGCGATGACGTTCTTGACCGCGTTCACCTGCCGCAGGGGCTGGGGCGCGAGGGCCCCGAGCACGCCGATGAGCAGCACCCCCTGCGCGGCCCCGAAGTACCCCGAGTAGACGGCCACCCCGCCGATGGCCGGACCGGTGGCGGGGGAGGCGGGACCGCCCTCCTCGCGCCGGGCCGCCCGCACGATGAGCGGCTGCGCCAGCACGAGCAGGCCGGCGAGCCCGACCAGCACCGGAACGATCCGGTCGAAGGCCGACCCGGGAAGCGTCAGCAGCAGGACGGCGCCCACGGCCGACCCGGCACCGGCCCACACCGACAGTCGGATCAGCCGCTCGCGCTGCCCGCGCAGCTCGGACCGCAGGCCGTAGGCGCCGCTGGCGCTGCCCGGCACGAGGCCGAGCGAGTTCGTGACGTTCGCCGACAGGGGGGACAGCCCGGCGGCCAGCAGTGCGGGGAAGGTCAGGAGCGAGCCAGCGCCGGCCACCGTGTTCACCGCACCCGCCACCAGCCCGGCGCCGGCGAGCAGCGCCGCGGTCACCGGGGTCAAGGAGCGGTCCGGGCCACGTACACGGTGTTCGACGACTCCCCGCCCGTGTACGGGTTGGCGAAGGGGACCACGTGCGAGGTCGCCGTCGCGAAGACCTCCGCCAGGACGGCGAGGAAGGGCGCGTCGGGCCCGTCGTCGGACCACAGCGCGAACACGCCGCCGGGCACCAGCTGCTCGGCCATCCGGCGCAGCCCGGTGGCCTCGTAGAACGGCGCATGACTCGGGTCGAGCACGTGGCGGGGACTGTGGTCGACGTCGAGCAGGACCGCGTCGTACCGCGCCGGACCCTGCGGCGCGAAGGTCTGCCCGGCGGCCACGAGCGCGAAGAAGTCGCCCTCCACGAGATGGGTCCGCGGGTCCGACGTGAGCTCCTGCGCGTAGGGGAGCAGACCCCGCTGGTGCCAGGAGATCACCGCGGGCAGCGCCTCGACGACGTCGAGCCGGCGCACCCGGGGCTCGCGCAGCGCCGCGCGGGCCGTCCAGCCCAGGCCCAGCCCTCCGACGGCGACGTCGAGGGCGGTGCCCTCGACGGCGGCGAGCCCGAGGTCGGCCAGGGCCACCTCGGCCACGGTGAACAGGCTGGACATCAGGTACTCCTCGCCGAGCAGCACCTCGTGGACCTCCGACCCGCTGACCGGGTCCAGGCGCCGACGCAGGCTCACGTCACCGATCCGCGTGGACTGCCAGTCGAGCTCGGTGATCCGGGCGCTCATGCGGCACGGGTCTGTGTCAGAGGCGGACGCACCGGGTCAGGGTAGGTGCGGACCCGCGCCGGCCCGGACGCGCTCAAGACGGCCGACAGGATGCCGAGGGGAGGAGGTGGCCCCTGTCCCGGAACACGTGCGCCTGTCCGAGCTCGCCTCCTACGGCGTGGTCGACACCGCGCCCGAAGCCGTCTTCGACGACCTCGTGCAGGCGGCCGCCGACGTCGCCGGCTGCCCGACGGCCCTGGTGAGCCTGCTCGACGAGGACCGCCAGTGGTTCAAGGCCCGCTGCGGCCTCGACGTGGGGGAGACGCCCCGCGACCAGGCGTTCTGCGAGCATGCGCTGCGCGCCGACGCCCCCCTCATCGTGCCGGACGCCACCCTCGATCCGCGCTTCGCCACGAACCCACTGGTGACCGGTCCGCTCGGGATCCGCTTCTACGCCGGGTTCCCGCTGCGCACGCGCTCCGGAGCGGTGCTCGGGACGCTCTGCGTGCTCGGGTACGCGCCGCGACCCGAGGGGCTCACCCCCGTCCAGCACCGGCTGCTGTCGGTGCTCGCGACCCAGGTGA
Source organism: uncultured Actinomycetota bacterium (assembly GCA_963761695.1). Lineage (GTDB taxonomy): Bacteria > Actinomycetota > Actinomycetes > Mycobacteriales > SCTD01 > RYN-122. Next base: position 2,677 of record CAVXIB010000006.1, on the reverse strand, counting down.
TGACCCAGCTGGACCTGCGCCGGTCGGTCGCGCAGCAGGCCGAGGCGCTGGACGAGCTCGAGATCGCGCTGTCGTCCTACCGGGCGCTGGCCGACGGCGCGAGCGACGTCGTCAGCCGTCACGACCTGCGCGGCGCCACGCTGTACGTCTCGCCGTCGGTGGGCCGGGTGCTGGGCTACGACGTCGACGACGAGGTGGGACGCTCGGTCCTGGGGCGGGTGCACCCCGACGACCGTCGGGCGGCCGCGGTCGCCGCTGCCGAGGTGCTGGGCGGGGCGACGTCGACGGCCGAGGTCCGGACCCGGCACGCGGACGGCTCCTGGCGGCACCTGGAGATCCGGCTGTCGCCGGTGCGCGACGACACGGGCGGGATCGTCCAGATCCACTCCGCCGCCCGCGACGTCACCGAGCGGCACGAGGCGCAGCAGCGGCTGCAGCAGTCCGAGGAGCGCTACCGGGTGCTGTTCGAGGCCAACCCGGTCGGCCAGGTGGAGCTGTCGCCCGACGGCGTGGTGCAGCGGGTCAACGGTGCGCTTCACCGACCTCGTCGGGCGGGACGCGCAGGCGCTGGTGGGCCGTCCCGCGGACTGGCTGTCCGACACCGACGTCGGGGGTCTGCAGGAGGCGGTGCGCGGCCTGGCCGACCGGCCGGGATCGGTGCTGCTCACCGAGCGCACGCTGGCGCGCCCGGACGGCGCCGACGTCGAGCTCGTCGGGACGGTCGTGGGCGCACCGGGCCCCGGGGGCCGGGACGCCGTGGTGTATCGTCAACGTGGCCGACGTCACCGAGCGCAACCGCACCGACCGGCGCCTGGCCGAGCTGGCCGCCGACCTGCAGACCGCGCACGACGAGGCCGTTCGGCGGCAGGCCCTGAACGAGGCCGTGCTGCGGACGGTCAGCGTCGGGATCGTCGCCTGCGACGCCGACGGGCACCTGACGACCTTCAACCGGGCCACCCGCGACTTCCACGGCATGCCGGCCGACGCCGCGCTCGACCCGGCCGACTGGGCCGACCGCTACGCCCTGTTCGCCGAGGACGGCACGACGCCGCTGGGCCGCGACGAGGTGCCCCTGTTCCGGGCGCTGACCGAGGGGTCGGTCGAGGGTGTGGTCATGGTCATCGCGCCGCATGGCCTGCCGGCCCGCACCGTGCGCTGCGACGGCCGGGCGATGCGCGACCCCGAGGGGCGCCTGCTCGGTGCGGTCGTGGCCATGAGCGACGTCACGCACGAGCCCGGGCCACCGCCCGGGCCCTGGCCGAGCAGGCCGAGTTCACCGCAGGTGCTGCTGGAGACCGCGCACGCGGCCATCTACTCCTGTGCGACGCCGGCGGCCGCCCGACCTTCGTCAACGCCACCGCCCGCGAGGTCCTGGGCTGGCCCGCGCTCGACCGTGCTGCAGGCCAGCTTCGACCGTGGCGAGCTCGGCGACCTCCTGCGCGGCGTCGACGTGCTCGCCGCCGACGGGACGCCCGCTGACGCCGCCCGGCCGGCCGCTGGCCCGGGCGCTGGCCGGACGACCACTCGGGCGAGCTCGAGGTGCGCCTGGTCGCGCCGGGTCGCCCGGCCGCACCGTCCTGCTGCAGGCCAGCCCGCTGCACGACGCCGAGGGCGGTCTGGCGGGGGCGATGCTCACCGGTCACGACGTCACGGCGCTGCGCGCCTCGGAGGCCGCGGTTCCGGGCGGCCTTCCACGAGGCTCCGACCCCCGTGGCCCGCCTGGACGGCGATGGCGTGGTCCTGGAGACCAACCCGGCGCTGCGGCGCCTGACCAGCCTGCGCGACCGTGCGCTCGTGGGGCGGCCGCTCGCCGACCAGGTGCTGCTCGAGGACCGCCCCCGGCTGCTGCGCGCTCTGCAGGGCACCTTCGGCCAGCCGGCCGAGGTGCGCCTGCTGCGGGTCGACGGCCGTCAGGTCTGGTGCGAGCTGGCCACCACACGAAGCCTGGACCCGGACGGGGAGGTGTCGGTCCTGGCGCAGTTCCTGGACGTCGACGCGCGCAAGCGGCAGGAGTGCGAGCTCGAGCGAGCCGCCTCCGCGCGACCCGCTCACCGGCCTCGCCAACCGCTCGCAGCTGGCGACCGCTCGTGCAGGAGCTGTTGACCGGTCGGCGCCGACGACGGCCGGCGTCCTGTTCCTGGACCTCGACGGCTTCAAGGCGGTCAACGACCGGTACGGCCACGACGCCGGCGACGCCGTCCTCGTCGAGGTCGCCCGGCGCGCTGCAGGCGACGGTCCGGCCGGGCGACACCGTCGTCCGGCTCGGTGGCGACGAGTTCGTCGTCGTCTGCGACGTCCGGACGGCCCGCGCCCACGAGGTGCTGGTCGGCCTGGCGGACCGCCTGGCGGGAGAGGTGGCCCGCCCGGTCGAGTTCCGGGGGGAGCTGCTGACCATCGGCGGGAGCGTCGGTGTCGCCGTCGGCGACCCCGGACAGTCCGTCGAGGACCTCGTCGACGCGGCCGACCGGGCCATGTACCGGCGCAAGCGCGGAGGCGACGCAGGCCTGGCGCCGCGGCCGCAACGGGCCTGACACCTCGGCGTCGCGCCGGTCGGCACCGTCAGTCCTGCTGGACCAGCGGCATCAGCGCCCGGGGCGGGGCCGTCCGAGCGCCGTGAGCGCGACGTCGGCCGCCTGCACCAGGTGCGGCACCTGCGGAGCCACGAGGTCGGCGAGCC
>CAVXIB010000005.1:0-127902 GCA_963761695.1 uncultured Actinomycetota bacterium | reverse complement strand
TTCCAATGTCGCCCCTCCCGTCTCGCCCTCCGTCTTCGCCCTCATTCGTCCGCACCGGCTGGAAGGCACGACGGGTCCGCCGTCAGCGGCGAAGTAGAGGCGCGTCTTTTCACCGCGTGTGGTCCCCGACAATGCTAGTCACAGCACCACCCATTCTCTGTGTGCGTCAGACACGCGGACCCTTCTGTGTCCAGGTCCGGCAAGGCGCCTGGGCCGAGCTTGTCGTCGCGAATCTCACGGGTAACGACGGACATGCCCTGTGCTCCGAACCTCAGGATGGCCGTTGGTACCGAGCGACACCGTCTCAATCTGGACCCAGACGAGGACTCGGGCCACACCGCCTGTTCATCCTGATCAGGGCAACCCCTACCGAGTGCCTGGCGCTGACGACTGGGCGGCTCGCCGTCAAGCGCCGTCAAGCGCCGTCCAGCTGCAGGCTCCACCCTGCGGGGCCTCGACCAGAGGTGGAAGCTAGGCCGCGTCGAGGTCGCGGCGCTGGTAGCCCCACAGGCCCAGCAGCGCCAAGCCCGCCGCCAGCACGAGCTGCACGGCTGCCGGACGTGCGCTGAAGGTCTCGATCGGCACCCCTGGGAGGTGCCAGAACGGGGACACTGCGTCAATCCAGGTCGGCAGCCGAAGTGTCTCGCCGAGCGTGACTTGGAGCGCGACGAAGGCGACGCCTGCCCACGCCAGCGGGGACCAGTGCGGTGACAGGCCGACGACCGCGACGGCGACCGACGCGACGAAGAGGACACCGGGCAGGTAGGACAGCTGACCGCCGATCTGACCCGCGAACCGGCCCCACTCGCCCATCCCCCATCCGTAGCCCAGAGCAAGGCCCGTCCCCATCAGCAGCGACACCAGCACCGTGCCCAGACCGGCGGCGACGACCGTGGCACCCACGTACCGCGCGTGCCGTCGCCCATGCCCGCTGGGCACCGACCCGGGCGTGGACAGCTGCTGCCGCAGGGCCAGCAGCAGCTGGACCAGACCGACGGCCGTGAAGGCCGTCATCACCGACAGCCCGACGGTGGCCACCGTCGTCGGGCTGACGCCGACGAAGACGCCGCCGAAGTGGATCGAGGCCGACAGGAAGATGACCCGCATCGGCCGCTCGCCCACGGTCACCCGGCCCACCTCGTCGCCGCCGGCGTTGCCGGCCCGCGCCCGGACGTACTCGAGAGGAAGAAGCCGACGCCGCAGGCGATGGCCAGCCCGGCGGCGCACCCGACCGAGACGACGGCCACCAGGTAGACGACGTCGTTGACGCGGTCGACCGGGAGTCCAGGACGTAGCCCCACGCGGTCGTGCGGCGCTCCAGGACCGCGACGCAGCCGTCGAGGGTGTCGAACAGCCCGCTCGCCACGAGCACCCAGCCGGCCAGGATCGGCCAGTGCCCGCCCTGCGCCGCGGGCACGAACACCGCCAGCGGCGATCCAGACCGAGCTGACGGGTCACGACGTCGGGCTGCACCCCGCGACGGGCCAGCGGCCGGGCGATCCGGTAGACGAGCGTCAGCCAGAAGCGCACCCAGACGCGTGGCGGTGCGGGGGTCGTAGCCGCCGTGCAGCTCCTGCCAGGGGTCGAAGTAGCCGTCGCGGTCGGCGACCTCGTGCGCGGGCCGGCGGGCGGTGGCCAGGCCGAGCACGACCAGGGCGACCCCCAGGACGACCAGGGCCAGGACCGGGGCGCTCACGCCGACCGCTCCCGCCGGCTCCTGCGGGCGGCGCGCGTCGGTGCGGGCGGCGAGCAGCCGGGCGGTCAGCCCGCTGGCCAGCCACAGCGGCACGCGCGCCGGCGCGGGCCCACAGGCCCTCGACCACCACGCTCGACCGACGACGTCGCTGCCGCCCGCGGACCGCCGGGGTGATCTCGGTGCGTCACGGTCTCGCGCAGGCCCGGCGCGGTGTGCACGAGCAGGACCAGGCGCGCTCCGCGACGGCCTCGACGACGTCGACGGGGATGCGCAGCGACGCCACCCGGGCCAGGCCGAGCAGGTGCTGGCCCGTGCGCGGCCAGCCCGTGCGCACCCGCGCACCCGGCGCAGAGACAGGTCGAACTCGGGCCAGCGCTGCGGGTCGCCGAGCACCTGCCCAGACCTGCGGCGGCGAGGCGCTGGTGCGGACGCGGTGCGACAGCCTCATGCCGCCAAGGCTAGGTCGCCGGGCTCACCACAGGCCCGGGCTGGTCGCGCCGGCGCGGCGGGCGGCCGGCGACCGGTCGCGCGGCCGGCAGCGGGCCGACGCCGCGGCACGCGGCCGCAGGTGCGCCGGCCAGTCCCAGCGCGCGCAGGAAGCGCCGGCGGCGGCCGCGCCCCGCCGTCGTAGCAGCGCGTCCTGGGCGGCGTCGGTCGAGGTCGAAGTCGACGGCGCTGACCCCGTCGGTGGGCACGAAGACCGTGCGGTCGACCGTGCACGGGTCCTCGACGTGGGCGGCGTCCTGGTCGGTGAGCAGGGTGTCGAGCGCGGCCAGGCCGATGCCGAGCGGCCCGCGCACGGGGTGGGTGGCCGGCGGCGTGCCCGGGCGGGCGGTGAGGCGCACGCCGAAGGTCGGCCAGCGCGGGGTCGCGCCGTCGGTGCGGTCGAACAGGCCGACCGGGAAGCGTCGACAGCAGCCCGCCGTCGACCCAGGTGCGCCGGACCCTGCGGCGTCGGCTGCACGACCGGCCGGAAGAAGAACGGGATGGCCGACGACGCCCGGACCGCCCGGGCGACGGGGAAGTCGTCGGGGTCGGCGCCGTAGGACGGCAGGTCCCAGGGCAGCCGGGCGAGCCGTCGCCGGGACAGGTCCGACACGGTGACGACCAGCCGGTAGGACGGCTCGGCGGGCAGGGCCGAGCCGGGGTCGGACAGCCGCAGGTCGCCGAAGGTGCGGACCCCCAGCTCGCCGAGCGCGCCGGTGAGGAACTGCTCGAGGTAGCGGCCCTCGTAGAGCCCGTCGTGAGCGAGCAGGGCCAGACCCCGGCCGACCAGGGGCAGCCGGCCGAGCCCGCCGACGTCGCGGAAGCGGCGCAGGTCGACCGCCCGGAGCACGTCCTCCAGCCGGGCCACCGGCTCGCCCGCCGCCTGCAGCGCGGCGACGAGGCAGCCGGCGACGGCGCCGGCCGACGTCCCGGCGACCCGCGGGAACGAGTAGCCGGCCCGCGGCCAGCCCGCACGACGGCCCCGGCCAGGGCCACGCCCTTGACGCCGCCGCCCTCGAGGACGAGGTCGGCCGCAGGCTCACCGGCTGACCGACAGCTCCAGCCGCGCCCAGATCTCGCGGGTCGCGGTGCTCCGGTTCAGGGTGATGAAGTGCAGGCCCGGCGCGCCCTCGTCGAGCAGCGCTGCGGCACAGCTCGGTGGCCACCTCGACGCCGATCTCGCGCACCGCGGCCGGGTCGTCCTCGACGGCGTGCAGGCGCTCGGCGAGCGTCGGCGGGGAAGGCGGCGTTCGACAGCTCGCGCCATCCGCTCGATCGACTCTCACGTTGGTCACCGGCATGATCCCCGGCAGGATCGGCACGTCGCAGCCGGCGGCGCCGACCCGGTCGCGCAGGCGCAGGTAGTCGTCCGGGTCGAAGAAGAACTGGGTGATCGCGAACTCGGCGCCGGCCCGGCACTTGTGCGACGAACGGGCCGACGTCGGTGTCGAGGTCGGGCGAGCGCGGGTGCTTCTCCGGGAACGCCGCGACCCCGACGCAGAAGTCGCCGGAGGCCCGGACCAGCTGCGACGAGCTCCTCGGCGTACTCGAGCCCCTCGGCGTGCTTGACCCACTCGCCCAGCGGGTCGCCCGGCGGGTCGCCGCGCAGCGCCAGGACGTTGCGCACGCCCGGCGTCGGCGAGCTGGCCGATGATGCGCCGCAGCTCGGCCACCGAGTGGTCGACGGCGGTCAGGTGCGCCAGCGGGGTGAGCGTGGTCTCGGTGGCGATCCGCTCGGTCATGGCGATGGTGCGGTCGCGGGTCGAGCCGCCGGCGCCGTAGGTGATCGACACGAAGTCCGGGCGCAGCGGCTCGAGCTCGCGCAGGGCCTGCCAGAGCTGCCGCTCGCCCTCGTCGGTCTTGGCGGGGAAGAACTCGAAGGAGAACGTGCGCTCGCCCGCTCGCGAGCATGTCCCTGATCGAGCCGTCCGCCATGTCCGCAGGCTAGTCGGACCCGCGCCGGAGAGCGCCGCAGCGCCGCTAGGGTGACCGCCCATGGGCCCCGCACGACCGATCGCGACGACCTGCGCGCAGCGGGTGCAGAAGGCGCTCGACGCCTTCGTCGGCCGGCCAGCTGCCGCGGCCGTCGACGGCGTCAGCGAGGAGCTCGGCCCGCTGTCCGACGCCCTCGTCGACCTCATCGCCGGCGGCAAGCGGCTGCGGCCGGCCTTCTGCTACTGGGGCTTCCGCGGGCGCAGGCGGCGGCGACGGCGACGAGGTGGTCGTCGCGGCCGCCGCCCTGGAGCTGTTCCAGGCGTGCGCGCTCATCCACGACGACGTCATGGACGGCAGCGACACCCGCCGCGGGGCGCCCGCCGTCCACCGCCGCTTCGCCTCGACGCACCGCGCGCACGGCTGGCACGGCGACCCCGAGGCGTTCGGCGCGGAGCGGCCATCCTGCTCGGCGACCTCGCGCTGTCGTGGTCGGACGAGATGCTCGATGACCAGCGGGGTGAGCCGCCGCGGTGCTCCCGGCCGCGAAGGCGGTCTTCGACGAGATGCGCACCGAGCTGATGGGTGGGCAGTACCTCGACCTGCTCGAGCAGGCCAAGGGCGGCGACACGGTCGAGCAGCGCCCTGCGGGTGGCCCGCTACAAGAGCGCGAAGTACACGATCGAGAAGCCGCTGCATCTCGGCGCCGCGCTGGCCGGAGCCGGGCCGGAGGTGTTCCAGGCCTACACCGGCTACGGCGTGCCGCTGGGCGAGGCCTTCCAGCTGCGCGACGACGTGCTCGGCGTCTTCGGCGACCCGAGTGAGACCGGCAAGCCGGCCGGCGACGACCTGCGCGAGGGCAAGCGCACCGTCCTGGTCGCCATGGCGCTCGAGACGGCCGACGCCGCACAGCGCGAGCTGGTGCGCCGCCACCTCGGCGACCCCCACCTCGGTGAGGACGGGGTGGCCGCCCTGCGCCAGGTGCTCTCGGCCACGGGCGCCTGCTCCCGGGTCGAGGCGCTCATCGACGCGCGGCTCGCCGACAGCCTCGCCGCCGTGCGGGGCGCCCCGGTGGACGGCGACGCGCGCGCGGTGCTCGAGGAGCTCGCCCTCGCCGCGACGGCCCGCTCGGTCTGAGCGCGCGGTCGCGTCCGCAGGCCTAACCTGACGGGGTGACGACGACACCGACGACACCGACGACGCTCGCAGCCAACGACCCGTGCTGGTGCGGGAGCGGCCGCAAGTACAAGCGCTGCCACCGCCTGGCCGACGTCGACCCCGCCCGGGTCGCCGCCGAGTCCGCTGCCCGCGAGGCCGCCGCCGTCGAGGCCGCCCGCTTCGTCAGCAAGGGCAGGCTCTCTCCCCGCCGCGAGGTCCCTGACTCCATCGCGCGCCCGGACTACGCCCTCGACAGACACGGCCGTCCCCGCAGCCGCAGCAGCGCGGCGCCGAAGACGCCGGACGAGATCGAGAAGATGCGCGCCTCCGGCCGGGCTGCCGCCGAGGTCCTCGCCGAGGTCGGTGCCGCTGTCCGACCGGGCGTGACCACGGACGAGCTCGACCGGATCGCCCACGAGGCCTGCATCGCCCGCGGCGGCTACCCGTCGCCGCTGGGCTACAACGGGTTCCCGAAGTCGCTGTGCACCAGCGTCAACGAGGTCATCTGTCACGGCATCCCGGACAGCACCGTCCTCAAGGACGGCGACATCGTCAACCTCGACGTCACCATCTTTCTCGACGGCTTCCACGGCGACACCAACGCGACCTTCCTCGTCGGCGAGGTCGACGACGCCAGCCGCCGCCTGGTCGAGGTGACCCGGCGCAGCATGGAGCTCGGGATCGCCCAGGTGAAGCCCGGCAACCGGGTCCGCGACATCGGCCGGGCCATCCAGACCTACGCCGAGGGCGAGGGCTACGGCGTCGTGCGGTCCTTCGTCGGCCACGGGATCGGGCGCACCTTCCACAGCGACCCGCAGGTCTTCCACTACGACAACCCGCAGGCGACGATGGTCCTGCAGCCCGGCCAGACCTTCACGATCGAGCCCATGATCACGATCGGCGACCACCGGCACGACCTGTGGGACGACGGCTGGACCGCCACCACGGTCGACAAGAGCCGGACCGCCCAGTTCGAGCACACCGTGCTGGTCACCGACGACGGCGTCGAGGTCCTGACCGTCCTGTGAGCGACCTGCTCGTGCCCGCCGCGCACCCTGCGCGTCCGGTACGACCTCGACGACCCCGGTCGCGCGCGCTCTGTCACCGATGACGGCGCCGTGCGTGGTGCCGTCCTCGGCGCAGCGTTGCTCCTGGTCGGTCTCGGGCTCACCGGCCGGCAGGTCGTGGGTCTCTGGGGTGTGCGCCGGTCCGAGCGCGCCGCGCTGCGCAGCACGACCCGCCGCCACCTGCCCTACGTGATCGTCCCGGACGTCGACGGCAGCTGCGTGCTGCTGCTGTTCGAGACGCCGACCGGTCCGCCGCGACATGTACTGGTGCTCGCCGGCGAGCCGGTCGGCCGCATCCCGGCGTCCGGGACGATCGAGGTCCGGGGCCGGTACGAGGCAGGCGAGGTGGTGGCCGCCGTGCTGTCCGGGGTCGAGGTCCCCACCCTGTCACCGCTGCTCGAGCTGGACGCCGACACGGCGCTGGCGACCGTCAACGGCGTCCCCCTGGACGACGACACCGACGACCCGGACGACAACACAGCCGACGGCACGGGCGGGGGCGGGGGCGAGGCCGGAGACGCGAGCCTGGACGGGCATGCGCGGCGGCGGTGGACGTGGTCAAGTAGCCGGGTCCCCTGACCCTGCCCCGTTCGGAGCCCCCCGTGCCGATCCCCGCCCCCGTTGGCTACTCCCACGTCCGCGTCACCGTGACCGACATCGCCCGCTCGCGCGCCTTCTACGAGAAGGTGTTCGGCTTCGCTGTCGCCTACGAGGCTCCGCCTGAGGACGCTCCGCAGGAGACGAAGGACGCCCTGGGCTTCCTGTTCGGCGGCGTCATCTACGCCTTCGGCGCCGGCAACCTGCTCGGCCTGCGGCCGGTCGCCCCGGGCGGCGACGCCTTCGACGAGGACCGGGTGGGGCTGGACCACGTGTCGTTCGCGCTGTCGTCGCGGGCCGACCTCGACGCGGCCCTGGGCGTCCTGGACGAGGTGGGGGCGCCGCACAGCGGTGTCAAGGACCTGGGTGCGATCTCGATCCTGGAGTTCCGCGACCCCGACGGCATCGCGCTGGAGCTCGCCGCGCCGAACGGCTGAGCCGCCCCTAGGCTCGACCGTGTGAAGACCGTCCCCGGCAAGACCGACCGTGTCGTGATCGTCGGAGCAGGGCTCGCCGGGTTGTCGGCCGCCCTGCGCCTGGTCGGAGCCGGCCGCGAGGTCGTCGTGCTCGAGCGCGAGGACGTCCCCGGCGGACGCAACGGGCTGCTCGAGGTCGCTTCCCCCGACGGCGGCGGCAGCTACAGGTTCGACACCGGACCGACCGTGCTGACGATGCCCGACCTCATCGCCGACGCCCTCGACTGCGTCGGCGAGAAGCTCGAGGACTGGCTCGAGCTCACCCCGGTCGACCCGCTCTACCGCGCCTACTACCCGGACGGCTCCCGGCTCGACGTCAAGGCCGACGTCGGCGAGATGGCCGACGAGGTGGAGCGGGTCTGCGGTCCGGGCGAGGCCAAGGGCTACCTGGAGTACGTCGATTTCGTCAGCAAGCTGTACCGGTACGAGATGAAGGACTTCATCGACCGGAACATCGACTCGCCGTTCGACCTGCTCACGCCGAACCTGGCCCGGCTCGTGGCCGTCGGCGGCATGCGCAAGCTCGCACCCAAGGTGAACTCCTACCTCAAGGACCCGCGCACCCAGCGGGTCATGAGCTTCCAGTCGATGTACGCCGGTTTGTCGCCCTACGACGCCCTGGCGATCTACGCGGTCATCGCCTACATGGACTCCGTCGCCGGGGTGTTCTTTCCCAAGGGCGGCATGCACGCGGTTCCCCGCGCGCTGGCCGGTGCCGCCGAGAAGCACGGCGTGCAGTTCCACTACGGCCGCACCGTCAGCCGGGTGCTCGTCGAGCACGGCCGCGCCGTCGGCGTCGAGACCACCGACGGCGAGCGCTTCGACGCCGACGTCGTGGTGCTGAACCCCGACCTGCCGGTGGCCTACCGCGAGCTGCTCCCGCCGGAGGCGACCCCCCGCCGGGTCAAGGGCCTGACCTACTCCCCCAGCTGCTTCCTGCTGCTCGCCGGATCGTCGCAGGCCTACACGCAGACCGCGCACCACAACATCCACTTCGGCAAGGCCTGGAAGAGCGTCTTCACCGAGCTCATCGACGACCAGACGCTGATGAGCGACCCGTCGGTGCTCGTCACCAACCCGACGCGCAGCGACCCGTCGCTGGCCCCCGACGGCAAGCACATCTACTACGTGCTGTTCCCGACGCCGGACATGACCAGCGGCATCGACTGGTCGGTGGTTGGCCCGCGCTATCGCGAGGAGTGTGTCGCCCGGCTCGAGGCGCTCGGCTACGTCGGGTTCGGGGACGCCATCGAGGTGGAGGACGTCACGACGCCGGCCGACTGGCAGCGCCGCGGCATGGAGGCGGGCGCCCCGTTCGCCAGCGCGCACTCGTTCTTCCAGACCGGTCCGTTCCGCCCGACCAACCTCGCCCCGAAGGTGGAGGGCGTCGTGTTCGCGGGATCCGGCACCCAGCCCGGCGTCGGTGTGCCGATGGTGCTGGTCAGCGGCCGGCTCGCCGCCGAGCGCATCCTCGGCAAGGACAAGACCTACCGGTCGCGCGCGATGCGCCTGGCCGAGCCCATCGTCGGCCGGTAGCTGATCTGAGCGAGACCGGTTGCTGCCCTGAGCGAGGACAGCCAGCCGGGCTCGCCACGTTTGCCTCCCACGAGTCTGCTCGTGGGGGACCCAGCCGTGCACGCCCCGGCTCAGAGCAGCGGGGGTGCGGGTCCGTCGGGTGGGTCGTTGCTGCCGCGGAGCCAGCCGCGCGGGCCGATGCGCCGACCGGCAGTGAGCAGCAGGGGTCGGTCCCGGTCGTGCAGCAGGTGGTGGCAGGACCGGCACAGCAGCACGAGGTTGCTCTGAAGGCTGAGGCCGCCGAGGGCCCACGGCACGACGTGGTGCGGCACGCAGACGGCGGCGGGGCGGCCGCAGCCGTCGCGCTCGCAGCGGTAGCCCGCACGGTGCTCGAGGGCACGGCGCTCGCGGCGGGGGATCTGCCGGGCCTGCGGGCTGCTGTCCAGGGGCCAGCCGCGGGAGTCGAGCAGGAGGCGGGTGAGCCGGGCTCCGCAGGCGACGGCGCCCAGGGTGCGGGGGCCGAGCCGGACACCGCCGCGGCTGTGGGTGCTCCAGCCAGGGCTGACAGGGTCGGTCACCGGCGCACCGGGCGGCCGCAGGGCGGTGCCGTCGAACAGGTCGTCGAGAGCCTGCTGGGCGTCGACGGCCGCAGCGGCGGGGTCGGGGGTGCGCAGCAGGTCCTCGGGGCGGGTGATGACCACGATCGTGGGCGGAACGTCGGTACCCGGGGCGGCGCCGTGCTCCACGGCGGTCCGGACGCAGTCGAGCAGCGCGTCGAGCAGCCGCTGCCCGGCGCTGCGGGGGTCGGCCTGCCCGCGGTCGGCCTCGGCCTTGGCGGAGAGCACGTCACGGAGCCACTCACCGGTGAGCGCGTCGGTGTGTCCGTCGAGGCGGGTCTGCGCGCCGACGTCGGTGAGGGTGAGCTCGCCGCTCTCGCGGGCGCCCGCGAGGCTGTCGTCGGTGATGTCGGGGGCGAGGGCGCTGACGAGCTCGTCGACCTTGGCCCTGAGGTCGGCGAGGTCGACCAGCCCGGCGAGGGTGATCAGCGCGGCGGCGGTCGCGTCGTCCCGGAAGGCGGGCGGCAGCGCGGCGTACGCCTTCGCGACCAGCCGGGCGGCTGCCAGCTCGATCCCGCCGCCCGCGTGAGCGTCGTGCAGGCCCGGGACCAGGCCCAGGCGCCGCGCCGACCCGGCGTCGGCGCGGGCCCGCGAGACCGGCAGGCCGGCGGCGTCGACGAGCAGGTCGGCCGTGGAGCGGCAGCCGGCGGCCAGGTGCTCGCCGTCGCGCTCGGCCTCGTGCAGCGCCCGCAGGTAGACGCCGTGCAGCTCAGCGGCGGCGTGGGCCAGCACCGTCAGCCGGCCCGGGACCTGCCCGAGCGGCGCGGGGGTCTCGCGCACGGCCTCGAGGGCCTGCAGCAACAGGGCGGCAGGCGCGTCGACCAGGGCCTCGACCGTCACCTGCCCCCCTCCGCTCGAACTGGTGTTCGAAAAGAGTGTCGCACCCACCACCGACAGTTTCTGACGTCGAGAACCTCGACCCAGGACAGGTGGCAAGCAGGCGGCCCCCTACTTCAGGATGCTGACCGCCCGCGACACCACCAGCAGCGACAGCACCAGCGCCGACGTCGACTCCAGCGCCATCAGCGCCTTGACCCGCGACGACAGCGGCATCGTGTCGGTCGGGCTGAAGGCGGACGAGTTCGTGGTGGAGACGTAGAGGTAGTCGACCAGCCCCGGGCACCCAGTCGGCCCGGTCGCTGCTGCCGACGGCCACCTCCACGACGGCGTCATGGTCCTCGTCCTGCGGGAAGCGGAAGTCGGCGGCCGGCAGGTCGTCGCGGTCCCACTGGGTGCGCGGCACCGGACCGCCGCGGTCGAGCTCCCAGAACAGCAGCCCGTAGGCGATCACGTTGGTCAGCCACACCTGCAGCGCCGCCAGCAGCAGGCCGGGTCCGTCGTCGGCGGCTGCCGGCCACCAGCGCGCGCACCAGCAGCACGAGCACCCCGGTGTTCGCCAGCAGGACGAGCACCACCAGCGCCAACGCCACCGGCCGCGACCAGCCCGTCTGCCGGGTCATCCGCACCGGGTTCACCACGATGAGCGGCACCAGCAGCAGCAGCTCCAGCACCGGCAGCACGGCCCGCGGTCCGAGCAGCAGCCGGTCCGGCAGCGCCGCCTGCAGGGCCACCGCGACGAGCACCGCGACGACGGCCGGGAAGCGGGCCTCCCCCCGCCGGTCGTGCCGGGCCGAGGTCACAGCCGGGCCTTCGTGATCCGCGAGAAGCTCTCGTAGTGGTCGGCCGTCCAGTACCGCGACCCCACGCACGAGGTGATGATCCGCCGGGCGCCCCGGTCGGACTCCCCCGGCGTCCGCACCGTGTACTCGTGGTAGCAGCCGCGCTGCTGGGGCGGCAGCAGTCCCTCGCGGTTGCCGAAGACCACCCCGTCGCGGTCGTAGGGGAACGGTCCGCCGGCGTCGATCAGCGACAGGGTGCGCCGGGCCTCCACCGGCAGGTCGACGGGCGTGACCGTGGGCAGTCCGTCGGCGTCGGGTGACCGGCCTGGTCGCTCGGGGAGCGGCCGACCGGGCGGGCGCCGACGGCGACGCCGGGCGCAGGGACGGTCCGGCGACCGGCTCACCGCCGTCGGCGCCGCCGAGCTGCTCGAGCACGGCGGCGCCGGCTGCCACGACCACGAGGGCGACGGCCCCGGCGAGCGCCGTCCGGAGCCGGGAGCCCGAGCGACCCGGTCCGGAGCCCGGGCGCGGACGGGGTGCGGGTCGGGGTGTCACGCGAGAAGCCTGCCACCTGGCAGACTGCCGCGGTGAGCCGACCGTGAGCGCCCGTGAGCTCGACGCCGCCGGGATCACCGACCCCGCCCTGCGCGCCTCCTACGAGGCCTGTCGCCGGCTGAACGCCTCGCACGGCCGCACCTACTACCTGGCGACGCTGCTGCTCCCTGCGTGGAAGCGGCCCTACGTGCACGCCCTCTACGGCTTCGCCCGGTACGCCGACGAGATCGTCGACGACCTCGCCAGCACGCTCACCGACACCGAGAAGTCCGACTGGCTGGTCGGCTGGGGCGAGCAGTTCGTGAAGGACGTCGCGGCGGGCGGCAGCGAGCACGAGATCAGCCGCGCCGTCGTCGACACCGTGCGCCGCTGGGACATCCCCATGGCCCACGTCGAGGCGTTCCTGGCGAGCATGCGGATGGACCTGACGGTCACCGAGTACGCCACCTACGACGACCTGATGACCTACGTCTACGGCTCGGCGTCGGTGATCGGCCTCGAGATGGTCCCCGTCCTGGAGCCGGTGGTCCCGCGCGAGGTGGCCGAGCCGTACGCCGCCGACCTCGGGGTGGCCTTCCAGATGAGCAACTTCCTGCGCGACGTCGGAGAGGACCTGCGGCGCGGGCGGGTCTACCTCCCCCAGGACGAGCTGGCCGCGTTCGGCGTCACCCGCGAGCACCTCGAGCACGGGGTGGTCGACGGCCCGGTGCGCCGGCTGCTGGCCTTCGAGGTGGCCCGCACCCGGGAGACCTACCGGACCGCAGCGCAGGGCGTACGCCTGCTGCACCCCACGAGCCGCCCCTGCGTGCAGACCGCTCTGGCGCTCTACGGCGGCATCCTCGACGAGATCGAGGCCGCCGACTACCGGGTGCTCGGGCAGCGGGTCTCGGTGGGCGCGGGTCGCCGAGCCCGGGTGGCCGTACCCGGTCTGGTCCGGGCAGTTCGGGCCCGCAGGCAGGAGACCGGCCCGGCGTGACGAAGGAGGACCCACCCACTGCTGGAGGTCTTCACGTGTCACGTCGCCGTCTCACCGGTCTGCTCGCCCTCGCGGGCGCCGCCGCCCTCGCCGTTCCCGCGGCCCATGCGACCGGCTCCGACCCGGACGTCTGCCGCGCGCAGGCGCCGCTGTCGTTCTCGGAGCCGACCTACGTCGACAAGGCCCGCGCGGGTGGCGAGCCGCTCGTGGCGACCCTGCCGGACGGCCGGCTGCTCTACAGCGCGCACGCCGGCACCACCCACTTCTTCACCCCGGCCGCCCCGGCCGCCGGCACGACGGCCTTCGCGCAGAACTACACCAACCAGACCTACATCTGGACCAGCGCCGACCAGGGCAAGACCTGGACGTTCCGGCCGCGGTACCTGCCGCCGAACAACGCGCCGCTGACCGGGTTCTCCGACCCCGAGGTCGCGATCGACGCCGCCGGCAACGTCTTCTTCAGCGAGATCAACCTCGCGAACGTCGCCATGAGCAAGAGCACCCTCGACGCCACCCAGAAGGGCGGAGAGGGCTACACGCTGCAGAACTTCTTCGGCGCCGTCCTCACCGACCGGCAGTGGCAGGAGGCCGACCGCAAGGACGAGGTCTACTTCGTCGCGAACGCCTTCGGCGGCGGCACCGGTGTGCCCCCGAGCCCCGGCACCGGCCACTACATCTCCAAGAGCGTCGACGGCGGCAAGACCTTCACCACGAACGTGCCCGACACCAAGAACGGCAGCGGCTTCGGCGACATCCGGGTCGACAAGGTCAACGGCACCGTCTACGAGATGCACGGCGGCAGCACCCTCTACATGAACGCATTCCGCAAGGCCCGGCTCGGCAAGCTCAGCCCGGCCGACACCGACAGCAACAAGATCGCCTCTGGCGTCTCGATGCTCGGCCACTGGCCGGCCTTCGACATCGACCCCTCAGGCAACCTGTACGCCGTCTGGGACGAGAGCGGCAAGGGCGCCCGCGGCGCGGGCATCTGGTACTCGACGTCGACCAACTCGTCCGAGAGCCCGGCCGGCACCGAGTGGTCGGAGCCGGTCAAGGTCAGCGAGGGTACCGAGACCGCCATCTGGCCCTGGATCGCCGTGGGCGACGAGGGTCGGGTGGGCATCAGCTGGCTGGAGGCGAGCGTCGCGCTGCCGAACAACAACGCGGAGACCGCCGGCACGCACGGCTGGTACCTCAACGCCGCCGCCACCGACCAGGGGCTCGGCTGCGACGACGCCACCACCGGTGAGCGCACGGCCCCCTCGTTCAGCCGTACTGTCGCCACCAAGGCGCCGGTGCACACCGGCACCATCTGCCAGGGCGGCACCACCTGCCAGGCCATGGCCATCGACCGCCGTCTCGGCGACTACTTCTCGATGGACGTCGACGCCACCGGCCGGATGTACCTGGGCTACTCCGACACCCGCACCCCCGCCGCGGTGGCGCTGCCCGGGTTCGTCCGCCAGGACGGCGGCCCGGCGCTGCTCGAGGCCAAGGCCGGCGGCGGCGCCCCGGCGTCCGACACCGGCCAGCCCCGCCGGTCGGTCGACGCGTCCGTGCTGCCCCGCTAGCAGAACGACCGCCCGCGCCCCTTCGCTCCGGCGAGGGGGCGCGCGGCGTTTGCGGACCTCCGCCAGCGGTGACAGGCCTGACGTGCCCCAGGACGAGCGAGCGACCACCAGCGACAGCCCCCAGGCCGACCCGGCCGTGACCCCCGGGCTCGAGGCCGGGGGCGCCGTACGGTCCGGGGACACCCCGCCGAGCGCCGACTCGATGAGCGGTGCGACGGGCGACGACCGGCGCGGCACGCCCAACATGGGTCCGGTCAGCGGCAACCGCACCCCCATGATCATCACCCTGGTGGTGGTCGGCCTTCTGGTGCTGCTGGTCCTGGGCTACGGGGTCGCCCAGATCGTGACCTACGTGAAGGAGAAGCCGGGCGGCGAGCAGACCTCGCTGGGCCCGGTCGCCGTCCAGCTGCGCTGACCCGTCGGCGGCGTTGCTAGAAGCCGAGCGCCTGGGCCCGACGCTTGATCTCGGTGGCCCGGTTCTCGTGCAGCGCATCCAGCGGCGAGCCCGGCAGCGTGGGGTCGGGCGTGGCCAGCCAGCGCAGGGCCTCGTCGGGGGTGTAGCCCGCGTCCGCGAGCAGGGTCAGCACCGGGACGAGGTGCTTCACCTGCACCTCGCCGTCGAGCAGCCGGGCCGGCACCACCAGCCGGTTCTCCCCGTCGCGGACGGCGAGCAGCTGGCCGTCCTTGATCAGGGTGCGGACCGCGACGACGTCCAGGCCCATCCGCTCGGCGACGTCGGGCAGGGGGAGCATCTCGAGGTTCGGCAGCGCGTCCACGAACGCGGAGTCTAGGGAGTGCCTCCGCCGGCGAGGGCGGCGTCGAGCACCGCGGCGGTCTGCCGGGACTCGGCCAGCGGCAGCACCCACCCGGGCCCGCCGGCGAGCACCGACGACACCTCTTCCACCATCACCCGGTAGGCGTCGGTGGCAGGCACCGGAACGCGCTCGGTCCCCGTGCCGTCCGACACCCAGAGCTCGGTGTCGTCGTCCTTCCACGAGGTGTACGGGGCGTCCCTGAGCTCGATCTCGCCGCGCTCCCCGGTGACCACCAGCCACTGCCCGGCGTCGACCGAGATGCCGGCCCGCACCTCGGCGGTGGGGCCCGCGTCCCAGTCGAGGAGCAGCCGGGTGTCCAGGTCGACCCCTGTGGGGCCACGCTCGACCTGCGCGGCGACGGAGTCGGGCAGGCCCAGGCCGACCGCCCACAGACAGGCGCTGACGGCGTAGCAGCCGACGTCGTACAGCGCACCCCCGCCGCGCCCGGGCTCGAGCCGGTAGTTGCCCTCGAGCTGCCCGGCGAAGGTGAACCCGGCGCTGACGTGCTGCACCGGTCCGATCCCGGCCAGCCGCTGCTGGGCAAGGCGCACCCGCGGGTGCCACCGGTACCAGGAGGCCTCAACCACGAGCAGGTCGCCGCGGGCGGCCTCCATCAGGTCGACCTCGTGCGCCGTGAGGCCGAGCGGCTTCTCGCAGAGCACGTGCTTGCCGGCCGCAAGGGCCCGCAGCGTCCACGGCAGGTGCGCCTCGTTCGACAGGGCGACGTACACGGCGTCGACGTCGGGATCGGCCAGCACCTGCTCGTAGGAGCCGTACGCGCTGACCGGGCCGAGGGCGGCTGCGCGATCGGCGTCGCGGGCCCCGGCGGCCTGCAGGACGGCGCCGTCGGCAGCGTGCACGGCGGGACCGAGCGCGTTGGTGGCGATCATGCCCGCGCCGAGGAACCCCCAGCGCACGCTCATGCGGTGGGCAGCGCCACCGGGCGACCGCCGTCGGCCGCCGAGAGCGTCGCGGCCTGCATCACGGCGATGTTGCGCCGCGACCCCTGCGGCGTCACCGACATGGGGGCGCCGGACAGCACGAGGTCGGCCAGCTCGCGGTGGAACGGCTGCGGCGGCGCCGGCGGCACCGCGAGGCGGGTCTCGTGGGTGCGGCCGTCACCATTGGGGGTGAAGACCCGCAGGTCGGCCGGGCTGTCGGAGACGGCGAGCCGGTCCTCCAGCAGGGTGCCGATGGACGAGCGCGCGACCACCTTCTCCTCGCGCCAGTCGCCGATCAGGCCACCCTTCGTCCCGAGCACGTAGAACTTCGGCTTGGCCGCCGCGGCGAGGTCGGAGTGGGTGAACTCGGCCTCGACGCCGTCGACGAAGTGGATCAGCACCCGGCTGTGGTCGGCGTTGGTCACGTCGTGCCAGACCCTCTTGTGGGCCGTCGCGGACACCCACTCGACCTCCTGCCGGAACAGGTCCAGCGTCCAGTCGAGGTAGTGGCTGCCCCAGTCGTAGATCGCCCCGCCGCTGACCGCCTCGTCGGAGTGCCAGTAGTTGCACGGGTGGCCGTAGCCGCCGATGAAGCTCTCGTAGTGGAAGACCTCGCCGAGCTGCCCGCTCTCGATCACCCGCTTGACCTCGAGGTAGTCGGGGTCCCAGCGGCGGTTCTGGTACACGCTCAGCGACAGGCCGCGCTCGGCGGCCGCGGCGATCTGTCGGTCGGCCTCGGCCACGGTGATGCAGAACGGCTTCTCCACCACGACGTGCTTGCCGGCCTCCAGGCTGCGCAGCGTCCAGTCCGCGTGGGTGTTGGGCGGGGTGCTCACGATGACCAGGTCGACGTCGGGGTCGGCCAGCAGGTCCTCGCCACGGGCGTGCCCGCGCACGCCGGGGGCCAGCTCGCGGGCCGCCTCGATCCGCTGGGGGTTGGGGTCGCAGACGGCGGCGAGCTCGAGCCCCTCGGTGAGCCGGATCGCGCTGGTGTGCTCGTGCCCGATGGCCCCGTACCCGAGGATGCCCACCCGCAGGGCCGCGCCGTCGCGCTCCCCGAGGGCGTGCCGCACCACGCGATGCACCAGCCGCAGCCAGCCGGCGTCGGCGAGGGTCTCGGGCGTCGATCCGAGGGTGAGGGCACCGGTGCGGGTGGCCGGGCGCCAGGTGGCGACCGGGTGGTCGGCGAACGCGACGTTGGCCGTGGCCAGCACCTGCACGTCGTCGAGCACCTTGTCGACGAGCGGCCAGGCCTCGCGCAGGACCAGGTCACCGCCCGACCGGACGAGCACCTCGCCGACGGGACCGGGCCGCACCCGCACCTCGTGCACCGGGGTCACCCGGCCGGCCTGCAGGCCGGTGCGGTCCGTGGCGGCCGTGACGGGGCCGAGCAGCACGACGTCGCCCGGAAGGGCCAGCAGCTCGCTCTCGTCGAACAGGTGGGCGCCCACCACGAGGGTGAGCGCGCCGCCGGGCTCGGCGGTTACGTCGTAGCCGCAGCGCCCGAGGTGGCGGGCCAGCGGGGTCGCGTCGAGAGCGGGGGCGCACAGCAGGGTCAGGCGTGACATGACCCGACCCTAGGGCGCGGACAGCCTCGCGGCACGCGGTGCCGGTACCGAGGCCCGCCGCACCGCCTGGGCCGAGGCCGCCCGGGCGGCTGTGCACCGGCGGCAGCGGGCCAGGTGCGCGAGGGCCGCAGCCTGCTCGGACGGCGTCATGGCCTCGCCGCCCCCGACCAGGACCCAGCCGCGGCACCCGGGCGGTTCGGCGCTCAGCCCCGACCTCGCGAGATCGCTCTGCCGCGCCGCGAGCACCTGCGGGACAGGCAGCTCGAGCAGCTCGGCCACCAGGGCCGGGCTGCGCCTGCCGCCGTCGAGGAGCACCGAGACCACCTGCTCGAGCAGGGCGACCTGTCCGGTGGCCTCCCGCGCTGCCGACACGACGGCGAGTGCGTCCTCGGAGCCCGGCAGGAGCAGGGTCGCGAGGGCGGCCAGGCAGGCCGGGTCGAGGTCGGCGCGCAGGACCGCGAGCGCCGGGGTGCTCCCGGCGCGGGCGGCGGCGAGCAGCTCCCGGCGGTCGTCGGACGGCCCGGCGACCCGCGCCCGGCGGGTGAACCTCACCGGACCACCAGCGGACCGGTCTGCAGCCCGACGGCGGGGGCCGGCTTCGGCACCTCGGCCGCGTCCGGCCGGTTGGTCTCGACCACCCGGCCACCGGCCTGCCGGGCCCGCTGCAGCGCCTGCTCGGCGGCGTCGAGCAGCTCGGGTGCCGAACCCGGGACCGGCAGGTAGCCGACCCCGACCGACAGCCGTGGCGCCTCGGTGCCCGATCCGGGCTCGGCCCGCTCCCCTGCCCGGGCGTCCGCCAGCGAGCGGGCGAGGATGCGCCGGGCGACGACGAGCGCGCGGAGAAGGTCGGTGCGCGGCAGCAGCACGGCCACCTGGTCCACACCGAGCCGGCCCAGCACGTCGCTGCGGCGGGACGCGGCGGTGACGATCTCGGCCGTCCGGACCAGGTGCAGGTCACCGGCGAGGTGGCCGTGCACCTCCATGTAGCGGGTGAGGCCGTCGAGGTCGAGCACCACCAGGCTCGGCGCCCCGTAGCGCGCCGCGGAGAGCACCTCGTGCGTGACCTGCTCGAGGAGCACGGCCCGGCTGATCAGCCCGGTCAGGGCGTCGCGGGTGGCGCCCACGCCCGACGTCGGGCTCGCGAGCTCGGCCGACAGGGCCCCCACCCCCGCCCGCAGCGCCTGCTCCAGCGCCTGCGACAGCCGCTCGCCCGCCCCCGCGAGCGCCTCGACGTGCGGACGCAGCGAGAGCAGGTCCTCGACCAGGGTGGCGGCGTCGTGGCCCTGCTGGGCGCGCAGCACCCCCAGCCCGGCCGCGGCCTCCGCGACCGCGACGGACGGGGAGCGTCCGCGGCGACGCCGAGCAGCACGCCGCGCAGCAGGGAGACCACGACCCGGGGGACGGGATCGCCGAACCGGCGCCCCCAGTCGGCCAGCACGCGGTCCTGCACGGCGTCGTCGAGCAGCCGGTCGCCCCCGGCGTCGGTGCGGGTGTCAAGAGCCACGCCGGTCCATCGGCCGCGGTCGCGCGGTCGTGAGCGCCCGGGCCGTCTCCTCGGGCCGCGACACGCCGACGGCGCGCCTACCGGGCTCCCCTGAGTCCCAGCAGTATCTTGCGTCCCTCTTGTCACACCCGTCCCACGGCGCGTACGGTCGCCCGCGGGGTCGCCGTGCTGCGCGCTGCGCCCCGGCCTCGACGCTCCTGCGAGGCCCGTCGACCCGAGGGACCCCGCATGCTCCGCACCGCCCTGCGTCGCCTCCCGTCCGCGGCCCGCGGCCTGACGATCGTCGTGCTGCTCGGCGCCGTCGTGACCGCCGGCGCGCCCTCGCTGATCCGGGTCCACGCCGGCGACACGCTGTCGGAGATCGCGGCCAAGCACGGCACGAGCGTCCGCGTCCTGCGGCAGCTCAACGACCTCCCCGGCAACGGAATGATCTACGCGGGCCAGACGCTGCGGGTGCCCGGCTCGTCGCGGAGCACCGGCAGCACGGCCGCGCGCGGCACGGGCCGGGAGCGCGGCTACACCGTCCGGGCCGGTGACACCCTGTCGGGCATCGCCGCCCGCTACGGGGTCAGCGTGGCCAGCCTGCGCACGCGCAACCGCCTGCCCGCGTCGGGCCGGGTGCAGGTGGGCCGTCGGCTCGCCATCCCGGCCGCCCGCACCGGCTCGTCGGGCGCGACGACGACCGCGTCCCGGCCGGGCGCCGCGACCGGGGTCGCTGCGGCCGCGGCCCACAGCCGGGCGGTCCTGCGCTCGCGGCCGCAGCCCAGCAAGGCCGCTGTGCGCGCCATGGTGGCCAGGACCGCCCGCCGGCACGGCGTCAACCCCTCGCTCGCCCTGGCCGTCGCCTACCACGAGAGCGGTTTCCAGCAGCGGGTCGTGTCCGGCGTGAACGCCATCGGCGTCATGCAGGTGCTGCCGAGCACCGGCCGCGTGCTCTCCCAGCAGCACGGCCGCTCGCTGGACCTGCTCAAGGCGCCGGACAACATCACGGCGGGCGTCCTGCTGCTCAAGCAGCTCCTGCGCTCGACCGGGTCCGAGCGGATGACCCTCGCGGGCTACTACCAGGGCCTGGGCTCGATCTCCCGGAAGGGCCTGCTCCCGCAGACCCACGCCTACATCCGCAGCATCGGCTACCTCCGCCCGCGCTTCGCGCACGGCTGAGCCGCTCTGCCCGCCTAGACTCCGGAGCCGTGGACTCCCCTCCGACGACGTCGGCCGACCCGCTCGTCGGTCGGCTGCTCGAGGGGCGCTACCGGCTCGACGCCGCGCTGGCCCGCGGCGGCATGGCGACGGTCTACGCCGCCACCGACACCCGCCTGGACCGCGGCGTGGCCGTCAAGGTGATGCACCGGGCCCTGGCCGACGACCCCGAGTTCGTCGCGCGCTTCACCCGCGAGGCCCGGGCGGCCGCCCGGTTGTCCAGCGCGGAGGTGGTCGCGGTCCACGACCAGGGCACCGACGACGCCACCGGCCTGGCCTACCTCGTCATGGAGCACGTCAGGGGTGGCACCCTGCGCGACCTGCTCCGGGCCCAGGGCGCCCAGTCCCCCGCCCGGGCCGTCGCCCTGGTCGAGCCCGTCCTGCGGGCGCTCGCCGCCGCGCACGCGGCCGGACTGGTGCACCGCGACGTCAAGCCCGAGAACGTCCTGCTGGCCGAGGACGGGCGCATCAAGGTGGCCGACTTCGGGCTGGCCCGCGCCGTGGAGGCGAGCACCCTCACGGCCACCACCGGCCTGATGATGGGCACGGCCGCCTACATGGCCCCCGAGCAGGTCGACACCGGGCACGCCGACCCCCGCAGCGACGTCTACGCCGCCGGCGTGGTGCTCTGGGAGCTGCTCACCGGCACGCCCCCCTATGGCGGCGACAGCCATGTGCGGGTCGCCTACCGCCACGTGCACGAGGACGTGCCGCCCCCCAGCACGGTCGTGGCCGGCCTGTCGCCCGCGCTCGACGAGCTGGTGGTCCGCGCCACCCGCAGGCAGCCCTCGGCCCGGCCGGTCGACGGCGGGGCGTTCCTCGCCGAGCTGCGTGCGGTGCGCGAGGGCATGCCGGCCGTCCCCGCCCAGCCCGACCACCTCACGCTGGCGCTGTCCAGCACCCTGGTCGTGCCGCGTCCGACCGACCCGACCGACCCGGACGCGGCTGCGGACCCGGCCGACCCGGCGCTGGTCACGAGCTCCCGCCGGCCGCGCCGCGGCGTCGTCGTCGCCGTCCTCGTCGCGCTCGCCACCGTGGCGGCTCTGCTCGGAGGCTGGTACCTCGGCGGTCGGTCGACGCCCGTGCCGGCCGTGCTCGGCGTCACCGCCGAGATCGCCCGCGAGCAGCTGGAGGCCGCCGGGTTCACCGTCTCGACCACCCAGGACTTCAGCGAGACGGCCGCCCCCGGGACCGTCGCCGAACAGTCCCCGGAGCCCCGCGAGGACGCCCGGGTGGGCAGCACCGTGGAGCTGGTGCTGTCCAGGGGCCCCGACCGGCGCGTGCTCCCGACCCTGGTCGGACTGTCGCAGGAGGCGGCCACCGAGCGGATCACGGGTGTGGGCCTGCGGGTCGGGACCGTCGTGCGGGCCTTCTCGGACGAGCTGGTGGGCCAGGTGGTCGCCGTCGGCGCGCCGGCCGGCACCCGGCTGCGCCCCGGCAGCCCGGTCAACCTCACGGTGAGCAAGGGGGTCGAGCTGCTCGACGTGCCCAGCGCCGTGGGCCGCGGCCGGGCCGCCGCCGGTCAGCTGCTGGAGGCGGCCGGTTTCGCGGTCACGTCCGAGGAGGTGTTCAGCGACACGGTCCCGTCCGGCACCGTCGTCGCACAGGACCCGCCCGGTGGGCGGCTGCAGCGCGGCGGGTCGGTGGCGCTGCAGGTGAGCAAGGGCCCCGAGCGGGTCGTGGTCCCTGACCTGTCCGGGCTGTCCGACAAGCAGGCGAAGGCGGCCGCTGGCCGCGGCGGGGCTGAAGGCCAAGAGCGAGCGGTCGTTCCTGTTCGGCGGCGACACGGTCGACGCGCAGAAGCCGGGAGCCGGCACCCGGGTACGGCCGGGTTCGACGGTCACCTACCGCTTGACCTGACGGCGCTCCCACGACCCCCCGGCACCTGGCACACTCCGTCGGTGCCCCCCCGCAAGCCCTCCCCCGTCGGCTCCCACGTGCCGGTGGCCGGCGGACTGACCAAGGGGCTGGACTACGCCCAGGAGATCGGGGCCCGGGCCGTCCAGGTCTTCGTGTCGAACCCCCGCGGCTGGGCGCCGAGCGCGGGTGACCCCGCGCAGGACGCGCTGTTTCGCGGCCGGTGCGCCGACGAGGGCATTCCCGCCTTCGTGCACGCCCCGTACCTCATCAACTTCGGCTCGCCGACGGAGGCGACGCTCGGCAAGAGCGTCGCGGCCCTGTCGCACGCCCTCGGCCGGGCCGCCGCCATCGGCGCGTCCGGCGTCGTGGTGCACGCGGGCAGCGCCGTCGCGGGAGCGCACCGCGAGGACGCGATGGACCAGCTGCGCGAGCACCTGCTGCCGGTGCTCGACACGCTCGAGCCCGACGGGCCGCGCCTGCTGGTGGAGCCGACCGCCGGGGGCGGACAGGCCCTGGCCGCCACGGTGCAGGACCTCGGCCCCTGGTTCGCCCGGCTGGAGGACCACCCGATGCTCGGCGTCTGCCTGGACACCTGCCACGCCTTCGCCGCCGGCCACGACCTCGCCGCCCCCGGCGGGATGAAGCGCACCCTGGACGCCCTCGTCAAGACGGTGGGGCGCGGACGGCTGGCGCTGGTGCACGCCAACGACAGCAAGGACCCGCTCGGGTCCAGCCGCGACCGGCACGAGGCCATCGGGCAGGGGCTGATCGGCAAGGATCCCTTCACCGAGCTGTTCCGGCACCCGGCCACCCGCGGCGTCCCGGTCCTCATCGAGACGCCCGGCGACGCCGCCTCCCACCGCCGCGACGTCGACCTGCTGTGCGCCCTGCGGGACGGCTGACCCCGTGTCCCGCCCCCGCGCCCTGCTGCTCGCGGCTGCCCTGGTCGGGGCTGCGCTCTCCCTGCCGGCCACGGCGGCCGGTCCCCCGGCACCGTCGCCCGCGGCGCGCCTCGCCTTCACGCCCGCCACGACCGTCGACCCGGTTCTCGGCGGGTCCGCACCGGCCCTGGTCACCGACCTGTCGCCCGCCGGGCGCGCACTCGACCGGTCCTTCGTCGCCTGGCGACCCGCCGGCGCCCCCGCCGGCCTGGCCCTCTACCGCACCAACGACGGCGCCCGGTCGTTCGGAAAGCGCTACGGCGACGACGCCGACCCCCTGCAGGGGGTGCGCTCTGCGCCGTGCAGCAGACACCTGCCTGCGTGGACGGGCCGGGCGATGGGGCGGCCCTCGCCGTCGACCCGCGAAGCGGCGCCCTCCTCGTCGCCGGAGGCAGCACGGCGGTGTCGCGCGATGGCGGCTCGACGGTTGCGGCCCTGGACACCGACCTGCCGAGCGGCGCCGGCACCGCCGTCGGTGCCGTCGCGCTGCCCGGCGGAGCGCGCCTGGTCGCGCGCCAGCTGCCCGACGGCGTGCACGTGTGGCGCAGCGACACCGGTCGGGCTCTCTCGTGGACCGCAGGCACCTCCCTTGCCGGGACAGGCGGCGGCCTGGCCGCCGACCGGGCCGGACGCCTCTACGTGCCGCTGCTGCGCGACGGTCGGGCCGTCGTGGGGGTCTCCACCGACGGCGGCCGCAGCTTCAGCGTCCGCGGCCCCGGCCTGACCGCCCGCTCGGTGCCGCGCCTGGCGGTCGACACCGCGGGTGGCGTCCTGCTCACGGCGGTCCGCCCCGACGGCGGCGTCGTCCTGACCCGCTCACCGGCCGGGGGCGGCCGCTGGTCGGCGCCGGTCCGGGTCGACGGCACGGGACGACCCGCCGGGGCGGTCTCGTCGTCGGTCGTGGCCGCAGACCCCGGCCGGACCGCCGTCGCCTGGTACGGACGCGTCGGCGGCGGCTGGACCCCGCGCGTGGCGGTCACGGTCGACGGCGCCTCCTTCGTCGCTGCCGACGCCTCCCGCACGGTCGCGTCCGCGGACCCGGCTCAGACGGCGGCGAGCACCCCGCCGGCCCTCGCCGTGGACGCCCGGGGCCACCTGCTCGTGGCCTGGACGGCCACCACGGGCCCGTTGCCGGGAGTGCTCGTGGCCCGCCAGGCGGCCGGCCCGTCCCTGCTGCGCGGCCGTCCCGCGGCCGCCCGCCCGGTCGCGGGAGCCGGCGCCGATGGCGCCGGCGACGCCCGCTTCCCCCTGGTCGGCCGGGTTGCGGGAAGCAACCGGGCCGGCCTCGACCTCACCGGGACCTCGCTGTCGTTGCGCCCCGACGGCGTGCTGGAGATCCGCCTCGGACTGGCCGACGCGAGCCGGCTGTCGGCCCCCGAGGGCACGAGCTCGGTCCGGTACCTCACGCGCTGGGAGCTCGACGGGCGGCAGTGGTACGCGGCAGCGACCACTTCGGTCGACGGCCCGCCGGTCTTCTCGGCCGGGCAGCTCGGGGCGGGGCAGGTGCTGGTCGCGCCGTCGGCGTCGGGCCCCACGGCCCGGGCCCACAGCTACGCGGCCGGCGCGGCGGTCACCGGCCGGGTCGAGGCGTCGCGCCTGGTGCTCCACGTCCCGTCGCGCCTGGTCGGCGGGGTGCGCCCCGGGAGCGTCCTGCACTCGGTCACCAGCAGCACGCTCGTGGGTGCGGCCGACCCCGCCACCGCGGCCCAGCCGCCGGTCGCCGTCGATGCGAGCCCCGCCTACGACACGGTCCTGGGGCGGCCGTCGCTCGTCGACGGCCTCGTCACCCCGCTGCGGCCCGCCCGGCTGCTCGACACGCGCCGCACCGGCGGAGCGGTCCGGCCGGGGCAGCCGCGGGGCCTGCAGGTCACCGGGCGCGGGGGCGTCCCGACCGGCGCCACGGCGGTGCTGCTGCAGGTGACCGCCCTGGCGCCGGCCGCCGACGGCGACCTCCGGGTCGGCGCCACAGCGCCCCTGCCCGTGTCGCGGGGACGCACCACCGGGTCGCTGGTGCTCGCCGCCGTCGGCCCCGGCGGGCGGCTGGCTCTCGGCGCGACGTCCGCCACGCACGTGCTGGTCGACGTGGTCGGTGCCGTGCGCGACGGCGCCGGCGTGGCCTACGCGCCCCGTCCTGGGCGCCGGCTGCTCGACACCCGGTCCGGCCCGCCGCTGACCGGCTCCCCGCGCCGCATCGCGGCGCCCGCCGACGCGCGCGCGGTGCTGCTGTCGGTGACGGTGCCGGCCGCCCGGCGGTCAGGGGTGGTCGAGGTGTGGGGCGCCGGGAGCCGCCCGGCTGCCGGGGGCGCCCCCGCCGAGCCGGGGCGCACCCTGACCACCACCGTCCTGGCCGAGGTCGCGCCGGACGGCACGCTCGCCCTCGCGACCACCGCGGGCGCGGCCCACGCCGTCGTCGACCTCGTCGGGGTGTCCGCGGGGACCGCAGGCAGCCGCACCTACCCGGTGCCGCCGGCGACGCTGGTCGACACGCGCGCCGCGATGGCCACCCGGCCCGGGCAGGTGGTGATCGTGCGCACCGCCGGACGGCTCCCGGCCACCGCCCGCCAGGCCGTGCTGCAGGTGACCGCCTACGGCGCGACGTCGGCCGGCTACCTGACCGTGTGGCCGGGCGGGGCCCGCCCCGATCTCGCGTCGCTGCGGCTGGTGCCCGGCCGCACGACCACGGGACTGGTGGTCGTCGACCTCCCGGCCAACCGCGCCGTCTCGGTCTACATCAGCGCCGGAACGCCGGACGTGCGGGTCGACCTCGTCGGGGCGACCCACCCGTAGCGACCGGCTACTCCTGGTAGGAGTAGCGCTGCTCCTGCCAGGGGTCGGCCCCGTTGTGGTAGCCGCGCTCCTCCCAGAAGCCCCGGCGGTCCTCGGTCAGGTACTCGACGCCGCGGGCCCACTTCGGCCCCTTCCACGCGTACAGGTGCGGCACGACCAGCCGCAGCGGGAAGCCGTGCTCGGCGCTCAGCGGCTCACCGTCGCGATGCGTGACGAACAGGGCCGACGCCGACGAGAAGTCCTCGAGGGTCATGTTGGCGCTGTAGCCGTACTCCGCCCAGACGAGCACGTGCCGGACCTCGGGCGCCGGCGGGGCCAGCTGCAGCAGGCTCCGGGTGCTGACCCCCGTCCAGGGGTTGTCCAGCACCGAGAACTTGGTGACGCAGTGGAAGTCGGCCGCCACCTCGGAGCGCGGGAGCTCGCCGAACTGCGGCCAGGTCCAGCGGGCGACCTCGCCGCTCGCGGTCTCGCCGAAGACCCGGAAGTCCCAGGTGTCGGGCTTCCACTTCGGCACCGGGCCGTAGTGCAGGACCGGCCACCCCCGGGGGAGGTACTGCCCCGGCGGCAACCGGTCCTCGCGGCCGGCGGCGCGCCTGCGGGCTCCGAGCCGGTCCAGGGGCGAGGTCACGCGTTCAGTGTCTCCCCCGGCCTGGCGCGGGCCGTCCCGGGGGTAGGGTCCTGGCCGTGCAGCGCTCCTGGTACGTGTTCCCCGCCCGGGTCTCCCGGTCGGGGTGCTGACCCGCACACCTCAGCCCCCACCGCGAGCCCCGGACCACACGGTCCGGGGCTCGCGCCGTTCCTAGCCACGAGGAGTGGTCCCGTTGGTCGTCGTCATGCGCACAGGTGCCTCCCCCGCCGAGGTCGACGCCGTCGTCGCCCGGGTCGAGGGGGCCGGCGGGTCGGCGTTCATCAGCCGCGGCGTCGAGCGCACGATCATCGGCCTGGTCGGCGACGTCGTGGCCTTCCAGGGGCTGAACCTGCGGGCGATGCCCGGCGTCGGCGAGGTCGTCCGGGTCAGCAAGCCCTACAAGCTGGTCAGCCGGGAGAACCACCCCACGTCGACCACCGTCATGGTGGGCGGCCGGGACACGAAGGCCGTTCCGATCGGCCCGGACACCTTCACGCTCATCGCGGGGCCGTGCGCCGTCGAGACGCCGGAGCAGACCCTGGCCGCCGCGCGGATGGCCCAGGCCGCGGGCGCCACCCTGCTGCGCGGCGGGGCGTACAAGCCCCGCACCTCGCCGTACGCCTTCCAGGGCCTCGGCGCCCGCGGGCTCGAGATCCTCGCCGAGGTCCGGAAGGAGACCGGGATGCCCGTCGTGACCGAGGTGGTGGACCCGGCCGACGTCCCGCTCGTGGCCGAGTGGGCCGACATGCTCCAGGTCGGGACGCGGAACATGCAGAACTTCGCGCTGCTGCAGGCCGTGGGTGCGGCCGGCCGGCCGGTGATGCTCAAGCGCGGGATGACCGCCACCTACGAGGAGTGGCTCATGGCCGCGGAGTACGTCGCGCAGCGCGGCAACCTCGACATCGTGCTGTGCGAGCGGGGCATCCGCACCTACGAGACCGGCACCCGCAACACCCTGGACATCAGCGCCGTCCCGGTGCTGCACGGGCTCTCCCACCTGCCTGTGGTCGTGGACCCGTCCCACTCCGGCGGCAAGCGCGACCTCGTCGTGCCGCTGACCCGCGCGGCCATCGCCGTCGGCGCCGACGCCGTGATCGTCGACGTGCACCCCGACCCCACGGCGGCACTCTGCGACGGCCCGCAGGCGCTCTACGGCGACGACCTCGACGCCCTCGCGGCCGCCTGCCGTGACCTCCCGCCCGTCGTCGGGCGAACACTCACGCTGCGTTAGCAGGAGTCAGGGCGAACAGGACGAAAGGAGGAGCCAGCCGACCGACCTCTGGAGACCCCTGTGCGTCTGCGCCCTGCCCTTCCCGTCCTGCTCGCCGTCGCCCTCGCGACCCCGCTCGCCGCCTACGCCGCGCCCTCCTCGCCGTCCGCCGCCCCCGCGCCGGCCGCCTCCGCCCTGGCTCAGGGCACCGGCACGAACCTCAAGCCGGTCGCGAACGTCAGCTACACCGGCGGCACCGACCTGGAGTTCGCCACCCTGCAGGTCAACGGCGTCGACCGCGACTTCGCCGTCGCGCCGTCGGAGAACGCCCACGGCGGTCTGGGCTTCCTGCGCCTGATCGACATCACCAACCCGAAGGCGCCGGTGGTGACCGGCTCGCTGTCGTGCAACGTCACGCAGAACGACGTGCAGGTGCTCAAGCGGGGCGAGCGGACGTTCGTGTTCATGGGCGTCGACGGTGGCGTGAAGGCGGACAAGTGCTTCAGCCAGATCAAGCCCGGCGGCGTCGCCCCCGCCCTCGGGGTGCTCGCGATCGACATCACCGACCCCGCCAAGCCGACGCCGGTCGGCTTCGTGCCGATCGGCCTGGGCGCGCACAACACCACGCTCCACCCCAGCGGCGACTACCTCTACGTGTCGGACTCCGAGCTCGTGCCGGCCACCGGCCGCCCGGCCGGGGAGATGACGGGGCGGATCAACGTCGTCGACATCCGTGACCTCGGCGCCATGAAGGAGGTCTTCACCCTCCCGCTGCCCACCGGCCTGTCCGAACCACGACGTCAGCTTCAACAAGGCCGGCACCCGCGGGTACGGCGCCGCCCTCACCGAGACGCTCATCCTCGACACCAGCAAGCCGGCCGCGCCGAGCATCCTCACCCGGATCGTCGACCCGGCCGTCAACATCAGCCACGGCGCCGACATCACCCCCGACGAGACCCACCTCTACGTGACCGACGAGCAGGCCGGTGCGGCCGCGAACGGCGTCTGCAACGCCGGTGGGGTGCACGTCTACGACATCACCAACGAGATGGTGCCGGTCAAGACCGGCTTCTACGCCTTCAACCCGGGCAACTCCGCGCTGTCGACCGTCAACAACAGCAAGGGCGTCCTCACCTGCACCGCGCACGTGCTCGACTACGGCCCCACCGGCAAGACCTTCTCCAACGCCGGCTACGCCGCGGGTGTCCGGATCATCGACACGACCACCCGGATCGGCGTGCCGACCGAGCTCGCCTCGTTCACGCCCGTCGACGCCGACACCTGGAGCGCGAAGCAGTACAAGGACTCGCGCTTCCTGTTCGCCAACGACCTCAACCGCGGCCTGGACGTCTACGAGTACGACACCGCGTTCGGCCCCACCGACACCCGCACCGCCCTGCAGAAGCAGTACGGCATCACCCGGGTCGGCGCCACCACCTTCACCGACGGCGCCTGGTGCGCGAACCCCTCCGGCGACACGGGCCTGCTCACCACGCTGCCCCACCACGCGCTCTAGGAGACACCGTCCGGCCGATGCCGGCGTCCCGCACCCGGGGCGTCGGCATCAGCCGTTTCCCGGGCAGTTGCGGACACACGGCAGGAACCCGGACAGCCACGGCGAAGTTCCCCGGCAGCCGACCTAGCCCAGGAGACCCCCGTGCGTCTGCGCCCCACTCTCGCCGCCCTCGCGGTGCTCGCCCTCGCCAGTCCGCTGCTGCCGTCCGCCTCGGCGGCCGACACGAGCACCGGCACCGACTCGCTCACCCCCGTGGTCACCCTGCCGCACACCAACCGCGCCAGCTCGACCGCGGCGAGCGCCGGCACCGACATCGAGTTCGCGACCATCAAGGGCGTCAAGTACGCCCTGGCCGGCTCGTACCAGAACGGCCTGCAGATCGTCGACGTGTCCGACCCCACGCACCCCACGACGGCGGCGGTCTACGACTGCGGCATCTCGCAGGGCGACGTGCAGGTCTTCACCCGGGAGGTCGCCGGCGAGACCCGCACGTTCGCCGGGTTCACCTGGGACGACGGCTACGGCAACCGCGCGTCGAGCAAGTGCTTCGCCGAGGCCAAGGCGCTCAACGGCAACAAGACCCCCTCCTTCGGCACCTTCATCGCCGACGTCACCGACGTCGGCCTGCCCGGCACCTCGCTGACCGCGCTGAAGAGCAAGGTCAAGACGGTGTCGTACGTGCCGTTCCCCAAGGGGTCGCACAACCACTCGATCCACCCGAGCGGCAACTTCCTCTACAACTCCAACAGTGACCTCATCACCTCGGTGCCGGGCACCGCCATCGAGATCTACGACATCAGCAACTTCGCGGCGCCCAAGCACCTGCCCGACTTCGCCCTGCCGCCGGTCCCGACCAGCCTGGGCTCGGAGTCGCACGACATCATCTTCAGCGCCGACGGCAAGCGCGCGTACTCGGCGGCCCTGTCGCAGACGGCCATCATCAACACCGAGGACCCGGCGCACCCGACCCTGGTGTCGACGATCGTCGACCCGACCATCAACGTGGTGCACCAGGCGACCCCGCTGACCATGACCGACCCCATCCTCGGCACCCGCGACTTCCTCATCATCGAGGACGAGTTCGCCGGGGCCACGGGCACCGGACAGTGCCCGAACGGGGGCGTGCACGTCTACGACATCACCGGAGACCTCGAGGTCACCCCGGTCAAGGTCGGTTACTGGAACATCGACGAGGCGCGGGTCACCACCGCGACGCTCGGCACCTGCACCGCGCACGTGTTCCAGGTCAACCCCGGCAACAAGACCATGACCATCGCCTACTACGACGGCGGCGTGCGCGTCGTGGACCTGACCGGCCTGGTCGGCGTCGCCCTCGGAGGCAACGGGGTCGGCATGAAGGAGGTCGGCTTCCGCCGCTTCGCCAACAGCGACACCTGGGCCGTCAAGACCAACGAGGTGGCCCCCGACGGCAGCTTCTACCTCTACGGCAACGACCAGAACCGGGGCCTGGACGTGTACGCGTTCGACCCGAAGAAGGTCAGCGCCGGCACCAGCCCCGGCGTGTGGATGAACGCCACCGAGGCCGCCACGGCACTGCTCGCCCGCACCCGGATCGACCTCACCGGTTACCGGATGCGGTGCCTGCCCGGCAAGGTGTTCGGTGAGTCGGCGGCCGCCCCTTCGGCGGCCTCGGCCCTGGTCGCGTCCCACCACGCCTGACCCGACCCGCCCTCCCGCGCCCGGTCCCTCCTCCCGAGGGGCCGGGCGCTCGGCGTCTCAGCCGCGCCCGGCGCCCGGCGCCCGGCGCCCGGCGCCGAGTCTCAGCGACCGAGCAGCCGGGCGACGACCTCGCCTGCCCGGCGCGCGCCGGCGTCGTCGACGTCGAGGTGGGTCACCAGGCGCACCCGCGTCGGCCCCACGACCGACAGCAGCACGCCCTGCTCGCGGGCGTCCCGCACCAGGACCAGGGCGTCCGGGACCTCGACGGGCACGATGTTGGTCTCGGTCGGCACGCCCAGCAGTGAGCCGATCACGGCGGCCCGCCGGTGGTCCTCGGCCAGCCGTTCCACATGGTGGTGCAGCGCGTGCAGCCCCGCGGCCGCCACCACCCCTGCCTGCCGCATGCCGCCGCCGAGCCGCTTGCGCACGACCCGTGCCCGGTCGGCGTCGGCGCTGCTGCAGACGACCACGGAGCCGATCGGGGCGCCGAGGCCCTTGCTGAGGCAGACCGACAGGGTGTCGAACAGCGCCCCGTAGTTCGACAGAACCGTCCCGGACGCGACCGCGGCGTTCCAGATGCGCGCCCCGTCGCAGTGCAGCGCGACGCCGTGGCCCGTGACCAGGGCGCGCACCTCGCGCAGCACCGGCAGCGGCACGACCGTGCCGCCGCCCCGGTTGTGGGTCTGCTCCACGCTGACCGCCGACGTCGCGACCGTCCCCCAGCCGGCGGGTCGCAGCTGCTCCTCGATGGCCGCCGCCGACACCGGGCCCGCGACCGTACGGCTCTGGATGCCGCCGTGGAGCGCGGCCGCCCCGTGCTCGTAGGTGACCACGTGGTCCTCGCTCCCGCACAGCAGCTCTCCTGCCGGAGGCACCACCAGCTGCAGGCAGATCTGGTTGCCCATCGTGCCGCTCGGCACGAAGACGGCAGCCTCGTGGCCGAACAACGCGGCGACGTGCTCCTCCAGGGCACGGACCGTGGGGTCCTCGCCGTAGACGTCGTCGCCCACCTCGGCGTCGGCCATCGCCCGGCGCATCGCTCGGGTGGGGCGGGTCAGGGTGTCGCTGCGCAGGTCCACGAGGTCGGTCACCACCCCAGTCTGGCCTGCCCTCCCCGTAGGCTCGGACCCGTGCAGGAGCAGGTGTCGGCGGAGCGGCTCATGGCGGTCGTGCGCGTGCACGCCGACCGGGTGCACGACGCCGTCCGCCGCCTCGGATGCAGCCCGGCCGCCTCCGCCGACGTGGTCGAGGTCAGTGCGCTCGACCTGGTCGACGCCGCGGCGAGCGGTCGCCTGGACGACCCACTCGGGTCCTGGTTCGCCCGCGCCCGAGAGCTGGCCGCGCACGCCCACACCGACGCCGAGGTCCCCACCGGCGAGGGGGTCCTGGCCGGTGACCGCGACCAGGAGCTGCTCAGCACGGCCCTGGACTCCCGGCCCGAGGCCGAGCGTCTCGCCCTGCTGCTGCGCGACTCCTACGACCTGCCCGCCGAGTCGGTGGGCACGGTCCTGCGCACCGACGCCGACGGCGCGATGGCCCTGGTCGGCACGGCCCGCCTGCGCTTCCTGCCCGCCATCGACGACCAGCCCGTCCACCGGCTGGCGGCCCACGTCACCGAGCCGGCCGCCCTCGCCCGGCTGGCCGAGGGCGGACCGGTCGCGGCGCGCGACGCGACCGCGCGACGGCACGCCCAGGCCTGCACCGGCTGCCGCGCGGTCGTCGAGGCGCAGGACTACGCCCACCGCCTGCTCACCGGGCTGGTGGTCGTCGCGCTGTCGGAGTCCGACCGGGAGGCCCTGCTGGCCAGCGTCGGACGCGCTGCCGCGCGGCTGCTGCCGTCGGCCGCCTCCCTGGCCGTGGTGCCCGACGTGGAGGACGACGAGGACGACCTCCCCCGCCGGCTGCTCACGCCGCTCGGCGCCCTGCTCGGGCTGGTGCTGGCCACCGCGCTCGGCCTGGGGCTCGGGCTGCTGCTGGTGCGCAGCCCCGGCGGGATCGACCCGGCGCTGGCCGCCGGCGAGCTCTCCACGCCGGTCACCGCGGTCCCCGCCCCCACGGTGCCCGCGCCGCCGGCCGACCAGGTGCAGCGCGCCCGGACGCCGCCGCCGGCCGAGACCCGGGTGTTCACCGTGGCCCCCCGCACGACGGCGCCCGCCCCCCCACCGGAGCCCTCGCCGTCACCGTCGCCGGAGGCCGC
Source organism: uncultured Actinomycetota bacterium (assembly GCA_963761695.1). Classification (GTDB taxonomy): domain Bacteria; phylum Actinomycetota; class Actinomycetes; order Mycobacteriales; family SCTD01; genus RYN-122. The sequence goes on along the minus strand of CAVXIB010000005.1, from coordinate 94,790 downwards.
GGACGACACCCTCGGCATCACGCTGGACCCGTCCAGCGGGCCGAACGGCCAGACGCTGACCGTCAGCGGCACCGGTTGGACCCCCGGCCAGCAGGTGACGCTGACCTACCTCGACCCGGTGGGCGCTCCGACGGGATCGTCGGCCACCGCCGTGCCCGACCTGCGCGGCCGGTTCACCGCGACCCTCGCGGCGCAGGACCCGCAGAACCTGCCGGGCGAGCACTCGGTGCAGGCCGCCGACGGGGCGTCCCAGACCTCGGCCTCCTACACCGCCACCGGCTGAGCTCGCCGTTCCGGTCGGGCCGCGGGCCGGGCCGGGTCAGGCTCCGGGCAGCACCGGCGTGGCCGCACTGCGCCGCTGCTGCAGCATCTCGGCCACCAGGAAGGCCAGCTCGAGCGACTGTCCGGTGTTCAGGCGCGGGTCGCAGGCCGTCTCGTACCGGCCGGCGAGGTCGGCGTCGGTGAGGTCGTACGCGCCGCCCAGGCACTCGGTGACGTCCTCGCCGGTCAGCTCCACATGGACACCACCGGGGTGGGTGCCGAGCGAGGCGTGGACGTCGAAGAAGCCCTTCACCTCGTCCATGACGTGGTCGAAGTGGCGCGTCTTGTAGCCGTTGCTGGTCTCGGTGGTGTTGCCGTGCATCGGGTCGCAGGTCCAGACCACGCTCCCCCTGCCCCGGGCGGACTCGACCGCCGAGACGATGCCGGGAAGGACGTCGCGGACCCGGCCCGCCCCCATGCGGCTGATGACGGTCAGGCGGCCGGGCTCGCCGTCGGGGTCCAGGCGCTCGACGAGCTCGAGGGCGGCCTGCGGCGTGGTCGTCGGGCCGAGCTTGAGGCCGATCGGGTTGGCGATGCGGCTGAGCAGCTCGATGTGCGCGCCGTCCAGGCCGCGGGTGCGCTCACCGACCCACAGAAGGTGACCGGACAGGCCGTAGGGACGCCCGCTGACGTCGTCGCGGCGGGTGAGCGCGCCCTCGTACTCCAGCAGCAGCGCCTCGTGGCTGCTGTAGAGCTCGACGCCGTGCGTGGCGGGCATCCCGGCCAGGTCGAGGCCGCAGGCCCGCATGAAGGCCAGCGCGCGGTCGATGTCCGTGGCCAGCGCCTCGTAACGCGAACCGGCCGGGCTGCCCTTGACGAAGTCGCGGTTCCACTCGTGCACGGCCGACAGCTCGGCCGAGCCGTCGGTCGCCATCGCGCGCATGAAGTTCAGCGTGGCGGCGCTGTTGGCGTAGGCCCGGACGAGGCGGCTCGGGTCCGGGGTCCGGTCGCCGTGCAGGTCGTTGACGGCGTCACCGCGGTAGCTGGGGCGGCCATCGGCCTCGGTGTCGGCGCTGCGCGGCTTGGCGTACTGCCCGGCCATCCGGCCGACCTTCACCACGGGCAGGGACGCACCGTAGGTGAGCACGACGGCCATCTGCAGCAGCGTCCGCACGGTGCCGCGGATCTTCTCGCTGGTGTTGGCCGAGAAGGTCTCGGCGCAGTCGCCCCCCTGCAGCAGGAACGCCTCGCCCCGGGCGACGGCCGCCAGGCGGGTCTTCAGGGTGTCGCACTCCTGGGGCTGCACCAGCGGCGGCACCTCGGCCAGGACCGTGGCGACGTCGGCCAGGGCGGCGGCGTCGGGCCAGTTGGGCTGCTGGGCGGCGGGCAGGTCACGCCAGGACTCGACGACGGCAGTCACAGCAGTCAGCGTAGTCCTGGGACGGTTGTCCCACTATCTGAGACGGGTAGGCGGTGTTGCCCGCGCACATCGTGTCCATCCCGGGCGACGCCCTGATGTCTGCGCCTGTCTCTACGCTGGTTGGGGTTCGACGCCGGCCCGTCCATCGCCGCACTCGAATCCAGGGGAGCATGACGTGACAGACCGCGTACCCGCCGACGCACTGGTCCACGGGAGCCTGATGTCGGCCGACGGCGTCGGAACCGTCCGGCTCGAATGCCGGTTCGACAGCACGGTCGGGAGGGTCTGGTCAGCCTTGACCCGCCCCGAATCTCTTGGTCGATGGCTCGGGCACATGACGGGCGGCTTCGGCATCGGCGAGCGGTTCCAGGCCCACTTCTTCGCCACCGGCTGGGAGGGCACCGCCCTTGTGGAGTGCTGTACCCGCGACGAGCGGTTGCGCGTCAGGACAAGCTCGGCCGGCGAACCCGACTGCGTCATCGACGTGTCGCTCGCGGTAGAAGGCGTCCAGACCATGGTCGCCTTCGAAGACCGGGGCTTGCCGCTGGAGCACCTCGCCGCCTACGGAGCGGGTGACCAGGTTCTCGTCGAGGACCTGGCCGCCTTCCTCGCTGGACATGGACGCTGCGACGCGCAAGCGCGTTGGCGGGCACTTCACCCCGGCTATCGAAAGCTTGCGTCGGCACTCGGCTGACCCAGGAGCCCACCCTTCGGGGCCGAAACTGTCGGACCCCTCTGCCAGAATGTCGAACAGACGTTCGAACAGATGTTCGAACAACGGCGGCAAGGGAGGTGGACGACGTGACGGTCGAGGCGGTGGCCGACCTGCCGCTGACCGCGCTGCTCGAGGCTGTCGAGGCCGTGCGGTCGACGCCGGCGCCTGCGGGCCAGGAGGTCGAACGGCTGTCCGCGCTCGCGCACGCCTCGGCCGAGCTCCGTGGGGTGTTCCTGCGCGACCTGGGTCGGGTGGACGCGCAGGCCCACGGCGCCCGCAACCCGGCCGATCTTCTCGCTGAGGCCGCCGGCGTCCCGGCCTGGCAGGCCCGTCGCGACACGGGTGTGTCCCGACGCCTCGCGCTCGTGCCCGGTCTGGCCGACGCGGTCGCCGCAGGCGCCCTGGAGCTCGAGGCCGCGCTGCTGCTCGTGCGGGCCTGGCAGGCCCTGCCGTGCCGGCTGCAGGATGGCGAGCTCGGCCACGCCCTGGTCGCCCTCGGCCAGCTGGTCGACCTGCGTGATCTTCGCGCCAAGGTCGACGAGCTGCTCGGTGCCCTCGCTCCGGACGTGAACGACAGCGACCTGGCCGACGCACGCGACGCGGCCGAGCTCCGTCTCGTCGACGTCGGCTCGACCACGCGCTGGGACGGCACCACCGACGCTCTCACCGGCGAGCTCGCCCGCGACGTCCTCGCCGCCAAGGCCGAGAGCCTGCGCAGCACCGACGAGACCCGTACGGGCCCGCAGCTGCTCATGGCTGCCCTCACCGCCCTGCTCACCGATGCCGCCGCCCGCGACGTCGACGACGACGGCGTCCCCGGCAGCACCGTGCTGGTCGTCGTCACGACCGTCGACGACCTGGCCCAGGCCCACGAGGCAGCGCCCCACCGGGCGGCCCCGGACGACGCGCTGGACGACCTGTTCCGCGGCACGGACGCCCGGGCGACGCGATCGCCCGAGACCCCGACTGCCCGTCCGGCCTGGAGCACCCGCTCCCGCGGCGGTCTGCCTCTCGGACCTCGCACGCTCAGCGCCCTCGCCTGCAGCTCAGTCCTGGCCCGGCTCGTGCTCAGCCCGCTCCGTTCCCCGCTCGACAGCAGCCCGACCAGCCGTAGGGCCTCCCGGCGTGAGCGCCGAGCGCTCGAGCACCGCGCCGGCTACCGCTGCCAACGCTCCGGTTGCGGCCGCCCCGCCGGCAGCTGCGTCCCGCACCACGTCGTCCCCTTCGCCCTCGGGGGCGTGACCACGATGAGCAACCAGGTGCTGCTCTGCGTGAGCTGCCATCACATGCTTCACGATCGTCAACGCGCGCTGCTGCTCACCGACGGCAGACGGATCGGTCCCCGGGGCTGGCTCAGCGAGCCACCAGCGGGCGGGCCACCCCTGTGACCCGTCAGCCGAAGAAGACCTCGGCCTCGGCGTACCGCTCGAGCGGCACCGTCTTGAGCTCGCGGGTGGCGTCCTGCAGCGGGACGCGCACGATGTCGGTCCCCTGCAGCGCGACCATCACCCCGCTGTCGCCCTCGTGCACGGCGTCGGCCGCGTGCAGGCCGAACCGGGTGGCCAGCACGCGGTCGTACGCCGTCGGGCTGCCCCCGCGCTGGATGTGGCCGAGCACGATCGAGCGCGCCTCCTTGCCAGTGCGCTCCTCGATCTGGGCGGACAGCCAGGTCGCGATGCCTCCGAGCCGGACATGGCCGAAGGCGTCGCGCTCGGAGCTGACCAGCGCTTCCTGGCCGTCCTTGGGGACAGCGCCCTCCGACACGACCAGGATCGGCGCGTACTGCTTCTCGAAGCGGCTCTCCACGTGGGCCACCACGGCGTCGAGGTCGAAGGGCCGCTCCGGAATGAGGATGACGTTCGCTCCACCCGCGAGGCCGCTGTGCAGGGCGATCCAGCCGGCGTGCCGGCCCATGACCTCGACCACCAGCGCGCGGTGGTGGCTCTCCGCCGTCGTGTGCAGCCGGTCGATCGCCTCCGTGGCGATGCCGACGGCGGTGTCGAAGCCGAAGGTGTAGTCGGTGGCACCGAGGTCGTTGTCGATGGTCTTGGGCACGCCCACCACGTTCAGCCCCGCCTCGGCCAGCTTCGTGGCGACTCCGAGGGTGTCCTCACCGCCGATGGCCACCAGGGCGTCGACGCCGGCACGCGCGAGGTTGTCGCGCACCCGCTCGACACCGCCGTCGACCTTGAGGACGTTGGTGCGGCTGCTGCCGAGGATGGTGCCGCCGCGCGGGAGGATGCCGCGGGTCTGCTCGACGCCGAGCGGCATGGTCAGACCCTCGAGCGGACCCTTCCACCCATCACGGAACCCGACGAACTCATGCCCGTGGACCTCGACGCCCTTGCGGACGACGGCCCGGATGACCGCGTTCAGGCCGGGGCAGTCCCCGCCGCCGGTGAGCACTCCGATGCGCATGGGCGGACCGTACCGCTACGGCTCGCGCAGACCTCAGTCGCCGGTCTGGCCGTCGATCGCCTCACGCAGCAGATCGGCGTGACCGTTGTGACGCGCGTACTCCTCGATCATGTGCACGAAGATCCAGCGCACGTCCCGGGTCTGCTCCGGGTGGTCACCGCGGCTGGGCACCACCAGGTCGAGGCTCTTCCCTTCGAGCGCCGCCCGTGCCTCGTCCAGCTCGGCCAGGTAGCTGCCCAGGTCGTCCTGCGCCCCCGGCGCACCGGCCTCGGTGAAGTCCAGGCCGATGCCGTCGGGGTCGTGCGGGAACGCCAGGTCCTGACCGTCGGCATGCATGCGCATCCACCAGCGCTCGACCTCGGTCATGTGACGCACCAGGCCCAGCAGCGAGAGCCCCGAGGGCGGCAGGGGACGTCGGGCCAGCTGCTCACCGGTCAGCCCGGAGCACTTCTCGCAGCAGCGTGCTCCGATGGAACTCGAGCCACTGCTCCAGACACGTGCGCTCGTCGGCGATGCGGTCCGGCCACAGGCGCTCGACGGCAGGCGCGGTCCAGGTCATGCCTGCAGTGGATCACGGTCGACGGCGCAGCAGCCAGGGCAGGCGGGCGGGCCGGCTCCACGGCGCGGAGTGCCGAAGACCCGGTGCAGGGCTGCGGCTACAGCGCCGCCCCTCGCCGGCCGATCCACGCCAGGTGCGTCCCGTGCTGCTCCCGTGCGCCCTGGCCCTCGCGGCCGGGCTGCTCGGGCTGTCCGCGCCGGCCGCTGGAGCGACCGGACCGGGCGCCCCGGCCGACCTGACCGCTCTGGACGCCGCCCTGGCCGCGTCGACCGATCGGGCCGCGGCCCTGGCGCTGGAGCTGGACCGGGCAGCTGCCCGCGACGGCGGTCTGCGTGCCGCGCTCGAGGACCTCGCGCAGCAGACCGACGCCGCCCAGGCAGGGCTCGACGCCCGCGTGCGCCAGGTCTACATGCGCGGCGGACCCGACCCCCTGGCCTCGCTCGTGGTGCGGGTCGGCTCGCCGGGCGTGCCCCGCTCCGCGCGCCGAGGCCTGTCCGCGGCGGTGCGGGCCGAGCGCGACCTGGTGGACGCCGTCTCGCTGCAGAGCGCCCGGGTGCGGCTGCTCCGGGCGCGGGGTGACGCCTTCCGGACCGGGCTGCGCACCCGTGCCCTGGCAGCTCTCGCCGCCCAGGACCGGTCCCGGCTGCTGCTCGTCCAGGCCCGGGCCGAGGCGGCCCGGCGTCTGGCGGCCACGCGCCTGGCGGACCGGACCCGCTCGGTGGCCGAGCAGGCGCGGGCGGTCGCCGAGCAGGAGCGCCTCGCGGCGGTCGGCCGACGGCTCGATGCGGTCAGCGCGTCGGTCACCCGCAGCCTCACCCCGGCGCAGACCGCCCGCAGCCGCCGCGCGCAGCAGCGCGAGGCCCCGCTGATCGCCCTTGCCGAGGCCGCCGGCGCCGGCTACCCGACGGGCTACGTCGCCGGCGGGGAAGTCGTGACGGGGCAGGCGTCCTGGTACGGACCCGGCTTCGTCGGCAGCCCCACCGCGACCGGCGCGCCCTACGACCCCGAGCGGCTCACCTGCGCCTCGCGCACGCTCCCCCTGGGACCCTGCTCAGGGTCACCCGCGCGGGCCGGGCGATCACCTGCCTGGTCAACGACCGCGGCCCCTACGTGGGAGACCGGGTCCTGGACCTGTCCCGGGCCGGGTCGCGCATCCTCGGCTACGACGGGGTGGCCGACGTCGTCGCCGAGGTCCTGCGGCCAGGGTGAGCCCTGGTCACACGGTCAGACCGAGCCGGTAGGCCCGCTCCTGCAGCGCCTCCCACCGGACCTGCACGTGCCGGGCGTCGGCGAGGGCGTCGTGCAGGCCGCTCTGCTGCTTCGGCAGCGGCGGCCGGCCAAGGTGCTCCCAGAGCTGGCGCACGTCCAGGGTGAACCGCGGCAGCACCCGGGGCAGCTCGGGCATCTGACCCCAGAGCTGGCACAGGGCGACGTGGTCGTACGCCCCGAACCATGCCCAGAGCACCGGGTCGTCGCCGAAGAAGGCCAGCAGCTCCTCGCGGACCCGGGCCCGGGAGCGCCAGGCCGACGCGGGGGGCAGCTGCGGCAGCACGTTCTCCCGCACCCACGGGTGCACGGCGAGGGGGTCCCAGTCGTCCAGGACGGCGTAGTAGGAGCGGCCGTCCTCGGCGACGACCCCGATCGACACGAGCGTCACCTCCGGCGCGGTGAGCCCGAACTCGCAGTCGTAGAAGAAGCGCACGGTCTGCAGTCTGTACGTTCCGGCCATGACCTTCTCCCTCGTCGCCCGTAGCGCCGACGGCAGCCAGTGGGGCGTCGCCGTCGCCAGCAAGTTCCTCGCCGTCGGGGTGGCCGTGCCCGGCGCCGAGCACGGCGTGGGCGCCATCGCCACGCAGGCCTTTGCCAACCTGGCCTACCGCCCGGACGGCCTCGCGCTGCTGCGCGCGGGATCGTCGGCGCAGGAGACCCTCGACCGGCTCGTCGCCGACGACGACGGCCGCGACCAGCGCCAGGCCGGCGTGGTCGATCGCGAGGGCCGGTCCGCCACCTACACCGGCCCGGGCTGCGGAGCGTGGGCGGGTGGGCGCACCGGGCCGGGCTGGGCCGCCCAGGGCAACCTCCTGACCGGGCCCGAGGTGGTCGACGCGCTCGCCGACGCCTTCGAGGGGACGTCCGGGCCCCTGGCAACCCGCCTGGCGACCGCCCTGCTCGCGGCCGACCGTGCGGGCGGCGACCGCCGAGGGCGGCAGAGCGCAGCGCTGCTCGTCGTCAGCGAGGGAGGCGGCTACGGCGGCGGCAGCGACGTGCTGGTCGACCTGCGGGTGGACGACGCGTCCGACCCCGTGCCGGAGCTGCTGCGGCTGCTCGACCTGCACGAGCTGTACTTCGGCCGCCCCGACCCCGAGACCCTGCTCCCGCTCACGGGAGATCTCGCACAGGAGGTCCAGGACAGGCTCGACCGGCTCGGCCACGCCACCCTGGAGGACTGGGCCGGGGTCGAGAACTACGAGGAGCGGATGGTCGCGGGGGCGATCGACCCGGTGGTCCTGGCGAAGCTGCGCGAGGCGTGAGCACCCGGTGAGCGTCCTGGCGATCGACGCCGGCACCACGGGGGTGACCGCCCTCGTGGTCGGCGAGACCGGTCGGGTGCTGTCGCGGGGCTACCAGGAGTTCGCGCAGCACTTCCCGCAGCCCGGCTGGGTCGAGCACGAGCCGGAGGAGATCTGGCAGGCGGTGCTGGCCGCGTGCCGCAGCGCCCTCACCACCCTGACCGGCGACTCCCCCACCTGCGTCGGGCTGACCAACCAGCGCGAGACCGCGGTGCTGTGGGACCGCCGCACGCTGGCTGCGCCCCGGCGCGCGATCGTCTGGCAGGACCGGCGCAGCGCCTCGATCTGCGACCGCCTGCGCGAGGCGGGCCACGAAGGCCGGGTCGCCGAGCTCACCGGACTGCGCCTGGACCCGTACTTCACCGCGACCAAGCTGGCCTGGCTGGCCGAGCACGACCCGGCCGCCTGGCACGGCGTGCAGCAGGGCACCACCGCGGTCGGCACGGTCGACTCCTACCTCGTCGCGCGGCTCACCGCGGGCGCCCGGCACGTCACCGAGCCGAGCAACGCCTGCCGGACCCTGCTGTACGACCTGCACCGGCTGCAGTGGAGCGAGGAGCTCTGCGCGCTGTTCGGCGTCCCGGTGTCGGCACTGCCGGAGGTGGTGCCCAGCTACGGCGACATCGGCCGTACCTCCGCGGAGGCGTTCCTCGGGCTCGACCTGCCGATCAGCGGCATCGCCGGCGACCAGCAGGCCGCGCTGTTCGGCCAGGGCTGCTACGCGCCGGGGCGCAGCAAGTGCACCTACGGCACGGGCTCGTTCGTGCTGGTCAACACCGGCCCGAACCCGGTGCTGTCTGAGCGCCTGCTGACGAGCGTCGCGTGGATGCACCCGGACGGCCGGGTCGAGTACGCCCTCGAGGGTGCCGTCTTCGTCACCGGCGCCGCCGTCCAGTGGCTGCGGGACGGCCTGCAGGTCATCGGCAGCGCGCAGGAGGTGGAGGCGCTGGCCCGACAGGTGCCCGACAGCGGCGGGGTCGTCTTCGTCCCGGCCCTGACCGGCCTCGGCGCCCCGCACTGGGACCCGGGCGCCCGCGGGACCGTCCTCGGGATCACCCGGGGCACGACCCGGGCGCACCTGGCCCGCGCCACCCTCGACGCCATCGCCTTCGAGGTCCGCGACGTCGTCGACGCGATGACCGGCGAGGCGGGGGTCCGCGTCCCGGTGCTGCAGGTCGACGGCGGCGCCTCGGCGAACGCCCTGCTCTGCCAGACGCAGGCCGACCAGCTGGGCGTGCCGGTGCAGCGCCCCGAGGTCCTGGAGACCACGGCGCTGGGCGCCGCCTTCCTCGCCGGCCTCGGGACCGGCGTCTGGGGTTCGTGCGACGAGCTGGTCGACACCTGGCGGCTCGACGCCCGCTACGAGCCGACCCGCGGCGTCCGTGACGACGGGCAGCACGACCGCTGGCTGCGGGCCGTGGAACGCGCGTCGTCCTGGCAGGAGTGAGAGCAGTTCCGTCGAACGTTGCACGGTGCGCCGTCTCCTGCTTCCGCTCGCCGTCCTCGCTCTGCTCGCCGTCGGTCTGCCGACCTACGCCGGGCAGGACGCCCCCACGGTCCGGGCCGGGTACGGCGTCGCCGACGCGACCTGGAACACCGGCGCGGCCGCGGGCCAGTACGCCTCGGAGAACACCTCGCTGGTGGAGAACGTCGGCAGCGGGGGCGACATCGACCCGCAGGTGCACAGCCGGGCCAAGGAGAAGAGCTACGGCACCCACAGCCGGTTGACCGTGCGCGCCCTGGTCGTCGAGGGCACCGACGGGCGGCGGGTCGCGCTGCTCAAGAGCGACAACTACCTCGCGCAGGACCTGCTGATCCGACGGGTGGGTCAGCTGCTCCAGGAGGGCGGCAGCGGTGTCGGGTACGCCGACATCCTCTACACGGCCACCCATGACCACTCCTCGCCCTACTACACGACCACCTCGCCGGGCGTGTTCGTGTTCCAGGACGTCTTCGACCAGCGCATGTTCGAGTACCAGGCCCGCGCCATGCGTGACGCCATCGAACAGGCCGCGTCCCGCCTGCAGCCGGCCCGGATGGCCGCCACCACCGTGCCGTTCTCGGCCATGAAGGCCAACGTGGTCGGCCCGGCCGTGGCCGACGACGGCACCCCCGCCGGCTACCCGCGCGAGTTCGGCGACACCGGCCTGGTCGTCGCGCGCTGGGAGGCCCTGGACGACGGCGCGCCGATCGCGGCCTGGATCAACTTCGGCGAGCACCCGGAGTCGCTCGACGGGTACGGGCTGACCACCGCCGACTACGTCGCCCCGCTGGAGCGCTTCGTCGAGCGCGACCTCGGTGCGCCACTGGTGTTCAGCCAGGGCGACGTCGGTTCCTCCGAGGGCCCCTACGAGCGCGCCGAGACCTTCTTCCCGCTGCCCGACGGCACGATGCGCGCCTTCGCGCACAGCGGGTACGCGCAGCTGGAGCGCGGCGCCCGGCTGATGGCCGACGCCGTCGTGCAGGGCTGGCGGGCCGCCGGGAAGGACGACGCGACGGTGCCCTGGAGCAGCACGTTCCCGGTCCAGCTGGTCACCCGCTGGACCCCGGGGCCGGTCAGCCAGCCCTACCCGACGGTGGGCAACTGCCGCAGCGCCACGACGCTCGACGGCAACCCCGGCGTCGGCGTCGCGCCCGACTGCGAGCGCGCCGGGACCCCGCCGGTCGCCGCCGGGCTGGCCCTGCACGGGCTGCCCGTGCCTGCCCACTACGCCGCGCCCGGTTACCCGGCCGTCGAGGAGAACACCCGGCTCAAGCTGCAGGTCATGCGCCTCGGCGAGCTGCTGCTGGCCTCGTGCGCCTGCGAGGCGCAGGTCGACCTGGTGCTGAACCTGGAGACCCGGGCCAACGACCGGGACGGCGACATGTGGCTCGGCTTCGACTGGTCGTCGGTCTGCGCGCCCGCCCCCGGCGGGTACACCTGCCAGGGCCGCCCGGTCACCAAGGCGGCCTACGACCGCATGGTCGCCCAGGTGGCGAACGACGCCAAGGGTTGGGACGACCCGGCGTACGCGCCGTACGCCAACACCGACCCCGCGGACCCGGCCGCGATCAAGGGCAACTTCACCCATGAGGAGCTGCCGGCGGCCCGCGGCTTCGCCCTGCCCGTCGCGCTGGGCCATGCCGGCGACTACAACGGCTACACCGTCTCCTACCGCGAGTACATGAGCCGCGACTCCTACCGCAAGGCGCTCACCACGTACGGCCCGCACACGGCCGACTACATGGTCACCCGGCTGGTGCGGATGGCCGGGGCGCTCAAGGGCGGTCCGGCCGTCGCCGCCGAGGTCAACGACGGGCAGGCCCAGGCCGACGAGGCCCGCCAGGCCGCCGCCGCCCTCGCCATCGGCACCGCATCCGGTCGGGCCTACGACGTCTGGCGCGCCTCGCTGCCGGCCGACGTGGGCCCGGTCGCGGCCGTGCGGCAGCCGGTCGACGTGCAGCGCTTCGACGCCGCCACCTTCACCTGGCGAGGCGGCTCCAACGCCGTCGACAACCCGGTCGCCACCGTCCAGCGCCTGGTCGACGGCGTGTGGACGCCGTTCGCCGACATGACCGGCGAGGTGCAGACCCTCGTGCACTTCCCGCAGGGCGTGCAGGGCGTGGCCGACACCGAGACCGGCCGCCAGGAGTGGCAGTGGACCGCCGGCTTCGAGGCCTACGACGCGTTCCCGGCACGCCTGGGCTCCACACCGACCGGGACCTACCGCTTCGTCGTCGACGGCACCAGCCGCACCACCGGCAGCGACGCCCGCTACCACCTGGAGAGCGCCTCCTTCGAGGTCTCCCCCTGGACCGGGCTGCAGCTCACCGACGCGCGTCCCGACGGCTCCTTCACGGCCGCCTCGACCTACCCGCGCAGCTACCGGTCCGCGTTCCGCACGATCGCCGACGACGGGCGCCAGACCATCTGCCGCACCTGCGCGTTCCGCCCGTGGGCCACCTCGGCCGACGTCACCGTCTGTCGAGGTGACCGTCACCGCCGCCGACGGGAGCAGGACGGTCCGCCCGGCGCAGCTGCAGGACGGCCGCTGGCGGGTCGACCTGACCGGCGTCACGGCCGCCGTCGTCGCCCCCGGGGGCGCCCGGGACGCGAACGGCGAGACGAACGGCGCCCCGCTGGTCCTGCGCTGACCGCTCGGCGCGGCTACTCGGTCAGGCCCTGCTCGACCGCGTAGCGCACCAGCTGCGCCCGGTTGTGCAGCTGCAGCTTGCTGAGCGTGTTCTGCACGTGGTTCTCGACGGTCCGGTGGGACAGCACCAGCCGTTCGGCGACCTGCCGCGCCGTCAGCCCCTTCGCCACCAGGCGCAGCACCTCGGTCTCGCGCGGCGTCAGCTGCGGCGCGCCGTCGTCCTGCGCCGTGCGGCGGTACTCGCCGAGGAGCAGCCCCGCGAGACCCGGCGACAGCACGCTCTCCCCACCGGCCGTGCGCCGGACGGCGTCGACGAGCTCGGCAGCCCCGGCCGACTTCACCAGGTAGCCGGTCGCCCCCGCCTTGACCGCCTCCAGCACGTCTGACTGCTCGCCGCTGGCCGACAGGACCAGCACCCGCACCCCGCTCGGCGCCACCGCCCGGGTCACCTCGACACCGCCGAGCCCGGGCATCTGCAGGTCGCACACGAGCACGTCGGGCCGGACCGCCGCGCAGACCCGCACCGCCTTCTCACCGTCGCCCGCGGCACCGACGACGTCGAACCCGGCGGCGGTGAGGTCCCGCTCGACCGCCTCGCGCCAGATCGGGTGGTCGTCGGCGACCACCACGCGCAGGGACGCCGCTGAGGGCGGCGCTGCAGACGGCGGTTCAGGGTGCGGTTCAGGGTCGGGGCACACGCAGCTCGACCTCCGTCCCCTGCCCGGGCGCGCTGGTGACCAGCACGGTGCCGCCGAGATCCTCCACCCGGCCGCGCACCGAGCGTGCCACGCCGAGCCGGCCCTCCCGGGCGGCCTGCTCCAGGCGGCCCGGGGCGATCCCCGGTCCGTCGTCGCGCACGGTGACCAGCACGGCGTCGCCCTCGTCCTCAACGAGGACCCAGGCGCGTCCGCCCGCGTGTTGCCGCACGTTGTCCAGGCAGCAGGCCACCGCCGCCGCCAGCTCGTGCGCCGCGTGCGCGGGCAGCGGGACGGGGCCGGCCGGGGCCGCCAGCTCCGGCCAGTCCAGCAGGGTCCGCAGGTCGACGTCACCGACGGGTACCGGCGCCGCCGGCCCGCTCACCAGGCGGCGCAGCGCCCCCTCCTGCTCGGCCGCCAGGGAAGCGAGCTGCGGATCGGTGGAGCGGCGGCTGACCAGCGCCAGGGTCTGCAGGACCCCGTCGTGCACGGTCCGGGCCAGTCGCTCGCGCTCGGCCTGGGCCGCCTCGCGCTGCACCACGCAGGCGTAGGCGGACTCCGCCTGGCGGGCCAGGCTCACCACGTAGCCGACGACGACGCCGATGAGCAGCAGCAGGACGCTGGAGCCGATCGCCGCACGGGTGACCTCACCCCGCCACAGCAGCGTCGCGGCGACCATGACGCCGGCCGCGACGCCGCCCCCGGCCGGACCGCTCCGGACGGCCCAGGCGATCACCGGGATGGCCCCCCAGGTGACCGTGAGGCTCGGCGCCTCGGCGACCTCGACCAGGGCGATGCCCTGCAGGTACCGGCCCGACAGCAGTGCCCCCGCGGCGATCGCCAGGTCGAGGACCAGCAGGGTGCGGGTGCGCCGCAACGGCTGCTCGAGCAGGAGCGTGACCACGACGGTCCACGCGACCATGGCCCCGAGCAGCAGCAGGACCCCCACCGGGTGCGCGACGTCGCGCAGTCCCACCAGGCCGGAGGCCACGGCGTAGACGAGGGAGGCCACCCGGGCGGCCGCCGTCGCCCGCCACAGGGCCGGGTCGAGCCGCTCGGCGTAGGGCCGCGGAGCGGGGGTCAGCTGGCTCGTCGGACCGGGTCCGAGGTGCGACCCGCGGGAGCGTCGCTGACGAGGGCCTCGCGGGCCGCCGACCGGGCGTCCTCGATCTCGGCCTTCGCCTGCGTCGCGTACTGGTCGACGTACTCCTGGCCGGACAGCAGCATTAGCTCGTACATGATCTCGTCGGTGATGGACCGCAGGACGAAGCGGTCGTCCTCCATGCCCTCGTAGCGGCTGAAGTCGAGCGGCCTGCCGAAGGTCATCCGCACCCGCTGCGGCTTCGGCATCATCTGGCCGGGGGGCTGGACCTCGAACATCCCCACGAGCCCGACGGGGATGACCGGAACCCCGGCCTCCAGGGCCATGCGCGCCACGCCCGTCTTGCCGCGGTAGAGGCGGCCGTCGGGCGAGCGGGTGCCCTCCGGGTAGAGCGCGAGCAGGCCGCCCTCCTGCAGCACGCGTAGGCCGGTGGCGAGAGCCGCCTCGCTCGCCGCTCCCCCGGAGCGATCGATCGGGATCTGGCCCGCGCTGCGGAAGAAGAACGCCTGCAGCCGGCCCTTCACGCCCTTGCCGGTGAAGTAGTCGCTCTTGGCCAGGTAGGTGACCCGGCGCGGTACCACCAGCGGAATCATGAAGTTGTCGAGGAAGCTGTTGTGGTTACCGGCGAGGATGGCCGCTCCGGTGGCCGGCACGTTCTCCAGGCCGTCGGCGCTGGGGCGGAAGAACAGCCGAAGCAGGGGAGCCAGGACAGCCTTGATGAACCAGTAGCCCACCGAGCTGCTCCTTCCGGACGCGGCGCGAGGACGACGCCGGAGCACGACCCTAGGCGCCCAGGCAACCCGGACACAACGGGCCTGCCCCGCAGCGCCCCGGACAGGGCTCGATCCGGGGCGCGCCGCCGTGCGACGATGGCCGTCCCGCGAGACCCCCCTCCCCAGCGTCTGGAGCATCCGTGGCCGTCCTGCCCGGCGCCGAGCCGATCGACCTGCCCGGCGGTCCCGTCGGGGTGGTGCTGTGCCACGGGTTCACCGGCACGACGCAGAGCATGCGGCCATGGGCCGAGCACCTGTCCGGCGCCGGTCTGAGCGTGCTCGCCCCCCGCCTGCCCGGGCACGGCACCCGGTGGCAGGACATGAACCGGACCCGGTTCTCGGACTGGTACGGCGAGCTCGAGCGGGCCTTCGACGCGCTGCGCGGCCGGTGCGAGACGGTCTTCGCGATGGGCCTGTCGATGGGCGGCACCCTGTCCCTGCGGCTCGCCGAGGAGCGCGGCCCCGAGGTGGCCGGTCTCGTCCTGGTGAACGCCGCGCTCGCCACCGAGCGGCGCGACGCCCGGTTGCTCCCCCTGCTGAGCCGGGTCCTGCCGTCCCTGCCCGGCATCGCCTCCGACATCAAGAAGCCCGGGGTCACCGAGCTCGCCTACGACCGGCTCCCCCTCGCGGCCGCCAACTCCCTGCAGCGGGCCTGGCCGGTCGTGCACCGCGACCTCGGCCGGATCACCTGCCCCGTCCTGGTCTACCGCAGTGCGCAGGACCACGTCGTCGAGCCCGTGAGCGGCCGGCTGCTGCTGGACGGGCTGGCCGGGCGCCAGGTGGCCGAGGTCGTGCTGCAGGACAGCTTCCACGTGGCCACGCTCGACAACGACGCTCCGACGATCTTCGCCGGCTCGGTCGACTTCGTCCGCACGCACGCCGCCGCCGCTGCCCCGTGACGATGAGCGACACCCCCGCGGGCCGCCGCGGCAACGGACTGCAGGCCGCCGACTGGGGTGCGCTGGTCGACCTCGACCCGCGCCTGGCGGAGGGCCTGCTGGACCGCCTGGCCTCGGCCGGCGTCCCCGCCTACGTCGAGCCCGCCAGTGCGGCCGGTGACCCGTGGCCCCGCGCAGCGCTGCCCAACCGGCCGCTGGACCGGCTGTGGGTCGACCCCGAGCAGGCCGAGGCGGCCCGCGACGTCGTCACCGCCGAGCTCGCCGACCTCACCGCGCTGCTGGCCGAGGCGCCCGGCGGCGAGACCCCGTTCGGGCTGGTGCACCCCGTGCCGCAGCACGCCGCGCGCCGCGTGCTCCCCCCGCCGCCGCTGCCGGCACCGCCCCCCTCGGCGCAGGTCCCCCCGGCACAGGCTCCCCCGGCACAGGGGCCCCCGGCACCGGTCGCGCCGGCTCCCGCGTCACCCTCTGCCGCACCGCCGACCGGCCCGGGGACGCCCACCCCCGCCGCCCTCGACGACGACGAGGTCTTCCGGCAGATCGTCGCCGGCTTCGACGCCAGCCCCGACGACCGGCTGCCCCGCTGGCCGGTGGCCGAGGACGGCGACCCCGCACCGGACCTCGACGCCGCCCGCCACCGGCCGCCGCCGGTCGACCGGGCCCCGCGCCGACGTGCCGACGACGGCCTGCCCGCCTGGCTGGAGCCCGATGCGCTCGAGCCCGACCCCGACGTCGTCGTCCCCGACGACCACTACGTGCCGCCCCCGCCCCCGCCCGCCGGGTGGATCAGCCTGCGGGCCACCGGGTCCGTCGTCCTCGTGGCCCTCGGCATGGTGCTGCTGTTCGCCCCGGGCCTGCTCGGGCAGGGCGCCACCACCGGCGTCATCCTGCTCGGGATCGCCCTGCTCGGCGGGGGGGCCGCCTCGCTCGTCCTGCGGGTGCGGGATGCTCCCCCGCACGACACCGGCCCGGACGACGGCGCCGTCGTCTAGAGCGCGAGGAGCAGCACGTGACCGTCAGCGAGACCCTGGAGACCCGTGGCCACCTGATGGACACCGGGGTGCTCGCCAGCGTCCTGGACGACGTCCTGTCCTACGGCGGCGACTACCGGATCGACCGCCTCGACGTCGGCCGGGCGCACGAGGACGAGTCCTACGCCCGGATCGTCGTGTCGCACCTCGACGAGGAGTCGCTGCAGCGGCTGCTCATGCGCCTGCAGACCCACGGCGTCAACCAGGTCGACCCGGGCGAGGCCGTGCTGCGGACGGTCGACCGCGACGGGGTGTTCCCGGAGGACTTCTACTCCACGACCAACCTCGAGACCGTGGTGCGACTGGGCGCCTCCTGGGTTCCGGTCGAGCAGCCGGAGATGGACTGCGGGCTCGTCGTCGCCGACGGCCGGGTCCGCACCATCCCGGTGAGCGACGTGCAGGCCGGCATGCAGGTGGTCTGCGGGGCGGGCGGCGTCAAGGTGGTGCTCCCCACGCGGGACCACTCCACGGAGGAGTTCGGGTTCATGAACAGCGCGGTCTCCTCGGAGAAGCCGCAGGGGCTGCTCGTGCGGCAGATCGCTCAGCAGATGCGCGAGGTCAAGGCCGAGGGGCTCAAGGTGCTCTGGGTCGGGGGTCCCGGCATCGTCCACACCGGGGCGGCGCCGGCGATGGTCCGCCTGGTCGACGCCGGCTTCGTCGACGTCCTGTTCGCCGGTAACGCCCTGGCCACCCACGACATCGAGTCGGCGCTCTACGGCACCTCGCTCGGCGTCGACCTCGCCCATGGCAAGGGCGTCGAGCACGGGCACGAGCACCACATCCGGGCCATCAACACGATCCGCCGGGCCGGGTCGATCCGCGCCGCCGTCGAGCAGGGCGTGCTGACCGGCGGGATCATGCACGCGATGGTCCGGCAGGACAAGCAGTTCGTGCTCGTCGGCTCGGTCCGCGACGACGGCCCCCTGCCCGACGTCTACACCGACGTCATCGAGGGGCAGCGGGCCATGCGGGCCGGGCTGCCCGGCGTCGGGTTCGCCATCATGGTGGCGACCATGCTCCACAGCATCGCCACGGGCAACATCCTCCCGGCCTCGGTCCCGCTGGTCTGCGTCGACATCAACCCGGCCACGGTCACCAAGCTCGCCGACCGCGGCTCCTCGCAGGCCGTCGGGATCGTCACCGACATCGGCCTGTTCCTCGAGCAGCTCGCACGCGAGCTGGTGCCGGAGGGCTGAGCGTCGGATCGCCGAGGGAGCGGGCGGCGTCAGCCCGACATGTGGCGGGGCGGGCCTCGAGCGTCGTCGCTGATCCGGGCCCGCCGTCAGGGCAGGGCGACCTCGGCGAGCACGGCCAGGTGATCGCTCGCGGCGCCGGTGTCGACCACCTCGAGCCGCACCAGCGGCAGGCTGGTGAGCACCAGGTCGATGCGGCGACGGGGAGCGTGCGCCGGGAAGGTCGCACCCGGACTGCCACCGTGCAGCCCCTCGGCCAGCACCTGCCAGGCGGGGCGCCCGGGCTGCTCGTTGACGTCGGCGCCGAACACGAGCGGACCGCGGGGCAGGGCCGTCCGGATGCGCCGCGCGGTGTCCAGCCGGGCGGTGGCCTCGAGGTCGAGGTGCGAGCCCGCGAGGACGAGGGTGCCGCCCCGGACGGTGACCTCGGCGGTGACCAGCGCCCGCCGGTGGAGTCCGGGGCGTCGCGGCATGAGGACGGTGCGCGTCGGGCCCACCTGCACGTGCGGAGCCACCAGCAGGGCCAGCCCCTCGGCCCGGTCCCGGGTCGCGGGCCGCAGACCGGTACGCCGCGCAGCAGCGCCCGGGAGCTCCGCCAGCCCAGCAACCGCGGCGCCTCCTGCAGCACGACGAGGTCCGCGTCCAGGGAGCGCAGGGCCTCGGCCACCCCGCGGGCGCCGTCCCGCAGGCTGCGGACGTTCCAGGACACCACCCGCACGGTCGGCGACGGGTCCGGGAGCGACCCGGGGTCGGGCGGACCGTGCCGGGGGTCCGGAGAGCTACTGACCGTGGACCTGGAACCCCGACAGCATGCTGCGCATCTCGCGGGACCGGTCGACGTCGGTCACGTCCGCTCCTGACCGCGGGCTCGGCACCGCCGGCGCCGCCTTGCGACCGCTGCCCTTCGGACGCCCGCCCTTCGGACGGGGCGCCTCGGCCAGCCGCTGCCGGACCGCCGCCAGCATCCCGTCACGGTCCAGCAGCACACCGTTCTGCAGCCAGGCGTGCCGGCTGCAGGCCGAGCACGAGAGCAGCGACAGCTCGGTGGCGGCGTCGGTCACCGAGATGGTGCTCATGGGGCGTGAGCAGCAGGTCGGCGCCAGCGCGCGGGGAGCGTCGACGGCGGGGGCTGCGGTCTGGGAGCGGCTCGTCATGGTGAGAAGACTGCGCCGTCCAGCCCCGGAAGACCATGGCCCGTTCGGACGGTTTGCCCGACTAGTCCGCCGTGACCGGTCGCGGACCCGGACCGGGATCGGGAGCTCAGCGCTGCCGGGCGAGGTCGGCGGCGCCGACGAGCCCCGCGTCGTTACCGAGCTCGGCCAGCCGCAGGTCGGCCACGGGCCGCGATCCCCCGCCGGTCACGCGTGCCCGGAACGCCACCCGCGCCGGAGCCAGCAGCAGCTCGCCGGCGTCGGCGACGCCACCCCCGATGACGAACATGCCCGGGTCGAGCACGGCAGCGAGGTCGGCCAGGCCCTGCCCCAGCCAGGTGCCGATCTCGCGGAAGCAGTCCAGCGCCGCGGGGTCGCCCTCACCCGCGGCCTGGGTGACCTCGCGTGCCTCGATCCCCTCGGGCCGGCCGTCGCCGAGCTCGAGCAGCCGGCGGCCGTAGCCGCGCTGGACGTCGGCGATCTCCCGCGCCTCGTGCAGCAGGGCCCGGCCGCTGCAGTACTGCTCCCAGCAGCCGTGCTGCCCGCAGCCGCACCGGCGTCCGCCCTCGACCATCTGCATGTGACCGAACTCTGCGCCGATGCCGTGCCGGCCGCGGTAGAGGCGGCCGTCCAGGACGATGCCGCCGCCGATGCCGGTGCCCACCGTGACGACGACCAGGTCGTCCTCGCCGCGACCGGCGCCGAACCGGTGCTCGCCCCAGGCCGCCGCGTTCGCGTCGTTCTCCACGACGCAGGGCAGCCCGGTGCGCTTCTCCACGGCCTCGCGCAGGGGCTCGTCCTTCCACGCCAGGTTGGGCGCCACGAGCACCCGGCTGCGCTCGGCGTCGATGAAGCCCGCCGCGCCGATCCCGACAGCCACGACCGACCGGTCCTCGGACAGCTCCGCGACGCAGGCGGCCACGACGTCCTCGACGTCGGCGGGAGAGGCGCTCGGCGTCGGCCGGCGGGTCCGCGCCAGGATCCGGCCCTCGGCGTCGACGACGCCGGCCGCCACCTTGGTGCCGCCGATGTCGACGCCGATGGTGAGGGTGTCGTCTGTTCCGGTCACGGTCGGGCCTCCCGCACGTCGATGTGCTGCACCCCGGGCGGGGGCGGCCGGTGGTCGGCGTCGGGCGGGGCGACCGCCACCTTCAGGGCCGCCACCAGCGACGCGGCGGCATCGAGCAGATGGTCGACGGTCTCGGGCCGGACGTGGCGCAGCGTCCCGACGGCCTGGCACAGCGGGCAGGTCGTGCAGGCCGGGGAGCCGGTGGCCAGGTGCTCGTCGTCGAGCAGGTGCGCGGCGCGGTCGCGGGCCCAGCCCTCGGCGGCGGACAGCAGCCGGACCGCCTCCTCGGCGGCCGAGCCGAGCCGGTCGGAGCGGTGCTGCTCACTCATCGCAGGCCCGCCAGCAGGGCCTCGGGCCACAGGTCCGGGTCGGGCTCGAACCGCACGTCGAGCCGTCCGTCGTCGAGGACGGCCCCGGCCACGACGCACCGGCGCAGCGCGCTGGGCAGGGCGAGCACGCGGCGGTGTCCCCCCACGGTGACGACCAGCTCGTCACCGCTGCGCGCCAGGTCGAGGTCCTCGCCGCGGGCCAGCGGCAGGGCGAGCGAGAGCACGAAGCCCTCCGTCGTGCGGTCGACCCGCACGAGGTCCTCGGCGGGGCCGGGCTCGTCCGCGGGGTCGGTGTCGCCGTGCAGGTCCCGGCCGAGCTCCAGCAGCGCCGGCACCCCCACCGGCTCGCCCGTGCGGTAGGGCGAGACCACCAGGGGCAGGCCCCCGGCGTCGGCCTGCACGGCGTCGAGCTGCGCCGCCTGCGCCGCCACCCACCCCTGCACCCAGGGGTCCTCGCTGCCCGTGGGAAAGACCCGGTTGGCCACGAGGCCGTCGACGCGGTAGCCGTACAGCGCGAGGCTGGTGAGCGTGCGCCGGGCCTCGGCCACGACGACGGCCTCCGGGGTGAGCACCAGGCGGACGGTGGTGGTGGGAGCGGTGAGCACCTGGCGGACCTCCGCCAGCTCGGCGTGCAGGCGCGTCACGGCGTCGAACACGTCGTCCTGCGGCACGGACGGACCGGCCACCCGGTGCAGCAGCGGCCGCACGGCCCGCAGCGCCCGACGCTGGGCGGGGAAGACCCGTTCCACGTACCAGCGCAGGGCCTCGGGGAGGGCGAGCAGGCGCAGCGTCTCCCCGGTGGGGGCGCAGTCCACGACCACGAGGTCCCACGGGCCGGTGGTCACCTGGCGCCGCAGCTCGAGCAGCGCGAGCACCTCCTCGGCCCCGGGCAGCACGGTCAGCTCCTCGGCCTGCAGCGCCTCCACGCCGGCCCGCTCCAGCACGCCCTGCAGATAGCGCTGAACCTCGCGCCAGGACGACTCGAAGGCCGCCTGGGTGTCCACCTGGAGGCCGTACAGGCCCGGGTCGACCTCGGTGGGAACGCTTCCCAGCCGCACGCCGAGCGCGTCGGCCAGCGAGTGCGCCGGGTCGGTGCTCACGACCAGCACCTTGCGGCCCCGCGACGCCGCCAGGGCAGCGGTGGCGGCGGCGACGGTGGTCTTGCCGACTCCGCCCTTGCCGGTGAAGAGCAGGACGCGCACGGGTCTCCTCCGGCAGGTCGGGCAGGCGTCCGGCGACGCTACCCGAGCGACTCCACGCGCTTCTTGAGCTCCTTGAGCGCCGTGTCGATGATGCGCGCACTGGCCTTGCGCTTCATCGGCCCGATCATCGGGATCCGGAGCTCGAGGGTCAGCAGGTAGGTGACCTCCGAGGTCCCGTCCGCACCCTCGGCCACCTCGTAGGACCCGACCTGCGACTTCTGCACCTTGGTGGGCTCGACCAGCGTCCACGCGACGAGGTGCGTCGCCGTAGGTGTAGTCCAGCGTGTACTCGTCGGTGAAGCCGCTCGCGTTCAGCCCGAAGGTGGCCCGCCGGGCGCGTCCGTCCGGGTAGGTGTCGACCACGTCGGCGGTCTTGATCTGACCGGTCCACTCGGGATAGGCGTGCAGGTCGGTGATGACGCTCAGCACCGTCGCGGCGGGCGCGTCGATGGTGATGCTGCTGCTGGCCTGTTCCGCCACGGTGCGCCTCCTGCTGTCGAGGCTCCGGACCCTAGTACCGCCGCCGGGCCGGGCGGCCCCGGACCGGGTCGGTCAGGACAGCAGGAAGCCCAGCAGCGCGGTGACCAGCACCACGGCCAGGACCACTCCGGCGGCCAGCGCCAGCCGCTGACCGCGGCTGAGGGCCCCGAGGTCACCGACGACCGGCAGCACCAGCAGCGGCTCGTCGGCGCTGCGCAAGCCGGCGAGGAAGCCCGCGCCGCACCCGTCGCAGGCACTGCGGTCCAGGCCGTTGGCCGCGCCGCAGGTGGCGCACGGCCAGGTCGCGACGTCGGCGGTGGCCGGCACGGCCGGAGCCGGAAGCACGGGTGAGCCGGCAGCACGCCGGAGCCGGAAGCACGGGTGGAGCCGGCAGCACGGCCGAGCGGGCCGCCCCGGCGGCGTCCGGGGCGGACGGCCCGGGGGGCGCCTCGGGGGCCGGGGGCTCCGGCGCCGGCGTCAGCAGCGAGGCGTAGCACTGGGTGCACCAGGGCGCTCCGGGCCGCACCGCGGCGGCGCAGGACGGGCAGCGCAGGGACGTGCCGGAGCTCGCGAGGTCAGGTCCCACCCCGGACGTGTCGGCAGGCGAGCGCCACCGCTGAAGGGTTGCCCCGGGCCGGTCGGCGGTACGTTGCCCGACGGTCGCTGCCCGCGTCCCCACCGCGCCTCCAGGAGCCCCCGTGCAGGAGTTCACCTCCGACGCCGCCATCGAGGTCGCGCCCGACACCTCGCTCGCCGACGCCGTGACCACCAACGCCCGGACCGCACCCGACGACGTCGTCTTCACCCGACGGGTCGACGGCCGGTGGACGCCCGTCACCGCGAAGGAGTTCGCCACCGAGGTCTCCGCCCTGGCCGCCGGGCTCGTCGCGTCCGGCGTGCAGGCCGGCGACCGGGTCGGGCTCATGAGCAAGACCCGCTACGAGTGGACGCTGGTCGACTACGCGGTCTGGACGGCGGGCGCCGTCACGGTCCCGGTCTACGAGACGAGCTCGGCCGAGCAGCTGCAGTGGAACCTCGGCGACTCCGGGGCCGTCGCGGTCATCGTCGAGAGCGCCGCCCACCAGGCGATGCTCGACGAGGTCCGCGGTGCGCTGCCGGACCTCGTCGGCACCTGGCAGATCGACGCCGGTGGCCTGGAGGAGCTCGCCACCGCCGGCCGCACCCAGCCCGAGGACGCCCTGGCCGAGCGCCGGGCCGGCGTCACCACCGACAGCCTCGCCACGATCATCTACACGAGCGGGACGACCGGCCGGCCGAAGGGGTGCGAGCTCACCCACGGCAACCTGCTGGGCGTCGGCCGCTCGGCCGGGGCCGTCCTCCCCCAGCTGTTCTCGCCGGCCGGCTCGACCCTGCTGTTCCTGCCGCTCGCGCACGTGTTCGCGCGCTTCGTGCAGGTGGCCTGCGTCGAGACGCGCGTCAAGATGGGCCACACCTCCGACATCAAGAACCTGCTGGCCGACTTCGGCACCTTCCAGCCCACGTTCATCCTGTCGGTCCCCCGGGTGTTCGAGAAGGTCTACAACTCCGCCCGGCAGAAGGCCCACGGCGACGGCAAGGGCAAGGTCTTCGACGCCGCCGAGCGCACCGCCATCGCCTACAGCGAGGCTCTCGACGCCGGGGGCGCCAGCCTGCCGCTGCGTCTGCGTCACGGCCTGTTCGACCGGCTGGTCTACAGCAAGCTGCGCGCGGCCATGGGGGGCAAGGTGCAGTACGCCTTCTCCGGAGGCGCTCCGCTGGGGGCCCGCCTGGGCCACTTCTTCCGCGGCATCGGCGTGACCATCTGCGAGGGCTACGGCCTCACCGAGACCAGCGCGCCCAGCACCATGAACACCCCGGACCACCTGCGGATCGGCACGGTGGGCCGCCCCGGTCCCGGCGTCGGCGTCCGGATCGCCGACGACGGCGAGGTCCTGCTGAGCGGTCCGCACCTGTTCACGGGCTACTGGCACAACGAGGCCGCCACCGCCGAGGTGCTCCAGGACGGCTGGTTCCGGTCCGGCGACCTCGGGGAGCTCGACGACGAGGGCTATCTGCGCATCACCGGTCGCAAGAAGGAGCTGATCGTCACGGCGGGCGGCAAGAACGTGGCGCCCGCGGTCCTGGAGGACCGGCTACGGGCCCACGCCCTGGTCAGCCAGTGCATGGTCGTCGGCGACCAGAAGCCCTTCATCGGCTGCCTCGTCACGCTCGACGAGGACGCCCTCGGCCCCTGGGCCGCCGGCAGGGGCAAGGGCGGGCTCACCCTCGCGCAGGCGGTGGACGATCCCGAGGTGCGGGCCGCAGGTGCAGAGCGCCGTCGACGACGCGAACAAGGCCGTGTCCAAGGCCGAGGCGATCCGCAGTTTCACCATCCTCCCGGTCGACTGGACCGAGGAGGGAGGGCAGCTCACGCCGTCGCTCAAGCTCAAGCGCTCGGTCGTGCTGAAGGAGTTCTCCGACGACGTCGAGGCGCTCTACTCCGGCGGACGCTGAACCCGGCGGCTCCGGCTGCCGAAGCACAGTCATGGAACCGGTCCTGCACGCCGAAGGCCTGGTCGTCCACTTCGGCACGGTGCAGGCCGTGGCGGGGTTCGACCTGTCGGTGGGCGCCGGTCACTCGGTCGCCCTGGTCGGCCGCAACGGCGCCGGCAAGAGCACCACGATGCGCGTACTCGCGGGGGTGCTGCCGCCGTCGTCCGGGACCGTCCGCATCGGCGGGATCGACGCCGCGCAGGACCCGGCGGGAGTGCGGGCCGTCGTCGGCTACTGCCCCGACGTCGGAGGTCTGGTCCCGCGGGCCACGCCCTGGGAGCACCTGCAGCTGGCCGCCCGCCTGCGGGGACTGCGCACCGGCTGGCAGGACCGCGCCCGTGAGCTGCTCGCGGCCTTCGACCTCGAAGGAGCCGCCGACCGGATCACGTCCGGCTTCTCGCACGGCATGAGCCGGCGGCTGTCGGTGGTGCTCGCGGTCTTCCACGAGCCCCGCCTGCTGCTGCTGGACGAGCCGTTCGACGGCGTCGACCCCCTCGGGGTGGAGGCCACCCTCGACGTCGTCCGCCGGGCCCGGGCCACCGGTGCGGCCGTGCTGGTCAGCACCCACCTGCTGCACCTTGCCGTCGAGGCCTGCGAGGAGGCCGTCGTCCTGCGGGGCGGGCGGGTGGTCGGGGCGGCCCCGGCGTCGGAGCTGCAGGGCGACGGCGGTCGAGACCGCTACCGCGCGCTGATCCAGTGAGACCGGGAACGCCAGTGGCACCGGGAACACCGGCCCTGCGTCCGATCCCGGTCCTGCGATGACGACGGCGACCCCCACGTCGGTCCAGCTGGGCGCGCTGTTCGGCCTGCGCTGGCAGATGATGCGTGGCCGCGGCCCGCGCATCGTCCTGCCCGGCGTGCTCGTCCTGGTCGGCCTGCTCCTGGTCGCGGCCGCCACCAGTGCGGGAAGCCTCACCGGGCCCGCTCTGGCCACCGCCGTGGAGCTGGCCCCCCAGGCCTTCCTGGGCTTCGGCGTCCTGGCGGTGATCGCCCCGCTGACGGCGGGTGGCGGCAACGAGGTGGTCCCGCCCGACCAGCTCGTGGCCTTCCCGGTGCGGCCGTCGACCCAGTTCGTCGGCGGGCTGTGCCTGGCGCCGGTCAACCTCGTCTGGGCCGTGCAGCTGCTCGTGCTCGTGGCCGAGACCGCGTACCTGTCCCGGGGCGGGAACGCCCTGCCGGCGGCGCTCACCACAGCCGCCTACGTCACCTGCCTCACGGTCCTCGGACAGGCACTGGCCTGGACCGTCGTCGGCCTGCGGCAGACCCGCGCCGGCCGCCGGTCCGTCACCGCCGTCGGTCTGGCGCTGCTGGTGGTGGCCCTGGTCGCGGTGCGGACCGGCCTCGGCGACACCCTGCTGGCCCGGACTCCCACGCGCACCGTCGTGGCCGCCGTGCAGGCGGGAGCACGGGGCGAGCTGACGCGCTGGGGCGCCACCACGGGGGCCCTGCTGCTGCTGGTCGCCGCCGGACTGGCGCTCGGGTCCCGTGCCTGCGCCTGGGCTCTACGCCGGCCCGGCGACGCCGGCACCGCGGCGGCCTCCCGGGCGGTTCCCCGCAGGCCGCTGCGCTCCAGCCCGCTGCGCCAGCTCGTCTCGCTCGACCGCCGCAGCGTCTGGCGCGCACCGGCGCTGCGCCGCGGAGGCCTCGTGCTCGCCCTGCTGCCCGGCGTGCTCGCCGCGGGGGCGCAGGTGCCGTGGTCGTCGCTGATCGTCCTGCCCGGTCTGGTCGCCGCGGGCGCCGGGCTGCTGTTCGGCGTCAACGCCTTCGCCCTCGACGGCTCCGGCGCCGTCTGGATGGCCTCGCTCCCGGTCGACCCGCGGCTGATCGTCCGCTCGAAGGCCATCGTGCTGACCGAGACCGTGCTGGCGGCGGTCCTCATCGCCGCCGTCTGCGGGTCGCTGCGCAGCCCCGGTACGCCGACCACGGCCGAGCTGGTCGCCCTCGTCGTCAGCGGCCTGACCTGCACGGGCGTGGTGGTCGCCGGCTGCCTGTCCGCGTCGGTGCGCCGCCCCCACCGGGCCGACCTGCGTGGCCCGCGCGACGCCGTCGCTCCCCCGGGCGCGCTCGCCGTCGCCTCGGCCAAGCTCGCGGTGCCTGCCGCGCTGGTGGGCGTGGTGCTCGAGTCCGCGTCCTCGACCGGCGTGGTGCAGGCCGTCCCGCTGCTGGTGCTGCCCGTGTGGCTGCTGGTCGTCCTGTCGATCCGCCGCAGCCTGCGCCGGTGGGCCGACCCGGTCGCGCGGGCCCGGATCGTGCAGGTGGTCAGCGCCGGCTGACCCCCGTCGGCCGGCGCAGCCCGGGCAGGTCAGGGCCGGCTCCGGGCGGCCGGCTCACAGCGGGCCGGCGAGCAGGCGGCGCAGGCGGTCGGCCTGCACCTGCCACGGCCACTCCCGCTGCACCCAGGCCCGGCCGGCCGCGCCGAGCGCCGCGGCCCGTACCGGGTCGGCCAGCAGGTCACCCACGGCCCGGGCCACCTGCGCCACCGAGGTGCCGTCGACGAGCGTGCCGGTGCGGCCGTCGAGCACGGCGTCGGGTGAACCCCCGCTGCGACCGGCCACCACCGGCAGCCCGGTGGCGGACGCCTCCAGGAAGACGATGCCCAGCCCCTCGACCTCCAGGCCGGCCCGGCGGTCACGGCAGGGCATCGCGAAGACGTCGCCCGCGGCGTAGTGGGCGGGCAGCTCCTCCCAGGGCACCGAGCCGGTCAGCACGACGTTGCCTTCGACCCCTAGGCGGGCAGCAAGTCGCCGCAGGCGCCCTTCGTCCGGGCCGCCGCCGACGAGCAGCAGCGCGGTGCCCGGCACCCGACGGCGCAGCGCGGGAAGCGCTCGCAGCAGGACGTCCTGACCCTTGCGCGGCACGAGGCGGCTCACGCAGACGACCACCGGCCGGTCCGCCAGCCCGTGCCGCCGGCGGACCTGCGCGCCCCCGGCGTCCGGCCGGAAGGTCTCGGCGTCCACACCGCTGGCCAGCGGGGCGAGCCGCGCAGCCGGCACCGCACGCAGCAGCCGCTGCCGCGTGTACTCCCCGAGATGGGTGACGACGTCGACGTCGTGGCCGATGCGCCGCAGCAGCTGGCGCGTACCCGGGAGCAGCGCCCAGCCGACCTCGTGGCCGTGCGTGCTCGCCACGGACCGGTCCGCGCCGAGCCCCCGGGCGAGCAGCCCGAGCGGCGCCGCCGCGCCGAACCACACCCGGTCGCAGCCCTCCGCGCGGGCCAGCTCCCGGGCCGCCCGGGCCACCCCGGGCGTCGGGAGCAGGACCGACGTCGGGTGCCGGAGAACCGGGAACGGCTGGGCGGCGTCGAAGGCGGCCGACCCCCTCCAGTCGGAGGCGAGCACCACCACCTCGTCGGCCGGCTGGCGCACGGCGAGCCCGTGGACGAACGCCTGGATCCCGCCGGGGCGGGGTGGGAAGTCGTTCGTGACGACGAGCGTCCTCACCGGCCGGGGCTCGCCGGATGCAGCCGGCGCCACTCGCGTGCCAGCAGCAGGCGCTGCGGCCCGGTGGGGTGCGAGGCGAACAGCAGGTAGGCCAGGCGGGGCGGGTCGAGGTCGGACAGGTTGGTCAGCGACAGCCGCACCTGCGAGGCCCGGAACGTCTCGGGGTCGCCGGTCAGGTCGAGGCTGTGCACGTCGGCCCGCGCCTCGACCTGACGGCTGGCCGCGTTGACGGCCGGCCCGGTCACGAAGGTGGTGGCCGCGACGAGGAACACCAGGAGCGCGACCGCGCGCCCGTCGCCCGCCCCGTCGATCCCGGCCCGACGCCGCAGGCGTCCGCCGGCCAGGACCACCCCGAGCAGGCAGACGCCGCCGGCCGACCCCAGCGCGCCGAGCACGGTGCCGACCACGACGTCGTCCTGCGCGGCGTGACCCAGCTCGTGGGCCACGACCAGCTCGACCTCCCGCGGCGTCGAGCTCGCCAGGAGCGTGTCGTAGACGACGATCCGGCGCGACGGCCCGAACCCGCTCACGTACGCGTTCAGCGCGGTGGTCCGGCGGGAGGCGTCGGCGACGAGGACGTCCCGGACCTGCACGCCGTCGCGGTCGGCGAGCGCGAGCAGGTCGGTCCGCAGCTGCCCGGCGGGCAGCGGGGTGAACCGGTTGAACAGCGGCTCCACGACGACCGGGTAGACGAACGACCCGACGACGACGAGCGCGGCCGTGAGGCCGGCCGCCCACGCCCACCACGATCGCGGCAGGCGACGGGCCAGACCGACCACCACCAGGAGCAGCAGGGCGTTGAGCGCCACCGCGACCAGGGTGCCCTTGACGGCGTCGAGCGCCCAGCCGGCCCAGCCCTGGGCGGACAGGCCGTAGTTCCGCAGCACCCGCTCGGCCTGGACGTCGGGCAGCAGGGTCACCAGCCGGCCGAGCACTCCCAGCGCGGCCGTACCGAGCAGCACCTGGGCCACCCAGCCACCGCCGAGGGGGCGGGCCACACCGGCCACCAGGCGCGCGCCGCGCGGCGTCAGGCCGAGGAACGCCGTGAAGGCCAGGCCGACGGCCAGCGAGGCGTAGGCCCAGGGCCGCAGGGCCGCGTGGAAGGCGTCCTCCCGGGCCAGCTGCTCCCGGGTGAAGTCGCGCAGGACGTCGACCCGCCCACCCGCCCCCGGCAGCGGGTGCCAGGGCAGCACCAGCGCGCCCAGGACGACGACGCCGAGAAGAAGGGCCGCCCCCGTGACCGCCGCGGCCCTCCGGCCGGGCTCGGAGGCGTTGCGAGCCGCCTGGTTGGTCACCCGAGCCGGGCCCGCAGGCTCGACCGCCAGGCGCGGGTGACGGCGTCGGCGGAGGTACCGAGCTGTTCGGCGTAGGCCCGGTCGACCTCGGCCGGACCGGACGCCCGCCCCACCGCCCGGTAGAACTCGACGACGCGCGCCGCGCCGTAGCGCTCCACCAGCAGCTCGACGGCCAGCCAGGCCTGCTCGTAGGCCTGCCCGAGGTCGGCCGCCGCACCGTCGAAGGCGCTGTCGGGGGGCAGCTGCCGGGGCAGCCGGCCGTGCCGGACGGCGGCCTGCAGGTCGCGGGCCGCAATGCGCAGCGGCACGTCGGTGCCGAGGTATCCCACGTGGTCGGCCAGCCCTTCGACCAGCCAGGTCGGCGCGGCACTCCCCGTCGCCGAGCGGGTGGCCACGTGGGTCACCTCGTGGGTGAGGACCACCTGCCGGCCGACCGTGCCGAGACGCCGGAAGGTGCCCGGGTGGACGACGATCCGGTCGCCGACCGGGAGCCCGTCGGGCACCTGAGCCACCTGAGCGGTCGCCAGGGCGGCGATCTGGCTGAGGTCGCCCCCGGGCACCAGCGTCCGCAGCTCGGTCGCGGTCGCCGGAACCAGGACGACCACCCGCTGCGCCCAGTCCTGCCCCCAGAAACCCGTGACCCGCGGGACCGACGCCTGCACGATCCGCGCGATCTCCCGCAGGAGCGGCTCGTCGCCGGGGTGGCCGAGCACGAGCACGCGGGAGCGCGCCTGCGCCACCACGGGGCCGGCGTCCCACAGGCCCCGTGCGGTCCGCTCCCCCGCGGCGTCGAAGTCGTCGTCGGCGGCCACGACCCAGCCGGCGCCGCGTGGCACGAGCGTCAGCACCTGCTGCTCGACGGCCGGCTGGTCGTCGTAGCCCTCGAGCCGGTAGTGCAGCGTGACCCCGGGAGCCCACCAGCTCGCGCCGTACCGGCGGTCGAGAGCCTCGTCGCGGGGCTGCTCACGGGCAGGGTCGAGCACGTACTCCCAGCCCGCGAACGGCACTCCCGCGAGGGCGTCGAACAACGCCGCCTGCCGCGCCAGGAAAGCCGGCCGCTGCGGGTCGACCGTCGCAAGGAACGCGGTGCGGTCGCGCTCCCGGACGGCCGCCGCGCGGGTCTGCAGCAGGAGCCGCACCGCAGCGGTCCGTTCGGTCGCGGCCGTGTCGCGCAGGTCAGGCGCCGGACGACCGCGGCCGGTCGCCACGACCCCCGGAGGCGGCCCCGTGGTCAGGGCCCGCTCCAGGACCACCGACCCCACGAGCAGCTGCAGCACGACCAGCGGCACGACGACCGCCGCGCGCGGGGCCGCACGCAGCATCGCCGGTCGGAGCACCTGCGAAGCCTACGGCGGCACGGGGTCCCCGGCACCGCTGCGGCCAGGGACGACGGCCGTGCCCGTAGGGACCGTCCGGATCCTGCGGCTACCCGTCCCGCTCGACCGGGGGCGCTGTGGACAGCAGGACATCGGCCCAGGTGGGGACGCTCGCCCGGCCGGGCCGGCGGGCCCGGGCGGGGGTGGCCTGCGCCGGGTCGGTGGCTTCAGCGGCAGCAGCCTCGCCGTGCGGAGCTCGGCCGTCAGGGGCTGCAGCCTCGGGAGCTCGGCCGTCGGGGGCTCGGCCGTCAGGGGCTGGAGCCTCGGGGGCTCGGCCGTCGGGGGCCGCAGCGGCGGGGACCGGGGCCGCCGGGGGCGCCTCACCGGAGGCGGGGGCGTCGAGGAGCGGAGCGCCCCGGACCGGGTCGTGCGCATCGCGGTCGTCGGCAGGGTTCGGCACGACGTGCAGCGGCGGGCGGCTCGGTGCCGGCTTCGGCTCGACCGGTGTCGCGGCCGTGTCCTCGGCGCGACCCCGCGCGGCGGCCGGGGCGGGGGCGGGAGCCGGGACGACGAGGCCCTCCTCGACCACGACCGTCTCGGGCGACGACGCCGATCGGACCGGGGTTTGGGAGTGGCCCTGCTCGGACCGCCTCGGCAGACGTCCTGGCGGCAGGCCGCTTCGCGGCGGGCGCCTTCGCGGCGGGCGCCTTCGTGGCGGGCGTCTTCGCGGCGGGGGTCTTCGCGGCGGGGGTCTTCGTGGCGGGTGCCTTCGCGGCAGCGGCACGGTCGGCGGTGGGGGCGGACGAGGCCGGGCGGGAGGTGGCCGGGGCCTTGGGCGCCGGCGCCGTCGCCGTCGAGGCCGTCGCCGGCGCCTTCGCCGTCGAGGCCGTGGAGGCCGTCGAGGCCGTCGCGGAGCTCGCGCTCGAGCTCGAGCTCGTGCGGCTCGAGGAGGCTCCGGTCCGGCGGGCGAGCGAGGCGGCGACCGGGCTCGGAGCGCCGTCGTCGGTCGCGCGGGCGGTACGCCCGGTACCGGCCCGGGCCGGGGCCGTACCGCCCTTGCGGGCGGTCGCCGTGGTGCGTCCGGCGGAGGTCCCGGCGGCCCGGGTCCGACCGGTGGCCTTGCCGGCGCCGCGACCCGCACGCGAGGAGCCGTCGTCGTCGGCACGCCGACCCTCGGCGTCGACGTGGGCCAGGGCGGCGCTGGCGGGATCGACGGAGGTGACGGTCCTGGTGGCCACCTCGTAGGACCACTGCGCTGAGCGGACGTGCCCCCGCGAGAACCAGGAGACCTCGACCGTCCAGCGACCGTCGGCGCCCTTGTAGGCGGTCCACGCGACGCTGTCGGGGCGCATGGACGGCAGCTCCGACAGCCGCAGGTCGACCGCCTCGCCGAGGGGAAGGGCGCTCGGTCCGCGACGCCCCCGGACCAGCACGGCCCGACGGGCAGCCTCCACGACCTGCAGGCGCTCGGACAGGATCGGGCCGGCGAACCGCTCGATCCGCGCCAGCGGAACTCCGGCGGAGCGGGCCAGCTCCTGCACGGACTCGCCGGCCCGGAGACGGGCCTGGATCTCCTTGACCGACAGGGCGCTCTGCGGCGCTGCGTCCTCGCCCGGGCGCGGGAGGTCGCCCTTGACGGCGGCGATCAGACGGTCGTCGAGCGGAAGACGGAAACCTCCCTTGGAGGCCTCCGCGGTCGTGGCGAGCACGAGATGGGAACCGTCCTCGCTGAGCCCGACGACGTGCAGGTCGCGCACCGGTCCTCCGTCCTGCCGGCGGACGGGAGCCCGCGACCCGGGGAGTGTCGCGGGGATCGGCCGCGATCACAAGGCCCGACCGGCCGCGGACGCCCGCGGTGGTCCTGTCGGCAGCCGGGGGGACCGTCACGACAGGTCGATCAGGAGGCGGCGGCGTCGCGCGTGGCCTGCGGCGGCAGGCCCACCGGGACGAGCTGGAGCCGTGGGACCAGCCCGCTGTCGGCCAGGACGTCGAGCGCCCGGCGCTCCCCCTCGTCGACCTCGGCCCGGACACCGGGCATGCCCAGCAGCACCGTGACGACGCAGTCGCCACAGGCCAGGTCGCGGACGGCACAGTCGTCGCAGTCGATGAGCACAGCATCCTCCGGGGAAGGTGGGAGCCGGCTCGGGTGCCGACCCCCAGGACGCTAGGCAGGGGGTCCGACAGAATCGGAGCCCGACGACGCCGGACCCGTTCCGCGCACGAGCACCCGGCCCGAGGACCCAGGGCTCAGGACCCAGGACCCAGCCCCCAGAACCCAGGACTCAGGGCTCAGGACCGGGCGAGCAGGCGCAGCAGCGCCGGGGCCGGCACCGGGCGCGCCCCCGACCGGCGGCACCGGTCGGCCACCTCCCGGTCGTCGGACACCACCAGCAGCGGCCGCCCGGGCGGCTCCAGGCGGGTGAGGCGAACGAGCACGTCGTCGGCCGTCTCGCCCGTGCGGCTGAACAGCAGCCGCACCCCGCGGGGCCGGGACAGCGCCAGGGGCGAGTGCTGGTCGGCGCCGTCGAACACGACCGTCACCTCGGTGCCCGTGCGCGCGTGCAGCGCTGCCAGTCCACTGATCAGCCGGCTGCGCTGCGCCTCGAGCGTGCTCCCGCCGTAGCCGCTCTTGGTGACGTTGTAGCCGTCGACGAGCAGGTGCGTCATCGGCACGGCAAGCAGGGCGTCGAGAAGCGCTGGGTCGTCGGGGGCCCTGCCCTGCAGGGGCGTCTCGGGCGGGCTCGGCACCGGGTAGTCGTGCGCGACAGCATCGGCCGGCCGGCCCTGCGCAGGGGGGAGCGCCAGTTCGCGGCGCAGCCCGGTGGCGGCGCCCAGCAGCGCGTCCAGGAGCAGCCGTAGCCGCAGGTCGTCGGTGGCCCGGCTCTCCCGCGAGCCGGTCCGGGCGGTCTGCGCGGCCGACCGGACCGCCTGCTCGGCCTGCTCGGCCCGCTGCCGGGCTGCCGCCACCTCGAGCCGGGCCTGCTCGAGCGCAGGCGCCAGCGCGGCCCGCTCGTTCGCGAGCGCCTCGAGGGCGCTGCGAGCCGTCGCCTCGGCCCGGGCCGTCCGCTCGCCGCGGGCCCTCAGGTCGCGGCGCAGGGCGTCCACCTTCTCGGTGGCCTCCCGCAGCTCGCCCCGCAGGCGCTCGGCCTCGGCCCGACCGGCGGCCCGGAGCGCCTCGAGCTGGTCGGTCAGGCGGCGCACGGTGTCGGACTCCGCCTCCGCGGCCGCCCGGGTCCGCGCCTCGTCCAGTGCGACGGCGGCCTCCGCGACCTGGGCGTGCCACCCGTCTCCCCGGACCAGCCAGGCGAGCGCCGCCGCCTCCGTCGACGGCAGGCCGGCGTCGTCCGGACCGGTCGCGCGGTGCAGGGCTGCGGCCGCTGCGGCACCGACGGCCTGCCGGAACACCGGGTCGGCGGTCAGTGCCACCGCGAGCGGACCGGCAGCCAGTCGGGCCCGCTTCGTGGGGGTGAAGCGCACGAACGGGCGCACCGTCGAGGGCACGACGTCGGGCGGCAGACCGGGCAGCTGCGCCGCGGCCAGTGCGACCACCCGTTCCCGCAGGGCCGGCGGCAGCTCCTCGACCGGGTCCACGGCGGGTGGGTCAGCCCGTGGTGGCGGTCGGCGTCGCCGGCAGCAGCGGTCCGCCCTTGCGCGTGCAGGCGGCGACGAGCGCGGCGTAGCTCTCCTTGAGGGGCTCGCCGATCTCCGGGTCGTACCGCTGCGCCGCGAGGGCCAGCCGCACCAGCCCCGCGCGCGTCACGACCGCGTCGAGCAGCGGAGCCACCTCGGGCTCAGCGGTCTCGGCGATGCCCTGCAGGCGCTGCTGGGACTGCATCAGGGCCTCGGCCACGGCGTCGGGCGGCGCAGGTCCGTCGCCCAGGTCCCGGGCGGCCCGGCCCAGGGCGAGCACCTCGGGCGCGATGACCTCGCAGGTGCCCGAGGCGAAGGCGGCCTCCGACGGCAGGGGGTAGGCGACGGGGGTGGCAGCGCCGTCGGTGCATGCCGCGAGCAGGAGGGCGACCCCGAGCGCCAGGGGCAGGACGCGCCGGGGCAGCCCGGCGCAGGTCGGCCGGACGGCGGCGGCGCGGGGGGCGGGCAGGGAGTGGGGCAGCACGCGGGGATCCTCTCAAAGGGCCGGGGCGGCCCCTCCGAAGAGGGACCGCCCCGGGTCGTGCAGGGTGCGGGATGCCTAGCGGACGGTGAACGTCGTCGGCACGCCGCGGTTGCTCTCCGCCGCGGAGCGGCGGTCGGTGAAGACGCGGTAGTTCAGCGTGAGCTGGCTGCCACGGGTGGCCGGGAACGTCTTGGTGACGCTCTCGGTGCCCTCGCCGTTGAGCTTCATGCTGCCCAGGCCGACGGCGCGGCCGTCAGCCTCGATGCGGTACAGCTGGACGAAGCCACCGGGGGCGGCCGGCGTGATGCCGGTGACCTTGGTCGTGACCTGGCCGTTGTTGCTGCTGTACTGCTGCTTGAACGAGACCTGGGCGCGCGCGGAGCGGGGGTCCGAGCCGGCGTGCGGGTCAGCGATGTACGGGAACTCGCTCAGGAACGGGCGGTCGTTGGTGCTGACGCCGTCCAGCGCGCTGAGGGTCTTCAGGACCGCGGGGTCCTGACCCAGGAGCGCACCCTCGACGACCTGGATGGCGATGTCGACGACGTCGTCCTGCAGGCGGCGGCCGTTCGGGAACCCGGCGAGGTCACCGGCGATCGGGCCGAGCGGGTTGAGCTTGTTCGGCCGCGGTCGGCGGAACGGCCGTGTTCAGACGCAGGTACTCGGCCGGCGTGACACCGGCGGAGGGCTTGGTCTGGTTCAGGTCGAGGCCGTTCAGGTCGGCGTCCAGGACGCCCTTCGCGGCGCCGCCGTAGGTGTCACCGCGGAAGGTGGCCTTGGAGAAGCCGGTGAGGAACGCGCCGACGAGGTCGTTGCGGTTCTTCGCGGCCGGGTTCGCCAGCGTGTTCGGGTTCTTGATCCCGTAGACGGCCTCGATCAGGCCGGGGAGCTCGGGGTCCTGGACCTCCTTGAGGATGGCGCCGCCGGCGACGGAGGCGTCGTTCTCGGGAGCCAGGCGGTTGAAGGCGTCCTTGAGCTGGGCCGGCACGACGGCCTCGTTGACGAGCGGGTTGCCCAGACGCGAGATCTGGACGAAGTCACCGCTGTCGGTCGTCTGCGGGTCGAACGTGTTGGGGTCGGCGAACACGCGGGTCTTCTTGCGGCTCGTGGTCGACCAGACACCGATGACCGGGTTGTTCTTGGTGTCGCCGCCGGCGACGACGGCCTTCGTCGGCACCTTGTAGGCGATGGTGTTGACGTTGTATTCCTTGAGCGTGTCGTAGCCGCGCTCGACCAGGTTGCCGCCGTAGAGCAGGTCGAAGATGCGCAGGTCGAGGAAGAACGGGTCGTCGGCCTGGCCGGCGTAGCTCTGCACCTTGCCGACGCCGGGGACGTCCTTCGTGCCGGCCGCGACGGCCTGCTTGCGCAGGGCGACGTAGTCGGGCATCGAGGCGACACCGATGTTGGACGGGGCGGCCGGAACGTCCTTCATGACGACGGTGCCGGTGGCGGCGCCGTCCGCGAAGACCGTGAGGTCGTAGGTCTGACGGAACAGCAGGTTCGCGTCGTCGAGCGTGGTGACCGGCCCGTTGTTGTAGAGGAACGTGCCGTCGACGCCGCCACCGTTCTTGACGGTGCCGCGACGGTCGTCGTTCTTGAAGGTCCACCGGTAGACGAGGTCGGCCTTGGCGTCGCCGTCGTTGTCGATGTTGATGTCGTAGGCCGCGGTGGGGTCCCACGGGAAGAAGTTCGGGCCGCCGGCCGGGTCGGAGAAGGGCGACCAGTTGGCGATCATGGTGACGCTGTTCGCGTCGTCGGGGCTGACGAACGCATACGTGTCGGTGTTGTCGACCTGCGGGTCGCCCTGGATGTAGGGCGCCTCGCGGTGGCTGGACGCCGAGCTGGTACCGGGAGCGAGAAGCGCAGCGCCGCTGACGGCGGTTGCTCCGGCGACCAGCACGGCGAGGCCGCGCCTGCTTGCCGAGGTGGGACGTGCCATGAGACTCCTTAGGAGGGGCAGCTGGGGGACGTCGACGTCCCCCGGTGGACCGTGGGGCCCGGTGCAACCTGTCAGCGATCGACGGGATGCGCCAGGCAGGACCGGCTCCGGCCGTTCGATCCGGGCGCGCCTCCGGATGTGTCCTGCGGCGAACCCGTCCGCGGGACCGTCGTGGACGAACATGGTGGGAGCGGCTCCGGCCGTCCCGACTCCCCGATCCGACCCGTGAAGGAGCACCTGTGCAGCGCTGGGCCCGAGGCCTTGCCACCGGCGGTGCCGTCGTCGCGCTGGCGGCCGGCCTGCTCGCGATCGGCACGGCCGCCGGCAGCCCCAGGGGCGGCGAGCCCGAGCCGGCCACGTCCTCCGGCGTCGCCACGGTGAACACCGACCCGCTGGCGGCGCTGGCGCAGCGGCTCGAGAAGCAGCCCGACAACGCCTCGGGCTGGGCCGCGCTCGGCCTCGGTGAGGTCCAGCGCGCCCGGCTCACCGCCGACCCGTCTGCCTACAGGCGGGCGCAGGTGGCCTTCGACCGCTCCCTGCAGGTGCAGCCCGAGGCCAACGCGGAGGCTCTGACCGGCCAGGCCACGCTGGCGTCCGCGCGCCACGAGTTCGCCGAGGCGCTGCGCCTGGCCGACGCCGCGCTGGCCATCAACGACTACAGCCCGACCACCTACGGGGTGAAGACCGACGCCCTGGTCGAGCTCGGGCGCTACGACCAGGCGCTGGTCGCCGTCCAGCGCATGCTCGACCTTCGTCCTGCCGTCGACTCACTGTCGCGGGCGGCGTACGTCGCCGAGCTGCGGGGCGACACCGTGCGCGCCCACGACCTGCTCACCCAGGCCGCCGACCTGGCCTCGGTCCCGGGCGACGCCGCCTTCGCGCACTACCAGCTCGGCGAGCTGGCCTGGAACGCCGGTGACCTGACGACGGCGCGCGCGCAGTACGACACGGCGCTGTCGTCCGATTCCTCGTACGTGCCGGCCCAGGCCGGCCGGGCCAAGGTGCTCGCCGCGTCCGGTCAGCTCCCTGCGGCGCTGGCCGACTACCAGGACGCCGTGCAGCGGCTG
This sequence comes from uncultured Actinomycetota bacterium, assembly GCA_963761695.1. Classification (GTDB taxonomy): domain Bacteria; phylum Actinomycetota; class Actinomycetes; order Mycobacteriales; family SCTD01; genus RYN-122. The sequence continues at coordinate 57,093 of CAVXIB010000005.1, read as the reverse complement.
CCCGCGCCCCAGTACCTGCTCGAGCTCGGCGCCCTGCTGGAGGCGGACGGGCAGAAGGACGCCGCCCGCCAGCAGTACGACGTGGTGCGCGCCACCCAGAAGCTGTTCGCCGCCGCCGGCGCCGACGTCGACCTCGAGCTGGCGCTGTTCGAGGCCGACCACGGCGACCCGGCCGTCGCCCTGCGCTACGCCGCATCGGCCTACCGCGACCGGCCGGACGCGGTGCTCGTGCAGGACGCCTACGCCTGGGCCCTGCACCGGGCGGGCCGTTCGGCCGAGGCGCTCCCGGTCGCCCGCCGCGCGTCCGGCGTGGGCCTGCGCCTGCCGGTGCTCTCCTACCACCTCGGGACGATCGCCGCCGCCGCCGCTGACCCGGCCACCGCGCGACGCTCGCTGACCGAGGCGCTGCACCTCAACCCGCACTTCGACCCCTTGCAGGCCCCCGAGGCGCGTCGCCTGCTCGGCCGCCTGGGGTGAAGCGGCTCGCCCTGCTCGTGCTGGCGTGGCTGGCCCTGCTGACCGCCCCGGCCCTGGCGCACCCGCTCGGCAACTTCACCGTCAACACGGCCGACCGGCTCGTCCTCGTCGACGGCGCGGTCGAGGTGGAGCACGTCGTCGACCTCGCCGAGATCCCGTCGGTGCAGCTGCGCGGACGCTGGGACGCCGACCGCGACGACCGCCTGTCGGCTCCCGAGCTGACCGCCTACGCGGCCGATGCGTGCACCACCGACCTCGCGCTCCTCGGACTCTCGGTCGACGACGCCGCCACGGCCCTGACCGTCACGTCGGCGGCCGCCGAGGTGCTGCCCGGACAGGGCGGCCTGCCGACCACGCGCCTGACCTGCCTCGTCCGCGCCCCGCTGTCCGGCGCCGGCCGGGTCGCCTTCACCGACGACTCCTCCACCGGCCGCACCGGCTGGCGTGAGGTGACGGCGCTGGCCCGCTGCGGGACGGTGACCGACGCCGACGTGCCGAAGGACAGCCCCTCGGCGTTGCTCACCGCCTACCCGAAGGACCAGCTGGCCTCCCCCTCCGACGTGCGGACCGCCTCGTTCGGCGTCCGCCCCGGGGCCTGCTCGGCCGGCGGGCCGGACGACACGACGCGCGCCGAGCGCACGGCGCTCCCCCGGGGTCTCGGCGGGCTCGCCTCGGCGGTGACCGACTTCCTGGGGCGCCCCGACCTCACCCTGTCGTTCGCGCTGCTGTCCGCCCTGGTGGCGATCGCCTTCGGGGCCGTCCACGCCCTTGCCCCCGGACACGGCAAGACGGTCCTGGCCGCGTACCTGGTGGGTCAGCGCGGGACCCGACGGCAGGCCCTGCAGCTGGGGGCCGTCGTGACGTTCACCCACACGGCGTCGGTCCTGCTGCTCGGCGCGGTCCTGGCGCTCGGGGCCCTGGCCTCGCCCGAGCGGGTCGTCCCGTTCACCGAGGTGCTGTCGGGGGTGCTGCTCGCCGCCGTCGGGGTGTACCTGCTGGTGCTCGCCGTGCGCCGACGGCGGTCCGGTCACGGGCACTCCCACGACCACGGGCACGACCACGACCACTCCCACGACCACGACCACGACCACGGGCACTCCCACGACGACGGGGCTCCCCCCGAGCACCCGCACCCGCACCCGCACCCGCACCCGCACCCGCCTGCCCCCGGGCGATCTTCCGTTGCTGGTGGTCGACCCGCCGGAGGAGACCGCGACACGGCCACCCTCGACGCGACCGTGGCCCTCGCGACTGCTCCCGGAGCGCACTCGCACGGCGGACGGACCCACACCCACGAGCTGCCGGAGGGGCCGCTGTCCTGGCGGACGCTCGCCGGGATGGGCGTCGCGGGGGGCCTCGTGCCGAGCCCGAGCGCCCTGGTGGTCCTGCTCGGGGCCACCTACCTCGGCCGCGCCTGGTTCGGCGTCGTGCTGGTGCTGCTCTACGGACTCGGGATGGCCGGCACCCTGACGCTGGCCGGGCTGCTCCTGCTGCGGACGCAGGCGGCGCTGGACCGCCGTGGCTGGGCCTTCGGGCGCGGCAGCAGGCTCGGCCGGCTCCTGCCCCTGCTGACCGCCGGGGTCGTGGTGGCCGTCGGCCTGGTGCTCGTGGTCCGGGGCCTGCTGTCGAACGCCTCGCTGGGCTGATCCCGTGAAGCCGGCGCGGGCCGATAGGTTCCGCGGATGACCGCCCTGGGACCCACCGAGATCATCATCATTCTGATCTTTTTTCTGAACATCGTCCTGCCGGTCGTGGCGCTCGTCGACGCCGCCCGACAGCCCGACGGGGCGCTTGCCGGCGGACGGGGCCTGTGGATCGCGCTGCTGGCCGTGTCCTTGCTGATCCCCCTGCTCGGAGCCGTGCTGTCGCTGGTCTACCTGCTCGCCGTCCGGCCCCGGCGCCGCTGAGCCTGCGGGCCGCCACGTCGTCGGGTTCGGGCGTCGCGACACGAGGCGCCGGCGTCGGCGGGTCCCGGCCGCGTCCCCGTCTTGTCGGAGGTCCTGCCTAGCGTCCGCGGGGTGCCTCGCCCCACCACGCTGCCCCTCCCCCGCACCGGCCTGCCGATCGCCGTCCAGTCCACCCTGGACGACCTCGGCCGACAGCTGCGCGACGTCACCTTCGTCGTCGTCGACCTCGAGACCACGGGAGCGACGCCGAACAGCTGCTCCATCACCGAGATCGGCGCGGTGAAGGTCCGGGGCGGCGAGGTGCTCGGGCAGTTCCAGACCCTGGTCCAGCCGCCGGCGGCCATTCCGCCCTTCATCGCCGTCCTCACCGGGATCACCGACGCGATGGTCGCCGGGGCACCCCGGCTCGACCAGGCGCTGCCGGCTTTCCTCGAGTTCGCCCGGGGCGCGGTGCTCGTGGCGCACAACGCCCCGTTCGACCTCGGCTTCCTGCGAGCCGGATGCACCCGGCTCGGTCTGGCCTGGCCGGCGCCGGAGAGCCTGGACACCGCGCGCCTGGCGCGTCGCGTCCTCACCCGCGACGAGGCTCCCAACTGCAAGCTCGCCACCCTCGCTCGGCTGTTCCGGGCCGAGGTCACCCCCTGCCATCGCGCCCTGGCCGACGCACAGGCCACGGTCGACGTCCTGCACGGCCTGTTCGCCCGGCTGGGCACCCTCGGCGTCCACAGCCTGGAGGAGCTGCACACCTTCTCCGCCCAGGTCAGCGAGGCCCAGCGCCGCAAGCGGCACCTCGCCGACGGGCTGCCGAGCGCGCCGGGGGTCTACCTGTTCCGTGACGTTCAGGGCCGGGTGCTCTACGTCGGCAAGAGCAAGGACCTGCGCACCCGGGTCCGCACCTACTTCACCGCGTCCGAGATGCGCACCCGCATGGCCGAGATGGTCGGGCTGGCCGAACGGGTCGACCCGGTCGTCTGCGCGACCGACCTCGAGGCCGAGGTCCGTGAGCTGCGACTGATCGCCGAGCACCGGCCCCGGTACAACCGCCGCTCGAAGTTCCCCGAGAAGGCCGTCTGGGTGAAGCTGACGGTCGAGGCCTTCCCCCGGCTGTCCCTGGTCCGGACGGTGCTGGACGACGGCGCCACCTATCTCGGTCCCTTCGGCAGCAGCCGCACCGCCGAGCTGGCCGTCGCGGCGGTGCACGAGGCCCTGCCCCTGCGCCAGTGCACCAAGCGGATCAGCGTGCGCACCCCCAGCAGCGCCTGCGTGCTGTTCGAACTCGGCCGGTGCGGTGGCCCCTGCCTGGGCCTGGAGTCGGTGCAGGACTACGCGGCGCACGCCCAGCGCTTCGTCCGCGCCGTCGACGCCGATCCCGACGTCGTGGTGTCGGCCCTCACCGCGCGGATCACCGCGCTGGCCGACGACGAGCGCTTCGAGGACGCCGCAGCGCAGCGCGACCGGCTCGCCGCCTTCGTCCGGGCCGCCGCCCGGCTGCAGCGGCTGTCGGCCCTCACCCGTGTCGAGGAGCTCGTCGCCGCCCGGCCCACGGCCGACCTCGGCTGGGAGCTGGCGGTGATCCGTCGTGGCCGGCTGGTGGGCGCCGGGGTGCTGGCCCGCGGCGCCGCGCCCGGGCCGTTCGTCGACGCACTGGTCGCGACGGCCGAGACGGTGCTCCCCGGCCCCGGCCCGCTCCCCGCCGCCACCGCCGAGGAGGTCTCCTGCGTCCTGCGGTGGCTCGACCAGCCCGGGACCCGCCTCGTGCGACTGCGGGGCACCTGGACGTCGCCGGTCGGCGGCGCCGACCGGCACCGCGACTGGCTCGGAGCGGTCGAGCTGGCGCGGACCGCCGCCCGGCCCTTCGACGACACCCGCGGGCTGCGACCCCTGGCCCGCCCGGCCCGGGCCGGGGTCTGACCGGGTCCACTCAGCCGGCGGGCGGTCCCCACTGGTCGGTCAGCGCGGTCCGCAGCGCCGCGACGGCCTCCGAGCGGGGGTCAAGGTGCTCGAAGTGGCCACCGGGGACGCGCACCAGCCGGGCCGCCGCCCCGACCGCCAGCGCTGCGGCGAGGTAGCGCTCGCTCTGGCTGATCGGCACGATCTCGTCGTCGACGCCGTGGACCAGCACGGTCGGGACACCCGTCGGCAGCAGCGCAACGGGGTCGGCCGCGCGGTAGCGGTCCGGCACCTGCGCAGGCGAGCCGCCGAGCAGCGCATCCACCGCGCCGCCGCCCAACCCGAGGCGGGAGGCCTCGGTGAGGTCGGCCACCGGCGCCTGGGCGACGACGAGCGACGGTCGGGGCGCCGTCCCCCGCGTGGCGGCCGACGCAGCGGTGCCGCCCGACGAAGCACTGGCGCCCGACGCAGCGGTGCTGCCTGACGCAGCGCTGCCGCCCGTCGCGGGCCACCCGGCCCGGTCCGGCGCAACGGCACCGGGCCCGTCCTGCGGCACCCGGGACCGCGACGCCAGCCACAGCGCGAGGTGCCCCCCGGCCGAATGACCGGCCACGGCGATCCGGTCGAGATCGACCCGGTCGGCGAAGCGGCCGAGACCGAGGTGGTCGTAGCCGAGGGCGACGTCGGTGAGCGTCGCGGGCCAGGGCCGGTCCGAGGCGGCGTACTCGAGATTCCACACGAGGTAGCCGCGACCGGACAGGTCGGCAGCCAGGGCGTGCTCCAGCGAGGCGTCGTACTGCGCCCGCCAGTACCCGCCGTGCACCAGCACCACCGTGGGCAGCAGGCCATTGGGCCGCGCCGGCGGTATCCACCACTCGCCGGTCTGCCGGGGTCCGGGTCCGTACCGCTCCGACACCCGCTCGGTCCCCGCCGCAACCTTCGGGCGCGGCGCCGGGCTGCCGAGGTAGCGGACCGAGCCGACGACCGCAGCGGCCGCGGCCGCGAGTCCGCCGAACAGACCGAGGGCACGCCGGCGACTGACAGGGGTGGGGTCCACCCGGTCAGCCTGCCGCACACGCCGGGGCTGCCTCTCGTAGAGTCGCGACATGATCACCGCGATCGTCATGGTCAACGCCGCTGTCGACCGCATCCCGGAGGTGGCGCAGGCCATCGCCGATCTCGACGGCGTCAGCGAGGTCTACTCCGTCGCCGGCGACGTCGACCTCGTCGCCATGGTGCGGGTCCGGCGGCACGAGGACCTGCACGAGACCATCGCCGGCCGGCTGAACAAGGTCGAGGGCGTCCTGGCCACCTCCACCCTGATCGCCTTCCAGGCCTACTCCCAGCACGACCTCGAGGCCACCTTCTCCCTCGGCACCTGACGGCGTTTCCCCTGCCCGTGTGACGGGGCACGGGTGCGCCATGACCACTGCGCAGTTCACCGAGGAGTCCGGGGCGTCGGGCGAGTTCGTACGCCAGCCCAACCGCTTCACCGACCGCATCACCAGCGACGGCAGCAGCCCCTACCCGGTCGAGCCCGGCCGCTACGTGCTCTACGTCAGCCTCGCCTGCCCCTGGGCGCACCGGTCGGTGATCGTGCGGGAGGTGCTCGGACTGCAGGACGTCCTCGCCCTGCGGGTGGTCGACCCGTTGCGCGACGACCGGGGCTGGCGCTTCACCCTCGACGACGACGACCGCGACCCGGTCACGGGGGCCTCGTTCGTCATGGAGCTCTACCGGCGCAGCGACCCGTCGTTCCAGGGCCGGGCGACGGTGCCGTTCCTCTGGGACACCCAGACCGAGCAGATCGTGAGCAACGACTACCCGCAGATCAGCCTGGACCTGTCCACCCAGTGGTCGGCGCACCACGGACCGGACGCCCCGGCGCTGTACCCCGAGCACGAACGCGACGCCATCGACGCGATGGCCGAAGCCAACTTCCACGCGGTGAACAACGGCGTCTACAAGGCCGGGTTCGCCACCACCCAGTCGGCCTACGAACAGGCCTACGGAGCCCTGTTCGCCCGGCTGCACGAGCTCGACGACCACCTCGCCACCGAGCGCTACCTCGTCGGCCGCCAGCTGACCGAGGCCGACGTCCGCCTGTTCACGACCCTGGTGCGCTTCGACGCCGCCTACCACGGTCACTTCAAGTGCAACGAGCGCAAGCTCACCGAGTTCGCCAACCTCTGGCCCTACGCCCGTGACCTCTACCAGAGCCCCGGGTTCGGGAGCACCACCGACTTCCGGCACATCAAGAGCCACTACTACGGCACGCACGAGCAGATCAACCCCACCCGCGTCGTGCCGCTGGGCCCGACCACCGACGGCTGGGACGAGCCTCACGGCCGCGACCATCTCGGCGATCGGATCGCGTCCAGCGGCCCGGCCAGGACCGGTAGCGCAGCGCCGGTACAGACGGGCGCGCCTGCCATCGGCTGAGCCTCCACCGCAGGGTGAGACGACGAGCCCTCGGGAGGCCAAGTTCCCGCCTCGATCGGCCCCTCCACCTCCTTGGTCGAACGGGTCCGGTGAGCCGCGCTGGGCCACCGTGGCGTCCGCTCAGGCGGCTGTGAGCTCGCGGCAGACCTGGATCCAGCGCTCCAGCGCCTGCCGGGCGGCGCCACTGTCCAGGGCCTCGGCGGCGACGCTTCGACCGTCCCGCAGGCGGTCCAGCAGCGGCGCGTCCTGAGCGGCGTGTGCGGCGAGGGCGGCGGCCGCGTTCAGCAGCACCGCCTCCCGGACCGGGCCGGGCTCCCCCTCGAGCAGGGCGTGCGCCACCGCCGCATTGAAGGGAGCGTCCCCGCCGGCCAGCGTCTCGATACGGGCAGCCGGCACGCCCAGGTCGCGGGGGTCGAAGACCTCATGCTGGACCTCACCGTGAGCCACCACCCACACCGTCGACGTCCCGGTGATGGTGAGCTCGTCGAGCCCGTCATCCCCACGGAAGACGAGCGCGTCCGCCCCCCGCTGCGCCAGCACTCCCGCGAGCACCGGTGCCAGCCTCGCGTCGCTGACCCCGACGGCCTGGCAGGCGGGCTGGGCCGGGTTGCTCAGCGGACCGAGCACGTTGAACACGGTGGGGACGCCGAGCTCGCGTCGGGTCAACCCCGCATGACGCATGCCCGGGTGGAAGACGGGTGCGAAGCAGAAGGCGATCCCGGCGCGCTCGACGCACGGCGCGATCGCCGCGGGCGGCAGGTCGATGGTCACCCCGAGCTCCTGCAACAGGTCCGCCGAGCCGCAGGCCGACGAGGCGGCCCGGTTGCCGTGCTTGACCACCGGCACGCCGGCGCCGGCGACCACGAGTGCCGCCATCGTGCTGATGTTGACCGTGTTGGCGCGGTCACCACCGGTACCGCAGGTGTCGACGGCGCGCACGGCAACCTCGACCCGGGCGGCACGTGCCAGCATCGCCTCGACCAGCCCGGCGACCTCCTGCGGTGTCTCGCCCTTCGCCCGTAGGGCGATGAGGAAGGCGGCGAGCCGTGCGGGGGTGGCCTCGCCGTCCATGATCTCGCCCATGGCCCAGGCCGTGTCGGCGCCGGCCAGCGACTCCCCGGCGAGCAGCCGGGCCAGCAGGTCCGCCCAGGTCACCTCAGCTGGAGCGGCGGACGGGCACGCGCGAGACGCGCCGGCGCAGCTGGTCGACGACGGCGGCGGCGAGCTCGGGGGCGTCGACCGGGTGCGGGACGACGGCGTCGGCGAGCGACCAGGTGGCCAGCCACACGTCGTCCCGGCGGGCGATGAGCACCAGGGTGGGCGGGCAGTCCTCGATCTCGTCCTTGACCTGCTTGGCCAGACCGAGCCCGCCGGTGGGCCAGGCCTCGCCGTCCAGCACCAGGAGGTCGACGCCACCGGCGTCGACCCGGGCGATGACCTCGGCGCCGGTGGCGCACTCGACCCACTCGATCCGCGCGAGGTCCGGGGCGGGGCGACGTCCGACGGCGCCGGTCACCTGACCCCGGACCGCGACGTCGTCGCTGTAGACGACGACCACGAGGGAGCTGGTCTGCGGGCCGGGCAGGGCGTGCGGGTCGCTCATGCGCGCGAGCCTACCGATCAGACGGCCCGATCCGTCGGCCCGATCACAGGGCGGCGGGCGGCACGGGCCGCAGCGCGTCCCAGCCGGCGACGTCGCCGCCGAGCCGCTGGGCCAGCCCGGCCATCCGCGAGCGCTCCTGCGAGGCCGACAACGCCGTGAGCACCTGCGTGCGCCAGGCCCGCACGGCATAGGGCGGCCCGTCGAGCACCGTCAGGCTGTAGCCGTCCTGGGCCAGCAGCGATCGCGCGCGCTCCACCGCCGCGTCGTCCGGCAGGCCGACGAGGTGGTGGCGCACCAGGAGCGGTTGCGACAGGTCGGCGTGCAGGCCGGCGAGCACCGCGCTGTCGGCGACTGCCGGGTCGGCGGCCGTCACCAGCAGCTCGTGCGTCCCGTCGTCGAGGTAGGCGACCGGAGGCGGCGTCCGGCGCCGGAACCGGGCGAGCAGCCCCATCTCAGGCGGTCCGCTCGAGCCGGTCCAGCCGACGGTCCTCGCGCACCGCCTCCCGCTCGCTCGCCCGCATCCACTGGGCCAGCAGCGTGAACGTGAACAGCAGCCCGACGATGTCGCCCGAGGCCCAGAGCAGCCCGCCACCGACCTGCTGCTGGTAGACGGCCTCGGTCAGGTCGTGCAGCTGCAGGTAGTGGGCTCCGGCGAGCAGCCCCCGGCCGTCGGACTCGACGCTCATGACAGCCACCCCGAGGAAGGCGTGGAACGGGAGCGTGGAGGCGGCCAGCAGCATGCGCATGGGGTGACCGACCCGTCCGGGCACCGGGTCGACGCCGAGCAGCGGCCAGAAGAAGAGCGACCCGACGGCCAGGAAGTGCACGTGCAGCAGCTCGTGCAGCACGCGGTGGTCCAGGGTGGCCTCGTACCAGCCGCTGAAGTACAGGGCGAACGGGCTGGACACGAACAGCAGCCACCCGACCAGGGGGAAGGACACGACGGCGACCGGCCGGCTGTGCAGCAGCCCCAGCAGCGCCCGCCGGGGCCGCGGAGGGAGCGTCCGCAGGGCCAGCGTCACCGGAGCGCCCAGCGCCAGGAAGACCGAGGCCACCATCGTCAGCATCATGTGCTGCACCATGTGGACGGCGAACAGGCTCTCGTCATAGGTGGCGATGCCCGACAGGGTGGCCAGCGCCACGGTGCCCAGGCCGAGACCGAGGAACGACACGGTGCGGCCGACGGGCCAGGCGTCCCCGCGCAGCCGGAGCCGCACGACGCCCCAGGCATACAGCCCGCCGACGAGCAGCAGGAAGACCGACGGCAGCGCCTCGGGCCGGGCCTCGGTGAGCACCGAGAGCGGGCCGAACGGCGGCAGGCCGTCCGCGTGCGCGAGGACCGGTGCCATGCCCCCAGGGTAGGTGTGGGGACCGCCACCCGCGACGCGAGGCACCCCGCGTGGTGAGCGGGCCTGCGGGCTGGCAGACTCCTGCGCGTGGCATCTGCACCCGTGCTGGAAAAGGTCCCGGCGCACGGTTCCCTGACGCGACCGAACATGGTCGCGATCGGGACGATCGTGTGGCTGTCGTCAGAACTGATGTTCTTCGCGGCGTTGTTCGCGATGTACTTCACGATCCGGTCGGTGACGGGAGCCGACAACTGGCCGCCCGAGGGCTTCGAGCTCAAGGTCGGCTACTCGGCGGTCTTCACCACGATCCTGGTGCTGTCGTCGGTCACCTGCCAGATCGGCGTCTTCGCCGCCGAGCGCGGCGACGTCTACAAGATGCGCCGCTGGTTCTTCCTCACCCTGATCATGGGCACGGTGTTCGTCGGCGGACAGCTGAACGAGTACCACAACCTGGTCGCCGAGGGGAACACCATCGCCTCCAGCCCCTACGGGTCGGTCTTCTACCTGACCACGGGCTTCCACGGCCTCCACGTGACCGGTGGCCTGGTGGCGTTCATCATCGTCCTGCTGCGCTCGGGCATCGGCCGCTTCACGCCCGAGAAGGCCACCAGCGCCATCGTCGTGTCCTACTACTGGCACTTCGTCGACGTCGTGTGGATCGGCCTCTACGCCGCCATCTACATCCTCCAGTGACCGCCCCCCAAGCACGAGGGAACAGCGCCTTGAGCTCCACTCCCAGCTGGTCGGACCGGGTCTCCCGGTACGGCGTCCTGCTGCTCGCCCTCACTCTCGTCGGCGGCCTCTACACCGCCTTCTGGGCCCCCCAGGGCTCCGCCACCGAGGAGCAGCCCGCCTCCTCGCAGTCCCTTGCCGTCAAGGAGGGACGCGCCCTGTACCTGACCGGCTGCTCCACCTGCCACGGACTGAACCTGCAGGGCGGCGCCGGCGGGCCGACGCTGATCGGCGTCGGCGCCTCCGCCGTCGTCTTCCAGGTCGAGAGCGGCCGCATGCCGCTGGCGGCCGGCGTCGTCCAGGCTCCGCGCAAGAAGGCGAAGTACAACACCGCCCAGGTCGACCAGCTGGCCGCCTACATCCAGGCGCACGGCGGCGGTCCGACGCTCCCGCCGGGGTCCCTCACCGATGGCGAGCTCGCCGCCGGCGGGGAGCTGTTCCGCACCAACTGCTCGTCCTGCCACAACGCAGGAGGTGCCGGTGGCGCGCTCACCTACGGCAAGTACGCCCCCAAGCTGCGCCCCGCCAGCGCCCGGGTCATCTTCACCGCCATGCAGCACGGCCCGGAGTCGATGCCGCGGTTCGGCGACAACCAGCTGTCGGTCGACGAGAAGAAGGCCATCACCCGGTACGTGAAGTACCTCACGCAGGCCGGCCAGCCCGGCGGCAACGACCTCGGTCGGTTCGGCCCGGTTCCCGAGGGCCTGCTCATCTGGCTCGTCGGCATCGGCGGCCTCGTCCTGCTCACCCTCTGGATCGGCAACCGCGCATGACCACTCCCCAGGACCCGCAGGTGCCCGGCCTCACCGACACCGGCAGCCAGCAGCCCACCTCGACGCCGCACGGGGGCCAGACCTCGGCGGACGCCGCCGGCTCGATCCGCGACCGCCTGCGCAACCCCGGCCCGCAGAGCAGCGGCGGCGACACCCGCAGCAGCCACCTCACGGGCGCGGACTTCCAGAACACCGACAGCCGCGCCACGCTGCACGCCGAGGGACGCGACGAGGACCAGATCCTGTCCAACCGGCCCCCCGAGGGCGTCGACGTCGAGCCGCCCCGCGGCAACGAGCTCGACCCGGCCGCGGCCCGCGCCTCCGAGCGCAAGGTCGCCGGCCTGTTCCTGCTGGCCGTCGTCGCGGTGGTCGCGTTCTTCGGCGTCTACTGGTTCGCGCCGTTCACCTTCGGTGTCGAGAAGGGCAACGTCTACTTCACCCCGATGCTGGGCCTGAGCATGGCGCTGGCCCTGTTCGGCATCGGCGCGGGCGCCGTCGTCTGGGCCAAGGAGCTCATGGTCGACGAGGAGGCCGTGCAGGAGCGCCACCCGTTCGGCTCGTCGCCGGAGGACCGCAAGGCCACCGCGCTGGCCTTCCAGCAGGGGGCCCGCGACTCGGGGCTCCCCCGCCGCAGCCTTCTGCGCAACTCGGCCCTGCTCGGCGGTGGCGCCCTGGCCCTGCTGCCCGTCCCGCTGCTGTTCGGCCTGGGCCCCTACGCCCACAAGGAGCGCGTGCTCGAGCACACCGCCTGGAAGAAGGGCGTGCGGCTGATCCGCCAGAACGGCACGCCCGTCAAGCTCGGCGACCTGCAGATCGGTGCCGTCGAGAGCGTCTTCCCGGACGTGCCCCGTGGCACGAAGATCGCCGACTCCCCCGCCCTGCTCATCCGGATGCGACCGGAGGCCCTCGTGCCCATGGAGGGCCGGGAGGACTGGTCCGTCGACGGTCACATCGTCTACTCGAGCGTCTGCACCCACCTCGGCTGCCCGGTGAAGCTCTACGAGCAGCAGACCCACAACCTGCTCTGCCCGTGCCACCAGTCCACGTTCAACGCCGCGCACGGCGCCAAGGTCAAGTTCGGCCCGGCGGCCCGGCCGCTGCCTCAACTGGCGATCAGCGTCGACCCGGAGGGATACTTCTTCGCACAGGGCGACTTCAACGAGCCCATCGGCCCCTCGTACTGGGAGCGCAACGAGCCATGAGCGACAACTCCTACATGGACAGCCCGGAGTACTCGGGCGAGCCCGTGGTCCCCACCACCCTCGGCGGCAAGGCCGCAGCCGGCACCGCCGACTGGGTCGACCAGCGCCTGGGGTCGTCCAACTTCGTCCGGCGCAGCCTCAACAAGGTCTTTCCGGACCACTGGTCCTTCATGCTGGGCGAGATCGCGCTCTACTCGTTCATCATCCTGCTGCTCACCGGCACGTACCTGACGTTCTTCTACGACGCCACCACCCGTGAGGTCATCTACAACGGCAGCTACCTGCCGCTCAAGGGCATCACGATGTCGCAGGCCTACGCCTCCTCGCTCGACATCAGCTTCGACGTCCGCGGCGGCCTGCTCATGCGGCAGATCCACCACTGGGCGGCCCTGCTGTTCATGGCCTCGATCGTGGTGCACCTGTTCCGGGTGTTCTTCACCGGTGCGTTCCGCAAGCCCCGCGAGATCAACTGGGTCATCGGCGTCCTGCTGATGATCCTGGGCATCGTCGAGGGCTTCGCCGGCTACTCCCTGCCGGACGACCTGCTGTCGGGCACCGGCCTGCGGATCGCCTACTCGATCGCCATGTCGATCCCCGTGGTCGGCACGTGGACGGCCTTCCTGGTCTTCGGCGGCGAGTACCCCGGCGGCGCGATCATCGAGCGCCTGTACGCCATCCACATCCTGCTCGTCCCGGGCGTCATCCTGGCCCTGATCACCTTCCACATGATGATGATCTGGTACCAGAAGCACACCCAGTTCGCCGGCCCGGGTCGCACCGAGAGCAATGTCATCGGCTCCCGGCTGTTCCCGGCCTACGCCGCGAAGGCCGGTGGCTTCTTCTTCCTGGTCTTCGGCGTCCTGGCGGCCCTCGGTGGCCTGGCGCAGATCAACCCGATCTGGAACTACGGCCCCTACGACCCCTCGCAGGTCACCGCCGGGTCGCAGCCCGACTGGTACGTCGGCTGGCTCGACGGCAGCTCGCGCCTGATGCCCAACATCGAGATCCGCGAGCTGGGGCACACGATCCCGCTGAACATCCTGCTGCCCGCCGTCGTCATGCCGGGCATCCTGTTCGGTCTGATGATCGCCTACCCGTGGCTCGAGGCGCGCTTCACCGGCGACCGGGCGTACCACAACCTGCTCGACCGTCCCCGCGATGTCCCGGTCCGCACGGCCGTCGGCGCCATGAGCATCACCTTCTACGTCGTGCTGCTGCTCTCGGGCGGCAACGACGTCCTGGCCCACGTCTTCCGGATCAGCGTCAACCACACCACCTACGCCGGTCGCATCGGGCTGTTCGTCCTGCCGCCGCTGGCCTACGTGCTCACCAAGCGGGTCTGCTACGCCCTGCAGCGCAACGACCAGGAGCTGCTGCACCACGGGATCGAGTCCGGCACCATCCGGCGGCTGCCGTCCGGCGAGTTCGTCGAGGAGACCGTCCCGCTCCCCGTCCCCCAGCGCCTCGCGCTGGTCGGGGTCGAGTCCGACCGGCCCGGCATCGCCGGTCCGACCGCCCACGGCGAGCCCGGCGTTCCGAAGGGCCCCGGCTACGGCGACATCCACATCGTCGAGGGTCGCCCCTCCAAGGCCCGCGGCTTCTTCTTCGAGAAGAAGGCCGACCCCCGCACCGCGGCCCCCCGGCCGGAGAGCACGCTCGCCGAGCTCGAGACGAGCGGCCGGCCCAGCCAGCCCGAGTAGCGCCCCGCACGGCCCGACGGCCCCTCCCCCGCACGCGCGGGGAAGGGGCCGTCGCCGTTCTGCGGGCAGGCCGGCCGGCCTCCGACAGGCGGCACGGTCCACCGCCCCACCCCAGCCGGGTCACAGCAACGGCGGCGTCTGCCACCCGTCGGACGACGCCGTCAGGATCATCTCCTCCACCACGGCTGCGCGGGTGAGCGGGCCGTACAGGTGCGGGAAGCCCTCTGTGCTGCCCTCAGGCGGCTCCACCCGCACCGGCACGGTCAGCAGGCCCGGGTCGAGCCGCAGCAGCAGCAGCGGGCCGTCTGCGTCAGCGTAGAACCGGTCCAGGACGCCCTGGACCTGCCAGGCGAAGGCGCAGTGCACGAAGCCGACGTCGGCGAGGTCCAGGCCACGGGTCGACCGGACGTACGGGGTCGACGCCCACTCGCTGGCCTGCGCGACGTGGAACAGGTCGGGCAGCGGCCGCTGCCGCGTGGCTGCGGCCGTCCCCTGGAGCGCGAGGGCGACCGCCGCCTCCACGTGCAGGCGGGTCGTGGGGAAGAGCGGAACGTCGGTGTCCTCGGACGTGAGCAGCAGCTCGAGCTCGGTGCACCCCAGCACGACCCCCTCCGCGCCGCGCTCGGCCAGCCGGCCCACCACGGCCAGCAGCGCCACCCGGGACGACGGCGACACCACGCCCCGGCAGAGCTCGTCGTAGATCGTCCGGTGCACGAGCTCGCGGTCGGCCGGCGCGGGCACCAGGGCCGTCAGCCCGTGCCCGGCGAGGCGGTCGCGGTAGAACGGCTCCCCCATGGTGAAGGCCGTCCCCAGGAGCCCCACGGTCCGCTGTCCGGCGGCGCGCACCGCTGCCGCAGTGACGTCCACCAGGTGCAGCAGCGGGATGTCCACCGCTGCCGCCACCTGATCGGCCACCACGTGCATCGTGTTGGTGCAGATCAGCAGCAGGTCTGCCCCGGCCGCCTCGACCCGGCGCGCCGCACGGGCGAGCAGGGCGCCCGCTTCGTCCCAGCGGCCGGCGTGCTGCAGCGCGGCGACCTCGGCGAAGTCCACCGCCACCAGGACCAGGCGGGCGGAGTGCAGACCACCGAGGCGGTCACGGACGAGCTGGTTGGCCAGGCGGTGGTACTCGGCGGTCGACTCCCAGCTCATGCCCCCGAGGAGCCCGATGGTCAGCACCGGCAGAGCCTGGCACGGCCAAGCACGGGGAAGGCCCCTGCCACACGCAGCAGGGGCCGGCCCGCCGAAGCGGACCGACCCCTGCAGGGCGCCGGACGGGTCAGGCGCCGAGGAACTTGTGCGGACTCGTGGCCGGCTCACCCATGGCGTCGAGCGCCATAGCGTGTTGCCCTGGGTGCGGTTGACCCCGAGGTAGTACTCGAACAGGAAGCCGAAGACCGAGATCAGCAGGAAGCCGAAGCCGATCAGACCGACCCAGACGCCGAACACCAGGCCGAGGCCGACGATGGCGAACGACGCCGCCAGCGAGATCGGCCACCACGAGTGCGGGGAGAAGAAACCGATCTCCCCCTCACCCTCGCTGATCTCCGCGTCCGGCCGGTCCTCCGGGCGCGCCTCCATCCGCCGGGCCGTGAACCAGAGGTAGTAGCCCACCATGGCCGACAGGCCGAAGGTCAGCACCAGGGCGGTCGTCCCCGTGGGGTCACCGGACAGAACCCAGTAGACGATCGTCACGGGGACGAAGAACAGGGCGTAGAACAGGAACAGCGAGCCTTCGACCTTCATGGTGCTACCTCAGCTCCGGCGTCGCGTGGAAATCGATGTTGCCGGCGGCCTGCGGGTAGTGCAGGTCGAAGGCGGGGCGCTCGGAGCGGATGCGGGGCATCGTCACGAAGTTGTGGCGCGGCGGCGGGCAGCTGGTGGCCCACTCCAGGGAGTTGCCGAAGCCCCACGGGTCGTCGCCGACCGCCTTCTCGCCGCGGCGGAAGGAGACGTAGACGTTGTAGATGAACGGCAGCGTCGAGGCGCCGAGCATGAAGGCGAAGATCGACGAGACGACGTTGAGCGTGGTGAACCCGTCCAGCGCGCTGTAGTCGCCGTACCGGCGCGGCATGCCCTCGGCGCCGAGCCAGTGCTGCACGGCGAAGGTGCCGTGGAAGCCGACGAACAGCGTCCAGAAGTGCACCTTGCCGAGGCGGTCGTTCATCATCCGACCGGTGAACTTCGGGAACCAGTAGTAGGTGCCACCGAAGAAGGCGAACACCGCGGTGCCGAAGACGACGTAGTGGAAGTGCGCCACGACGAAGTAGGTGTCGGTGACGTGGAAGTCGATCGGAGGGCTGGCGAGCAGCACTCCCGTCAGACCACCGAGCAGGAAGGTCGCGAGGAAGCCGACCGAGAACAGCATCGGTGTCTCGAACGTCAGCTGGCCGCGCCACATGGTGCCGATCCAGTTGAAGAACTTGACCCCCGTCGGCACGGCGATGAGGAAGCTGAGGAAGGCGAAGAACGGCAGCAGGACGGCGCCGGTGGCGAACATGTGGTGGGCCCACACGGTCATGGCCAGGGCCCCGATGCCGATCGTGGCGAAGACCAGCCCCTTGTAGCCGAACATCGGCTTGCGGCTGAACACCGGGATGATCTCGCTGATGACCCCGAAGAAGGGCAGCGCGATGATGTAGACCTCGGGGTGACCGAAGAACCAGAACAGGTGCTGGTACAGGATCGCCCCGCCGTTGGACGCGTCGTAGACGTGCGCCCCGAGGTGCCGGTCGGCCATGAGGGCCAGGAACGCGGCGGCGATGACCGGGAAGCTCATCAGCGCCAGGATCGACGTCACGAGCATGTTCCAGGTGAAGATCGGCATCCGGAACATCGTCATGCCCGGGGCCCGCAGCGTGATGATCGTCGTGATGAAGTTGACCGCGCCGAGGATCGTCCCGAGCCCCGAGGTGACCAGGCCGATGATCCACATGTCCGAGCCGACGCCGGGCGAGTGGATCGCGCTCGACAGCGGCGCATAGGCGAACCAGCCGAAGTCGGCCGCGCCGTCGGGGGTGAGGAAGCCGGCGATGACGGTCAGGCCGCCGAACAGGTACAGCCAGTACGAGAAGGCGTTCAGGCGCGGGAAGCTCATGTCCGGCGCGCCGATCTGCAGCGGCATGATGAAGTTCGCGAAGCCGTAGGCGGCGGGCGGCGCGAACAGGAACATCATGATGGAGCCGTGGATCGTGAAGAGCTGGTTGTACTGCTCGTTCGACACGATCTGCAGGCCCGGCTGGGCCAGCTCCGCGCGCATCATCATCGCCAGGAACCCGGCGAACAGGAAGAAGAAGAACGACGTGCACAGGTAGAGCAGACCGATGGTCTTGTGGTCGGTCGTGGTGAGGACCTTGACCACCTTCGACCCCGCCCCCGGGCTCGGCCGACGGGTCTGGACCGGAGTGGTGGCGCCGGTGATGAGGGTCATGAGGAGCTCCCTGCGGGGATGAGGGCGCCGTCCGGCGTGACGGCTGCGGCGGAGGCCGCCCCGGCCGCCTTCTGGTCGGACACGAAGCGGTCGTACTCCGCCGGGGAGACGGCCCGGACGACGAAGTTCATGCGGTCGTGCTTCTCGCCGCAGAGCTCAGCGCAGCGCCCCACCCAGCGGCCCTCCTGGCGGATGGTGATCTCAAAGGTGTTCTGCCGCCCGGGGACGACGTCGCGCTTGAACAGGAACTCCGGCACCCAGAAGGAGTGGATGACGTCGGGAGAGGTCTCGACGAAGCGGATGGTGCGGTCGGTCGGCAGGACCAGCTCGGCGGGCGCGTTCGGGGCGCCCGTGACCTGCAGGTCCTCGTTCTCGTAGTTGAACTGCCAGTTCCACTGGAACCCGACGACGCCGATGCTGACCTCGGGGTTCTTCGTCAGCTTGTTGACGTAGTTCTCGCTGATCGCCGTGTAGTAGAAGAGCACCGCGATGATCACGAACGGGACGACCGTGTAGAGCACCTCGACCGGGAGGTTGTAGCGGACCTGCCGCGGGAGCTCCTCGCCACGCTTGCGGAAGCGGATGACCGCGTAGACGATCAGGGCAAGCACGGCGACCCCGACGACGGTGGCCGCGGCCATCGAGCCGAGCCACAGGTCGTAGATGCGCTGCGCCTGGTCGGTGACCGGCTCCGGGAAGCCCAGGTAGAAGGCGCTCTCGTAGAGGTTGTCGCGAGGGCCGCAGCCCGCGGCGAGCGGGACGACCGCCGCCAGGAGGGCGGCGCTGCGCAGCGGACGCCTCAGCGGGCGTCGCGCGCGGGGGGAACCCGGCGCTGGGGTGGGGCTCACGTACTGGCCTTCCTCGTCGTGCTGCAGGACCGAGCCTTGGGTGGGCACGACCCCTGCGGACCGCCCCGGGAGGCCGCCGCGGAGGGCTCCCGCCTCACCTGCGCGAGCGTATCGCAGGGGTTCCGAACGCTCCTGTCGAGGCGCACCCGGGCCGGGTGTGACCTGCGCAGCAGTGCGTCATCGGGCCCGCGGCGGCCGGGCGGGGCGCACCCGTGGCAGGGTCGGGGCGTGCTCCCGACCGCCCCGGTCCACCTCGACGCCGCTTCCGGAGCGCCGCTGCACCCGCAGGCCCGGGCTGCCCTGATCGCGGCGCTCGAGCAGGGCTGGGCCGACGCCGACCGCCGGTACTCCGCGGGTCGCCGTTCCCGGCGGCTGCGCGACGACGCGACCGAGGCCACCGCTGCCGTGCTGGGCGCCCGGGCCGACGAGGTGTCCTTCGTGGCCGGCGACGACCTCGCCAGCTCGCTCGGGGTGCTCGGTGCCGCTGCCGCCAGGCGCCGCCACGGCGACGTCGTGGTGCACAGCGCGGTCGAGCACAGCGCGGTGCTGCACGCGGCGGGCGCCCGCACGGCCCGGGCGGTGGAGGTCGACCCCAGCGGCCGGATCGACCTGTCCCGGTGGGGCGCCGAGGTCGCCGCCCCGGGCGTGGCCCTGGCCTGCCTGCAGTCGGCCAACGGGGAGGTCGGGACGGTCCAGCCGGTGGCCGACGCGGCGCAGGCCTGCGCCCGGGCGGGTGTTCCCCTCCTGGTCGACGCCACGGCCTCGCTGGGCCGCGCCTCCCTGCCGCCGGAGTGGTCGGTGCTGACGGGCAGCGCCCGCGGGATCGGCGGACCGGCAGGGGTGTCGCTGCTCGTCGTCCGGACCGGGACGCGCTTTCGGGCCCCGCTGCCGGGAGACGCACGCGTTCCGGCAGCGCCGCTGCCCCTCGTGGTCGCGACCGCGGTCGCCCTGCAGGTCGCCGCGGCGCAGGTCGCTGAGCAGGACGCCCGCCTGCGGCCGATGGTCGACCGGGTCCGCGACGAGGTCCGGCGGCGCGTGCCGGGCGTCGACGTCGTCGGGGACCCGGTCGGGCGCCTCCCGCACGTGGTGACGTTCTCCTGCCTGTACGTCGACGGCGCGTCGCTCGCCGACGCCCTCGACGCCGAGGGCTTCGCCGTCGGCAGCGGCTCGGCCTGCACCAGCTCCACCCTGGCGCCGAGCCACGTGCTGGCTGCGATGGGCGCACTGACCGGGGGCAACGTCCGGCTCTCGCTGGGGCGGGACACCGGCGAGGACGACCTCACCCGCTTCCTCGCCGTGCTGCCCAGGGTGGTTGCCGACCTGCGCCGCGCCGCCGGCGTCGGGGACCTGCTGTGAGGCAGGAGCCCGACGTCGTCGTGGACTGCCTGGGCCGGCCCTGCCCGGTGCCGGTGATCGAGCTGGCCCGCGCGATGCCCTCGGTCGCGGTCGGCCAGGTGGTGGAGGTGCTCAGCGACGACCCGGCCGCGCTCTACGACGTGCCGGCCTGGTGCCGGATGCGGGGGCAGGAGTACCTGGGCGGGGAGGGCCAGGCGCAGCGGGTGCGGAGGCTGAGCTGAGCCGCGCCGGCTACGGCAGGTGCGGACGGATGTCGGCGGCGACGTCGTCGCCGTAGGCCTGAGCCAGGCGGGCGGCGAAGTCGGCGGAGGTGAAGGCGTACTCCTGGGTGCCGACGGTCTCCACGACCAGGGTGGCCAGAGCGGCCCCGGTCTGGCAGGCCCGCTCGAGACCGAGGCCCCAGGCGGTGGCCGACAGGAACCCGGCCCGGAAGGCGTCGCCGACGCCGGTGGGCTCGGCGACCTCACGCGCCGGCACGATCCCCACCCGCAGGGGAGCCTCGCCGGCCCGCTCGACCACCACGCCGGCGGCCCCCTGGGTGGTCACCCGCGTCCCGACCTGGGCCAGCACCTCGTCGCTGCTCCAGCCGGTCTTCTCGTGGACCAGCTGCGACTCGTACTCGTTGGTGAACAGGTAGGTCGCGCCGCGCACGAGGTCGCGGATGGCGTCGCCGCCCATGAACGCGAGCTGCTGGCTGGGGTCGGCCACGAACGGGATGCCGGCGTCGCGGCACTCCTGGCTGTGGTCGAGCATCGCGCCGGGGTCGTCGGGGGCGACGACCACGAGGTCGAGCGCGCCCAGCGGCGCGAGCCTCAGCCCGGCCGCCTCGACCATGGCGCCCGGGTAGAAGGTGGCGATCTGGTTCTGCTCGGTGTCGGTGGTGCAGGTGAAGCGGGCGGAGGCCCGGGTGCTGCTGACGTGCACCGCCGAGGTGTCGACGCCGTGGTCGGCCAGCCACTGCACGTACTCGCGCGCGTCGGTGCCGACGGCGCCGAGCAGCACGGGGCGCTGGCCGAGCACGCCCATGCCGAAGGCGATGTTGGCGCCGGTGCCGCCGCGCCGGACCTGCAGGTCGCTGGCCAGGAACGACAGCGACAGCTTGTCGGTCTGACCCTCGAGCAGGGAGTCGGCGAACCGACCGTCGAAGGTGAGCAGGTGGTCGGTCGCGATGGACCCGGCGACGGCGATGCGCATCCGGCCACCCTAGTCAGCGGGCGCGAACACTACTCACGGGTAGCGCTTGGCTACCCACCGGTAGGTGCCTAGCGTCGGTCCCATGACCGCTGACCTGGACCCCGGCACGACGCAGGTGCCCGTGACCGACGACCTCGTGATCGACCTCCTGGACGATCCGCGCGAGGTGGCGGGGGTGCTGGGCTTCGGGTACCCGCAGGTGCCGGCCAGCCGGGGAGCCGCCACGCGCCGGCCGGCCGACCTGGCTCGTGCCGCAGCCCGGCTCGACGGCTACGGCGAGTACGGGAGCTAGCCCCGCCCGCCGGGCCCTGACCTGCCCGGCCGACTCGCCGACCCGGCCGACTGTCCTACCCGGCCGACGCGGCGCAGGTCTCAGCCGGTGAGCTTCGCGCTGAGGGTAAAGGCCGCCGTCCCGGCGGGACAGCGCTGACGGGCCACCTGCAGCCCGCCCTCGACCGCGCCGCTGAGGAACGTGAGCTGCCCGGACCGTCCCTCGTCCTCGTCGCGGCCGACGAACGCGCCGGCCCGCGGCAGGGCCGCCCGGAAGTGCGCCAGGACCGGTCCGACGTCGCCGGGCACCCGTCCCGACACGTACGGGGTGCCGGCCGCCTCGCCGACCGAGGTCACGACCGTCCCGGCGGGCAGGTCGACCTGCAGCGGGAACGACGCCGGCAGGCCCGGGGCGGCTGCGGGCGCAGGCGTGCAGGACGGGGCGGGGGCGGCGACGCTCGTGCCCTCGGAGACGGCCGGGACCTCGGCGCCCCCGCAGGAGGCCACCGACGTTGCGAGCAGTCCCGCCAGCAGGACGCCCGCGAGCCTCCGGCCGGGTCCGATCAGCGCTGCGAGCCCGACGTCAGACGGCGCCACAGCACGTCCGGACGCAGCGCCGACGCCCGAGCCACCGACCGCGACAGCAGCGACGACGACGACGCGGCGGCCGCACCCGGCGCCGCCACGGGAGCGGCGGGCGCGTCGTAGGCCAGCACGTTGTCGAGCACCTGCCCACCGGTGATGGTGACGGCGTAGTCGGCCAGGCCGAACGGGTGCGGCGTGCTGGTGCGGCTGCCGTCCTCGCGGACCAGCTCCTCGATCGCCTGCGGCAGCAGGGCGCCGAAGATCGTCACCTGGCCCTTGCCGAGCGGCAGGCTGCCGAGCGCCGTGTTCGGCGAGCTGCTCGCGCCCTGCGCTCCGACGGTGGCCACCGTGGTGCCGCCCGCGGCCTCCCAGGCGGTCCGGGCGACGCCGAAGTTCGGGGCGCTGCTGCGGGCCGGGAAGCCGAGCATGACCTCGTAGTAGGTCTGGCTGGGCTTGCCGACCAGGCCCTTCTCGTACGGGTGGTCGCCGAGCGGGGCGACGAAGTCGACGTGTCCGGCGTCGGTGCGGTTGACCGTGCGCTGCAGGCTGGGCCGGCCGGTGATCTCGTCGACCAGCCCGACGGCGCGGTCGGTCAGGACCACCTGGCCGCCCGCCTCGGCGTAGGTGCGCAGGGCTGCGGCGAAGGCGAGCTTGTCGACGCTGCTGCCGGGGGGCACCTCCATGTCGGCCAGCACGAGGCTCGGGTAGGCGTCGGGGGTGAGTGCACCGGCGACGACCTGCTCGGCGGTGAACGGCTGGGCCGTGCGACCGGTGGCCTTCTCGACCTGCTCGAGGTAGCGGAGCCGGGAGACGCTGTAGGACTCCGCCGTCTCCCCCGCGGCCACCTGCACGCCCGGGCCGCGTCCGT
This sequence comes from uncultured Actinomycetota bacterium, assembly GCA_963761695.1. Classification (GTDB taxonomy): domain Bacteria; phylum Actinomycetota; class Actinomycetes; order Mycobacteriales; family SCTD01; genus RYN-122. The sequence continues at coordinate 34,467 of CAVXIB010000005.1, read as the reverse complement.
TCGCGTCGTCGTCCGTGGTCACCGTGGCGTCCTGCACGTAGGCGAACGACCGCGCGTGCAGGTCGGGGCGGATCGCGTCGGTGCTCAGCGCCTCGACCATGGTGGCCTCGAGGATCCCGCGGACGGCGGCGACGTGCGCCTGCTCGACCAGACCGCTGTAGCCGTTGTTCGGAGCCAGGTTCGACAGGAAGTTCTCGACGTCCATGTGCACGCTGTCGTGGCGCTGGCTGAACCAGTCGCCCATGAAGCCCGAGTCGTCGTAGCCGACGATGTCGTAGCTGGCCGCGACGTTGGCCGGCTTGCGCGGGGTACTGCCGTCGAGGGCGGGCAGCGGGCCGAAGACGTCGTCGAGGACGACGCCCTCGTCGTCGAACTTCTTCTCGATGGTCGAGATCATGTGGTCGCCGAGCGTCTTGACCTGCAGCTGGCGCGTCGGCGTCCACTGGCCCGCCGGGATGATCAGGTCGGAGAAGGCGTCGTTGGGCGTGGTGAGCTCGCCGTGGATGTCGGTGGAGGTGGTGAGGTTCGGCATGGCCGACACCAGGGCGCTCCAGCCGCGGGTCTCCGGCTCGGACTCGGCGATGCCCCGTCCGGCGTCGCGGGTGTACCAGCCCTTGGTGGCGTAGTCGCGGTTGAGGTCGGCGCCCTTGCTGTTGCCCCGGACGAAGCCCGGCCCGCCGGGAGCGTTCGCGGCGTCGCCGCTGGCCCACCCGTCGGGGTTGGTGAAGGCGATCCACGTCTCGGTCTCGTGCATGACCTGCGACAGCGGGCGGGCTGCGGCGCCGACGCCGAGCACCCGGTCGGGTCCGCCGGCCTTCAGGTCCGCCGTCCAGATGGCCAGGTCCTCGATGTAGCGCAGGCCGCCCTCGCGACCGGCCGCCTCCAGGCCGTGGACCGACAGCGACGCGGCCACCTGCTTCTTCTGGTCGCGGGAGATGCCGTCGTTCTCGTCGGTGATCCGGACGACCCAGAGGTCGCGCCCGCCGGTGCTCTTGTGCGTCGGGTCGCCGGTGAACTCCGAGATCGGGCCGACCTCGAGGAAGCCGGGCGAGCGCTTCTCGATCGCCTGCAGGCTCGCGGCCAGGCTCTCGACCGGTCCCTCGAACTGGTGGAAGGTCGCCGACAGCTCGGGCTCGGCCACCACCCGGCCGCCACAGGCGGCGAGCGGCACGGGATCGATGCAGGAGGGCACCGCGGCGGCCGGACCGGCCAGGACCAGCGGCAGCAGCACGGCGGACAGGGAGGCGATGACGGTGGCGGTACGGCGCACGGGGCGAGCCCTCTCGTCGGCCGGCGCGGGTCTGCCGGTCCCGGGGCTACTTCGACGCGCGACCCCGGCGTCCTGCCCGCGCGGGGTGTGGGGTTTGCCCCAGCGTCCGCTCGTGACCGCTCCGCCCGGGCCCGGACAGCCGGACGGCCCCTCCGGGGAGGGGCCGTCCGGAACGCGGTCGGGGTCTAGTGGAAGCTCTCCCCGCAGGCGCAGGAGCCGCCGGCGTTGGGGTTGTCGATCGTGAAGCCCTGCTTCTCGATCGTGTCGACGAAGTCGATGGTCGCCCCCGCCAGGTAGGGGACGCTCATGCGGTCGACGACGACCTTGACGGTGCCGTCGGCGTACTCCTGTCGGGCGTCACCGTCGAGGGACCGCTCGTCGAAGAAGAGCTGGTAGCGCAGGCCCGAGCAGCCACCGGGCTGCACGGCGACGCGGAGCGCGAGGTCGTCGCGGCCCTCCTGCGCGAGCAGCGCGGCGACCTTGGCGGCCGCGGGGTCGGTGAGGACGACGCCGACGGCGGTCTCGGCCGTCGCCGTGTCGGGGGTGGTGGTCTCCGGAGCGGTCATCGTGGCCTCTTCCGTCAGCGTCGGATGTCGTGCGGGGGTGTCGTGCGGGGTGCGTGCGGGGGGTGACGTACCGGTGTGTCCCGTCCGGTGCAACCCCGGCGGGGGGGAAGTCCTTCCCAGCCTAGGTGGCCGCCCGGTTCCCGCCGCCGGACCTGGCTCCCGCCTCGCTCAGGGCGACCACGAGCGGGCGGCGCGGGCGGCCAGCGCGGCCAGGCTCGGCGCAGCCTCGGCGAGGGACCGCGTCGGCCCCACCTCGTCGACCAGCGCCAGGGCCTCGTCGACGCCCCGTGCCGCGGCCTCCCGGCGGCCCACCCGCACCTGCCCGGCCAGCACGAGGCAGGGCACCCCCGCCTCCTGAGCCAGCGCGGCGACCCCACCCGTCACCTTTCCGAGCAGGCTCGTCGCGTCGAACGAGCCCTCGCCGGTGACGACGAGGTCGGCCTGCGCCACGCGGCGGCGCAGGCCGACGGCCTGCGCCACCACGTCCAGACCGCTCTCGCGCCGTCCGCCCGACGGCCAGCAGCCCGAACCCGAGCCCGCCGGCCGCGCCCGCCCCCGGCAGGTCACGGGCGGCCCCGCCGAGGTGCGCCTCGAGGGCGTCGGCCCAGCGGGTGAGGGCGCGGGCGAGCAGGTCGGCGTCGGCCGGTCCCTTCTGCCCGAGAAACAGCGAGGCGCCGGACAGCGGCACGTCGACGTCGGTGGCCACGACGAGCTCGACCTCGGGCAGCCGCGGGTCGGGCCGTCCCTGCAGGCGCACGAGGTCGAGCAGGGCGGCGGCCCCCGGGGCGAGCCGTCCCGCGCCGCCGTACCGCGCCACGCCCAGCGCGGCCAGGGCCCCCGCACCACCGTCGTGCGTCGCCGAACCGCCGAGGCCGACGACGACCCGCCTGGCTCCGGCGTCGAGCGCGACGGCCACCAGCTGCCCGACGCCGTAGGTGGTGGTGCGGGCGGGATCGCGCTCGTCGGGGGCGAGCAGGTGCAGGCCGCAGGCGAGGGCGCTCTCGACGTAGCCGGTGCCCTCGTGGAGCAGGACGGCGGCCGGGACGGGCCGGGCGAGCGCGTCCTCGACGACGGCGGGCACCTCGACCGCCCCGCCGAGCGCGGGCCGCAGGGCCTCGAGCATCCCCGGTCCGCCGTCGGACAGCGGACACAGGTCGAGGTCGTCGAGCGGCGCCGACCGGGCCCAGCCGACGGCGAGCGCCTGCGCGGCCTCGGCCGCCGAGAGGGTGCCGCCGAAGGAGTCGGGAGCGAGCAGGACGCGCACGGGAAGCAGTCTGCCCGGCCCGAGGTTGTCGTCCGTGCGACGCTATCCCCCGTCGACCCCTCTGCCAGGAGTGCCGCGTGACCGTCTTCGTGGAGCCCACGCCCACCCCGCTCGCCCTGCTGCTGCTGGGCCGCGGCACCGATCCCGACTCCGAACGCGGCGTCGACTGCCCCGGAGCGCTCCCCCCGGCGAGCGACCCCTCGCTGGTGGCCCGGGCTCGCGCGGCCAAGGAGGCCCTCGGTGAGCGGGTCTTCGTGCTCGGCCACCACTACCAGCGCGACGAGGTGATCGCCTTCGCCGACGTCACCGGCGACTCGTTCAAGCTCGCCCAGCAGGCCGCGGCCCGGCCGGACGCCGAGTTCATCGTGTTCTGCGGCGTGCACTTCATGGCCGAGAGCGCCGACGTCCTCACCGCGTCCTCGACCAGGCCGTGCTGCTGCCCGACCTCGCCGCGGGCTGCTCGATGGCCGACATGGCCACGTTCGACCAGGTCGAGGACTGCTGGGACGTCCTGGTCGAGGCCGGCGTCGCCGACGACGTCGTGCCGGTCACCTACATGAACTCCTCCGCGGCGATCAAGGCCTTCACCGGCCGCCACGGCGGCACGGTCTGCACCTCCTCCAACGCCCGTACCGCGCTCACCTGGGCGTTCGAGCAGGCCGGCAAGGTGCTGTTCCTGCCCGACCAGCACCTGGGCCGCAACACCGCCGTCCGCGAGCTGGGCCTTCCGCTGGCCGACTGCGTGCTGTTCGACCCGCACAAGCCGTCGGGCGGGCTGACCCGCCAGCAGCTGCAGGACGCGAAGGTCATCCTGTGGAAGGGACACTGCTCGGTCCACGGCCGCTTCACCGTGCGCTCGGTGGCGGACGTCCGCGAGCGGGTCCCGGGCGTCACCGTCCTGGTCCACCCCGAGTGCACCTACGACGTCGTCGAGGCGGCCGACCTGGTGGGCTCGACCGAGTTCATCATCGCGGCGCTCGACGCCGCCCCGGCCGGCTCGTCCTGGGCCATCGGCACCGAGCTCAACCTGGTGCGACGGCTCGCGAACGCCCACCCGGACAAGACGATCGTGTTCCTCGACAAGGACGTCTGCTACTGCTCGACCATGAACCGGATCGACCTCCCGCACCTGGTCTGGACGCTGGAGGAGCTCGTCGCCGGCCGCGTCCCGAACCGGATCGAGGTCGAGCCGCAGACCGCCCGCGAGGCGCGCGCCGCCCTCGACCGGATGCTCGCGCTGCCCGGCGTCGGGGCCGCGCCTGCCCCGGCCGCTCCTAGGCTCTGACGGTGACCACCCCCAAGGGCCGCCCCACGCCGAAGCGCCGCGACTCGCAGCGGCGCACCGGTCCGGTCGCGCCGCCCCCCAAGACCCGCCGCGAGGCCGCCCAGCGGCTGCGGGCCGAGCAGGCCTCCGGCCGCAAGAACCTGCGGGCCGGCTACGTCGCGGGTGACGAGAGCAAGCTCCTCCCCCGCGACCGGGGACCGGTCCGCAGCACCGTGCGCGACGTCGTCGACTCCCGGCGCAACGTCGGCGTGCTGCTGCTGCCCATGGCGCTGCTGCTGGTGGCCGCTCAGGTGGTCGGCGACGACACCGTCCTGCGGCTGGCCACCACGGTGTGGACCGCCGGCCTGCTCGCCGTGGTCATCGACGCCGTGCTGCTGACCGTCCGGACCACCCGGGCGCTGAAGAAGCACCACCCCGACGCCGACAAGGGCGTGCGCCACGTGGGCTACGCGCTGCTGCGCTCGACGGTGCTGCGCCGCTTCCGGATGCCGCCGCCGAAGGTGCAGCCCGGCGACACGGTCTGACCGTCCCCGCTCGCCGCACGCCCCGCCCGTAGCCTTCCCGGGTGCTCCGCTCCCGCGCCGACCGCCGTACCCCCTCGCGCCCGCGCCTGCTTCCGACGGCGCTGCTCGCCGGAGCGCTCCTGCTCTGCGCCTGCTCGGCCGGGAACGACGGCGCCCGCGCGCAGGCGGCCGGCAGCAGCGGCCCGACGAGCGCCCGCACGTCGGCCACCCCGACCGTCACGACGTCGGCGTCACCCGCTCCGCTCGCCCAGCTCCCCCGCGGGGGACGGTCCATCTTCCCCCGGCACCTGGTCGTCGCCTACTACGGCACCGCCGGCACCGGGGCGCTCGGCGTCCTCGGCGAGACCGGCCCCGAGGTGGCGGCCCGCCGCACCCTGCAGGCGGCCATCCCGTTCCAGCCGGCGTCGGGCCGCCCGGTACTGCCCGCGTTCGAGCTGATCACCACGGTCGCCGCCGCCCGTCCCGGTCCCGACGGCCTCTACAGCACCTCGCTGCCGCTGGAGGAGGTGCTGCGCTACGCCGAGGTCGCCGCCCGCAACAAGATGCTGGTGATCCTGGACTTCCAGCCGGGACGGGCGACCTTCCTGGAGCAGGTGCAGCGCTACGAGCAGGCCCTGCTGCTGCCGAACGTGGGCGTGGCGCTGGACCCGGAGTGGAAGCTCACCGCCACGCAGCGGCCGCTGCGGCAGATCGGGACGAGCACCGCCAAGCCCCTCAACGACGTCTCGAGCTACCTCGCGAACCTGACCCTGAAGAACCGGCTGCCCGAGAAGATCTTCATGGTCCACCAGTTCAAGACCTACCAGCTGCCCGACCGCGAGAAGATCGTGGACCGACCGGGGCTGGCCCTGGTGCTGCACGTCGACGGGTTCGGCGCGCAGGGCTCCAAGAAGGAGACCTACGGGATCCTGGCCTCGCGCGACGGCCAGTTCGTCAACGGCTTCAAGCTCTTCTACGACGAGGACACGAACCTCATGACCCCGGCCGAGGCCATGGCGGTCACCCCCCGGCCGGAGCTGATCACCTACCAGTGACCAGGGCGACGTCGGTGCGGTTGCCGGCGTCGTCGTAGGCGACCAGGGCGAGCGCCCCGGGCGGGACGGTGAACGCGCCGTCGGGACCCACCTCGACGTCGCGGCCGTCGGAGGTCGCCAGGTGCAGGACGTCGACGCTGCTCCCCCGGCCGTCGCGGACCCGGACGACGGGCGGCACGGTGTCGACCCGGACCACCCGGCTCGCGTGCACGGTTCCCGGCAGCGCGCCGCGGTCGACCTCCACCCGCAGAACGTGCCGGCCGTCCGCGAGCCCGGCGAGCGGCGCCCGCACCCGCCCCGTGCCCCGGTCCACCACGCGCCCGTCGAGCAGCAGGCGGGCGCTGCGGCCCGGGGTGAGGACCGAGACGACGGCCGTACGCAGCTCGGCCGCGTTGACCTCCCCCTTGGGCAGCCCCTCGAGGACCAGCGGCGCCGGCCGCAGCATCAGCAGGGCGGCGACCACCGCGACGGCGCCGGCGAGCAGGGCGGCGACGGTGGTGCGGCGGACGGTCACCCCCCGAGGCTAGGGTCCGGGCATGGAGCATCGGCGCCTCGGTGGCAGCGGCATGTACGTCTCGGAGATCAGCTACGGCAACTGGCTGACCCACGGCTCGCAGGTGGAGGCCGACCAGGCCACCGCCTGCGTGCAGGAGGCGCTCGAGGTCGGCATCACCACGTTCGACACCGCCGACGTCTACGCCGGCACCAGGGCCGAGGCCGTCCTGGGTGAGGCGCTCAAGGGCGTGCGCCGCGAGTCCTACGAGCTGTTCACCAAGGTGTACTGGCCCACCGGTCCCGGCCGCAACGACCGGGGCCTGTCGCGCAAGCACATCCGCGAGTCCTGCGAGGCCTCGCTGCGCCGGCTGCAGACCGACCACATCGACCTCTACCAGGCGCACCGGTTCGACCACGAGACCCCGCTCGAGGAGACCCTGCGGGCCTTCGACGACCTCGTGCGCGCCGGCAAGGTGCACTACGTCGGCGTCAGCGAGTGGAAGGCCTCCGAGATCGCGGCGGCGCTGAAGATCGCCGACGACATGGGCCTGGACCGGATCGTGTCCAACCAGCCGCAGTACTCGGCCCTGTACCGGGTGATCGAGGCCGAGGTCGTGCCGCTGTGCGAGCGCGAGGGCATCGGCCAGGTCGTCTGGTCGCCGATCGCCCAGGGCGTGCTGACCGGCAAGTACCTGCCGGGTCAGCCGCCGCCCGAGGGTTCGCGGGCCACCGACGTCAACGGGGGCGACAAGATGATCGCCCGCTGGCTGCGCGACGACGTCCTGGAGAAGGTGCAGCAGCTCACGCCGCTGGCCGCCGACGCCGGTCTGTCGCTGGCGCAGCTGGCCGTGGCCTGGGTGCTGCACAACCCGAACGTCAGCTCGGCGATCGTCGGGGCCTCGCGCCCCGAGCAGGTGCGCGACAACGCCGCCGCCGCGGGCAAGGCCCTGGACGACGACCTGTTCGAGCAGGTCAACGCGGTGCTGTCCGGCGTCGTGATGACCGACCCGGAGCTGACCAAGAGTCCCGACAAGCGCCCCTAGTCGGCCGGCCGGGCGAGCCCGTGCGTGCTGCTAGGCCGGGTTGAGCCCCATCGGCCCGTAGACCTTGCGGTCCTCCTCGAACAGCGAGACGGCGTGCACCCCAGCGTCGAGCAGCTCCCGCCAGGTCTCCCCGACCCAGCTCTCGGCGTCGCTCTGGTTCGGGAAGCTGCCGCCGCCGGCCTCACCCGGGTCGACCTCGCTGCCGTCGGGAGCCTCGTAGCGCCAGGTCCAGGCCATGCCGGTCCTCCAGGGTCGTGGGGCGCCCGGGGAGCCGGGCTGGTGTCTGGGAGGCTAGGCCCGTGCGCCTCCGTCTGCTCGGTACCGGGTCCGCGGCCGGCTGGCCCAACCCGTGGTGCCCCTGCGCGTCCTGCGCCGCCGCCGCCGACCAGGGGGTGGTCCGGGGCCACACCAGCGTGCTCGTGGACGACCGCCTGCTGATCGATCTCGGCACCGAGGTTCCGCGCGCCGCCCTGCGCCAGGGCGTCTCGCTCGCCGGGGTCGAGGCCGTCCTGGTGGGCCACGGCCACGCCGACCACCACGACGCCGCAGCCTGGCGCTGGCGGGGCTGGGCCCGGGGCAGCCGGCCCCTCCAGCTGGTGGCTCCCCCCGCCGTCGTCGAGACCGCCCGCCCGTTCCTGGACCCCTCCGTGGGCGTGACCGCCGTGCGGGCCGGTGACGAGGTCGACGCTGCCGGCTACCGGGTCCGGGTGCTCGCCGCCGCGCACGGTGACGCGCCGCTCGGACCCGCCGTGCTCTACGACGTGACCGCACCCGACGGCGCCCGGCTGCTGTGGGGGGTCGACACCGGGCCGCTCCCCGAGGCCTCCCTGCAGGGCGGGCCCTACGACGTCGTGCTGCTGGAGCTCACCGGCACCGGGGCCGCAGCACCTGTCGCTGCGCACCTGGCCGGAGCAGGTCGCGGCGCTGCGTCGTGCCGGGGCGGTCACCGACCGGACCCGGCTGCTGGCGGTGCACCTGGGCCACGACAACCCGCCGCCGGACGAGCTCGACCGCGCCCTGTCGGCCTGGGGAGCCTGCGCCCCGCGCGACGGCGACGTGCTCGAGGTCGGACCGGGCGCCGGCCCGGCCGTTCCGCGGCCGGCGGCGCGCGTGCTCGTGCTGGGCGGCGCCCGGTCCGGGAAGTCGGCGCACGCCGAGGCCCTGCTCGCCGCCGAGCCCGCCGTCACCTACGTCGCCACGGCGCCACCCAGGAGCGACGACGCCGAGTGGAGCGCCCGCGTGCAGGCGCACGTCGACCGCCGGCCGGCGTCGTGGACCACGGTCGAGACCGGCGACGTCGCCGCCGCGCTGGCCGGCGCCGTCGGTGCGGTGCTCGTCGACGACCTCGGGCTGTGGCTGACCCGGCTGCTCGACGACGCCGACGCCTGGGAGTCCCGGGCCCGGGCCCAGGCCGCTCTGGACGCCGCGCTGCCCGGGCTCGTCCAGGCCTGGGCCGGCGCCCGGCGGGCCGTGCTGGTGGCCCCCGAGGTCGGCGGCGGACTGGTCGCCCCCACCCTCGGCGGCCGGCTGTTCGTCGACCTGCTGGGCACCGCCACCGCCGCCCTGGCCGCGGTCAGCGACCAGGTCGTCCAGGTGGTCGCCGGCCTCCCGCGGCCGCTGCGATGACCGCCGTCGCGCCGCCGGACCTGCTGCCCGACAGCCCCGGCCTGCTGGGGGCTCTGGCGCCCGCTCTGCGCCGGCTGGCCGAGCTGCAGGGCCACTGGCCGCCGACGAGACCCGTCGCTGCCCGCACCCTGCCCGTGCCGGGCGCCCCCAGCTACGCCACCGGTGCGGCCGCCGCCGACGCCGCCGCCGACGAGGGCGTCGACCTGCTCCTGGTCGACACCGACGACGACGCCGGTGCGGCCCTCGCCGCGCTGTCGGTGCTGCTCGAGATCGAGCCCGTGGCCGCGATCGGCACCGCGGGCGGGCCCGGCTGGACCGCCCTGCTCGGGGCCGTGCGGGGGGCGCTGCCGGGCCTGCGGCCGCTGGTCGGCGACCCGGCCGCCCTGCTGGCCGCCACGGGCGCCCCCGCGCTGGCCCACCTGACCGGCGCCGTCGAGCAGGCGGCCCGGCGGCGGACCCCGGTCCTGCTCGGGAGCGGTCCCGCAGCCGTCGCGGCCGCGCTGCTGGCCGACCGGAGGGCTCCGGGCGCCGGTCGCTGGCTGCTCGCCGGCAGCTCCGGCGCCTCGCCCGCCACGGTCCGGGCGCTCAGCGCGCTCGGGGTCGCTCCGGTGCTCGACCTCCGGCTGCCCGGGGCCGGGGGGGCCGTCCTGGCCGACCGCGTCCTGCGCGCCGCGCTGGACCTTCTCGATGCCTGACGGTCTGCGGCTGGCGCTCACCACCCTGACGGTCCTGCCGGTGCGCGGTCCGGCCCGGCTGGACCGGCGCACCGCCGGGACCGCCATGGCGCTGGCCCCCCTGGTGGGCCTGCTCCTCGGCGCGGCGGCGGCGGCCGTGCTCGCCGGGCTCGACGCCGCCACCCGGGGCGCCCCGCTGCTCGCCGCCGCGGCCGCCACGGCTGTGCTCGCGCTGCTCACCCGTGGGCTGCACCTGGACGGTCTGGCCGACCTCGCCGACGGCCTGGGCTCCTACGCCGGTCCGGCCCGGGCCCGCGAGATCATGAAGCAGCCCGACGTCGGGGGGCTCGGGCTCGCGGCGGTCGTGCTGGTGCTGCTCGTGCAGGTGGGCGCCCTGCTGGCCTGCACCGAGGCCGGTCGGGGCCCGCTCTCGCTCGTCCTGGCCGTGGTCGGGGGCCGGCTGGCGGTGTCGCTGGCCTGCACGCCCGCCACCCCTGCGGCCGCGCCCGGCGGGCTCGGCGCGCTCGTCGCCGGCACGGTCCGCCCGGCCGTCCCGGTGACCCTGGCGATCGTCGTGGGCGTGGGCGCCGCGGTGGTGGACGGGACGCCGCGCCCGGCGCTCGCCCTGGCCGCGGGGCTCCTCGTGGGCCGTCTGCTGCGGCGGCACGCCGTGCGGCGGCTCGAGGGCGTGACGGGCGACGTCCTGGGCGCGCTGGTGGAGGTCACCACGCTCGTCGTCCTCGTCGGCTGCTCCCTGGGCTGACGCCGCCCGACGCCGCCTGACGCAGCCTGACGCAGCGAGCGACTTGCCGGCTACCCGCCCCGGACCTCGGCGGGCAGGTCGTCGACGAGCTTGCGGGCGAGCTGCCCCACCGGCAGCACGTCGACCTCGACCACCTGGTCGGCCACCTGCTCGTACAGCGGGTATCGCTCCGTGACCCACTCCGCCAGGGTGCCGGCGGGGTCGCCCGCCAGCCAGGGACGGGTCTCGCCCTTGCCCAGGCGCCTGGCCAGGGTGGCGACGGAGGCCTTGAGCCAGACCACGTGGCCGGCGCCGCGGAGCCGCTCGCGGCCGGCGTCGTCGAGCACGACGCCGGTGGCGATGCTGGCCACGAGCGGGCCGGGCACCCCGAGCAGCAGGTTGAGCGCGGCGGCCTGGGCGGCCTGCATCCCGGCGAGGCCGTCGCGGCGGTACAGGGCCTGCACGTCCAGCCCGGCGGTGCGCTCCAGCACGGCGTCGTCGTCGAGGAACGGCCAGCCGAGCCGGCCGGCCGCGGCCGTGCCCACGGCGGTGCGCCCGGAACCGGAGCAGCCGAGGAGCAGGACGCGGGTGGTCATGGCCGGCTCAGCGCACCCGGCTCGGCACGAACGGCGGCTTGACCACGCGCGCCCGCGACGTCCGCCCGCGCACGTCGATCTCGACCTCGGTGCCTTCGGTGACGTCGGGAGCCAGCAGCGCCAGGCCGATGCCGAGCCGGCGCGTGGGCGAGAACGTCCCGCTGGTCACCTCGCCGACCTCCCGCTCGCCGATCCTGACGATCATGTGCGACCGCGGGATTCCCCGGTCCAGGCTCTCCAAGCCCCACAGCGTGCGGGTCGCTCCGGACTCGCGCTCGCGCAGCAGGGCCTCGCGCCCCCAGAAGCGGGGCTTGTCCCAGCCCACCGCCCACGTGGAGCGCGCCTGAACCGGGGTGATGTCCAGCGACAGGTCCTGGCCGTGCAGCGGGTAGCCCATCTCGGTCCGGAGCGTGTCGCGGGCCCCCAGGCCGCAGGGCAGGACGCCCAGCGACTGTCCGGCGGCGAGCACCGCGTCCCAGACGTCGCCGGCGTCGGCCCAGCGCGGGAGCAGCTCGTAGCCGCGCTCACCGGTGTAGCCGGTGCGGCAGACCACGACGTCGCGGCCCTGCCAGTCGGCGCCGTGGAAGGACATGTAGTCGTGGTCGGTGGGCAGTCCCATGGCCTGCAGGAGCTCGGTGCTGCGGGGCCCCTGGACGGCGAGGACGGCGAGCGTGGTGTGGAGGTCCTCCACCGTGATGCCCTCGGGGGCGTCGGCCGCCAGGCGCGAGACGACCTGGCTGGAGTTGGCGGCGTTCGGGATGAGGAAGACCTCGTCCTCGCTGCGGACGTACTGGATGAGGTCGTCGACGACGCCGCCGGTCCGGTCGTCGCAGCACAGCGTGTACTGCGCCTGGCCGACCCCGACCTTGCGCAGGTCGTTGGTGAGCCGGTCGTTCACGAAGTCGACGGCGCTGACGCCCTCCACCGAGGTTCCCCGCACCACCCCCTTGCCGAGGTGGCTGACGTCGAAGACGCCGACGGCCTCGCGGACCGCGGCGTGCTCCTTGAGGACGCCGCCTCCGGGGTACTCGATGGGCATCTCCCAGCCGCCGAAGTCGGCCATCTTCGCGCCGAGCGCGACATGGCGGTCGTGCAGTGGGCTGTGCTGCAGGGGGTCGGTCACGGGCGGACCCTACTGAGAAGGGCCGCCAGGGCGTCGAGGTCGTCCTCGGTGACCCACGCCGCCGTCGACACCCGCAGCACCGGTCCGGTCAGCTCCGCGGCCCTGGAGACGGGGACCGCGCTGACCACGACACCCTGCTCGAGCAGCCGCGCGCGCACCTGCACCGGGTCGACACCGGGCGGCGGCACCAGGGTGGTGATGCCGGTCGGCTCGTCCTGCGGCTCGACGACCCGCCAGCCGGCCACGGCCAGGACGCCGCGCGCGTGCGCCGCCAGGGCGTGCACGGCCGGGACCAGCTCCGGGGACCACTCGGCGGCGGCGACCGACAGGCCGACCCGGCCCGCGACGTGCGCCTCCATGAGCTCGAACCGGCGCACCCCCGCGTGCAGGGTCGGCGCCAGGGTGGGCGGGTCGACCAGGGTCGGCGCCACCTCGGGAGCCACCGCCAGCACGCCGACGCCCCGCGGACCGCAGAGCCACTTGCGGGAGGTCGCCACGTAGGCCGCGCACCCGGCGGGGACCGGCGTCTGCCCGAGCGACTGCGCGACGTCGAGCACCACGGGCACCCCGCTGTCCAGCAGCGGCTGCACGGGCTGGGCGATCCCGCGCTGGGAGGCCACCTGCGGCAGCGCGAGCAGGTCCAGTCCGGCCGGCAGGTCGCGGACCCGCCCGACGCCGTCCACGGGCAGCTCGACCAGGGTCCAGGCCCGCTCCGCGGCCAGCCGGGACAGCACCCGGGCATTGCCGCCGTACTCGCTCGGCACGGTCCCCACGCGGGCCCCCGCCCCGAGCGGCCAGGCGGCCATCAGGACCGCGAACGCGCTGCCGCCGTCGGCGGTGAAGGCCACGTCGTCCCCGGACAGCCCCACGAACGCGCCCAGGGCGGCACGCCCGGCGGCCAGGCGCCCGTCCTCGGCGTCGGCCTCGACGGCGTACGCCCCGTCGGCCTCGACCTGCAGGTGGGCGGTCTGCGCGGCCAGGACCCCCTCGCTGACCCGGCCGCTGGCGGCGACGTCCAGGTGGGTCCGCCCGGTGGGCAGCCGGGCCGCGACCCACTGGGGCACGGTCAGGGGCTGCGCCGGATCGTCCACACGCTCGCTCTGCATGAGCTCGAGCCTGGCGCACGGCGATCCTGTGCCGCCCGCAGGGTGGCCGGCCGGCCGGGGTCACGGTCCGCCGGTAACCTCCCGGAGCGTGACCACCCTCGCGCTCAGCAGCACCAGCCCGGCCACCCTCAAGGCCGACGCCGTGGTCGTCGGCATCGCGGTCGGGCCGCGCGGGCCCGTGCTCGCCCCCGGCGCGGAGAGCCTGGCCGCCGCGTTCGGCAAGGGCCTGCTGCCGGCGCTGGTCGGCCTCGGGGCGACCGGCGCGGCCGAGCAGGTCGTCCGGCTCGCGACCCTCGGCGCCGTCACCCCCAAGGTGCTCGTCGCCGTCGGGCTCGGACCGGTCGCGTCCTCCTACGACCCGGAGGTCCTGCGCCGGGCCGCCGGCGCGGCGGTCCGCGGCCTGGACGGCACCGGCAAGGTGAGCCTGGCCCTGCCGGCCACCACCCCGCCCGAGGTGGCGGCCGTCGGCGAGGGCGCCCTGCTCGGCGCGTACCGGTTCGACCGCTTCCGCACCAACGACACCCGGCGCGCCCCCGTGACCGACCTGCTGCTGTGCGTGGCCGACAGCAAGAGCGCGTCCGTCCGCGATGCGGCGGTCCGCGCCGAGGTGCTCGCCCGCGCCGTCACGCTGGCCCGCGACCTGGTCAACACCCCGCCCTCGCACCTGCGGCCCAAGGACCTCGCCGAGATCGCCCGCAGCCAGGGCGAGGGCGCCGGGCTCACCGTGGAGGTCCTCGACGAGAAGGCCCTCAAGAAGGGCGGCTACGGCGGCCTGCTCGGCGTCGGCGCGGGATCGTCGTCGCCGCCTCGACTGGTGCACCTGAGCTACCGCGGCCCGGGCGCGACCCAGAAGGTCGCCCTCGTCGGCAAGGGCATCACCTTCGACTCGGGCGGCCTGTCGCTCAAGCCGGCCGCGGCCATGGAGGAGATGAAGATGGACATGGGCGGCGCCGCCGCGGTCCTCGCCACGCTCGTCGCGGTCGCCGAGCTCGGCCTCGCCGTCGACGTCGAGGGCTGGCTGCCGCTCGCGGAGAACATGCCGTCCGGAACCGCCACGCGCCCCTCCGACGTGCTGACCATGCACAGCGGCACGACCGTCGAGGTCAACAACACCGACGCCGAGGGCCGCCTGGTGCTCGCCGACGCCATCAGCCGGGCGGGCCAGGACGCCCCCGACCTCATCCTCGACATCGCCACGCTCACCGGCGCCGCGCTGGTCGCCCTCGGCGCCCGCACCACCGGCGTCATGAGCAACGACGACGACCTGCGTGCCGCCGTCGTCGCCTCGGCCACCCGGGCGGGCGAGCCCTCATGGGGGATGCCGCTGCCGGCCGACCTCCGCAAGGGCCTGGACTCCGAAGTGGCCGACCTCGTCAACACCGGCCCGCGCGAGGGCGGGATGCTCACGGCCGGCCTGTTCCTGCAGGAGTTCGTGCCCGACGGCGTCCGCTGGGCCCACCTCGACATCGCCGGACCGGCCTACAACAGCGCCGACGCCTACGGCTACACCCAGCACGGCGGTACCGGCGCAGGAGTCCGCACCTTCGTGGCCCTGCTCGAGGACCTGCTCGACGGGGCCGTCGCTCCCGCGTCCTAGCTCCTGCGCCCGGCCGGCCTCAGGGCTGGACCGGGCCGGTCTCCCCGGCCTTGCGGCGTCGGGCCGTCCACTCCCGCATCCGGGCGGGGTAGCCGACCGCGGCGACGTCGTAGACCGGAAGGCCCAGACGCGCGCCCAGCGCGAACGCCTCCCCCGCCGTGCCGGTCCGCCGACGGGTCCACTCCCCGTCGCCCGCGACCAGCACCAGCGTGGTCGGCGTGGTCGGTGTCTCGGGCTCCACGAAGCCCTCCACCCCGCGGCGGCTCGCCGCGAAGGCCGCCAGGTGCTCCTCGACCGCGGAGCGCTCCGCCTTGTCGGCCCGTCCCCTGAACAGCCTCACGCCGGCTCCCCCCGTGCTGCGCGTCACCACCCGGGAACAGCCGGGGGCGTGCGTGCCCTGTACTCGTCGGGTGGAAGGATGCCCGACAGGCCAGACGTCGCGTACCGAGGAGCAGCAGCAGTGACAGATCCCGTCGACCTCGTCGTCCTCGGTGGGGGCAGTGGTGGCTACGCCGCAGCCCTGCGCGCCGCCGAGCTGGGCATGACCGTCGTGATGGTCGAGAAGGACAAGGTCGGTGGCACCTGCCTGCACCGCGGCTGCATCCCCACCAAGGCGCTGCTGCACAGCGCCGAGGTGGTCGACGTCATCAAGGAGGCCGAGCAGTTCGGTGTCCACGGCAGCTTCGACCGGGTCGAGATGGCCGAGGTCAACGCCTACAAGGACAAGGTCGTGGCCGGTCTCTACAAGGGCCTGTCCGGCCTGGTGAAGAGCCGCAAGATCGAGGTGGTCGAGGGCCACGGCCGGCTGGTGTCCGCCACGGCGGTCGAGGTGGCCCTGGCCGACGGCAGCACCCGCCGCATCGAGGCCGACCACGTCCTGCTCGCCACCGGCTCGGTGCCGCGCTCGCTGCCGGGCCTGGAGATCGACCACACCCGGGTCATCACCTCCGACGACGCCCTGGGCATGGGCCACATCCCCGGCTCGGTCGTCATCCTCGGCGCCGGCGCCATCGGCTGCGAGTTCGCCTCCGTCTGGCGTGCCTTCGGCGCCGACGTGACCATCGTCGAGGCGCTCCCCCACCTCGTGCCGCTCGAGGAGGAGAGCTCCTCCAAGCTGCTCGAGCGGGCCTTCCGCAAGCGCGGCATCAAGCAGGAGCTGGGCGCCCGCTTCGAGCGGGTCGAGCACACCGACAACGGCGTGCGGGTGTTCCTCGAGGGCGGCAAGCAGCTCGAGGCCGACCTGCTGCTCGTGGCCATCGGCCGCGGCCCCGTGTCGGCCGACCTCGGCTACGAGCAGGTCGGCGTCGAGATGGAGCGCGGCTTCGTCAAGGTCGACGCCTAC
Organism: uncultured Actinomycetota bacterium; assembly: GCA_963761695.1. Lineage (GTDB taxonomy): Bacteria > Actinomycetota > Actinomycetes > Mycobacteriales > SCTD01 > RYN-122. Next base: position 18,180 of record CAVXIB010000005.1, on the reverse strand, counting down.
TGCCAGACCAGCGTGCCCACCCTCAGCGCCGTCGGCGACCTCATCCCGACGCTGCAGCTGGCCCACGTCGGCTTCGCCGAGGGCATCCTCGTCGCCGAGCGCCTCGCCGGGCTGCCGGTGGCCCCCATCGACTACGACGGTGTCCCCCGGGTCACCTACTCCTCCCCCGAGGTCGCCTCCGTCGGGCTCACCACGGCCCTGGCCAAGGAGCGGGGGTACGACGTCGTCGAGGCGACCTACGACCTCGCCGGCAACGGCAAGGCGCGCATCCTCGGCACCGCCGGCGCCGTCAAGGTCGTGGCCAGCAAGGACGGGCCCGTGCTCGGCGTCCACATGGTCGGCGAGCGGGTCGGCGAGCTCATCGCCGAGGCGCAGCTCATCACCAACTGGGAGGCGCTGCCGGGCGAGGTGGCCCAGCTGATCCACCCCCACCCCACGATGTCGGAGGCCGTCGGCGAGGCGCACCTGGCGCTGGCCGGCAAGCCCCTGCACAGCCACTCCTGACGCTGCCCCGCCACTCCTGACGCACAGCCCCTCCTGAGTTCCGCCGACGCCGGATCCCCTACCGCTAGGAGCCTCACCCGCATGGCCTTCTCCGTCACGATGCCGGCGCTCGGCGAGAGCGTCACCGAGGGCACGGTCACCCGCTGGTTGAAGAAGGAGGGCGAGCGGGTCGAGGTCGACGAGCCGCTGCTCGAGGTGTCGACCGACAAGGTCGACACCGAGATCCCGTCGCCGATCGCAGGCGTGGTCCAGAGCATCAAGGTGCAGGAGGACGAGACCGTCGACGTCGGGGTCGAGCTGGCAATCATCGGCGACGGTGACGGCGGGGGCGCCGAGGCGACCGCTCCGGAGGCGGCCCCCGAGCCCGAGCCGACCCCGGAGCCCGAGCCGACGACCCCGGAGCCGCGAGCCGACCCCCGAGCCCGAGCCCGAGCCCGAGCCGCACCCGAGCCCGAGCCCGCCCCCGCGCTGGCCCGGCTCCCGCAGCCCGGCCCCGGCGGCCCAGGCCCCGGCCGCCCAGGCTCCGGCCGCCCAGGCCCCCGCAGCCCAGGCCCCGGCAGCCCAGGGCTCCGGCGCCGAGGCCGCCTACGTCACCCCCCTGGTCCGCAAGCTCGCCACGGAGAACGGCGTCGACCTCGCCTCCGTGCAGGGCACCGGCGTCGGTGGCCGCATCCGCAAGCAGGACGTGCTCGACGCCGCCGGCGGGTCCGACACCCCGGCGCAGCCCCCTGCCTCCGCTCCGGCAGCCGCCTCGGCTCCGGCCGCGACGCCCGCGGCCCCCGCTGCGCGCCAGGAGATCCCCACGCCGGCCGCCTCGCCCAGCGCCCCCGCGCCCGCCTTCGTGGACCAGGCCGTCGCCGCGGCCCCGGCCACGTCGGTCCGCGGCCGCACGGAACCGCTGAGCCGTCTGCGCAAGGTCATCGCCACCCGCATGACCGAGTCGCTGCAGGTCTCCGCGCAGCTCACCACCGTCGTCGAGGCCGATGTCACCGCCATCGCCCAGCTGCGCCAGCGGGCCAAGGCCGCCTTCGAGGCGCGCGAGGGGGCGAAGCTGAGCTTCCTGCCCTTCTTCGCCCTCGCCACGGTCGAGGCCCTCAAGGCGCACCCGGTCGTCAACTGCTCGATCGACCAGCAGGCCGGAACGGTCACCTACCACGAGGCCGAGCACCTCGGCGTCGCCGTCGACACCGAGCGCGGCCTGCTCGTCCCGGTGATCCAGAACGCCGGCGACCTGAACCTCGGCGGCATGGCGCGCAAGATCGCCGACCTCGCCGAGCGCACCCGCACCAACCGGGTCACCCCGGACGAGCTCGGCGGGGGCACCTTCACCCTGACCAACACCGGCTCGCGCGGCGCCCTGTTCGACACCCCCATCCTCAACCAGCCGCAGGTCGGAATCCTCGGCACGGGCGCCGTCGTCAAGCGCCCGGTGGTCGTCGACGACCCGCAGCTCGGTGAGGTGATCGCCGTCCGCTCGATGGTCTACCTGGCGCTCACCTACGACCACCGGATCGTCGACGGCGCCGACGCCGCCCGCTTCCTGGTCACCATCAAGGAGCGGCTGGAAGAGGGCGACTTCGCCGCCGAGCTCGGCCTGTAGCCACCTGCACCTGCATGACGCCCGGTCCCGTTCGCGGGGTCGGGCGTCGTGCTGTCCGGGAAGATCACGGTCCCTGAGCGCTGCGGTCCGGAACGGGCCGGACCCGGTGGGAGCTCTGGGAAGCACCGTGGCTGGTGAGCCGCGCCACACCGTCGATGCGGAATCAATCCTCCGCTTCCCGCCCTGTGTCGAGGACGACCTCGACCGACGGAGCAGGCAGTGCACACAGCAACCACCCCCGGGCAGCAGCCCGGGACCGGCGACTACCGGCTCACCTTCGCGGTGCTGCTGACCGCCGTCACCGCCTTCTCGCTCCTGCAGTCGATGGTCAACCCGGTGCTCCCGACGATCGAGCGCGCTCTCGACACCGACCAGCGCACCGTCACCTGGGTCCTGACGGCCTACCTGCTCTCGGCGTCGGTGTTCACCCCGATCGTCGGACGGATCGGCGACAAGGTGGGCAAGGAGCGGATGCTCGTGGCGGCCCTGGCCGCCCTGTCCGTCGGTTCGCTCATCGCTGCGCTCGCACCGTCCATCGGGGTGCTGATCTTCGCGCGGGTCATCCAGGGCATCGGCGGAGGCGTGCTGCCCCTGACGTTCGGCATCATCCGCGACGTCTTCCCACGCAGGAAGGTCGCGGGGGCGATCGGCACGGCAGCGGCGCTCCTGGCCGTCGGCGGCGGGATGGGCCTGGTCATCGCCGGGCCCATCGTCGAGGCGCTCAGCTACCACTGGCTGTTCTGGCTGCCGATGATCATGACCCTGGCCGCCACCGCGGCGGCCGCGCTGTTCGTGCCGCGGTCGGTGAACCGGACCCCCGGACGGATCAACCTGCTCACCGCAGCCCTGCTCTCGGCGTGGCTGGTCTGCCTGCTCCTCGGCGTCAGCCAGGGCCGGAGCTGGGGATGGACGTCCGGGCGCGTAGTCGGGCTCCTCGCGGCGGCGGCCGTCGTCTGCGCCGTCTGGGTGCGCACCGAGGCGCGCAGCGACGCCCCGCTCATCGACATGACGATGATGCGTGTCCCCGCCGTCTGGACGACGAACCTGGCGTCGCTGCTCGTCGGGTTCGCCATGTACTCGGTGTTCGCCTTCCTGCCCCAGTTCCTGCAGACCCCGACGAGCACCGGCTACGGCTTCGGCCTGACGGTCACCCAGTCGGGGCTGGTCCTGCTGCCCCAGTCGGTCACGCTGTTCGCGGCCGGCCTGATGTCGGGGCGCCTGGCCGCCCGCTACGGCAGCAAGCGCATGCTCGTCCTGGGCACCGGGCTCACGTCGGTGGCCCTGCTCGGGCTGTCGCTGGCGCACGAGCAGCTGTGGCAGGTGCTGGCGTCGGTCGTGCTGATGGGCTTCGCCATCGGCCTGGCGTTCGCCGCCATGTCCAACCTCGTCGTCGAGTCGGTCCCGTCGGCGCAGACGGGCGTGGCCAGCGGGATGAACGCCAACATCCGTACGGTGGGGGGCGCCCTCGGCGGGGCGATCGTCGCCAGCGTCATCACGGCCGGCGCCCGGGCCGACGGCCTGCCCGTGGAGGCCGGCTACACGCAGGGGTTCGGCGTGCTGGCCGCCGGGGCCTTCGTCGCGATGGGTGTCTCCGTGCTGGTCCCCGGCCCCTCGGCCCCGAGCCCGTCGAGCTGCCCGACGAGGTGCGCCACCCGGAGGCCGCGACCGTCGCCGGCGCCTCCCTGGTGACCGCCACCGCCGACCGGTGACCACTCCGGTGACCGACGCGACGACCACGCCGGCGCGCCCGCTGCGTCGGGATGCGGCCGCGAACCGTGAGCGCGTGCTGGCCGCCGCCGCCGAGGTGTTCTCCGAGCAGGGCCTGGGTGCGGGGCTCGACGACGTCGCGCGCCGGGCCGGAGTAGGGGTCGGCACCGTCTACCGCCGCTTCTCCTCCCGCGAGGCGCTGCTGGACGCGCTGCTGCTGGACCTCCTGCAGGCCTGGGCCGACGCGGCCGCGGTGGCCCTCGCCCTCCCTGGCGGTGCGGGTCTGGAGGCCATGCTGCGGGCTCTCGGCGAGGTGCAGGCCCAGCCGCGCGGGTGCGCCGTGCGGCTGTGGAGCTCGCCGGCCGCCGACGAGGCGCGTGCCGACGTGCACGCGTCGCTCGCGGAGCTGCTGGCAGCCGCCCAGGCGGCCGGCACCTGTCGTCCCGATGTCACCGTCGACGACCTGGTCGGCGTCCTCGTGGCACTGCGCGCCCTGCGCGAGACCCCGTCGGTGGATGTCGCCCTCGACTGGCGCAGGCACCTGGAGCTGTGCCTGGCCGGTCTGCGCCCGTAGCCCTCCCCGGCATGCGGTCCGCGACGGCCGGGTCCATGATCACCGCATGCACATCGGCATCACCGGCGCGTCCGGCCTCATCGGCTCCGCTCTCGTCCCCGCCCTGAGGGACGCCGACCACGAGGTCGTGCGCTTCGTCCGCGGCGACGATCCCGGCGCCGACGCCCGCCGCTGGGACGGTCGCAGCATGGCACCGGGCCAGGTCGCCGACCTCGACGCCGTCGTCCACCTCGCCGGTGCGGGTGTGGCCGACAAGCGCTGGACCGCGTCGCTGCAAGCAGGTGATCCTCGGCAGCCGCGTCGACGGCACCTCCGCCGTCGCCCAGGCCCTGGCGCAGGGCCGCCCGGACGCCGTGCTGCTGTCGGCGAGCGCCGTCGGCTGGTACGGCGACACCGGCGACCGGCTGACCGACGAGACCGGACCCACCGGGCAGGGGTTCCTCGCCGAGGTCTGCCGGCAGTGGGAGGGCGCGACGGCACCGGCCCAGGAGGCGGGGGTTCGGGTGGTGCACCTGCGTACCGGGATCGTGCTGTCCTCGGAGGGCGGCGCGCTCGCCACCCAGTTGCCGATCTTCAAGATCGGGGCCGGTGCCCCGCTCGGCAGCGGCCGTCAGTGGGTCCCCTGGATCAGCCTGCAGGACGAAGTGGCCGCCATCGTCCATCTGCTCACCGCCGACGTTCGTGGACCGGTCAACCTGGTCGCCCCCGAGCCGGTCACCAACCGGGCCTTCACCAAGGCGCTCGGCGCGGCCCTGCACCGGCCCACCCTGCCCATCGCCGTACCCGGCTTCGTGCTCAAGGCCGCCCTCGGCGGTTTCGCGGAGGAGGGGGTGCTCGCCGGGCAGCGGCTCGCCCCGGCGGTGCTGCAGCGCAGCGGCTTCGCCTTCCCCCACCGCGACCGTCGACGCCGGGCTCGCCGCGAGCCTGTAGCCGTCAGGAGGCCGGCAGCGCCGCGACCTCGCGCAGCCGGAAGCCGCGCGGCGGTGCGCACGACCACCACCTCGTACCCGGCCTCGCTGCGTGGCGCCGGCCGCTCTCCACGACGGTCCCGCCCGCGTCGAGCACCTGGTAGCCGGGCAGCACGTCGCGCAGGCGCAGCCGGGCAGTGCGTGCCGTCGTAGGACACCTGCTGCACCGACCGCAGCTGGTGACGGACGCCCCGGGCGGTGCGCCCGGCCGCGGTGAGCTGGGCGAGCAGGGCGGTGTCGGCGGCCAGCGCCGGGGAGCCGGGAGCGTCGGTGAGGGACCAGCCCGGCGGGGTTGCCCGCAGCGAAGGCGGCGGCCCGGGCCGCGTCCAGCCCGTCGAGCACAGCCCGCCAGTCCGGCGGACCGGTCGGCGTGGGCGACGGAGCAGGCGACGGGGACGCAGCCTCCGGGGCGGCGCTCACCGGCGGTCGAGCCACGATCGGGCTGGGTGTGGGGTCGGGCCGGCCCAGCTGCCACCCGAGGGTCGCCGCCAGGGCCAGGACCGCGACGGCCACGGCCGCGGCGGGGAGCCACCGCGGCAGGGACCGCGCCGCGCCGTCGACCGGGACGGGGGCGGGCCGGGCCTCGCGCACCCGGTGCGTCTCGCGTACCGGGTCGGACTGCGCGGCCGCCGGGGTCGCGCCCCGCAGCCGGACCGGGGAGGCCGAGTGCGCGCGCCGCAGGGCCACGGCGAAGGCAGCCGCGTCCGGCCGGCCCGCCGGGTCGGCGGCCAGCGCGCTCTCCACCGCCCCCACCAGGGGACGGGGCACGGAGGGTGCGAGCAGCCCGAGCGGGGCCCGCTCGCCGCGGCGGCCGCGGACCGCAGCACCGTCCTGCGACCGTCCGCCCCGTCGTGCGGCGGCGTGCCGGCTCAGCATGTGGTGGCAGACCGCGGCGAGCGCCCAGACGTCGGAGGCCGCCGTCGGCTCTCCCCCCGCGGCGACGGCGGGGTCGACGTACTCGGCCGTCCCGTCGACCGCGGCGAGCGGGGCGGAGGCCACCCGCGCGACGCCGAGGTCGGTCAGCAGCGGCATGCCGTCCGAGGTGAAGAGCACGTTCGCCGGGCTGACGTCGCCGTGGACCAGGCCCCGGGCGTGGGCCACCGCCAGGGCCTCGGCCAGCGGTACCGCCACGGTGACCACCTCGCCGGGCTCCAGGCGTCCGCGCGCCAGCAGCAGGGTGGCGAGCGATCCGCCGCCGGCGTGGTCGAGGACCAGCACCGTCCCGTCGCCCTCGCCGAGCACCGTGCGCAGGCGCACGATGTAGGGGGTGTCGAGCGAGCGCAGCAGCGCAGCCTCGCGACGCAGGGCGTCGACCGCCGAGGGGTCCGCGCCCGGCCGGAGCCGCTTGAGGGCGACGACCTCCCCGGTGGCGACCTCGCGGGCCCGCCACACCTCGCCGGTGGCGCCGAAGCCGACCAGCTCGAGCACGTCGTAGCCGGGCAGCTCCCACAGGTCGGGCACGGGGCGAGCCTAGGACGGCACGGCTCGGCGGAGGCCGTCGTCCACAGGCCGGTCTGTCGCACTACCGTCGGCAGCGTGACGGACGTGGTGGTGATCGGCGCGGGGCTGGCCGGTCTGGCATGCGCGCTGCACCTGGGCCGCGCCGGGGTCGACGTCGCGCTGCACGAGGCCGAGCCGGTGCCCGGCGGACGGGTCCGCACCGACGTCGTCGACGGGATGCTGCTCGACCGGGGCTTCCAGGTGCACAACACCGGCTACCCCGAGGCCACGCGGGTGCTCGACCACGACCGGCTCGACCTCCGGCGCTTCGACAAGGGGGCCCTGGTGCGGGTCGGCGACCGGCTGCACGCGCTCGGTGACCCGCGGTCGCGTCCGGACTGGGCGGTGAGCAGCCTGCGCGCCCGGTGGGCTCGCTGGCCGACAAGGCCAGGCTGGTGGCGCTCGCCCTGCAGGACGGCTTCGGTCCGGTGCCCCTGCACCGATCCGAGACCACCACCCGCGAGCTCCTGCGGCGCCGGGGGCTGTCGGACGAGATCGTCGACCGTTTCCTGCGGCCCTTCCTGTCCGGGGTGTTCCTGGACGACTCCCTCGACACCAGCAGCCGGGTGTTCGGCGTCGTCTGGCGTTCGTTCGTGCGGGGCGCCCAGTGCGTGCCGGCGGCCGGCATGGGCGCGATGCCGGCGCAGCTCGCGGCGCGGCTGCGCCCCGGGGTCCTGCGCCTGGACAGCCCGGTGCACGAGCTGCCCCGGGGCGTTCCCGTGGTGGTCGCGACCTCGGCGCCGGTCGCTGCTCGACTCGTCCCCGACCTGGACGTCCCGGCCATGCGCGGCGTCACGACGCACTACCACCTGGCGCCCGAGGCTCCCGTCGGCGAGGCGGCCATCGTCCTCGACGGCGAACGGCGCGGGCCGGTGGCGAACACGGTGGTGCTCACCAACGCGGCCCCGTCCTACGCGCCGGGACGCCACCTGGTGAGCTCCAGCGTCGTGTCCGGCGACGCTGCGGAGCCCGCCGTCCGGGCCCACCTGCAGCGGCTCTACGGCGTCGACACCGCCGGCTGGGAGCACGTCGCGCGGTACGACGTCGCGCAGGCCCTGCCCGACCAGCGTCCTCCGATGGGCGCGCTGCGCCGGCCGGTGCGGCTGCGCGAGGGGTTGTTCGTCTGCGGGGACCACCGCGACAGCGGCTCGATCCAGGGGGCCCTGGTCAGCGGCCGCCGTGCCGCCGCCGCCGTCCTGTCCGACCTCGGCGTGCCCCGCACCCTGCACCCCTGACACGAGCGAGCCCGGCCCCTCGCGCTGAGGGACCGGGCTGCCTGCCGACGTGTTCGGTCAGTGGCGCTCGCCCTGCTCGTCGTCGTCGTGGGTGGTCGTGGCGCTGCTGGTCGACGACGGCGACGTCGTGACCGGCTTCGGCGAGGCCCCGCTGGCGGCGACGTAGAAGGCGGTCAGCGAGCCGTCGGCGGCGCGGCGCGCGTGCACGGTGACCTTGTCGCCCTTGCGCAGCTCGTAGCGGGTCTTCTTGCCGTGGTTGCGCTTGACCACGGTGTTCTTGTCGACGGTGACCCGCACGGTCTTGCCGTGGTACTCGCGGTCGCCGCCCTTGACCTGGATCGTCACCAGCACGGTCGAGGTGCCGCTGGTCGTGACGGTCCTGGTGTCGGACACGAGCCCGACGACGACGACCTTCTTCTTGGCCTTGCTGGGCTTGGCGGCGGGCTTGCCCTTGGCCGGCTTCGGCGCGGCCTTGCTGGGCTTGGTGGCGGGCTTGCCGCCGTGCTTGGCCGCAGCCGGCTTGGCCGACGACGTGCTGTGCGAGGACGACGACGCGGCACTCACGCCGGACAGTGCCGGCGTCACGATCAGGGCGGCGGCGGCGAGGACGCCGAGGGGAAGGCTGAGCAGACGGCGCACGAGGGATCTCCTGGGTCGAGGGGCTTCCCTCTTCCTTCGGCAGCGACTCGGGCCCGAGGTTGAGCCGTTCGGGTGGCGACGCCGGGCCAGACCACCGCCGCGCGGAACGGCGACATCAGCAGGACGCCGGTCCTGCTCCCCCCGGTGTCCCCTGCTCCCGCGCGGTCGGCCAGGCGTGGCAGGCCTAGCCTGACGGCGTGATCGTGCAGCGCGTGCCGGGACCCGTCCCGTACAGCGACGGCCTGGCGATGCAGCGGGCGCTGCACGCGCGGGTCGCGGACGGGGAGAGCCCGGACACCGTGCTGCTGCTCGAGCACGAGCCGGTCTACACGGCGGGCAAGCGCACCGAGCCCTGGGAGCGCCCGACCGGCGGGTCCATCCCGGTGGTCGACGTCGACCGTGGCGGTCGCATCACCTGGCACGGTCCGGGCCAGGTGACCGGCTACCCCGTGCTGCGCCTGGCCGACCCCGTCGACGTCGTCGCCTATGTCCGGGCTCTCGAGCAGGTGCTGCTCGACGTCTGCGCCGCCGTCGGCGTGACGGCGGACCGGGTCGAGGGCCGCAGCGGCGTCTGGACCCCGGACGGTGCCCGCAAGATCGCTGCGGTCGGCATCCGGGTGGCCCGGGGCACGACGATGCACGGCTTCGCGCTCAACTGCGACAACGACCTCGACGCCTACGACGCGATCGTCGCCTGCGGCATCCGCGACGCGACGGTCACCACCCTGTCGCTGGAGGCGGGGCGGCACGTGGGGATCGAGGAGGTCCTTCCGCTGCTCGCGCGGCACCTGCCCGCGCTGTCGGCCAGCACCGTCGCGTGACCGTGGTCCGGGCCGGCACCGGGCTGGACGAGGACGTCGCGGTCGGGCTGTGGCAGGCGGCGCAGGCCGGGCTCGGGCGCCGCAACGGTGGCACCCGGGCGCAGCGGGTGCGCACGGCGCTGCGCTCCCGGGACGCGCTGCTGCTGGTCGCCGAGCAGGACGGCGAGCCCGTCGGCATCCTGCTCGCCGCTCTGGTGCGCCAGACCGGCACGGTCGGGCTCGAGGTCACGCACCTTGCCGTCGAGCCGCCCGCGCAGCGCTCGGGGGTCGGCCGGTCGCTGCTGTCAGCACTCACGGCGCGCTACCCCGCGGTGTCGGTCTGGGTCCAGGTCGACGACGACGCGGCGCTGGGCCTGTTCCGGGCGGACGGCTTCGTCGGCTCGGGCCGGGTGGAGGACCGCCCGGCCGGGCCGTTCGTGCACCTGCAGCGCCCCGCCGGATGACCGGGACCGGGCCCAGCACAAGGGGTGTTGGACCGAGCGACGCGACGCTCGAGGTCTACGAGAGCCGCCTGCGCGAGTACCTCGACCACACCCCCGGCCAGGTCGCGCCCGCGGTCGACGAGCTGCTCGTGGAGCTCGCGCGTCGGCTCGTCCCGGGTGACCGCGTCCTGGAGCTCGGCAGCGGTCCAGGGCTGGACGCGGATCGCCTCGAGCAGCTCGGCCTGCTGGTCGACCGCACCGACGGCGCGGCGTCGTTCGTGAGCCGGCTGAGGGAGCATGGCCACCCGGCGAGGTTGCTCGACGCGCGGTCGCCCTCCTACGGCGGCCCGTATGACGCGGTGCTTGCCAACGCTGTGCTGCTGCACCTTGGGCGGGCTGACGCTCAGAGCGCCCTCGCGACCTGCCACGCCACCGTCCGTCCAGGTGGGCTGCTCGCCCTCACCCTCAAGGAGGGCGATGGGGAAGGGTGGAGCCAGGCCAAGGTCGGAGCACCCCGCTGGTTCACCTACTGGCGGGACGTGCCCTTGCGCGCGGCGCTGGAGGACGCGGGCTGGGAGGTGGTCACCCTCGCGCACGTCGCAGGCCGTCACGAGCCCTGGCTGCACGTGCTGGCACGACAGGCGGCGCCGGACGGCGCACGGCCGGGTCGTTCGACCACCTGCATCTCCCCGCCGCAAGGCGTGCGCGGCTCTGCTCAGAAAGGTGGTTCGGGCCCGGGATCCCGATAGCCCGACGGCGTGAGCCACCGGCCATCGCGGTGCTGCAGCGTGCGCTGTCCCTCGTGCAGCTGGTGATGGTGCAGGTGGCAGATCAGGGCGTAGTTCGCGAGGTCGGAGGGGCCGCCGAGGGTCCAGTGCTGGACGTGGTGGGCCTGGCACTCGCTGTGCCGACGTCGGCACCCCCGAATCACGCAGCCCTGGTCACGGGCGACGAGGGCCCGGTACTGGCCGCGGGTGACGGTGCGGGTAAGCCGTCCGAGGTCGAGCACCTGCCGTGAGCCGACGTCGGTGACGGTCACGCGGCTGATGTCGGCGTCGCAGGACAGCCGCAGCAGCTGCTGGCGGGTCAGGAGCGCGTTGCTGGCCGGGAACGTCGCCGGACGGGCGCCAGGCTCGTCGGACAGCAGCGTCTCGGCGTCCACGACGACATGGACGACGGCGCGGTTGCCGCCCTGTCCGGGGAGCAGCCCGTCGCAGCCCAGCGCGTGCTGGGCGAGGTCGGCGAGTGCGTCCGCCCGGCGGGTGGCGGCATCGCGGTCGTCGACCTGCCCGTCCTCGGTGCGGGCCTGCCGGTGGGCGTGGACCAGCGCGTCGAGCGCGGCGAGCAGGGCCTGACCGGGCTCGGGCGCCAGCAGGGCCTGGACGCTGACGCAGCCGTCGGGCAGCTCGGACGCGGTGCACCCGACCCGCTGCCGCTGTCGGCGCTCCTGCTCCCGGGCCAGCTCGGGGCTGATCGCGAGGGCCCGTTCGCGTAGCTCGCGGCACAGTGTGGGCGGGTCCAGCGTGCGGGCCAGCGTCACGAGCGCCGCACTGCTGTCGGCGACGACGTCGGGCCCGATGCCGCGCAGGCCGGTCGCCATGGCGGTGCAGTGCGCGACCGTGGTGCCGCCGTCGACGAGCAGGTCCCCGACCGGCTGCAGATCCTCGGTGAGGCGTCGGGCGAGTGCCACCTTCGCGCGCGCGGCGGGCTCGGCGATGGTCAGGGTCGCGCCGAGCCAACCGGCAGTGCTGGCTCGGCCGGCCCCCGCATAGGAGCGCGTGCGGTCGACCGCGGCGACTTCGACGAGCGCGAGCCCGGCGACGGACTCCGCTGCCCGCAGCAGCGCCGCGGTGTCGACGAGCGATCCGCCCGTCACCGATCCGCCACCGCAACCGGGTCCTGACCCGAAAGCGGCTCCGGAGGCGGCAGCGGCGGCGACCTGCGCTCGGGCCAGCGCCGAGACGGCCGCCTGCAGGTCGGCCACCAGCGGGTGAACGGGAGCGAAGCGCCCGGCGCCGGGAGCAGCGTCGGCGTCACGGTCGCCGCCGGGGCGCTCGGCCGACGCCCTCGGTCGGGGCATGGGCTGGTCGGTGAAGGGATCGATCCACGGGCCGGCCGCCGCGGCCGCGGCTTCCTCCTGATCACCCCCGCCAGCTTCGAACATGTGTTCGATTCTACGCTCCAATAGCTCGCCTGACCAGGCCTTTCCCCACTTTCCGGCGTCGTCCACAGCCCGCGCGAGTCCCGCCCCGAATGGTGCGGGAGCTGGGACGACCCCGACCTTGCCTCGGGCGACGCGATCGAACAGCAGGAGCATCACTACCGGCGTTGCCGCGCGCTCCGGCCGGGCTCACGGAGCGGTACCTACCTATCGGCGGCGACGCCCCGCTTCACGGCGACTGCGCCCAGCGCAGTCAAGAGGAGCCCGAGCCCCCATGGCTTCACGCGGCCTGGTCCCGTGAGCGGAAGGGTGCCTGCCTTGACCGACAGCGGCACGTCATCAGCAGCGGACCGACCGCGAACTTCGAGGACGGCGGCTCCTTCTGCTGCTTGTCGCGGCACCCGGACGGTGAGCTGGAAGACGCCCTGAGCGTTGCTGTTCGTGCGTCCTAGAACGACGCGGCTCGTGCCCTGAACGAACGTGACAACGGCCCTGTCCGTGGGATCGACCTTCTGGCCGGTGTCGTTGCAGATGCCGAACCAGTTGCTGCTGCTCACGACGAGGGCCTGTCCAGGCGCAGCGGAGCCCGGCGACACCGCCGCTTCGCTGGCTGCGCAGGAGGCCGCTGCCGGAGATGCGGCCAGCAGCGACAGGGGCGCGGCCAGCGCGAGACAGGTGACGGACCTCAACACCGACGGCTGCGACATGGCCGCACTTTGGCACGGGTGGCAGGGCAGACGGTATGGCCGGTTGTCACCTGTGAACAACGATCAAGCACGACCCGCCGAGCGTGCTCGAGCACGTCATCATCACTCTGGGAGGGACAAGGCCCCACGCCCGGCTCGCTACCGCAGCTGGGGAGCCACCTCCGACGCGACGAGGTCGACGTGGTCGAGGTCGGACAGGTCCATCAGCTGCAGGTAGAGCCGGGTCGCCCCCGCCTCGCCGTAGCGACCGGCCTTCTCCACGATCTCTGCCGGCGTCCCCGCCAGCCCGTTCGCGCGCAGCTCGTCCACGTCGCGCCCGATCGCCGCCGCTCGCCGGGCCACCTCGGCGTCGTCGCGGCCGCAGCACACGATCTGGGCGGCCGACAGGACGAGGTCGCGCCCCGTGACCGTGCAGGCCTCCCGCACCCGGCCGAACTGCGCCGTCGTCGCCTCCAGCGAGGCGAACGGCATGTTGAACTCGGTGGCGTACGTGGCTGCCAGGCGTGGCGTGCGCTTGGCCCCGCCCCCGCCGATCAGCAGGGGCACCACCGGCTGGGCCGGCTTGGGCAGGGCTGGGCTGTCGACCAGGGAGTAGTGCTCGCCCGTGAAGCTGAAGGGACCGTCGCTGGCCCACAGGCCGGTGATGACCTGCAGCTGCTCCTCGAAGCGGTCGAACCGCTCGCCGAGCGGCGGGAACGGGATGCCGTAGGCCGTGTGCTCCTGCCCGTACCAGCCGGTACCGAGCCCGAGCTCGACGCGTCCCCCGCTCATGGCGTCGACCTGGGCCACCGCGATGGCCAGCGGACCGGGCAGCCGGAAGGTCGCCGCGGTGACGAGCGTGCCGAGGCGGATCGTCGTCGTCTCGCGGGCCAGACCGGCCAGCGTGATCCAGGCGTCCGTGGGGCCCGGCAGCCCGTCGCCGCCCATCGTCAGGTAGTGGTCGCTGCGGAAGAACGCGTCGTAACCGGCGTCCTCGGCGGCGCGGGCCACCCGCAGGAGGTCGTCGTAGGTCGCGCCCTGCTGTGGCTCGGTGAAGATCCGGAGGTCCATGCGGCGGACTTTACGGGGAACCTCGAGGCGCCCGGCTGCGTCTGTCTCGCGTGCGCACCGCTCCCGCCGTCCTGCTCCTGCTCGCCGTCGCAGGGTGCACCACCTCCCCCGACGTCGTGCTGCGCGCCGCCCGCACCGATGCCCAGCACGCCGTCGTCGACGGCTCGCGGGTCACGGGGACGGCGCGCGTCGTGTCGGTACCCGGACGGCCGGTGCGGCTGTGCGCCGACGCGCCAGTGGCCGGCGTGGGCTACGCCCCCGGCAAGGAGCCCGCTCCCGCCTGGTGCCCGGCTGGAATCGACGTCGAGGGCGTCGACGTGACAGCCCTGTCCGACGCCCGGACCAAGGACGGCGCGACCGAGGGCTGGGGCGCCTTCGCGGGCGTGTACGACGGCGGCGTGCTGAGGCGTCGACTCCCAGGAGCCGCGCCCCGCCGCCCGCACCGCTCCCCCGCAGGTGCCCGACGACGTCCCGTGCCCCGAGCCCGACGGCGGCTGGCCCGCGGAGGGCCCGGGGAGCAACCTGCCGCAGGACGAGCAGGCGGCCCTGGAGCGGTACCTGTCGGGCGGCCAGGACCGCGGGCTGTGGCTGGCGCTGCGGCGGCCGTCGGCGGGGCGGCTGTCCCTCGTCGTCGGCGTGCATGACGACGCCGAGCGCGAGCAGGCTCAGCGCCTGCTCGGCCCCGCCCTCGGCGACCGGCTGTGCCTGCCGACCGTGCGGACCACGCTTGCCGACGTCCGCGCCGTGGAAGCCGACCCGCTGCTTCAGGCCGGGCCCGGCCTGGTCTTCAGCTCCGGCCGCGGGGTGGCCGCCTCCGGCGAGGCGACCCACTCCGTCGGCGTGACGCTCGTGACCCCGCAGCTGCGCGCCGCCGCCGACCGCCACCCCGACGGCATGGTCGTCTTCGAGCCCACGCTGCTCTGGAAGGGCTGAGCGCCCTCGGTGGTTGGCTCTGGATGTGACGACGGTGAGCCCGGACGGGCGCAAGATGCTCCGCCTCGAGGTGCGCAACGCGCAGACGCCGATCGAGAAGAAGCCGTCGTGGATCAAGACCCGCGCGGTGATGGGCCCGGAGTACACCGCGCTCAAGGGCCTGGTGAAGCGCGAGGGCCTGCACACGGTCTGCGAGCAGGCGGCCTGCCCCAACATCTTCGAGTGCTGGGAGGACCGCGAGGCCACCTTCCTCATCGGCGGGGACCAGTGCACCCGGCGCTGCGACTTCTGCAACATCGACACCGGCAAGCCGGCGGCGTACGACACCGACGAACCGCGCCGGGTGGCCGAGTCTGTCGCGACGATGGGGCTGCGGTACGCCACCGTCACGGGCGTCGCGCGCGACGACCTGGTCGACGGAGGCGCCTGGCTCTACGCCGAGACCGTCCGCCAGATCCACGCCGCACTCCCCGGCGTCGGCGTCGAGCTGCTGATCCCCGACTTCGACCGCAAGCCCGACCAGCTGGCCGAGGTGTTCTCCTCCCGCCCCGAGGTGCTCGCGCACAACGTGGAGACGGTGCCTCGCATCTTCAAGCGGATCCGCCCGGGCTTTCGCTACGAGCGCTCCCTGGGCGTGATCACCGACGCCCGGGCCGACGGCCTGGTGACCAAGAGCAACCTCATCCTCGGCATGGGCGAGACCCGCGAGGAGGTCAGCGAGGCGCTGCAGGACCTGCACGACGCCGGCTGCGAGCTCATCACCATCACCCAGTACCTGCGGCCCTCCCCGCGGCACCACCCCGTGACGGACTGGATCCGCCCCGAGGTCTTCGTCGAGCTCGCCCAGGAGGCCGAGGAGATCGGTTACGCCGGGGTCATGAGCGGTCCGCTGGTGCGCTCGTCCTACCGGGCCGGCCGGCTGTACGCCCAGGCCCTCGAGCGGCGCGGGACGCCCTCGGTCTGACCCACGCTGTTCGCGTCGGCGTCACACGCCCGACACGGGGCGCTGCCAGCCTTCGGGCACCCGCTCCGGAGGTGCCCCCGTGCTGCTGCCCGTGATCCGTGTCGTCGCTGCCACGCTCGCCCCGTCGGGCGGGCAGCTGCGGGCCAGGCGCAACGCCTGGTCGGCCATGTCCGAGGGCGCCGTGCGGGCCCGCGCCCGCCGCGAGGCCGACGCCGCGATGCACGCCGCGGCGCTGCGCATCGACGTCGTGGGAACCCGCGCGGCCCGGTCCTCCCCCGGGGTCTAGCGTGCCGGCATGGCTGACCCCGTGTACTGGCCCGTCATCGGCTTCGCCCGGTCGGTGTTCGCCGCCCTCGGCCTGAAGTTCCATGTCAGCGGCGTCGAGCACGTGCCGCGCACGGGCGGCGCCGTCATGGCGATCAACCATGTCGGCTACCTCGACTTCACCTTCGCCGGTCTGGCGGCCCGCCCCGCCGGCCGGCTGGTGCGCTTCATGGCCAAGAAGGAGGTCTTCGACCACAAGGTCAGCGGACCGCTCATGCGCGGCATGAAGCACATCCCCGTCGACCGCGCCGGCGCCGCGTCCGACAGCTTCCGCGAGGCCGTGCAGGCCTGCCGCAGGGGGGAGATCGTCGGGGTGTTCCCGGAGGCGACGATCTCCGAGGCCTACGACCTCAAGGACTTCAAGACCGGGGCCGTCCGCATGGCCCGCGAGGCGGGGGTGCCCCTGCTTCCGTGCGTCATCTGGGGGAGCCAGCGGGTCTTCACCAAGGGACGCAAGCGCGACCTCACCCGCGGCACGCCCATCGTCGTGGCCGTGGGCGCGCCGTACGTGCCCGATCCCGCCCTCGACGCGACGGCGGCCACTGCCGAGCTCAAGCAGCGCATGCAGGCCCTGCTCGACGAGGCCCGGGCCAGCTACCCGGGCGGACCGCGGACCCCCGAGGACACCTGGTGGATTCCGGCGTCACTGGGCGGGACCGCCCCCACCCTCGAGCAGGCGGAGGCCACCTCGCTCCAGCGCGCGCAGGACAAGGCCGCCCGTCGGGCCGCGCGCGACGCCGGCGACGCCGCCCCCTCCTAGACTCGCGCCCATGGTCTCGCTGCGCCGCACGAAGGACGCCCCGTCGAAGAAGGGCGCCCCGCCGGCCAAGCCCAAGCCGCCGCGCGGGGCACGCCTGAAGCAGGTCCGGCTGGCGTTCGGCGCCACGCGCAAGGCCGATCCGCGGATGCCGCTGCTGGTGGCGGGGGCCCTGCTCGCCCCCATCGTCCTCGCCCTGGCGATCGGGCTCGTCCTCGGCGGGCTGCCCTACCTGCTCCCCCTGGGCATCGCCGTCGGCCTCATCGCCGCCGTCGCGATCTTCGGCCAGCGCGTGCAGAAGACGGCGTACGGACAGGTGGAGGGCCAGCTCGGGGCGGCGGCCGCCGTCCTGACCAACATGCGCGGTGACTGGCGGGTCACGCCCGCCGTCGGGTTCACCCGCGAGCAGGACCTCGTGCACCGCGTCGTCGGACGCCCCGGGATCGTGCTTGTGGCCGAGGGCAACGCCAACCGCACCCGCAGCCTGATCATCAACGAGAAGAAGCGCCTGGCCCGCTTCGTCGGCCAGACCCCGGTCTACGACGTGACGGTCGGCGACGCCGAGGGGCAGGTGGTGCTGCGCGGCCTGGAGAAGCACTTCCTGCGGCTGCCCCGCAACATCAAGCCCAAGGACGTCAACATCCTCGACCGCAAGCTCAAGGCGATGGCGCCCGCCCTGCCCGTGCCGAAGGGCCCGATGCCCACCCGCGTGCCGCGCGGCCGCTGAGCCCGGCGCCGGCACGACGCCCTAGGCGCGGACGACCACCGTGCCGCCGGCGCGATCGTGCAGGCCGCGGCCGTCGCGGTCGCTGATGACGGCCGGCACGAGCAGCAGCAGCAGCGCCGTCCGCAGGGCCACCGGCACCAGACCGAGCGGCGTGCCGTCCAGGCGGCGGACCCGCAGGCCGAACAGGCGCATGCCCGGGGTCTGCCCGAGCAGCGGCAGACCCACAAGATAGAGCAGCCCCAGGACCACCAGCGGCACCGTGCTCACGTTGAGGCCGAGGGTGCCCTCGAGGTCGACGGGGTCGATGAGCCGGGCGATCAGCCCGCTCCCGAGAGCATCGACGGCGAAGGCCAGCGCCCGGCGGCCCGAGCTGGCGACCGACCCCGGGCCCTGCGGCGGCAGGCCCAGCCGCACCCCGCGCAGGTCGTCGTTCGGAGGGGTCGGTTCCACCCCGCGAGGCTATCGGCGCCCGTGCCGGCCCGCCCGGCGGGGCGACGGTCGTGTCACACCGCTGAAACACTCGGGACACCCCGAGGTCACAGCGACTGGCTACCGTCTGGGCCGATCCCCTGCTCCCACCTGTCTTC
>CAVXIB010000004.1:0-179620 GCA_963761695.1 uncultured Actinomycetota bacterium | reverse complement strand
TATGTGCCTGCTGGCTCAGTTGGTGTTGCTCCTGCGGCAAGATCATCAACAGGGGGCGAAGAGGTGCCTGCGACTGACGACGCGGCCCGCGCAACGCCGGACCCGGCCAGTTCGAGCTGGCCTACGCGCCGGTCGAACACGGCATGGGCCTGGTCGAGGAGGGTCCCGGTCGAGCAGAAGCTGTTCTCCAGCGACGGCAGCGTCGACCGTCGACCGCGCGGGTGTGTTCCTCTTCCACAAGACCCACGGCCACTACCACTACCAGGACATCCTCGACTACCGGATCTTCCGGGTCACCGACCGCCGCACGGGGCCTGCTGGTGCCGGCGGGCACGGGGACCAAGAGCGGCTTCAGCCCGGCCGACCAGCTGTTCAGCGGACTGGCACCGGTTCGACCAGTCGCCGGGCGCCTTCGTCGAGGGCGAGCCGCCGCGCGCGACGGAGTCGGCGTTCGGCCTGTCGGTCGGCTGGGGCGACGTCTACCGCTGGCAGCGCCCCGGGCAGTACGTCGAGTTCGCCGGCAACGGCGACGGGCTGTACGTCGTGCGCTCGCACCGTCGACATCGAGGACCACGTGCGTGAGACGGTCGAGACCGACAACACCGGCTACGCCCTCGTCCAGGTCACCGGCGAGAGCGTGCGGATCGTCGAGCGCGGCCAGGGCGACAGCCCGTGGGACCCGCGCAAGAAGGTCTTCACCGACCGCTAGCGGCCGGGGGCGCAGACCCGATGCAACGCCGCCAGCGCCATCTCCTGCAGCACCTCGCTGCGCGGGCCGGCGCTGTAGGGCGTGGAGTTGAGCAGGCCGAAGGCGGCGTGCGCCGCGGTGCGCGCGTCGGCCGTCGCCAGGCCGGGCGCAGCCGGGCGAGCACGCCGACCCAGACCTCGACGTAGGCGCGCTGCAGCCGGCGGACCTCGCGGGCGCGCTCCGGTCGACAGGTTGGCGAGGTCGCGGTCCTGCACCCGGATGAGCTCCGGCTCGGTGAGCGCGAAGGCGGTGTGGAACGCGACCAGCCGGTCGAGGGCGTCGTCGTCGTCAGCGGCGCGGTCGACCTCGGCCCGCCCGCCGGCCAGCAGCCGCTCGCTGATCCCCACCAGCAGGTCGGCCAGGACCGCGTCCTTGCTGGGGAAGTGCTTGTAGACGCCCGGTCCGCTGATGCCCACCGAGGCGCCGAGGTCCTCGATGCTGACGCCGTGGAAGCCCCGCTCGGCGAACAGCCCGGCCGCGGCCGCGAGCAGCTGCTGGCGGCGGGGAGCGTCGTCGTCATGGCCGGCCTTTACATCCGTGGTGAGGGAGCACTAACCTCCGACAGGTTAGCACTCACTAACCACCGTCAGGAGCGTCTGTGGCCGCCCCGGCTCGGCACCATGTGCGACCCGCGCAGCGACGCCTTCGCGCGCAACGCCGCCGTCCAGCAGGAGCTGGTCGCCGAGCTGCGCGGCAAGCTCGAGACCGCGGGTCTGGGCGGACCGCAGGGCTCGCGCGAGCGGCATGTCTCCCGCGGCAAGCTCCTCCCACGAGAGCGGGTCGACACGCTGCTCGACCCGGGCAGCCCCTTCCTGGAGCTCTCCCCGCTGGCCGCCGACGGCATGTACGACGGCGACGCGCCCGGCGCCGGGGTCATCACCGGGGTCGGCCGGGTCAGTGGTCGCGAGGTGGTCGTCGTCGCCAACGACGCCACCGTCAAGGGCGGCACCTACTACCCGATGACGGTCAAGAAGCACCTGCGCGCGCAGGAGGTGGCGCTGCACAACAACCTCCCGTGCGTGTACCTGGTCGACTCCGGTGGCGCCTTCCTGCCGCGCCAGGACGAGGTGTTCCCCGACCGCGAGCACTTCGGCCGCATCTTCTTCAACCAGGCGACCATGAGCAGCCGGGGCATCCCGCAGCTGGCGGCCGTCCTCGGGTCCTGCACCGCGGGTGGCGCCTACGTGCCGGCCATGGCCGACGAGGCCGTCATCGTGCGCGACCAGGGCACCATCTTCCTCGGCGGTCCGCCGCTGGTGAAGGCCGCGACCGGTGAGGTCGTCACGGCCGAGGACCTCGGTGGAGGCCTGCTGCACAGCCGCACCTCCGGCGTCACCGACCACCTCGCCGACGACGACACGCACGCGCTCGAGATCCTGCGCGACATCGTGTCCGGGCTCGGCCCGAGGGCCGCATCCCCCTGGGAGCGCCGCGAGGTCGAGGAGCCCCTCGTGGACCCGGCCGAGCTCTATGGCGTCCTGCCGGCCGATCCCCGCACGCCCTACGACGTCCGCGAGGTCATTGCCCGGCTCGTCGACGGCAGCCGCTTCCGGGAGTTCAAGGCCGAGTACGGGACCACCCTCGTGACCGGCTTCGCCCACCTGCACGGCCACCCCGTCGGCATCGTGGCCAACAACGGCGTGCTGTTCGCTGAGTCGGCCCTGAAGGGTGCCCACTTCATCGAGCTCTGCGACCAGCGCAGCATCCCGCTGCTGTTCCTGCAGAACATCACCGGCTTCATGGTTGGGCGCCAGTACGAGGCCGGCGGCATCGCCAAGCACGGCGCGAAGATGGTCACCGCTGTCGCATGCGCCCGGGTCCCGAAGCTGACCGTCGTCATCGGCGGGTCGTTCGGCGCCGGCAACTACTCGATGTGCGGGCGGGCGTACTCGCCGCGCTTCCTGTGGATGTGGCCCGGCTCGCGGATCAGCGTCATGGGCGGTGACCAGGCGGCCTCGGTGCTCGCCGCCGTGGCCAAGGAGGGCACCGACCTGCCCGCGCTGCAGGCCCAGGTGCGCCAGCAGTACGAGGACCAGGGCAACCCCTACTACTCGACCGCGCGGCTCTGGGACGACGGTGTGATCGACCCGCTCGACACCCGCACCGCGCTCGGTCTGGCCCTGTCCGCCTGTGCCAACGCGCCGCTGGAGCCGGTCTCCTACGGCGTCTTCCGGATGTGAGTGTGACAACCCAGATGTTCGACACCGTCCTGATCGCCAACCGCGGCGAGATCGCCGTCCGGATCGTGCGCACCCTGCGCCGGCTGGGCATCCGCAGCGTCTGCGTCTACAGCGACGCCGACGCCGGGGCGCGGCACGTCCGGGAGGCCGATGTCGCCGTCCGGCTCGGTCCGGCACCTGCCCGCGAGAGCTACCTGTCGGTGGAGCGGCTGCTGGCCGCCGCGGCGCAGACCGGGGCCCAGGCCGTGCACCCCGGCTACGGCTTCCTCGCCGAGAACACCGCCTTCGCGCAGGCCTGCGCCGACGCCGGCCTCGTGTTCGTCGGGCCGCCCGCCCACGCCGTCGAGGTCATGGGCGACAAGATCCGCGCCAAGCAGACGGTGAGCGCCGCCGGGGTGCCCGTGGTGCCGGGCCGCACCGACCTCGGCATGACCGACGCGGACCTCGTCGCCGCGGCCGACGAGGTGGGCTACCCCGTCCTGGTCAAGCCGAGCGCTGGAGGTGGCGGCAAGGGCATGCGGCTGGTGCACGAGGCCTCGGAGCTGGCGGCCGCCCTGGTGTCGGCCCGCCGCGAGGCCGCCTCCAGCTTCGGCGACGACACCCTGTTCCTCGAGCGGTTCGTCCTGCGCCCGCGCCACATCGAGGTGCAGGTCCTGGCCGACACGCACGGCACCGTGGTGCACCTCGGCGAACGGGAGTGCTCGCTGCAGCGCCGTCACCAGAAGGTGGTCGAGGAGGCGCCGTCGGCGCTGCTGGATGCGGACGGCCGGGCCCGCTACGGCGCGATCGCCGTGGAGGCGGCCCGCAGCGTGGGTTACACCGGTGCCGGCACGGTCGAGTTCATCGTCTCCGCGGACGCCCCCGACGAGCCGTTCTTCATGGAGATGAACACCCGGCTGCAGGTGGAGCACCCGGTCACCGAGCTGGTGACCGGCCTGGACCTGGTCGAGCAGCAGCTGCGGGTCGCCGCCGGGGAGCGGCTGGCCTTCGGCCAGGACGACGTCCGCCTTTCCGGGCACGCGGTCGAGGTCCGGATCTACGCCGAGGACCCGGCCCGAGGGTTCCTGCCGACCGGAGGGACCTCGCTGCTGCTGCGCGAGCCCGCCGGCGACGGAGTCCGGGTGGACAGCTCCCTGGTGGAGGGCGCCCCGGTCGGCACCACCTACGACCCCATGCTCAGCAAGGTGATCGCGTGGGGTCCGGACCGCACCACGGCGCTCGCCCGGCTGGACCGCGCCCTCGCCGACACCGTCGTGCTCGGCGTCGGCACCAACACGGCGTTCCTGCGTCGGCTGCTCCGGCACGAGGACGTGCAGGCCGGTCGGCTCGACACCGGTCTGGTCGAGCGCGAGCTCGACGGCCTGGTGGCCGGGGAGGTCCCCCTGTCCGCGCTCGCGGCGTTCGCCCTGTCGCGCCGGGACGCCCTGCGCCTCGGTGACGACCCCTGGGAGCAGCCGACAGGCTGGCGCCCCGGCCGCCCCGCACCCCTGCACTGGGACCTCGACGTCGCCGGCGAGCGCTGCACCCTCAGCCTCGCGGGCGACGCCCTGCGCTGGGGCGATGTCACAGCGACGGTCTCCGGGGCCGGTGCGCTGGTGACCGTGGACGGACGCACGTCGTCGGTGCTCGTGGCCGAGACGGCGGCCGGGACCACCTGGCTGCACGTCGACGGCGTGACCCATGCGCTGACGCCCCTGCCGCCGGTCCGCCGCGGCAGCGCGGCGGGGAGTGCGGATGCCTCCGTGCGCAGCCCGATGCCGGGCAGTGTGATCGCCGTGCACGTCGCCGACGGGGACGCCGTCGACAAGGGCACCCCCCTGCTCGTCGTGGAGGCGATGAAGATGGAGCACACGCTGGCCGCCCCGACCGCCGGCACCGCCGAGGTCAAGGTGCGCGTGGGCGACCAGGTGGTCGTCGACCAGGAGCTCGCGCTCGTGCACCCGGCGGAGACGGCATGACGCCGCTGCCCGGGCTGCCGGACCGCGTCGAGATCTACGAGGTCGGTCCGCGCGACGGTCTGCAGAACGAGAAGGGCGTTGTCCCGGTCGAGGTCAAGGCCGAGTTCGTGCGCCGTCTGGTGGCCAGCGGGCTGCGCACGGTGGAGCTGACCTCGTTCGTCCCCCGGGCCTGGATCCCCCAGCTCGGCGACGCCGAGGAGCTGATGGCCCTGCTCGGCGCCGACCAGCCCCTCCGCGCCCCGGTCCTCGTCCCCAACGCCAGGGGCCTGGAGCGGGCGCTCGCCACCGGGGCACGGGAGATCGCCGTCTTCGCGGCCGCCACCGAGGCCTTCGCCCAGCGCAACCTCAACCGCACGGTGGCCGCGTCGCTGGAGATGTTCCGGCCGGTCGTCACGGTCGCCCGCGAGGCGGGGCTGCCGGTACGCGGGTACGTCTCGATGTGCTTCGGTGACCCGTGGGAGGGCGCGGTCCCGCTCGACCAGGTGGCCGACGTCGCCGTCGCCCTGCAGCAGATGGGCTGCACCGAGATCAGCCTCGGCGACACCATCGGCGTCGGTACGCCCGGGCAGGTGGTCGCCCTGCTCGAGCTGCTCGTGTCACGCGGCCTGCCGGTCGCCGACCTCGCCGTCCACTTCCACGACACCTACGGGCAGGCCCTGGCCAACACGCTGGTCGCCCTGCAGCACGGCGTGACGACCGTCGACGCCAGCGCCGGCGGCCTCGGCGGCTGCCCCTACGCCGGCAGCGCCACCGGCAACCTGTCCACCGAGGACCTCGTCTGGCAGCTGCACGGCCTCGGCATCGAAACCGGCGTCGACCTCCCCACGCTCGTCGGCACCTCGCTCTGGATGGCCGAGCAGCTCGGCCGCCCGTCCCCGTCCCGCACCGTGCAGGCCCTCGCACCGTCCACACCCTCCACCCAGGCCACCCAGGCCGCCCGGCCACCCAGGCCACCCCGTCCACCCAGGAGAACTGATGCTCGACACCCGGCTCACCGAGGAGCAGCAGTCGCTGCGCAAGACCGTGGAGGCGTTCACCCGCGAGGTCGTGGCGCCGGTCTCCTACCAGCACGACCACGACAAGACCTTCCCCTACGAGGTCGTCGCCCAGATGGCCGAGATGGGGCTGTTCGGGCTGCCGTTCTCCGAGGAGGTCGGCGGCATGGGCGGTGACTACTTCGCCCTGTGCCTCGCGCTGGAGGAGCTGGCCAAGGTCGACCAGTCGGTCGCGATGACCCTGGAGGCCGGCGTCAGCCTCGGCGCGATGCCGGTGTACCGCTTCGGCACGCAGGAGCAGAAGGAGCGCTTCCTGCCCGACCTCGTGGCGGGGCGGGCGCTGGGCGCCTTCGGCCTGACCGAGCCCGGCGCCGGCAGCGACGCCGGAGGCACCCGCACCACCGCCGTCCTGGAGGGTGGCGAGTGGGTGCTGAACGGCACCAAGGCCTTCATCACCAACTCCGGCACGCGGATCACCTCGCTCGTCACGGCCACCGCCGTCACCGGCACCACCGCCAGCGGCAAGAAGGAGATCTCCTCGATCCTCGTGCCGGTGCCCACGCCCGGGTTCACGGCCGAGCCGGCCTACGACAAGGTCGGCTGGAACGCCTCCGACACCCACCCGCTGACCTTCGACGACGTCCGCGTCCCCGAGGAGAACCTGCTGGGCGTGCGTGGCCGCGGGTACGCCAACTTCCTGTCGATCCTGGACGAGGGCCGCATCGCGATCGCCGCCGTGGCCACCGGGGTCGCCCAGGGCTGCGTGGACGAGAGCGTGAAGTACGCCAAGCAGCGCGAGGCCTTCGGCGCCCCGATCGGGAGCAACCAGGCGATCGCCTTCAAGATCGCCCGGATGGAGGCGCGGGCCCACACCGCGCGCACCACCTACTACGACGCCGCCGCCAGGATGCTCGCCGGGCTGCCGTTCAAGAAGGAGGCCAGCATCGCCAAGATGGTCGCCGGCGAGGCCGCCATGGACAACGCCCGCGACGCCACGCAGATCCACGGTGGGTACGGCTTCATGAACGAGTACGTCGTCTCCCGCCACTACCGCGACAGCAAGATCCTGGAGATCGGCGAGGGCACCACCGAGGTGCAGCTGATGCTGATCGCCCGGGGCCTGGGTCTGTAGGCCTCGTAGGGTCGGGGGCATGGCCGACACGTACGTCCCTGCCCCTGACCGGTACGACCGGATGACCTACCGGCGGTGCGGCCGCAGCGGGCTCGAGCTGCCGCTGCTGTCGCTCGGCTTCTGGTGGAACTTCGGCGACGACCGCCCGCTGGGGACCCAGCGCGCGGTGGTCCGCCGCGCGTTCGACCTCGGCATCACCCACTTCGACCAGGCCAACAACTACGGGCCGCCCTACGGGTCCAGCGAGACCAACCTCGGCCGCATCCTGCGGGAGGACTTCCGCGGCCTGCGCGACGAGCTGGTCATCAGCACCAAGGCCGGCTGGGACATGTGGCCCGGCCCCTACGGCGACAAGGGGTCGCGCAAGTACCTGCGGGCGAGCCTGGACCAGAGCCTGCAGCGGCTCGGACTGGACTACGTCGACATCTTCTACTCCCACCGGCCCGACCCGGACACCCCGCTGGAGGAGACCGCGGGCGCGCTCCACGCGGCGGTGCAGCAGGGCAAGGCGCTGTACGTGGGCATCAGCTCCTACGGCGACACCCGCACCGCCGAGATGACCCGGATCCTGCGCGAGCTCGGGACGCCGCTGCTGATCCACCAGCCCAGCTACTCGATGCTGAACCGCTGGATCGAGGACGGCCTGCTCGACGTCCTCGGTCGTGAGGGCGTGGGCTGCATCGGCTTCACCGCGCTGGCGCAGGGCCTGCTCACCGACAAGTACCTCGACGGTGTGCCCGCCGGCAGCCGGATGGCGACGTACGGCTCGCTCGGCGAGGAGACGCTCACCGACGACAACGTCCGGCGGCTGCGCGGCCTGAACACGCTCGCCCAGCGGCGCGGGCAGACCCTCGCGCAGATGGCGCTGGCCTGGGCGCTGCGCGACGAGCGCATGACCTCGCTCGTGATCGGCGCGAGCAGCGTGGAGCAGCTGGAGCAGAATGTCGCCGCACTCGACAACCTGGCCTTCAGCGAGCAGGAGCTCGCCGACATCGACGAGCACGCGGTCGACGGCGGCATCGACCTCTGGCGCTCGCAGACGGAGCACTGAGGTGGCCGTGCTGGGGATGCACCACGTCGTGCTGGTGGTGGAGGACCTGCCGTCGGCGGTCGCCTTCTTCACCGCACTCGGGCTCGAGCAGGAGGGCCAGGCAAGCGTCGAGGGCGCGTGGGCCGACGCCGTGAACGGGCTCGACGGGGTGCAGGTCGACCTGGTCATGCTCCGCACCCCCGACGGCTCCGGGCGGCTGGAGGTCTCGCAGTACCGCTCGCCGCAGGTGCTCGACCCCGGTCCGCAGCCGGCGAACGTGCTGGGCCTGCGGTCGGTGATGTTCGAGGTCGACGACGTCGACGCCACCGTCGCGACCCTGCGCGAGCACGGCGGTGAGCTCGTGGGCGAGATCGCCGAGTACGAGTCCTTCTACCGGCTCTGCTACGTCCGGGGTCCCGGCAGCGCCATCGTCGCGCTGGCGCAGAAGCTCTAGAACAGCGTCGAGGGCTCGGGGGCCGCCGGCTCGCGCAGCACGTCGTCGAGCGACACGTCGGAGACGACCTGCAGCTGCTGGGTGGCGCGGGTCAGCGCGACGTACAGCGTGCGCAGGCCGGCCCCGCGGTTCAGCGCCTCCTCCACCAGAGCCTGCGGCTGCAGCACGACGCAGCCGTCGAACTCCAGCCCCTTGACCGCCCAGCTGTCGAGCACCGTGACGCGGGGCCGGTCGGGGAGACGGCTGCGGACGGCGTCGAGCAGGTCGTGCGGTGCCACGACGCCGACGGTGCCGGCCACGTTGCCCAGCAGGTCGTCGACGGCGTCGACCACGCCGTGCAGGACGTCGGGACCGATCCGCAGGACGGGCTCGACCCCGGTGCTGCGGACGGCGTCCGGCGCGATGGCCGTCGGGTCGATCACCGCCAGGACCGTGGCGGCGAGGTCGGCGATCTCGGTGCTCGTGCGGTAGTTGGTGCCGAGCGTGGCCTCGCGCAGGCGGGCCCGGCCGAGCGCCGTCTGGAGGGCATCGCGCACCTCCTGCACGTCCGGCCAGGCCGACTGCGCCCAGTCGCCGACGACCGTCCAGCTCGCCCCGCGGGCCCGCCGGCCGAGCATGCGCCACTGCATGGGGGTGACGTCCTGGGCCTCGTCGACGACCACGTGCGCGTAGGTGCGGTGCTCGACGTCGTCGACCAGGCTCCGTCGGGCCCGGGTGTTGCGCTCGGCGAAGGTGGTGACCTCACCGACCCTCTCGTCGAGGTCGTCGAGCTCGCTCCAGGTGTCCTCCTCCGGCTCGGGCTCCGGCGGTGCGCCGAGCATCTCGACCAGCTCGTCGTAGATCGCGGCGTCGGACGGCGACCACGGGCCGCCACTGCTCCAGACCCGGACCAGTGCGGTGGTCTCCGGCTCGCTGAGCACCCCCCGGGCCAGGGCGCGCAGGTCGACGCGGCCCTCGCGCAGCGACGCCAGGACGGCTGCCGGCTGCAGGACCGGCCAGGCGGCGTCGACGGCCTGCACGAACCGGGGCTCCGAACGCACCCACGACAGGAAGTCCTCGCGGTCGCCGAGCTCCTCCTTGGGGGCGTTGGGACGCCGCTGCCACGAGCGCCAGGTGCTGTCGGCGACCGCACCGACGAAGGCGGCCCGGCCGGCGTTGTGGCTGCGGGCGCCCCGGCGCACCTGGGCGCGCCGCTTGGCGAACTCCGCCCCGGACAGCACCAGCACGAAGCCCCAGCGGGTGATCTCGACGTCGCGCAGCCGGCCGTGGTCGCCGAGGCCCCGCACGGCCCGCTTGAGCAGCTCGACCATGCGCAGGCCGCCCTTCACGGCGGTCGCGGCGGGCGGCTCCCACGCCGTGGCGGTGACGCCCGGGGGGAGCGAGGGCAGGGAGGCCAGCGAGGCCAGGCGCACGCTGGTCTCGCCGAGGGCCGGGAGCACGGCGCTGATGTAGTCGACGAACACCGACGACGGTCCGACGACGAGCACCCCGCGCCGGCCGTACCAGTCGCGACGCGCGTACATGAGGTAGGCGACGCGGTGCAGCGCCACCGCGGTCTTGCCCGTGCCCGGTCCGCCGGTGACCACGAGGGCGCCGTCGTCGGGCGCCCGCACGGCGGCGTCCTGCTCCGCCTGGATGGTGGCGACGATGTCGGTCATGTGGCCGGTGCGCTCGCGGCTCACGGCTGCCAGGAACGCGCCGTCACCGACCACGACCGTGCCGGGCAGGGCGTCGACCCCGGTGGGGTCGAGCAGCTCGTCGTCCAGGCCGACGACGGTGGTGCCGCGGCTGCTGATGGTGCGCCGGCGGACGACGCCGAGCGGCTGGGCGGCGGTGGCCTGGTAGAACGCCGCGGCCGCCGGAGCGCGCCAGTCGACGACGATCGGCTCCTGCTCCTCGGTGCGCAGGCCGAGCCGCCCGAGGTGCAGGACCGTCCCGTCGGCGACGTCGAGCCGGCCGAAGACCAGGCCCTCGCCGGCGAGGTCGAGGTCGGACCGACGGGCGGTGGCCGCCAGCGCCGCGACGTCGCGCTCGTAGAGCGACTGCGGTGTCTCGCCCTGGTCGGCCTGCTGGCTCTCGCGCTCCCGGCCGAGGGCCACCTCGCGCAGCTCCTCGAGCCGCACGTGGGCACGGGTGACCGTCTCCTGCTCGCGCGCGATCTCGCTCTGCAGCGCGCTGTCGGAGGGGGCGGCGGCGTTCGGCGTCAGAGCGGGCCTTCCGGAATCGTGGTCGGGCCGCCCTGGGCGGGTCGTGGCACGGACGAGCAGGTTAGCGGGGCACCCGCACGAGCAGGCCGCCCGGCACGACCTGCGCCGCCAGGCCGCGGGCCCCGGCCACGAGGTCGCCGTCGTACTGCACCGGCTGTGCCGGGTTGGCCCGGACCACCACGCGCCGGCCGCGCATCACCTCCAGCACGCCGCCGGCGGGGGCGCGTCCGGCAAGGACCCGTCGGCCGAGGTGGGCCCAGTCGCGCAGCCCCACCGGGGCCAGCAGGGCGACGTCGAGCAGGCCGTCCTCGGGGTCGGCCTGCGGTAGCAGGCGCAGTCCGCCCTGGAGCTCGCCGACGTTGGCGATCAGGACGCCGCGGACCGATCGCACCACCGTCACGCCGTCGACCTCCACCTCGACATCGACCCCGGGCCCGCGCAGCTGCCGCAGACCGGACAGCACGTAGGCCGACCAGCCGAGCCACGCCTTGGCGGCGTGCGGCGCGTCGCGCAGCATCGCGGCGTCGAAGCCGAGCCCGGCCATCACGGCGAAGCACTCGCCGTCGTCGAGCCGCCCGACGTCGAGGGAGCGGGTGCGACCGTCCGCGGCGATCCGGGCGGCGGCCTCGATCTCGAGCGGGATGCCGAGGTTGCGGGCCAGCAGGTTGCCCGTGCCCGAGGGGAGCAGCGCCAGCGGAACTCCGGTGCCGACCAGCGCCGTGACGACGGCCCGCACCGTGCCGTCACCGCCCACGGCCACCACCAGGTCGGCGCCCTGCTCCAGGGCCGACCGGGCCTGCCCCGGCCCCGGGTCGGCCGCCGTGGTGGGGAGCCACAGGGCGTCGGGCAGCCCGGCCCGCTCGAGCACCCCCAGCACGCGGCGCGACCAGAACGGGTCGCTGCTCTTGGTCGGATTGGCGATCACGGCGGTGCGCACACGGCATGCTCGCACCGTGGGCCGCACCGTCACCGCCGAGCAGCGGCAGCGGGCCGTCTCGGGCTTCACGCTCTACGACGTCGCCAACTCCGCGTTCGTCACCACCGTGGTGACGGCGCTCGGGGGCCCGTTCCTCACCGCCCTGGCCGACGACGCGGCCGGACCGGACGGCCGGCTCCCGGTGCTCGGGCTCGACCTACGGGTCGGCGGGCTGTTCGCCCTGGCCACGAGCCTGTCGGTGCTCGTCCAGGTGCTCGCGCTGCCGCTGCTCGGGGCGGTCGCGGACCGCGCGTCCGGCAAGCGGGCGCTGCTCGTGCGCGGGACCGCCGTGGGGGTGGCGGCGACGCTGGGGCTCGCGGTCACGCCGGGACCGCTGGTGGGGCTGGCGCTGTTCGGCGTCGCCAACGTGGCCTTCGGCGTGGCCATCCTGGCCTACAACGCCTACCTGTCCGATGTCGCCGAGCCTCCGGACCTCGACCGGATCTCGGCGCGGGGCTTTGCGGCCGGCTATGCCGGCGGAGGGATCGTGCTGGCGCTGGCCCTCGGCCTGCTGACCGCCGCCGGGCCTCTGGGCCTGGACCGGGGGACGGCGGTGCGGCTGGCGATCGCCGGGTCCGGGCTGTGGTGGGCCGCGCTCGGCGTCGTCGCGGTGCGCCGGCTCGACGCCGTGCGGCCGGCGGACGAGGGGGAGCCGTTGCGGGTCCGCTCGGCCCTCGCGGGTCTGGCCGAGTCGTGGCGGGCACTGCGGGCGCTGCCGCTGACCGCGCGCTACCTGCTGTCGTTCCTGCTGTTCAACGACGCCGTGCAGGCGGTGATCGCGCTCTCCACGGTGGTGCTGACCCAGGAGCTGTTCGTCGCCCGCGGCCGCGACGCCGACGACGCCACCGGCTTCCTGCTCAGCCTCGTCCTGCTCATCCAGGTGGTCGCCGTCGTCGGGGCGCTGGGGTGCGCCCGGCTGGCGGCCCGCTACGGCGCTCGCCAGGTGCTGCTCGGCACGCTGGTGCTGTGGTCGGCGGTGCTGCTGTACGCCGTGCTCGGCCTGGACACCACGACGCAGGCGTACGCCATGGGCGTGGTCATCGCGCTGGTGCTCGGGGGCTCGCAGGCCCTGGCCCGGTCGCTGTTCAGCGGGATGGTCCCGGCGGGGCGGCAGTCGTCGTTCTTCGGCTTCTACGAGCTCGCCGAGCGCGGGACGGCCTGGATGGGCACGCTGCTGTTCGCCCTGGTGTTCGAGGCGTCGGGCTCCTACCGGGGCGCCTTCGGCAGCCTGCTCGCGCTCTTCGTCAGCGGCGGCCTGCTGCTGGCCGCCACCGACACCGACGAGGCGGCGTCAGTAGCGCGCGCCGGTGGCGACCGGTAGCGCGTCGAGGACGGCGAGGTCGTCGGGGGAGAGCGCGAGGTCGGCCGCTCCGGCGTTCTGCTCCAGATAGCGCAGCTTCTTCGTGCCCGGGATGGGGACCACGGACGGGCCCTGGGCCAGCACCCACGCGAGGGCCACCTGGGCGGCGGTCGCTGCGTGACGGTCCGCGACGGCCTGGACGGCCTCCACGATGG
This sequence comes from uncultured Actinomycetota bacterium, assembly GCA_963761695.1. Classification (GTDB taxonomy): domain Bacteria; phylum Actinomycetota; class Actinomycetes; order Mycobacteriales; family SCTD01; genus RYN-122. The sequence continues at coordinate 166,425 of CAVXIB010000004.1, read as the reverse complement.
CCCGGTTGGCCCGCATGGCGTCGTCGGTGAAGCGGGGGTTGCGGGACCGGAAGTCGTCGGCGCCGAAGCTGCCCGGGGTGACCGTCCCGGTGAGGAACCCCCGGCCCAGCGGCGAGAACGGCAGGAACCCGACGCCGTGGTCGGCGCACCAGGGGAGCACCTCGGCCAGGGGGTCACGGGTCCACAGCGACAGCTCCGACTGGACCGTCGCCACGGGGTGCACGGCCTGGGCCCGCTCGAGCTGCTCCACACCGACCTCGGACATCCCGAGGTGGCGGGCCTTGCCGGCCTGGGCCGCCTGCGCCATCGCCCCCCACGTCTCCTCGACCGGCACGGCGGGGTCGACCCGGTGCAGCTGCCAGAGGTCGACCGCCTCCACACCGAGCCGCTGCAGCGAGGCGTCGAGGGCGGCGACGACGTGCTCGGGCCGGCCGTCGGGGACGACCCGGCCGTCGCGGGCCACCAGGCCGGCCTTGGTCGCGAGCACCGCGCTGTCGCGACGGCCACGCAGGGCCCGTCCCACCAGCTGCTCGTTGACGAAGGGGCCGTACACGTCGGCGGTGTCGATGAGGGTGACGCCGAGCTCGAGGGCCCGGTGGACGACCGACACGGACACGTCGTCGTCGCGTTCCTCGGCACCTCCGTAGGCCCAGCTCATGCCCATGCAGCCGAGCCCGACGGCGCCCACCTGCAGGCCGGAGGTGCCGAGGGTGCGTTGCTGCATCAGGTGCGCTCCAGCTGGGCGGGGAGGAAGCGGGTGGCGTAGACCGATCCCCGCAGGGCGGCCCACCCGTGCCCGGTGCCGGGCATGCCGGCGGCGGTGAGCAGGGGGATGTGGCTGCAGTCGCGCCAGCCGATGAGGTGCCGCCCGTCGGAGCGGTCCTCGACGCGGTGGCCGCAGTGGGCGGCCTCGGCGTAGGCCGTCAGGCTGTGCAGGGCGGGGGTGGGGGCGTAGTCGAGCAGCTGCGTCCGGCGCACGGTGGTGGCCCACGGGATGGTCGTGTCGTCCAGGCCGTGCACCACCAGGGTGGCCGGCAGCGGCTTGCGGGGGCGGCACGGGGTCTCCAGCGAGCCGGCCACGATGACCGCGGCACGGGCGAAGGTGGGGTGCTCGCAGACGGTGCGGTAGGCCATCTGACCGCCGGTGGAGTAGCCGACCAGGCCGACGGCGCTGCCGGGCAGCCCGTACTGCTGCAGCAGCATTCCGCGGACGTCCTGCAGGAAGCGCACGTCGTCGACGGCCCTGGCCTGGCTCGACCCGCAGCAGCTCCCGGCATTCCAGTCGCCGTCGAGGGTGGAGGGGTAGGCGATGGCGTACCCACGGGAGCGCAGCTCGTCGAAGCGCAGGTCCTGGGCGGTGCGGGCGGCGGTCAGCGCGTGCGGACCGAGCACCATGACCAGGCCCCGCGGGGCCTGTCCCGTGAGCGGGTCCTGCACGAGGACGGCCCGCTCGCGACCGCCGCTGGTGAGCCGCTCCGTGACGCCGTCGGGCTCGGCCCGGGGGGCGGTGCCGGCCGCAGCGGGGACGGCGCCCACCTTGGGCAGCTCGGGTGCGCCGAGCACGTCGTCGCCCGGTCGCAGCCACAGGCCGGTGAGCAGGGTGATGGGCAGCAGGAGGACGACCAGCAGCGCCATGCGCCCCCGGCCCTGCCTCGCGGGCGGCCCGTCCATGGCACAAGCATGGCGCATCGGGTCGGCCGCGGGGCCGTCCCGGGGCGGAATGGGTGCAGGACCACCCCGGCCCTGCCGAAGCAGGAAGGATGCGCCGTCTTCTCGCTGCCGCCGCTTCGGCCGCTGTCCTGTGCCCCCTGTCCGTCGTCGGTTCCCCCTCGCTCACCTCCCCGGCATGGGCCGACGCAGCCGTCTCGGACGCCGTCGACCCCGGGACCGGGACCGAGTACGACTCCACCCCGGTGACCGTCCCGATGGTCTTCCCGGTGCTCGGGCCGACCTCCTACAGCGACAACTGGCTGGCCTGCCGCTCCGGCTGCGCCCGCATGCACATGGGGCAGGACCTGATGGGCCCGAAGATGTCGCCCCTGGTGGCCGCCTTCGACGGCGTCGTCACGAGCCTGTCGCGCGACGGCGGCTCGGGCAACTACCTGGTGCTGTCGGCCGACCGCGGTCCGGCCGCCGGCTGGTCGGCCGTCTACGTCCACGTCAACAACGACACCCCCGGCACCGACGACGGCCGCGGCACGGAGGCCTTCGCCTTCCCGGCCGGCATCGAGGTCGGCGCCCGGGTGCTCGCCGGTCAGCTGGTGGGCTGGCGGGGCGACTCCGGGAACGCCGAGTCGACCGGCCCGCACCTGCACATGGAGCTGCGCCGGGGCTCCGGCTGGCGGGGAACCGTCTACAACGCCTACCCCTCGCTGCGGGCCGCCCGCCGGCTCGCCGTCCCGGCGGCGAGCGGTCCGCACCCGGCGGGGACGCTGCTGCGCCACCCCACGGGAGCGCTGTTCCTGCTCGAGGGCCACGGTCCGACCGCGGTCAAGCACCCCGTGAGCGAGGCGGTGCTGGCCGCGAACGGGCGGCCGGTGACCTCCGCGGTGCCCATGGGCTACGCCGAGTCGCTGGGCTACCGGACCGGGGCGGCCGTCCCGGTCCGGGACGGCGCCGTCGTGCGCGACCCCGCCGGAACGACCTGGCTGGTGACCGGGGGCACGAGGGCCCGGGCCCCGTTGTCCGCGCTCGGCGTCCTGGGTCTGGTCGCCCCCCGGGTGCACCCCGTGTCCGACGCCGACCTCGCGACGCTGCCCGAGGCCGACGGCCTGCCGCTCACCCCGGTGTACCCCGGCGCCCTGCTGCGGGTAGAGGGCCGGCTGCAGGCGGTCGGGGCCGACGGGCGTCTGCACGCCGTCACCACCTGCGGTGGCGGGCTCCCACGGCTGGACCACGCCGGACGTGACGACGGCGCTGCCCGACCTCGGGCTGCCCCGCTCCGGTGAGCCGCTCACCCTGCGCGACGGCAGCCTCGTCGTGGCGAGCGGACCGCGGGTGGGCGTGGTCAGCGGGGGCGCCTTCCACCGCCTCTACGACACGCGACAGGTGGCGGCGTACGGCTACGCCGGCCGGCCGCGCCAGCTCGTCCCTGCCGCCGAGGTCGACGGCCTGCGGACCGCGGCGCTGACCGCCCCGTGAGGCCCGCCTAGCCTCGGACCCATGACGGAGCTGCGGCGGGGTCAGCTGTTCGGGGCGGCCGCCTACCTGCTGTGGGGCGTGTTCCCCCTGTACTTCCCGCTCCTCGAAGCCGGCCCGGCCCACCGAGGTGCTGGCCCACCGGATCGTCTGGTCGCTGGTGGTGATGGCGATGGTCGTGGTCGCCACCCGCAGCTGGCGGGGAGTGCGGGCCGTCGTGGCCGACCGGGGCCGGCTCACCAGGCTGGCGGGGGCGGCCGTCGTGCTGGGCATCAACTGGGGCGTCTACATCTACGGCGTCAACAGCGGGCAGGTGGTCGAGACCTCCCTGGGGTACTTCGTGAACCCGCTCGTGACCGTGCTGCTCGGGGTCGTGGTGCTCGGCGAGCGGCTGCGCCCGGTGCAGTGGGCGGCCCTCGGCATCGCCTTCGTCGCCGTCCTCGTGCTCACCGTCGAGAACGGCCGCCCTCCCTACATCGCCCTCGTGCTGGCGTTCTCCTTCGGCACCTACGGGCTGCTCAAGAAGACCGCACGGGTGGGCGCCGTGGAGGGGCTGGCCGTCGAGACCGCGGTCCTGGCGCCGCTGGCGGCGGTCTACCTGCTGCTGCTCGGCAGCGGGGGCACAGCCGGCAGCGAGGGCCCGGGTCACCTGCTGATGCTCATGGGCTCGGGGGTGGTCACAGCGGTTCCGCTGCTGCTGTTCGGCGGCGCCGCCGGGCGGGTCCCGCTCACCCAGCTCGGCCTGCTGCAGTACCTCGCCCCGACCGTGCAGCTCGCCATCGGGGTCCTGCTGCTCGGCGAACCGATGGGGGCGCTGCGCCTGGTCGGGTTCGGCCTGGTGTGGCTCGGCCTGGTGGTGTTCACGGCCGACGCCGTGGCCAGCTCCCGTCGGTCCGCGCGGCTGCCGGTACCGGAACCGGTCTGACGTCGAGGCGTCGTCCCCGTCGTCACGCAGGGTGACGGCCACCCGTTCGGGTGATCACCTGCCCGGGTGCCGGCGCGATGGGACGGGGCGGACCACGGATGGCCCGCAGCGCACGACGTCCTACGGAAGGGGCGAACCATGTCCTCTCTGCTGCTCTGCGACGACCACCGCGTCGTCCGCGAGGCGCTCGCCGGCATGCTGGCGCGCGTCCCGGGGCTGACCACCGTCCACCAGGCCGGGTCCGGCGAGGAGGTCCTCGCCCTCTACCCCGCGCTGAAGCCGGACGCCGTCGTCCTCGACGTGCGGATGCCCGGCCTCGACGGCGTCGAGGTCACCGCCCGGCTGCTCGCCGACCACCCCGGCGCCCGCGTGCTGCTGCTGTCCGGCGAGGCCCGCGAGGACGACCGCGTCCGGGCCCTGCGCAGCGGCGCCGTCGGCTTCCTCGTGAAGGACATCGACGCCGACGGCCTGTGCGACGCGGTCGCGCGGACCCTGGCGGGCGAGGACCTGCTCAGCCGCGCTCAGCGGCGCACGCTGATGGCGTCCGAGCCCGTCGCGTGCGGGCCCGCCCTGTCGCCGCGCGAGCTGCAGGTACTCGAGGGCATGGCGGCGGGCCGCTCGAACCGCGAGATCGGCAGGTCGCTGTGGGTCTCGGAGGACACCGTGAAGGTGCACGCCAAGAAGCTGTTCGTGAAGACCGGTGTGCACGACCGGGCGGCGGCGGTGGCCTGGGCGTTCCGGCGGGGGGTCCTGGCCTGACGGCTGCTCGCCTAGCCTTTCGGTCGTGCTGGTCCGCGATGACGCCCCCCTCGCTCCGCTGACCACCCTCGGTCTCGGCGGACGAGCGCGGCGCCTGGTGACCGCCCACACCGAGGACGACGTGGTGCAGGCGCTGCGCACCGCGGACGCCGCCGGTCAGCGCGTCCTGGTCCTCGGCGGCGGCAGCAACCTGGTCCTGTGCGACGCGCCCTTCGAGGGCACCGTGGTCCGCGTGCAGTCGCACGGGCTGAAGGTGCGGCGTGACGGCGACGACGTGCTGGTCGAGGCCTCCGCCGGCGAGGACTGGGACGCCTTCGTGGCGCTGTGCGTGGCCGACCGGCTGGTGGGGGTCGAGTGCCTGTCCGGCATCCCCGGCCTGGTCGGCGGGACGCCGGTGCAGAACGTCGGTGCCTACGGCCAGGACGTCGGGCAGACGATCTCCCGGGTGCGCGTCCACGACCGCGACACCGACGTCACCGCGTGGGTCGAGGCGGCCGACTGCCGGTTCAGCTACCGCCGCAGCGCCTTCACGGGCAGCGACCGGCGGGTGGTGCTCGCCGTGGAGTTCCGGATGGCCGTGGGCGAGCAGTCCGCACCGCTGCGCTACGCCGAGCTGGCCCGGTCCCTCGGCGTCGAGGTGGGCGGGCGGGCCCCGCTGGACCGGGTCCGCGACGCGGTCCTCGCCCTGCGCCGCGGCAAGGGCATGGTCCTGGACGGCGCCGACCCGGACAGCCGCAGCGCCGGGTCGTTCTTCACCAACCCCCTGCTCGACGCCGACGCCGCCACTGCGTTGCAGGCCCGGGCCGCAGCCCGGGGGCTGACCCTGACCGGGCACCCCGAACCGGACGGCCGCGTCAAGGTGTCGGCCGCCTGGCTGATCGAGCACAGCGGGTTCGCGAAGGGGTGGGGGGACGGACCGGTGGGGCTGTCGACCAAGCACACCCTCGCCCTGGTCAACCGCGGCGGCGCCACGGAGGCCGACCTGCGTCGCACGGCCCGCCAGGTGCGGGACGGCGTCGAGCAGGCGTTCGGCGTCGTGCTGGTCCCCGAGCCGGTGCTGCTGGGCGGGCCGCTGTAGGCGGTGCGACCCCGGGCCTGCGCGACCCCGGGCCTGCGCGATCCCCCGTGCGACGACCCCCCCGTGCGACGGAATGCACCCGGACCTGTGACGGAGGTGACCGCCGGGGCCCACAGTGACGCGTGAGGCCGCGCACCGGGGTGTCCGGGTGCAGGTCGTCGCGGGTCAGGCCGGGGGGAGGGAGGCGTCGAAGAAGGCGAGCTCGAGGTCCAGCGCCCGGCGGTAGGCGGCCGCGACCTCGGGCCCGTCGTCACCGTGGCGGTCCAGGAGACGCTCGAGCGACGCCGCGAGGGCCTCGAACGCGGGGTCGGCGTAGGTGCGGACCCACTCCCCGTACGGCCCCGCGGCGTCCGGGTCGAGCGACCGCCCCAGGTGGGCGTACAGGCGCATGCAGGGCGTCATGGCGGCGCAGGTCTCGCCGATCGGGCGCAGGGAGGCGGTCGCCAGCAGGAAGTCGGTGTAGGCCGCGGTGGCCGGGGCCGGCCGGACCCGGGTCATGTCCACGCCCCAACCCGCCGCGTAGGCGCCGTGCAGCCGGAGCTCGTCCAGCACCCCCGCGATCAGGGCGGCGAAGGCCTCGAGATCCTCCCGATGCGTGGTCCGCGCCAGGGCGAGGGCGTAGGCCCGGGCGAACCCCTCGAGGAAGGCGGCGTCCTGCGCGACGTAGGCCGCGAAGGCCTCCCGCGGGAGCGAGCCGTCGGCCAGGCCCCGGACGAAGGGGTGCGCCAGGGCCGCCTGCGCCCGGTCCGCCCCCGCGTGCCAGAGCCGTCCCGACAGGGTCACGGGACCGGCCAGAAGGCGGCCTCGAGCTCGGAGCACCTCGAGCAGCAGGTCGTCCCCGCCCGGTGCCGGCGCAGCGAGCTCCGCCAGCTGCGCGACGTACGCGGCGAACCCGGGGACCGTCCAGTGCTCGACCAGGTCGCGGAACGGCTCCGCTCCGGGCCGGGCCCACGTCCAGGCCTCGAGGTAGACCCGCTCGAGCAGCCACAGGGCGGCGACCGCCTCGGCGTAGGGCGCAGCGTCGAGCCGGTCCAGCAGTGCGGCGTACTCACGGGTCGCCGTGGCGCGGGGCGACCCGCAGGGAAAGACCCCGGCGGGCGGCGAGCTCCTCGAACCAGGTGAGCTCCTCGACGAGGGCGACGAGGCCGCCGGCCAGCACCGCCTGCGCCGGCCGCGGCGCCCGGGCGAGCAACCGGGCCTGGAAGCGCAGCAGATCGGCCACGAACAGCGCGTCCTGGGCCAGCCAGGCGTCCAGGACGTTCGCGGGCAGGGAGCCGTCGCGGACGCCGTCGAGGAAGGGCGCGCGGGTCGCGGCGGTCCACGCGTCGAGCGGGAGACCGGCAGGGGGAGCGGCGGGAGCAGACACGGTCCAGACCGTAGGGGGCGGTGCGGGGGTAGGTTCGCTCCCACGTGTGCGGGAGTCCCTGCGAGGGGGCTGAGAGGACGGCTGGCCGGCCGTCGACCGCTGGAACCTGTCCGGGTCATGCCGGCGTAGGGAGACACCTGTGACTGCTCTGATCGAGCGCCCCGGTCGTCCTGCGCCGACCCGACCCCCGCGGGACAGGGGCTGCGCGACACCTTCGGGCTGTGGTTCGAACCTCGGCATCAGCCTGCTGCTGCCGGTGGCCGCAGCCTTCGTCGTCCTGGCCGGCCGTCCGCTCGGCACGACGATCCTGGCCGTCGCCGTCGGTGCCGTCCTCGGCGGTCTGCTGCTGGGGCGACCGCCGCGCCGGCGGCGCGCGAGCGGGTGCCGGCCATGGTCCTGCTCCGCGGGCTCCTCGGCGCCCGCGCCTCCTGGCTCCCCACCGGGCTCAACGTCGTGCAGTGCCTGGGCTGGGCGACCTTCGAGGTGCTGATCATCGCCGAGGCCGCCTCGCGGGCCCTCGACGCGCCGCGCTGGCCGTTCATCCTGGTGGCCGGGGCGGCGGCCACGGCGATGGCCCTGCGTCCGCTCGGCGTCGTGCGGGTCCTGGCGCGGTACGCCGTGTGGGCGGCGCTGGCCTGCGTGGTCTACCTGTTCGTGCGGGTCCTGCGCGAGCCGCTGCCGCAGGTGAGCGAGGGCGGCGCCGGCTCGTTCTGGTCGGCCGTCGACATCGTCATCGCCCTGCCGGTCAGCTGGTTCCCCCTGGCGGCCGACTACACCCGGCACGCGCGTCGGCCCGGCACGGCGTTCGCCGGGACCGCCGGGGGCTACGGGCTGGCCACGTTCGGCATGTTCACCCTCGGCGTCCTCGCGCTGTCGGCCTACGGCGCAGTCGGCCTGGACGTGCTCGACGCGCTGCTCGCGGTGCCGCTGGGGGTGCTCGCAGTGCTCGTGCTGGTGTCGGTCGAGGTCGACGAGGCGTTCGCCAACATCTACTCGACGGCGGTGTCGGCCCAGAACGTGGCGCCCCGGCTGGACCGCCGGGTCGGCGCGGTCGTCGTCGGCGTCGTCGCCACGGGGCTGGCGCTGACCGTCGACGTCGTCAGCTACGAGCCCTTCCTGTTCCTGCTCGGCGCCGTGTTCGTCCCCCTGGCCGGAGTGTTCCTCGTGGCCTACGCCCTGGCCCCGGCCGGCACCTGGGACGTCTCCGACGGCGCCCCCGCGCGGCCTGCGCTGCTGCTGCCCTGGCTCGCCGGCTTCGTGGCCTACCAGCTCACCGTGCCCACCTACTTCGACGGCGTGGGCGCCGGCTGGACCTCGTGGTGGACCGGTCTGCAGGGCGACCTCGGGATCCCGGCGACCCACGGGCTGTCGGCGTCGCTGGTGAGCCTCACGGTCGCGTCCGTGCTGACGCTGGCGGTCGTGCTGCCCGGGCGCCTGCGCCGGTGACCCTCGGTCGCCTGCACGTGCTCACCGACGCCCGCGAGGGACGACGGCCGCTGGAGGTCGTGGCCGGTGCGCTCGCCGGGGGAGCCCCGGTGGTGCAGGTGCGGGCCAAGGGGGTCAGCGACCGCGAGTACCACGCCTTCGCCGGGGCGGTGGCCGCGCTATGTGCTCGGGCCGGCGCCCTGTGCGTGGTCAACGACCGACCCGACGTCGCGCTGTCCGTCGGTGCCGGCGGCACGCACCTGGGGGCCGAGGACCTCCCCGTCGCCGCCGCCCGCCGGGTGGTCGGCCCCGACCACGAGGTGGGCGGGACGACGCGCGACGCCGGACGGGGCGCAGGGCGCTGGTGGCCGAGGGCGCGAGCTACCTCGGCGTGGGCCCGTTCCGGTCCACGACGACGAAACAGCATCTGCCCGACCCCCTCGGGATCCCCGGGATCCGGGCGGTCTGCGCCGCCGTCGACGTGCCGGTGATCGCCATCGGCGCGGTCACGGTCGACGACGTGCCGGCGCTGCGAGCGGCCGGCGCGTACGGGGTCGCCGTCGTCGGGGCGGTGTCCGGCGCCGCCGACCCGGCCGCTGCCGTCCGCCTCCTGCTCCGGGCCCTGGCATGACCGACGTCGTGGTGGCCGGGGCCGGGGTGATCGGGCTCGCCGTGGCCTGGCGCTGCGCGCAGGCCGGACTGGGAGTGCGCGTGGTCGACCCGGCACCGGGCAGCGGGGCCTCCCGCGCCGCTGCCGGCATGCTCGCGCCGGTCACCGAGGCGTCCTACGGCGAGGAGGCGCTGACGGCGCTGTCCCGGGCGTCGGCTGGCCCGGTACCCGGCCTTCGTCGAGCAGGTGCAGGGCGCCTCGGGTCTGCCGGTGGCGCTGCGGACCGCAGGAACGCTGCTCGTGGGCTTCGACGACGACGACGTCCGGGTCCTGGCGGACCTGTCGGACCACCACCGCGCGCTGGGCCTGACCGCCGAGCGGCTGACGCCGAGCCAGGCCCGACGCCGGGAGCCCTCCCTGAGCCCGCGCCTGCGCGGGGCCCTGCACACGGCCGAGGACCTGTCGGTCGACGGGCGCGGCCTGCACGCGGCCCTGCTGGCGGCCTGCCTCGCCACGGGCGTGGAGGTGGTCGCGCAGCAGGTGCGGTCGCTGCTGGTGCAGGACGGGCGCGCGGTGGGGGTCGTGGCGGACGAGCCGGTGCTCGGGGCGTCCGTGGTCCTCGCGCTCGGGGCGTGGAGCGGCCGCCTCGCCGGGGTTCCGCCCCTGCCCGTGCGGCCGGTCAAGGGACAGGTGCTGCGCCTTCGCGGCGAGCAGCTGCTCGGCGGCACCGTCCGCGCGCTGGTCCGGGGCCGCGACGTCTACCTCGTGCCCTACGGCGACGACGGCCTCGTGATCGGGGCCACCGTCGAGGAGCTCGGCTTCGACGGGCGCGTCACGGCCGGGGCGGTGCTCGACCTCCTGCGCGACGCGGCCGAGGTGGTGCCGGGCATCAGCGAGCTGGAGCTGACCGAGACGCTCGCGTCGTGGCGGCCGGGGACGCCGGACAACGCCCCGCTGCTGGGTCCGGCCCGGCTGCCGGGCCTGGTCCTCGCCACGGGACACCACCGCAACGGGATGCTCCTGGCACCGGTGACCGCCGAGCTGATCACCGCGTACCTGCTGCGCGGAGAGCTGCCCGACGCCGCGTTCCGGGCCGACCGCTTCGAGGCGGCGTCGTGCGCCTGACCGTGAACGGCGAGCCCACCGAGCTGCCCCCGGGCACCTCGGTGGCCGACATCGTGGCGCAGCGGGCCGAGGGCCAGCGGCGGGTGGCGGTCGCCCGCAACGGCGAGGTGGTGCGGCGCGGCAGCTGGCCGCAGGTCGTGCTCGAGGAGGGAGACACCGTGGAGGTCCTGGTGGCGACGGCCGGTGGCTGAGCAGGTGGCCGACGAGCTGGTGGTGGCGGGGGAGACCTTCTCCTCCCGGCTGCTGCTCGGGACCGGCGGCGTCCCCAGCATGGACGTGCTCCAACGGGCGCTGGCGGCGTCGGGGAGCCAGATCGTCACCGTCGCGCTGCGCCGGGTCGACGCCGCGGCGGGCGGCGCGCTGCTCGACGTGGTGGAGGCCTCGGGGGTGCGCCTGCTGCCGAACACGGCCGGCTGCCGGACGGCGCGTGAGGCGGTCCGGACGGCCCAGCTCGCCCGTGAGGCCTTCGAGACCGACTGGGTGAAGCTCGAGGTCATCGGCGACGACGACACCCTCCTGCCCGACCCGGTCGAGCTGCTCGACGCCACCGAGCAGCTGGTGATGGACGGGTTCCGGGTCTTCGCCTACACCAACGACGACCCGATCACCGCCCGGCGCCTGGCCGATGCCGGCTGCGTGGCGGTCATGCCGCTGGGGTCGCCGATCGGCAGCGGCCTGGGCATCCGCAACCCGCACAACATCGCGCTGATCCGCGAGGCCCTGACCGTGCCGGTGGTGCTCGACGCCGGGATCGGCACCGCCTCGGACGCGGCGCTCGCGATGGAGCTGGGCTGCGACGCGGTGCTGCTCGCCAGCGCCGTCACCCGGGCGAAGGACCCCGAGCGGATGGCCCGCGCGATGCGCCTGGCGGTGGAGGGCGGGCGGGAGGCGCTGCTCGCCGGCCGGATCCCGCGGCGCTGGCACGCGCAGGCGTCGACGTCGTGGACGGGCCTGCCGTCGCTGTGAGCGCGGGACGGGTGCCGGTCGCGCCGCTCGGACCCCTGCTCGTCCTGACCGATCGCACCCAGTGCGTCCGCCCCCTGGTCGAGGTCGTGGCGGCCGCCGTCGCAGGAGGCGCCCGCACCGTCGTCCTGCGCGAGAAGGACCTGCCCGACGACGACCGGCTCCGGCTGCGCGACGCCCTGCTGCCCGTGCTCGACGGCGGGCGGCTGGTGATGGCCGGCGGCCGGCTCGGGGGCGACGCGGTGCACCTGGCGGCCGCCGAGGCGGTCCCGGCGCCGAGGCCGGCCCTGGTGGGCCGCTCGTGCCACGACCCGGACGAGGTGGCGGCCGCGGCGGACTGCGACTGGGTGACGGTCTCGCCGGTAAGGCTGACCGCGAGCAAGCCCGGGCACGGACCGGCCCTCGGCTGGTCCGGCCTCACCGCCTGCACCTGCGGCCCTCCGGTCTACGCCCTCGGCGGGCTCGCTCCCGAGGACGCCGTCGGCTGCCGGCAGGCAGGGGCGGTGGGGGTCGCCGTCATGGGCGCCGTCATGCGTTCTGCGCACCCCGAGCGCGTCGTCACCCGCTTCCTGGAGGCCCTGGCATGACCCCACCCGTGGCGCTGACCATCGCCGGTTCCGACAGCGGCGGAGGCGCCGGGGTGCAGGCCGACCTCAAGGCCTTCGCGGCCCACCGGGTGTTCGGGACCAGCGCCCTCACGGCGCTGACGGCGCAGAACACCACCGGGGTGCTCGGGGTGCACCCGGTACCGGCCGCCTTCGTGGTCCTGCAGGTGGAGGCCGTGCTGCAGGACCTTCCCGTGGTCGCCGTCAAGACCGGCATGCTCGCCACGCTGGAGGTGGTCCGGGCGGTGTCGGCCCTCGCGGCGCAGGGCCGGCTCCCGCACCTGGTGGTCGACCCGGTCATGGTGGCCAGCAGCGGCGCCCGGCTGCTCGAGGTGGCGGCCGAGCGGGCCTACGTCAGCGACCTGCTCCCCCACGCGCAGGTGCTCACCCCGAACCTGCTCGAGGCGCAGGTGCTGCTGGGGGCCGACATCGGCACGCTGGCGCAGCAGCAGGAGGCGGCCCGGGCGCTCGGCGCCCTCGGGCCGTCCGTCGTGGTCGTCAAGGGCGGCCACGCCGTGACCGGCACCGAGCACGAGGCGGTCGACGTGGTGTGGGACGGCCGGCAGGTGCACGAGCTGAGGTCGCCCAGGCTGCCCGGCGGCAACGACCACGGCACCGGCTGCACGTTCGCGGCCACCGTCGCGGCGCGGCTGGCCCACGGCGACGACGTCGCGACCGCCGTGTCCGTGGCGAAGGCCTACGTGGCCCGGGCGCTCGCGGGCGGCGTGCACTGGCGGCTGGGCCGCGGCCACGGGCCCCTCGACGCCCTGCTCTGGGAGGAGCGCGACGGGGGAGGCCTCAGCCCATCGACTTGAGCATCTCCAGCATCTCGGCGCAGGCAGGGCACACGGGATACTTCTTCGGGTCGCGGCTCGGGATCCACTTCTTGCCGCAGAGCGCCTCCGAGGGCGTCCCCTCGACCGCGCTGCGCATGATCGAGTCCTTCTTGACGTAGTGCGAGAACTTCGGCTCGCCGTCTCCGTGGTCGAGCTCGGGATCGACGACGGGGCGGGTGTCCAGCTCGGTCATGCAGGCAGGGTACGTCCGGGGACCGGCTCCGGTCAGCCCCTGCGCCGACGTCGCCGGGCGGTGGTGGCCGGCGTCGCGACGACGGGTCCGGCCGTGCTGACGGCAGGCACGGTGGCGCCGGCGGAAGCGTCGGCCATGGGGACCGCCGGCCCGGCCAGGGGGACCGCCGGCACCGCCAGGGGTGTGGGGACCGGCGTGGGCATGGCGACGGCACGGAGGTGCCCGCGCTGCTGCGGGGCGAGCGCTGCGACCTTCCCGAGCACCGGGTCCTGGCGGAGCATGGCCAGCTCGCGGGCCATCGCGTCGCACCGCTCGCCGTAGCGCCGCAACGCCTGCAGGGCCTCGTCGCGCTCGCGCACCACCTCGTCGAACTCCTCGACCGGGACGCTGGTGAGCGCGACCGCCCCCGCCGGCCGCAGCGCTGCGCGGGTGCGCATGGCGCAGCCGAGCGCGAGCACGGCCAGGCCCACCGACAGGAGCAGACCGAGCCTGGCGCCGCCTGCGCTGACCGCGCTGCCGGCGGCCGCGGTCCCGATCGCGACGCCGAGGAACCCGGCGGTGCTGGCCCAGGTGAAGGCCTCGGTGCGGCTGTCCTCGGGAGCGACCTCGGTCATGACGAGGAACTGCACCGAGGTGGCCGGGGCGATGAGGAACCCGGTCAGCAGGAGCAGGGCGCCCATGCTCCACAGACCCGCCGCGAGCAGGGGGGCCGCCCCCAGCACCGCTCCGAACGACATGAGCGCGACCAGCTGGTCGCGGACCGGCGCGGTGCGCGGCCGGCGACCGTAGACCCAGGCGCCGAACAGGCTGCCCACCACCATGATGCCGAGGAGCGGCCCGGTGGCCGCGGCGTGCCCCTGGCCGGAGGCGAAGCGCGCGACGCTGACCTCGAGCGCGGAGAACCCGGCGGAGCTGAGCAGGACGACACCGACCAGCAGGCGGACGCCGCGCACCCGCAGCGGACCGGCGGAGGGGAGCAGGCCGATCGGCCGGGGCGACGAGCGCTGCGTGCGCCATTCGCGCGAGGCCTCGGAGGCCGCGAAGGCCAGGCAGCCGGCACCGACCAGGAGGGTGGCGACGAGCAGGGCGCTCATGGGGGAGACGAAGAAGACGACGCCACCCACGGTGGCCGGCCCGGCGAGCTCGGCGATCTCGACGAGCAGCGACTCGATCGCGTAGGCCGAGCCGCGCAGCTGCTCCGGCACCAGGGAGGGCCACAGGACGCGCATGCAGGACGACACCGGCGGCAGGAAGGCCCCCGCCATGGCGGCGCCGACCAGGGCGAGCCCCGGCAGGCGGCCGTCGAGCAGCAGCACCGTCGCGATGCCGCTCATGTGCAGCAGCGCGCAGCTGACCAGCACGGTGGTCTGGCCACGCCGGTCGACGGCCCGGCCGAGCACCGGGGCGGCCACCGCCGCGCCGATCGCGAAGCAGGAGTTGACCAGCCCGGCATGCAGCCAGGAGCCGGTCCGGTCGTGGACGAACAGCAGGAGCGCGAGCAGCTCCATGGTGACGCCCACGCGGGCGAAGGCATAGGGCGTGGCGGTGCGCAGGACCCCGGGAGTGGCGAGGACCTGGCGGATGCCGCTGCGCTCCTGCATGTCCACCCCCCGGATCTCCAGGGCGCCCGACCGAGCGCCTCTGTCCTGTTCGGCAGGTCGGGCCGAAAGGTGTAGCCCGCAGACCAGTTGCCCGTGACGACTCAGGAGGGAGCGGGTTCCGGCCGATGCAGACGCGGAGCCGCCGGTGGGCCGGCCAGGACGAAGGGTGGTGAGGCGTGTCCAGGAGCTCGTGGCGGGTGAGCCGCCTCGACGCCTTCATCGGCGCCCTGGTCGTCCTGGCGCTGGCCACGCTGGGCCACATCGCCCACCTGCTGCTGCGGACCGACCTCGAACGCCCGTCCAACGTCGCCCTGGCGCTGTCCGTCCTGATCCTGGTCGGCGAGGCCTACCCCATCGTCATCTCGCGCGGCGAGGACGATGTCGACGAGGTGACCATCGCCGCCACCTTCGTGCTGGGGGTCGCCATCCTCGGGCCGGTCTGGCTGCTCATCCCGGCCCAGGTGATCGCCGCGACGGTCGACGACGTCCGGCGGCGCAAGGAGGTCCGCAAGCTCGTCTTCAACAGCGCGCAGCTGGTCCTGACCGCGGCGGCCACCCGGGCGGCGTTCTGCGTGGCAGCCGACCGCGCCTACCTGGCCGACTCGAGCATGGTCACCCTGCGCGACGTCGCTGCGGCCCTGGTGGCCGGCGCGGTCTTCTTCGTGGTCAACAACGGGCTGACCGGCACGGTGGTGGCCATCGCGCTCGACCAGCCGATCCTGCCGCACCTGCGCGAGGACGCCCGTCTGCAGCTGTCGACCTCGGGCGTGCTGCTGTCCTTCGCCCCCGTCATCGTGGTGGCCAGCGACTTCTCCCTGCTGCTGCTGCCCCTGATGCTGCTGCCCATCTTCGCGGTGCACCGCAGCGCCGCCCTCGCGGCCGAGCGTGAGCGGCAGGCGCTGCACGACGGCCTGACCGGACTGCCGAACCGGCTGTTCCTGCACGAGCGCACGAGCCGGCTGCTGGGCGAGGCCGAGCGGACCGGTGCCGTCACCGGGATCCTGCTCATCGACCTCGACCACTTCAAGGAGATCAACGACACCCTGGGCCACTACGTCGGCGACCAGCTCATCCGCGAGGTCGCCCACCGGCTGCGGGGTGCGCTGCGGGACGGCGACACGGTGGCCCGCCTCGGAGGCGACGAGTTCGCCGTGCTGACCACCGAGCTGACCGGCGCCGACGACGCACGGCAGGTGGCGGCCCGGCTGCTCGAGGCGCTCTCGGAGCCGATGCTCATCGACGGCGCCCGCCTGGACGTGCAGGCGAGCATCGGCATCGCGCTGAGCCCCGAGCACGGGTCCGATGCCACCTCGCTGCTCCAGCGGGCCGACGTCGCGCTCTACGCCGCCAAGGAGACCCGCGGCTGCGCGGCGCTGTACGAGCCGGCCGGAGACCTCCACAGTCCGGAGAAGCTGGCGATGCTCGGCGAGCTGCGCGAGGGCATCGGCAAGGGCCAGCTCCGGGTGCACTACCAGCCCAAGTGCGACGCCAAGACGGGCCTGCTGGTGGGCCTGGAGGCCCTCGTGCGCTGGCAGCACCCGGTGCGCGGCCTCGTGCCCCCGGACGAGTTCATCCCCGTCGCGGAGAACACCGGCCTGATCGGGGCGCTCACGCTGGAGGTGCTCGACCAGGCGCTGCGCGAGGCCAGGGCCCTGCGCGACGCCGGCAAGCCGCTCGGGGTCGCCGTGAACCTGTCGGTCCGGGTGCTCACCGACCTCGAGCTGCCGCTGCAGGTGGCTGGGCTGCTCGGTCGCTGGGGGGTCCCTGCGGAGTCCCTGACCCTGGAGGTCACCGAGTCGACGATCATGGTCGACCCCGTCCGCACCATGCAGGTACTCGGGCTGCTCCGCGACATCGGCGTCGTGCTCTCGATCGACGACTTCGGGACCGGCTACTCCTCGCTGTCCTACCTCAAGCGGCTGCAGGCGCACGAGCTCAAGATCGACAAGAGCTTCGTGATGTCGATGGCGAGCAACAGCAACGACGCCGTCATCGTGCGCTCGACGATCGAGCTCGGGCACAACCTCGGCCTGCGCCTGGTCGCCGAGGGCGTCGAGGACGCCGAGACCTGGATGCTGCTCAAGGCGCTGGGCTGCGACGTCGTGCAGGGGTACTACCTCTCGCGCCCCATGCCGCCGGAGGACCTCCTCGGCTGGATCGCGGCGCACGACACGTCCGAGCAGCGGGTCCTGGCCCGAAGCTGACCCGTCTGGCCCGGCCGGGTTGGGCCGTTCGGCCCTACGCAGGTCCGCGGAACGGCCCGATGTACACAGGGCCCCACCCGCCCCGCGAATGGAGATCCGCATGAGCAACAGGTCTGTCCGGTGGTGAGCCGGACGCCGGCTCGCTCCCACCACAAGTGGTAGTAGTCGACTCAGCGCACTGACGACCGGCCCCGGGATCCCCGAGGCCGGTCGTCGCGCGTCCGGGGCGGTGCCGCCGGGGTCCGACACCTGGCCGGGGGACGTGACCGGACCGGGCGGTCGGAATGGCAGGGACGGGGTAGGTGGCCGTCACCCGTCCCGCGGGCCGGCTGGAGGCCGGCCGCACGACCATCCGGAGCACCGCCCTGACCACCGTCCGCTCCCGCCTGCAACAGACCGCCCGCGACACCTTCGGCTGGGAGCACCTGCGTCCCGGACAGCTCGAGGCCATGGAGGCGGTGATGGCCGGTCGGGACACCCTGGTGGTCATGCCGACCGGCTCGGGCAAGAGCGCGGTCTACCAGGTGCCCGCCCTGCTGCTCGACGGACCGACCGTCGTCGTCAGCCCGCTCATCGCGCTGCAGCGCGACCAGGTCGCCAGCCTGGCCGACACGGGTTCGGCCGTCGCCGCGAACAGCACCCTGTCGAGGTCGGACCGCGAGGAGGCCTTCGACCGCCTGCGGCGGGGGGACGTCGAGTTCTTCTTCCTCGCGCCGGAGCAGCTGAGCAAGCCGGAGGTGCTCGACGCCCTCGCCGAGGCCGAGCCCTCGCTGTTCGTCATCGACGAGGCGCACTGCCTGTCGAGCTGGGGTCACGACTTCCGCCCGGACTACCTGCGGCTCGGTCAGGTGATCGACCGCCTGGGTCACCCGACCGTGCTGGCGCTGACGGCCACCGCCTCCCCGCCGGTGCGGGAGGAGATCGTCGAGCGACTGCACCTGCAGGACGCGCTGCAGCTGGTCCGGGGCTTCGACCGGCCCAACCTGCACCTGGCGGTGGAGGGTCACCGCGACGACGCCGCCAAGCGTGAGGCGGTCGTGCTGCGGGCGATGTCCTCGCCCAAGCCCGGCATCGTCTACACGGCCACCCGCAAGAACGCGGAGGCCTACGCCGAGGCGATGGCCGAGTACGGGATCGCGGCGGCGGCCTACCACGCGGGGATGCGCGCCGCCGACCGCGAGGACGTGCAGGGCCGCTTCATGGCCGGCGAGGTCGACGTGGTCGTGGCCACGACGGCGTTCGGCATGGGCATCGACAAGGCGGACGTGCGCTTCGTCCTGCACGCCGAGGTGGCCGACTCCCTCGACGCCTACTACCAGGAGGTGGGCCGGGCCGGACGCGACGGCCAGCCGGCCGAGGCCGTGCTGTTCTACCGGCAGGAGGACCTCGGGCTCCGCACCTTCTTCGCCTCCGGGAGCGCCGACGAGACCGCCCTGCGCAAGGTGGCCACCCTGGTGCAGCACGCCGAGGGGTCGGTGCAGCCGCGCGAGCTGGCGCAGGAGATGGACCTCACCAACACCCGGCTGTCCGGTCTGGTCAACCTGCTCGAGCAGGCCGGTGCGGTCGAGGTCAACGCCGACGGCACGCTCGACGCCGACGACGCCCTCGCGCCGAGGGAGGCGGCCCGGGCCGCGGCCGAGGTGGCCGAGTCGCACAAGCGGGTGGAGAAGAGCCGGCTGACGATGATGCAGGGCTACGCGGAGACCCAGGGCTGTCGCCGGCAGTACCTGCTGGCCTACTTCGGCGAGGTCCTCGACGACGCGTGCGGTGCCTGCGACACCTGTGACGCGGGGACGGCGCAGGCGCAGCCCGACTCCCTCGACAGCCCCTTCGAGCTGCAGTCCCGGGTGGTGCACAGCGCCTGGGGGAGCGGTCTGGTCATGCGGTTCGAGGGCGACCGCATCGTCGTGCTGTTCGACGAGGTGGGGTACAAGACGCTGCTGCTCGACGCCGTGGTCACCCGCGGCCTGCTGAGCCTGGCGTGACGGCCTCGGGGCAGGCCGCACCGCTCGAGGTCGACGCCGTCGTGGTGGGTGGCGGCCCGGCCGGGCTCGCGGCCGCGTCGTGGCTCGGCCGGTACCGCCGGTCTGTGGTGGTCCTGGACTCGACCGAGTACCGGTCGGGCAGCGTCGAGCGCTCGCACGGGTACCTGGGGCGCGACCCGCAGACGCCGGTGGAGCTGATCGAGCGCGGCCGCGAGGAGGTCCTGGCCTATCCGACCGCCCGGATCCGCCTGGGCGTCCGGGTCGAGGCGGTGTCGCGCAACGCCGACGGCCTGTTCGAGGTCGACGGCCTGCTGGCACACCGCTTGGTCCTGGCCTGCGGGGTCCGCGACGACCTGCCCGCCGTCGAGGGCATGGATGTCCACTACGGCGCGGGGGTCTTCCACTGCCCCGCCTGCGACGGCTACGAGACCCGGGACCGCGACATCGTCGCGCTCGGCTGGGACCCGCACCTGGTCGGTTTCTCGACCACCCTGCTCAACTGGGCCCGCAGCGTCACGGTGGTGACCAATGGCATCGCCTTCCAGGGGGACGAGGACTGCCGTGCGGTCCTGGCCGGGAACGGCACCGAGCTGATCGAGCAGAACGCCGTCCGCCTCCTCGGCGAGCGCGGCGCGCTCGAGGGGCTTGAGCTGGGCGACGGGCGGGTGCTGCCGACGTCGCTGGTCTTCTTCTCGATCGCGCACCACCCCCGCACCGGCCTGGCCGAGAGCCTGGGCTGCGCCCTGGACGACGACGGCTACGTGTCGGTCGACCGGGAGGGGCAGACGTCGGTGGACGGGGTCTACGCCGCCGGCGACCTCACCCCCGGCCTGCAGCTGGTGCAGACGGCGGCGGCCAGCGGCGCGGTCGCCGGGGTGGGGGCGGCGCAGTCGCTGTTCGGCCAGGCCGGGGCGCCGACTTCGCCCACCCCCGCCCCCGACCCGACCGAACCCGGCCAGGGCGGCTGAGCGGAGGTCGTGCCGGCGGGGGCGACACTGGTCGGGTGCTGCCACCGGTCGGGACGCCCGGCGCCGACCTCCCGGTACGGACGGTCCTGGCCGAGCTCGCTCAGGCGCTGCGCACACGGGGTGCGGCGGTGCTGGTCGCCCCGCCCGGGACGGGCAAGACCACCCTGGTGCCCCTGGCTCTGGCCGGGACCGTGCGCGGCCGGGTGCTGGTGGCCGAGCCGCGGCGGGTGGCCGCCCGGGCGGCGGCCCGGCGGATGTCTGCGCTGCTCGGCGAGCGCCCGGGGCTGCGGGTCGGCCACACCGTGCGCGGTGAGTCGACGGTCGGTCCCCGAACCCGGGTCGAGGTGCTCACCACGGGCGTCCTGGTGCGCCGGCTCCAGCGCGACCCGGAGCTGCCCGGCGTCGACGCGGTCGTGCTTGACGAGTGTCACGAGCGGCACCTCGACACCGACCTCGCGCTGGCCTTCGGTCTCGACGTCCGTGCGGTGCTCCGGCCCGACCTGCTCCTGCTGGCGATGTCGGCCACGGCGCAGGCCGACCGCGTGGCGGCTCTGCTCGGCGACGCCCCGGTGGTCCGGGCGTCGGGGGCGCTCCACCCCGTCGAGCGACTCTGGTGCCCTCCCCCTGCGGCGCTCCCGCCGGCCTACGGGCTGCGGGTCGACCCGCGGCTGCTGGACCATGTCGCCGACGTCGTCCGCCGCGCCGCGGCCGAGACGACCGGCGACGTTCTGGTGTTCCTCCCGGGCGTCGGGGAGGTCCGGGCGGTCACCGGACGCCTCCGCGGCCTCGACGTCGTGCCGCTGCACGGTCGGCTCCCGCCGGCCGAGCAGGACGCCGCGCTGATGCCGCGTGCCGGTCAGCGGGTGGTGCTGGCCACCTCGGTGGCCGAGAGCAGCCTGACCGTCCCCGGCGTCCGCGCCGTCGTCGACGCCGGACTCGCGCGGGTGCCGCGCACCGACCTCTCCCGAGGTCTGGGCTCGCTCGTGACGGTGGCGGTCTCGCAGGCCTCGGCCGAGCAGCGGGCCGGCCGGGCCGGTCGGGAGGGACCCGGGCGGGTGTACCGGTGCTGGTCGCAGGCCGAGCATGCCCGGCTCCCCGCACATGCCGAGCCGGAGATCGCCACGGCGGACCTGACGGCCTTCTCGCTGGAGCTCGCCTGCTGGGGAGCGCCGGGTGGCCGGGGCCTCGCCCTGCTCGACCCACCCCCGGCCGGAGCAGCCGACGTCGCGGGGCAGGTCCTGCGCGGGCTCGGTGCGGTCGACGACCGCGGGGCCGTGACCGCCCGCGGACGGGCCCTCGCCGACGTCGGGACGCATCCCCGCCTGGCAAGGGCGCTGCTCGACGGCGCGCCCCTGGTGGGGACGCAGTGCGCGGCGGAGGTCGTTGCGGTCCTGTCGGACGACGGCGCTGGCGCGGGAGACCTGACCGAGGTGCTCGGCGCGCTGCGCAGCGGTCGGGACCGGGCAGCCACGGCCCGCTGGCGCGAGGAGGTGGCCCGGCTGCGGCGGACGGTCCCGACGCTCGCAGGCGCTCCCGACGCCGGACTGGTGGTCGGCCTGGCCTTCCCCGAGCGGCTGGCCCGCCTGCGCGCCCCTGGCGGCCGGACCTACCTCATGGCAGGAGGCACCGCGGCCGAGCTTCCGGAGGGCTCACCCCTCACCGGCCAGCCGTGGCTGGCGGTGGCGGTCGCCGACCGGGCTCCGGGGCGGCGTGACGCCCGGATCGGTCTGGCCGCGGTGATCGACGAGGGCGTGGCGCGCGCGGCCGGAGCGGCGCTGCTCGTTCGCCTCGACGAGGCCGTGTGGGCGGACGGGGACGTGCGGGCCCGCAGGGTCGAGCGGCTCGGCGCGATCGTCCTGACCGAGCGGCCCTGGGCCGCGCCGGGCCGCATCGCGCTCGCGGCGGCGCTGCAGGAGGGGCTGCGGCGCGAGGGGCTCGGCCTGCTGCGCTGGACCCCGGCCGCGGTGGCGCTGCGCGCGCGGCTGGCGGCCTGCCGCTCCGGGCTCGGGGACCCGTGGCCCGACGTCGGTGACGACGCCCTGCTGGCCACGCTCGACCTGGCGGCGGCCGGTTCGCGGGCCGATCTGCAGCGGATCGACCTGACGGCCGCGCTGCGCGCACTGGTGCCCTGGCAGGTGGCGGGGCGGCTGGACGAGCTGGCCCCGGAGCGCCTGTCCGTGCCGAGCGGCTCGCGGGTGCGCGTCGACTACGCCGACCCCGACGCGCCGACCCTCCCCGTGCGCGTGCA
Organism: uncultured Actinomycetota bacterium; assembly: GCA_963761695.1. Taxonomy (GTDB): domain Bacteria; phylum Actinomycetota; class Actinomycetes; order Mycobacteriales; family SCTD01; genus RYN-122. Next base: position 144,396 of record CAVXIB010000004.1, on the reverse strand, counting down.
GGAGGTGTTCGGCTGGACGGCGTCGCCGATGGTCGCCGGCCGGCCGGTGCGCCTGCACCTGCTGTCACCCGCGTCCCGGGTGGTCGCCGTCACGAGCGACCTCGCCTCGTTCTGGGGATCGGGCTACCCCGGCGTGCGGGCGGACCTGCGGGGCCGGTACCCCCGGCACGCGTGGCCCGAGGACCCGGCGTCGTCGGTACCGGTCCGTCGCCCCGGGGCCCCGGGCAGCACGACGCCCCGGCCCTGAGGGGGTGGGCCGGGGCGCGTGTGCGGGCGGGAGCGGCTAGTGCGAGACCTTGGCGCTCAGGGCGCTGGCCGCACCGGACGCGGCGTGGCCGATCGTGCCGGCTGCGCCGGTGGCCGCGGTGCCGATGGTGCCGGGCAGGCCCCGGACGGTGTTGCGGAGCTGCTCGGTGGGGCTCTGCTGCTCCTCGTGCAGCGAGCTGCTGGCCAGGATGCCGCCGGTGAGCGCGGGGATGACCCACTGCAGCGCGTGCAGCTGCTTCTGCGCCTTCGCGACCTCGGGCGGGGTGGAGGCGATCGGGTCGGCGCCACCGCCCACGGGCACGTCGCCCGCGTTCATCATCTTCTGACCCAGGACCCGGGCATAGGCCGTGGCGCCGAGGGCACCGGCGGTCAGGGCCAGCTTGGTGTTGGTGTTGGCGAGGACACCCTTCTGGGTCGCGACGCGGCCCTTGTTGGCGCGCAGGATCTGCGCCCCGCCGAGCAGGTGGGCGCCGATCGCGACGGCGTTGACCGGGGTCCAGCGGCCCCAGCCGGCGTTCGCCACGCGGGCACGCTGGCGGGGGTCGTCGACGTCCTTGGCCGCGCCGTTGACGCCGATGGCGCCCATGAGGGAACCGCCGAACCAGGCCGCGAGGCCGGCGTCGTGCAGGAAGTGGGCGACCGTGTTGCGCTGAGCCATGAGGGTGTCCTCCGGGACGGTGAGGGTGGTCGTGCAGCGGACTGTGCTGTGTGCGCTACCCCCGTCCCGGCCGGAGCGAACCCCGCAGGCTTCCCACGTCGACGGCTGGTCTGTCACAGTGCGCGGGCACGGCGTCAGCCGGGCGGCGCGGGGAGGAGGCCGGGATGGCCGGGTCGGCGACGTGGACCGACGCCTGCGCCGTGGTCGCCTACCACCAGGACGGGCTGTGGCAGGTCGGCGCGCTGCCGGAGGCGCTCGCGAGCGACCTCGATGCCCTCGTCGCGGCCCTGCGTCAGCAGCCCGACGAGTCGGGCGCGTTCGCCCTCGTCGACGTCGCGGGCGAGTTCTTCGTCGCGGTCCGGGTGCAGCAGGGCCGGGTGCGGCTCCTGCTGTCGGACATCACCGCATCCGCGGAGTGGGACCTGGCCGAGCAGGTGGTGGACGCGCTCGCCCTGGCCGTGCCCGAGGGCGAGGACCTCGACGAGGTCTGGCCGGCCGGCGACCTCGACCTGTTCGGCGACCTGGGTCTGGATGCCATGGAGCTGGGCATCATCCTGGCCGACCTGGACGCCTACGCTGACGAGATGCTCTCGGCGCTCACCCGCCGGCTCGGGTTCGGCGACCAGTACGAGCGCGTGGTCGACGCGTTCGGGGCCCGCTGACCGACCTCTCCTGCCACCGACCCTGTTGGAGCCCCCGCCGTGCCGTACTTCGCTGCCGCTCTCGCCCGTACCGATGAGGGCTGGGTCGGCTCCGAGATCGACCTCGACGAGTTCGAGGACCTCGAGGCGGTGGCGGACCACCTGCGCGACCTGCTCGAGGACGGGCCCGGTCCGGCCGTGCTGCTGCTGGAGCAGGACGACGAGTACGTCGGGGTGGTGCGGGTCGAGGGCGGGGGCTCGGTGGTCGAGCCGCGCACCTTCCTGTCCGACCGCAGGGCGCTGCTCGCCGACGGCGCCGCCGCGATGCTCTGGGACGAGGACGACGACGCCGGAGAGGGCGACGAGGACGACGACGACGAGGAGAGCGGCCGTCCGGTGGCCGAACCGCTGGGCGATGCGGCACTCCTGGCCGACCTCGGGACCTCCGCGGACGATCTCGTGCGGCTCTGCGCCGAGGAGGGCCTGCTGCCGGCCGACGTCCACACCGCCGTCTGCGAGCGCGCCGGCTGCCTGGCCGAGCTCGAGGCGCTGCGCGACGGGTGAGCGACTGGGACGCCGCCATGCGGCTGGCCCTCGCCGAGGCGGCCCTGGCGCCTGCTTCGGGTGACGTGCCGGTGGGGGCCGTGGTCCTCGGCCCGTCCGGCGAGGTGCTCGGTCGCGGTGGCAACGACCGCGAGGGCGCGGCCGACCCGACGGCGCACGCCGAGGTGCTCGCCCTGCGTGAGGCGGCGGCGGCGCTGGGCCAGTGGCGCCTGACGGGCTGCACCCTGGTCGTGACCCTCGAGCCCTGCACGATGTGTGCGGGCGCCCTCGTCCTGGCGCGGGTCGACCGGCTGGTGTTCGGCGCCGACGACGACAAGGCGGGCGCCGTCGGGGGGCTGTGGGACGTGGTGCGTGACCGCAGGCTCAACCACCGTCCGGAGGTGGTCCGGGGGGTGCTGGCGCAGGACTGCGCGGGCCTGCTGCGGGACTTCTTCGCGGGGCACCGGCCGCTCCGCTAGGCTCGTCGACGGTGGCGTGTCCGAGCGGCCGAAGGAGCACGCCTCGAAAGCGTGTGAGGGGGCAACTCCTCCGTGGGTTCAAATCCCACCGCCACCGCCATGGGGCACTTGACGAAAGTCAGCCCCCTTCTTTGACGAAAGTCCGAGACGATCTTGCCCTCGCGCCCGCCGGCGCGGGGGCAGGCCCGTTTCAGGGCCTTCGAGGGCCTTGATCGGCTCGGGAAGCGGCTGCACGAGGGCCGGGAGCTGCGCGAGGACCGGCGGACGGCGTCCCGGGGCGTGCTCGGGACATGGCTGTAGGCCGTTCCGCGGGGGGCGGTCCGGCTTCGGGCGGTGCTGGGCGGTGCTGGCGGTGACGAGGGGGCTGGCTACGCGCCGGGGCCGGTGTCGTCCCAGAGCTCGGGGTCCGGCGGGTCGTCCTCGTCGAAGAACTCGTAGCCGCCGGTCGAGCCGAGCGGCGCGTCGGCGTTGGCCTTGTCGCGGGGACGGCGCTGGACCCACATGCGGCCCTGCTCGTCGGTCTGGGCGTGGAGCATGAACCAGACCGTCTTGCGGACACGCAGGCCATGAAGACCATGAGCGCACGCGGCTGGCGCAAGCGCGAGCCCGTCGACCTGGGCCCCGCCGAGAAGCCCGTCCTGCTCGGCAAGGCCCTCGACGTCGCCGCGTCCAACGGCGTCACCCTCGACGGCCTCGCCGCCGACCACGGCCTCCCGCTCCACGACCTGCGCATCGTCCTCCAGCACGCCGTCGACCCCCGGCCCCGCGTCGAGCTCTAGCAGCCGGCCCCGCCCCGCCGACCCGTAGTCCGCGCCCACCCGCAGACCACTACGGTCCGCGGGTGGATGAGTGCGTGCAGGACCGAGGCGTCTGGCAGGTGCCGACATCAAGGCGGCGCCACGGAACATTGAGGAGGGGTTGCGCGTGCGGGCTGTGAGACCTCCACTGGTCTACGGGTACACGACGCTGCACGGCCACAGCACCGTTGTGGTGCAGGAGGGACGGGCGCTGCGCCTGGCCGACGAGCTCGACCGGGTCCGTGGCTGCGCCACCCTCGGCGAGCTCCGGGCCGCCGCACGGGCCGGGATGCAGGAGGCCGGCTGCCCCGTCGACCTCGACGCCCTGGCCGACGCCCCGGACGACCAGCCGTTCGACTGGAGGACCAGCCCAGGGTTCCTCGCCGGGACGTGGCCGCCGCTCCCGACGCTGGAGATCGAGCAGGCCCTGGGCGGCGACGCCATCGACCAACTGCACAGCGGGAGCGACGGCGAGATCAGCAAGGCCGAGTCGCTCCGGCACGGCAACGGCTGGGTCGTCAGCCAGCACTACAACGGCCTGCTCGCGCAGGTCGCCGCCGACTGGGACCTCGGGCTCCGCCGAGACCAGGCGCTGATCGACAGGCTCGGCTGGGACGAGGACTGGGCCTGGCCCGAGCCCCGACCCGACGAGGAGCCGGACCCCGCCTAGCCCGTCCCAGCTCCCGCACCCAGGGGCAAGCCGCCGTCCGTCCAGCCTCTCTCAGGTGCGACACTCTTCGCGTGCCCGAGGACTTCGACCCGCCCCCGCCCACCTCCCTGGCCGACCACGGTCACATCACCGGGCCGTTCCTGCACGGCACCAGAGCAGTGCTCGCGCCGGGCGATCTCGTCCAGGCCGGACGCCCGTCGCACTTCCGTCCCGACCGCCCCCTGGCGCACGTCTACTTCACGACCCGCGCCGAGACCGCGGCGTGGGGCGCCGAGCTCGCCGCCGCGCTCACACCCGCCGGCGACGGCAACCCGGCGACGGCCCGGGTCTACGAGATCGAGCCGACCGGACCGTTTGAGGACGACCCGAACGTCACCGACAAGAGGTTCCCCGGGAACCCCACCCGGTCCTACCGGTCCCGAGACCCGCTCCGCGTCGTCGCCGAAGTCGCCGGCTGGCCCCGGCACTCGCCAGAGGAGCTCCAGGGGATGCTCGCGGGGCTGGCCCGGCTCCGCGCCGAGGGCCGAGACCTCGTCCTGGACTAGCCCGACTGCCTCGCTTCGGGAAACGATCTTGACCGCGTCGGGAAGCGGCAACCTGCACCCGCCCCGTCACCCCTGGTCAGAGACTTTCGTAGAGGGCCCGCCAGGGGGTCTGCCCCGAACGACGCGGACCGGTCGCACCGCAAGCCTGGTGCGACCGGTCCGCGCTTTTCCGGGGTCCTCGCGACGATGTCCGCACCGACGTCGTCCGGCGGACCGCTACCGGAACTTGGCGACGAACTCCTGAACGCGGGGGTTCTTCGCCGAGGAGGCCTGGGCCCAGGACTCGAACTCCAGGCTCGCCGCGAAGTCACCGCGGGAGGCGATCTGCACGCTGGTCTTGACGTCGCGGACCAGCTCCGGCTCCAGGCCGCACCAGCGGTCTGCGGTGGCCTGGGCGACCGCCAGCGGGTCGTCCTCCAGCGACAGCGCGAGGCCGGCCGACACGGCGGCAGCGCCCTCGACGCTGCCTCCGTCGAGGAGCATCGCCATCGCGCGCTGAGGCCCGAGCGTCCGGACCAGGAACGACGTGCACCCGCCGCCGGGGTGCAGCCCGATCTGGGTGAACGTGGCGGCAAAGCGACCCTTCGGGCCGACGACCCGTACGTCGCACGACAGCGCCAGGTTGAGCCCGGCACCGACCGCCGCTCCCTGCACCGCAGCGATGGTGGGGATGGGTAGGGCCAGCAGCCGCAGGAAGCTGTCGTAGACCTGGTGCAGGTCGGTGCGGATGTCGGCCACGGGCCGGCTGTTGTCGCCGAAGATGGCGGGGAGGTCGGCGCCGGCGCAGAACGCGCTGCCCGCTCCGGTGACCACCAGGGCGCGGGCGTCGCCATCCGCGGCGACCGTCGCGACGGCATCGGCCAGGTCCTGACGCATCTGCGCATCGATGGAGTTGCGCCGGTCGGGGTCGTCCAGGATCAGCGTGCGCCGGCCGCCCTCGGACTCCAGTCTGACCTTGCTCACGCGTTGCTCGCTCCCTGTCGACCGGGACGGCGATGTCACCGGTGCGGAAACCCTAATGGCGCCGCACCGGCCCGGCGTGCGGAACGAGGTAGGGCAAAAGTGGCGACGACGGAGGGGTTGCCGCAGTCGGTCCTGGGCACCAGAGGCCCATGACCGACGGCGGCAGGTCGACGCGGAGCATCCGCAAGGACGTCACGTCGCCGGCCCTGCGGCTGCACCTGTCGGCCGAGATCTCCACCGTCGTGAGCACGGGACAGACCCCTGCCCCGGCCACCCAGCACGTCCACGTCCGGCAGGGCAGGTCCGCCCGGACCGCGTCCCCGCAGCAGCACCCACCTCAGCAGGACCCACCCCAGCAGGACCCACCCCAGCAGAAGGAGCAGTCGTGAGCGACCAGCCCGGCCTGACCAACGAAGAGCTCGAGAGCGCGTCCGGCGAGCAGCTCCCGGACCGCGAGCAGATGTCGCTCGTGAACGCCAACATCGCCGTCCCGGTGAACGCGGCCGTGGCTGCGAACGTCCTGTCCGACGGGTCGGTGGCCTACGCGGACGCGCAGCAGCTCGCCGACATCGACCAGGCGAACTGAGGGGCCTCGACATGACCGACGAGACCCCCGGCCTGTCCGACACCGAGCTCGAGGCGGCCTCCGGCGAGCAGCTGCCCGACCGCGAGCAGATGAGCCTCATCAGCGCCAACCTCGCCGCGCCGGTCAACGCCGCCGTCGCCGCGAACGTGCTGAGCGACAACTCGGTGGCGTACGCCAACGCCAGCCAGGACGTCACCATCGACCAGAGCAACTAGGAGCGACGATGAACGACACCCCCACCGGCCTGTCCGACGCCGAGCTCGAGGCGGCCTCCGGCGAGCAGCTGCCCGACCGCGAGCAGATGAGCCTGATCAACGCCAACCTCGCGGCACCGGTGAACGCCGCCGCAGCGCTCAACGTGCTGAGCGACGACTCCACCGCCGTGGCGAACGGCAGCCAGACCGCCGACATCAGCCAGGCGAACTAGCACCACCGGCACGTCACGCGGCGGGCCTGCAGAGGCTTCGCCTCGCGGCCTCGACGCACCCGAGGCGGGGTCCCGAAGGGGGCCCCGTCTCGCATGCCCGAGGTCGACCCCGGCGCCCAGCCGTCCCCTTCCCGCGCCCGACCAGGAGAGACATGACCGTCGCGCCGGAGCGCCCCGTCGCCGAACGACCCATGGTCGGCTGCCCCTCGCGACGACACCGCGGCGCGGGCGCGCCCCGGGTTCCCCAGGGCGCAGCGGCCCTGCCGCGGGTCGCCGACGGGGTGCAGCTGCTCGGCGAGTACGCCGGGACCGGCTACGAGACACCGCAGTACCTCGCCCGCCGGCCCGGTGGCCAGCTCGTCCAGCTGTCGCAGCTGCTGCACCAGGTGGCGGACGAGTGCGACGGGGAAACCGACGTCGAGCAGATCGCCGAGCGGGTCAGTGCCGCCTACGGCAAGCAGGTCAGCCCCGACAACGTGACCGCCCTCATCGAGAAGCTGCGGCCGCTCGGCGTCCTGGCCGACGCCGACGGCGCGAGCCCGCAGGTGGAGGAGTCCGACCCCCTGCTGGGCCTCAAGCTGCGCACCCAGGTGCTGTCGCCCCCCGTGGTGGGCCGGCTCGCCGGGCTGGTGCGACCGGTGTTCTGGCCGCCGTTCGTGCTCGCCGTCGTGGCCGGACTGGTCGCCGTCGACGTGTGGCTGTTCTTCGTGCACGGGGTCGGCAGCGGCCTGCGCGCCAGCGTCGAGAACCCGGTCGTGTTCCTGCTCGTCGCGGCCATCATCGTCGTGTCGGCCGGCCTGCACGAGTTCGGGCACGCGGCCGCCTGCGCGTACGGCGGAGCCAAGCCCGGGGGGATGGGCGCCGGCATCTACGTCGTCTGGCCGGCCTTCTACACCGACGTCACGGAGGCCTACCAGCTCGACCGTCGCGCCCGCCTGCGCACCGACCTCGGCGGCGTCTACGTCAACGCGATGATCGTGATCGCCACGTCGCTGGTCTACAGCGTGACCCGGTACGAGCCCCTGGTCCTTGTCTGCTTCCTGCTGCAGATCCAGGTGCTGCAGCAGATGCTGCCGTTCCTGCGGCTCGACGGGTACTACGTCGTCAGCGACCTGGTGGGCGTGCCCGACCTGTTCCGGCGGATCGGTCCGGTGCTCCGCTCGGCGATCCCGTTCCGGGCGCCGGAGCCGGAGGTCACCGAGCTCAAGCCCTGGGTCCGCCGCGTGGTCGCGGGCTGGGTGTTCTTCCTCGTCCCCGTGCTGGGCCTGAACCTCGGCTACTTCCTGCTGTCCGCGCCACGCATCGTCGCCACGAGCTGGGACAGCGCCATGCGCTTCGTCGGTCAGATCACCACGGCGGGCGGGGCCACGGCGGCCTTCGCAGCCGTGCAGCTCGTGCTGCTGCTGCTTCCCACGATCGGCATCACCTTCACGACGATCCGCTTCGCCCGGCGGGGGATCTCCGGGGCGTGGCGCTGGTCGTCAGGGTCTGCGCTGCGCCGCACCCTCGCCCTGCTCGGCTTCGCCGGCGTCCTGGCCGGGCTCGCGGTCGCCTGGTACCCGGACGGCCGCGTCGCGCCCTACCGGCAGGGGGAGCGACCCACGGTGCAGCAGCAGGTCGGCGAGCTCGGCCTGGTCGGCACCGGCCGGCCGCTGCTGCGGTCGCCGTCGCAGGCCCAGGAGCCGCTGCCCGCGGTTCCGGTCGGAACATCGGCCGTGGCGCGGACCACGACGCCCGCCGACCCGGACGGCAGCGCAGCCACCGGGTCGCCGGCCGACGCCCCCGTGACCGGGACCGGCCCGTCGGCAGGTCCGTCGGCCTCCGTGCAGCCGTCCGCCGGCGCCACGCCCTCCGCCGGTGCCACCCCCGCCGGTGGCACCGCGCCGTCCGCGGCCGCGACGCCGGCCTCCAGCGGCGCACCGACCGCGCCGGCCACGCCGTCGCCGGCCCCTGGCTCGCCGACCCCCGACTCGCCGACCTCGGCCGCGCCTTCGACGGCTGCGTCGCCGGCGCCGGCGGGGACAGGCCCCACGGCAGCCGCCCCGGCCGCGAACGGCACCAACTCCACCAGCACCAACTCCACCAGCACCAGCTCCACCAGCAACAGCACCACCACCGGCGGGGCGGTCGCGTCGCCGTCACCGACCGGCTGACCAGGAGGACGACATGCCCCTTCCCCGCCCGCACCTGCCCTCGGCCCGCGCGGCCCTGGCCCGCCCCGCGGTCCTCGCCACCACGACGTCGGTCGTCCTGGCGGCCCTGCTCGGTGGTGGCCTGCTGGTGGCCCGTGCCAACGAGGCCGGCCCCCTGTCGACGGTCGACGCCGCCGCGAGCGCGGAGCCCGCCTCCGCGGCGAGCCCGACGCAGAGCGCCCCGTCCACCTCGAAGGGCGACGACAACATCGCCGTCGCGAACAACACCAAGGACGGCAGCACGGTCTACGCGCTCCGTCTCAAGGTGGTCATCGTCAAGGGCTCACCGGACGTGGTCGACGCCGGCAACGCCGCCGTGGCGGTCGCCTCGTGCACGGACTGCCAGACGGTGGCGGTGGCTCTGGAGGGCGTGGTCATCAGCGGGGACACCGAGGTCGTGGCGCCGGAGAACGTCGCCCTGGCGATCAACAGCGGGTGCACGAACTGCCAGACGCTCGCCTACGCCTACCAGAACGTCCAGACCGTGGACGGCAAGGCCAAGATGACGGGCGCGGGCCGCAAGCGCGTTGCGCAGCTGCGCCAGGAGCTCAACGCGCTCCGGACGTCGGGACTGGACGTTCCGGCCGTGAAGGCCGAGGTCGACCGGATCGCCGCGGCGTTCGCGGCCGTGCTGCGGACCGAGATCGTCGTCAAGGAGAACAAGGACAAGGACGCCTCGCCGTCGGCGACGCCCAGCGCGTCGGCGTCATCGGACCCGGCGACCAGCCGGTCGGGTGCGCCCACGGACGCCGGCACGCCCGACGCCGCGGCCTCCGCGTCCCCGGCGGCGGCGAGCCCCAGGGCCGCGTCTGCCAGCCCGTCACCGAAGGCGTCGCCGACGTCCGCGTCGACCGCCTCCCCGGCCGCGGGCTGAGCGCACCCGGGCCGCGTCGCCACGGTGGTGGCACCCTGAGCGCATGGCGCACTACCGGCAGGTCGGCGAGGTCCCTCCCAAGCGGCACACCCAGTTCCGCCAACCGGACGGCAGGCTCTACAGCGAGGAGCTGATGGGCGAGGAGGGCTTCTCCTCCGACAGCGCCCTGCTCTACCACCGCGAGGTGCCGAGCGCCGTCGTCGACGCCCGCGCGTGGGAGCTGCCCGACCAGACGATGTCGCCGAACCTGCCCCTGCTGCCCCGGCACCTGCGCCTGCCTGCGCTGTTCCCCGCCGGGAGCGCCGGGGTCGATGCCGTGACAGGCCGCCGGCTGGTCCTCGGCAACGCCGACGTGCGGATCTCCTACGTCGTCGCCGACGTCCCGAGCCCGCTGTACCGCAACGCCCTGGGCGACGAGTGCGTCTACGTCGAGCGCGGCGCGGCGACGGTCGACACGGTGTTCGGCTCGCTGGACGTGCACGAGGGCGACTTCGTGGTGATCCCGCGGGGGACCACCTCGCGCTGGACCCCCTCGCCGTCGGTGCAGGCCTACGTGGTGGAGGCGGCGAGCGGGCACGTGCAGCCGCCCAAGCGCTACCGGTCCGCCTACGGGCAGTTCCTGGAGTCCGCGCCCTACTGCGAGCGTGACCTGCGCGCCCCGGCGGCGCCCCGGCTCGAGCAGGGAACCGACGTCGAGGTGCTGGTGCGTCACCGCGGCCCCGCCGGTCCGGTGGGCACGGCCTACACCTACGCGACGCACCCGTTCGACGTCGTCGGCTGGGACGGCTGCCTCTACCCGTACGCCTTCGACGTCGCCGACTTCGAGCCGATCACCGGCCGGGTGCACCAGCCGCCGCCCGTGCACCAGGTGTTCGAGGGCGGTGGCTTCGTGATCTGCGCCTTCGTGCCCCGCAAGGTCGACTACCACCCGCTGGCGGTGCCGGTGCCCTACTACCACTCCAACGTCGACAGCGACGAGGTCATGTTCTACGTGGGCGGCGACTACGAGGCCCGCAAGGGCTCGGGGATCGCCCTCGGATCGGTGTCGCTGCATCCCGGTGGTCACGCCCACGGCCCGCAGCCCGGGGCGGCCGAGAAGAGCCTGGGCGCGGAGCGCTTCGACGAGCTCGCCGTCATGGTCGACACGTTCCGGCCGCTGGAGCTCGGCGAGGGAGCCCGGGCCTGCGAGGACCCGGCCTACGCGTGGACCTGGGCCGGGGGCCGCCGGGAGCGCTGACCCCGCCCGGGAACGGCGGGAGCCGCACCCCTGGAGGGGTGCGGCTCCGTGATGCCTGGCGGAGGATGCGAGATTCGAACTCGCGAGGGGTTGCCCCCAACACGCATTCCAAGCGTGCGCCATAGGCCAACTAGGCGAATCCTCCGTCGACGATGCTACCGGCCCGGTCGCGGGCTCGACGGGGGGCTCCGGACAGCGTCGCGGGGCTACACTCGCCAGCGACCCCTCGTGCGGCGCGCACCCCGCTGAACCCCCCCAGGGCCGGAAGGCAGCAAGGGCAGGCAGGCTCTGTGCGGGTGTGCGGGGGGTCGCTCCTCTCTCGCCTGTGGAGGCCCCCGCGTGAGCTTGGCGCTCTACCGCAAGTACCGCCCCGCGAGCTTCGCGGAGGTCAAGGGCCAGGACCACGTCACCGAGCCCCTGCGGCAGGCCCTGCGCAACGGCAAGGTGCACCACGCCTACCTGTTCAGCGGGCCGCGCGGCTGCGGCAAGACCTCGAGCGCGCGCATCCTGGCCCGGTCGCTGAACTGCGAGCAGGGCCCGACGCCCGACCCCTGCGGCGTCTGCGACTCCTGCGTGGCGCTCGCCCCGAACGGTCCCGGGTCGCTCGACGTCATCGAGATCGACGCCGCCTCCAACGGCCGGGTCGACGACGCCCGCGACCTGCGCGAGCGGGCCATCTACGCGCCGGTCTCGAGCCGGTTCAAGGTCTACATCCTCGACGAGGCGCACATGATCACCGACGCGGGCTTCAACAGCCTGCTGAAGCTGGTCGAGGAGCCGCCGGAGTTCGTCAAGTTCATCTTCGCCACGACGGAGCCCGAGAACGTGCTGCCGACCATCCGGTCGCGCACCCACCACTACCCGTTCCGCCTCATGCCCCGCGGCGAGCTGACCGCCCTGCTGCGGGAGGTCACCGAGGCCGAGGGCGTCCCGGTCGATGCCACCGTGATCCCGCTCGTGGTCCGGGCCGCCGCCGGGTCGGCCCGCGACGGGTTGTCGATCCTGGACCAGGTGCTGGCCGGGGCCGGCCCGGACGGCGTCACCCGGGAGGGCGCGGCGTCGCTGCTGGGTGTCACCCCCGACACGCTCCTGGACGACGTGGTCGACGCCTTCGCGGCCCGGGACGCCGCCGCCGTCTTCTCGGCCGTCGACGCCGTGATGGAGGGCGGGCACGATCCCCGCCGCTTCGCCGGCGACGTGCTGGAGCGCCTGCGCGACCTGGTCATCCTCGATGCCGTGCCCGACGCCGTCGACAAGGGCGTCCTGGACTGCCTGCCCGAGCAGCTGGACCGGATGGCCCGCCAGGCGCAGCAGATGGGGCCGGCCGGGCTGTCCCGGGCGGCCGACCTGTTCCACGACGGGCTGATCGAGATGCGCGGCACCACGGCTCCCCGGCTGCTGCTGGAGCTGGTCTGCGCCCGGGTGCTGCTGCCGGCGGCCGCCACCGACCTCGGCGCGGTGCTGAGCCGGATGGAGCGGCTGGAGCGCCGCTTCGAGATCGGGGCCCCCGCCGCCCCGGTGGTTCCGCCCCACGTCCCCGGTCCGGTGCACACCGAGCACCCGCCGACCGACCACCCGGGCCACCACGCGCCGTCCGGTGACGCGCCCGTCGACCGGCCGGTCCTCCCGGCGGCGACCGTCGCGGCCGCCCCTGCCGCGGCGCTCCCGGCGGCGCCCCTGCCCGACGCCGTTGCGGGGGACGCCCCGTCGCCGACGGCCTGGCCGGCGGCCGCGGTCCTCGGCGGACCTCCCGAGGCTCCCCGGTCCGGCCCGCCCGCTGGACCCTCGCCGGCCACCGGTGCCTCCCCGGCGCTGGTGCCTCCCCGGGCGCTGGTGCCTCGCCGGCCGCCGGTGCGTCCCCGGCCGCCGGGTCGCCGGTGGCCGCCGCCGGCCTCGACGCGGCGGCCCTGCGCCGGGCGTGGGACGCCGTCCTGCTCGCGGTCAAGGAGCGCAAGCGGGTGAGCCACGCCCAGCTCAGCACCGCGCAGGTGCTCACGGTGTCCGGGCGCACCCTCACGCTGTCGTTCGCCAACGGGCCGGTGTCGCGGGCGTTCGCCGGGGGTGTCGGCGTCGAGGTGCTCAGGGAGGCCCTGCGCGAGACCCTCGGCGCCGACCTCGACGTCGTCTGCGTCGTCGGGAGCGCCGAGCCGGCCGCGGCGACGCACGAGCCCGCGCCGCGTACGACCGGGCCTCGCTACGACGCCTTCGCCCCGGGTGACGAGGCCGTCGCCGAGGACCCCGACGCCCCCGCGCCTGCCGCCGCCGTCTCCGGGGAGGACGCCGCGCTGCGCCTCGTGCAGTCCGAGCTGGGCGGCCGGGTGGTCGGCACCACCGGCGAGTAGCCGGAACGGTCGGACGGCCGCCGTAGGCTCGGACCTCCACCGAACGAGGAGCACCCCGTGAAGCCTGGCGGCCAGCCGAACATGCAGCAGCTCATGAAGCAGGCGCAGAAGATGCAGGAGCAGATGCTCCAGGCGCAGGCCCAGCTCGCGCAGGCGCAGGTCACCGGGACGGCCGGCGGCGGCCTCGTCACGGTGACCATGACGGGGGCCGGGGAGGTCGTCGGGCTGACGATCGACCCGCGTGCGGTCGACGCCGACGACGTCGAGACGCTGGAGGACCTCGTGCTCGCCGCCCTGCGCGACGGCGCCCAGGCCGTGGCCGACCTGCAGGGCGAGACGATGGGCCCGGTGACCGGCGGTCTCGGTGGGCTCGGCCTGCCCGGTCTGTAGGCCAGGTGTACGAGGGCGCCGTCCAGGACCTCATCGACGAGCTCGGCCGGCTGCCGGGGATCGGTCCGAAGAGCGCGCAGCGGATCGCGTTCCACCTGCTCGCCGCCGACCCGGCCGACGTCCGGCGGCTGACCGCCGCCCTGACCGAGGTCAAGGAGAAGGTCCGCTTCTGCCGCGTCTGCGGCAACGTCAGCGAGCAGGAGGAGTGCCGGGTCTGCCGCGACCCGCGGCGCGACCTCACGGTGATCTGCGTCGTGGAGGAGCCCAAGGACGTCGTCGCCATCGAGAAGACGCGTGAGTTCCGGGGTCGCTACCACGTGCTCGGCGGGGCGATCAGCCCGATCGAGGGCATCGGCCCCGACGCGCTGCGGCTGCGGGAGCTCCTGGTGCGCCTGCAGGACGGTGTGGTGACCGAGCTGATCCTGGCCACCGACCCGAACCTGGAGGGCGAGGCCACCGCCACCTACGTGGCCCGGCTGGTCGGCCCCATGGGCCTGAAGGTCACCCGGCTCGCGAGCGGCCTCCCGGTCGGCGGTGACCTCGAGTACGCCGACGAGGTCACCCTCGGTCGCGCCTTCGAGGGACGCCGCACCCTGGACGTCGGATAGCCCATCGGTTCGGCAGTGGACGCGGGACGATGCTGTCCGACATGGTGGGGCCATGACCGCGCAGCACACCGACCGCCGCAGCGACGACCTCCGGCTCGCGGCCGACGTCGCCCGCGACGTCCAGCGCTTCGTCGCGACCCTGCACGCGGTCGCCTCGGGGGCGGCCGACAGCCAGGCGGTGGCGCTGCTGCTGCTCGACGTCGCCCAGGTGTGCCTGGCCGGGGCGCACCTGTCCGCGCGCACCGACGTCGTGCTCGAGCACAGCGTCGAGCCGGGGAGCGCCGAGCTCTTCGACGTCGATGCGCTGCGTGAGGGGCTGGCCCGTGAGCTCGGTGACCTCGACGCCTACGTGGAGGTGTTCGACCCCTACGAGGACGACGATCCCGAGCAGCGGCTGCTGTCCGACGACCTCAGCGACGCCGCCGTCGACCTGCTGATGGGCCTGGCCCACTACGACGCCGGTCGCAGCTCCGAGGCGCTCTGGTGGTGGCAGTACACCTGCCTGAACTCCTGGGGCACCAGCGTGTCGGCGGCGCTGCGGGCGCTGCAGAGCATCACCGCGCACGCCCGTCTCGACGCCGGCCGGGAGCACCTGCCCGAGGTCGGCTGACCGGTCACGGGCCGGCCCCGGGTCAGATCCGGACGAGCCGACGCAGCAGCGACCGGGCCGCCTGCACCACGAGGTCGCGGTCGTGGGTGACCACGTAGCGGAACATCCGTTCGCCGTCCGGCACGGTCGCGTCCTCCGGCCTGGCCTCCTCGCAGGCGAGCAGGGCCCCCGCGAAGTGCGGCCCGACCACGACGACGTTCCACTCCATCGACAACGGGTCGCCGGGCTCCAGCGCGCCGCCGCGCACCCGGGAGATCGGCTCGGCGCCCATGTCGGTCCCGAGCGCCGCGACCAGGGCCGACCGGCGGGCCAGCCGGGCGTAGCGGCCGGCGCTGAGGGGGGTGAAGTGCCGGGCCCGCTGGAACGTGGACAGCACCACCGGCGGGTCGACGTCGGTGAGGGCCCGCCGCTCGAGGTGCTTGCTCACCGGCAGCAGCAGGGCCTTGGAGGCCCGTCCGAGGTCGCGCCGCTCGGCGGCCAGCGCGCAGGGTGTGGCGTCCGGGGCGGCGGGAGGCGTGAGGAGCGGCACGACCGAGGAGGGGCGGGACGTGCGGGGGAGCGGCCCCGGGCGGCCGAACAGCCAGCCCTGCCCGAGCGTCGCGCCGAGGGCGAGCGCCCGGCTGCGGTGCTCCTCGGTCTCGATGCCCTCGCAGAGCACCGTGGCCCCGGTGCGCTCGGCGTGCGCGCGGACCGCGCTGACCACGATGCGAGGCCTGCTCGTCGGGACGCTGCTGCACCAGGGTCATGTCGAGCTTGACGACGTCGGGGTGCACGAAGGGCATGAGCGCCAGGGACGCCGGCTCGACCCCGACGTCGTCCAGGGCGACGCCCCAGCCCACCCGGCGGGCCCGGGCCACGGCCTCCAGGAGCTCCCGCGGGCTGGTGGTCAGCGAGCGCTCGGTCATCTCGCAGACGACCCGCAGGGCCCCTTCGGCGCGCGCGACGTCGCCCCGCAGGTCGTCCGGGCACGGGCTGCCGAGCGCCTCGGGCTCGGTGTTGACGAACAGCGACAGGTCAGGGGACAGCTCGGCGGCGAGGGCGCCCCGGTAGGCCGCCGCGCGGCAGGCCCAGTCGAGCTCGGCGAGCCGGCCGGTCTCGCGGGCGGCGTCGAACAGCAGGTCCGGGCGCTCCCACGGCGTGCCCTCCGGGCCCCGGGCCAGCGCCTCGTAGCCGACCACCTCGCCCGACCGCAGGTCGACGATCGGCTGGTAGACCGCGCGGACGGCGCGGTCGTCGAGAACGTCCTGGAAGCTGGGCATCGTGTCCTCTCCTCGGCCCCCCCGGCCCTGTATGGCACTCGGTGTCGGGAACTGTCCAGCCTGCGCCGACCTAAGCCTGTGACCTCCGTCCGACGCCGCCCGTGCCGCCCGTGGTCCGTGATCTCCGTCAGCCGCCGCCGGTAGAGTCCGCCGCATGGGTCTCGTCGTGCAGAAGTACGGCGGCTCCTCGGTCAGCGACGCCGAGCGCATCAAGCGGGTCGCCGAGCGGATCGTCGCCACCAAGAAGGACGGCCACGACGTCTGCGTCGTCGTCTCGCGCCATGGGCGACACCACCGACGAGCTGCTCGACCTCGCGCAGCAGGTGTCGCCGCTGCCGCCCGGGCCGCGAGCTCGACATGCTCCTCACCGCCGGCGAGCGCATCTCGATGGCGCTGCTGGCGATGGCCATCCAGACCCTCGGGTGCCAGCGCGCAGGTCGTTCACCGGCAGCCAGGCCGGCGTCATCACCGACTCGGTGCACGGCAAGGCGCGGATCATCGACGTCACGCCGGGCCGCATCACCGAGGCGATCGGCAAGGGCCACATCGCGATCGTCGCCGGCTTCCAGGGCGTCAGCCAGGACACCAAGGACATCACCACGCTCGGCCGCGGCGGCTCCGACACCACCGCCGTCGCCCTCGCCGCCGCGCTGCACGCCGACCGCTGCGAGATCTACACCGACGTCGACGGCGTCTACTCCGCCGACCCGCGCATCGTCCGCGACGCCCGGCAGCTGGCCACGGTCTCCTACGAGGAGATGCTCGAGCTGGCCGCGGCCGGGGCGAAGATCCTGCACCTGCGCTGCGTCGAGTACGCCCGCCGCTACAGCGTCCCGCTCGTCGTCCGCTCGTCGTTCTCCGGCAAGCCCGGGACCCTGATCACCAACGAGGCAGCAGGCCCAGACGTGGAACAGGCCATCATCAGCGGGGTCGCCCACGACCTGTCCGAGGCGCGGGTCACCGTCGTCGGGGTGCCCGGACAAGCCCGGCGAGGCCGCCGCGATCTTCCGCGCCGTCGCCGACGCCGAGGTCAACATCGACATGATCGTGCAGAACGTGTCCGGCGCCGCCGACCGCACCGACATCTCCTTCACGCTGCCGAAGACCGACCTCGCCACGGCGGTCAGGGCGCTGGCCGCGCTGCAGACCGACGGTGGGCTTCAGCGCAGGTCCTGTCCGACGAGCACGTCGGCAAGGTCTCGCTGGTCGGCGCCGGCATGAAGAGCCACCCCGGCGTGACGGCCACCTTCTTCGAGGCGCTGGCGCCAGGGCGGCATCAACGCCGAGGCCATCAGCACCTCCGAGATCCGCATCTCCGTGGTCTGCCGCGACACCGACGTCCCCGAGCGCCGTCAAGGCCGTGCACGCCGCCTTCGAGCTCGGCGACCCCGACGGCGAGGCCACCGTCTACGGCGGGACCGGCCGATGAGCGGGCCGGGCTCGGGTCGGCGTCGTCGGCGCCACCGGGCAGGTCGGCGTCGTCGTGCGGCGGCTGCTCGCCGAGCGCGGCTTCCCGCGTCGACGAGCGTCCGCTTCTTCGCCAGCGCCCGCAGCGCCGGCACCACCCTGCCCTGGGGTGACGGCGAGGTCGTGGTCGAGGACGCCGCCACCGCCGACCCCACCGGGCTGGACATCGCGCTGTTCAGCGCCGGCGGCGGCACCTGCAGCGAGCTGGCCCCGCTCTACGCCGCGGCGGGCGCCGTCGTCATCGACAACTCCAGCGCCTGGCGGATGGACCCCGACGTCCCGCTGGTGGTCGCGAGGTCAACCCGCACGCGCTCGACGACGCCCGCAAGGGCATCGTCGCGAACCCGAACTGCACCACCATGGCCGCCATGCCGGTGCTCAAGCCGCTGCACGACGAGGCCGGGCTGGTCCGGCTGATCGCCAGCACCTACCAGGCGGTCTCCGGCAGCGGCGTGGCCGGCGTCGAGGAGCTCGACGGGCAGGTGCGCGCCGTCGCCGAGCAGCCGCCGCCGGGCTGGCCTTCGACGGCGCGCGCCGTCGACTTCCCGCCGCCGAAGAAGTACGTCGCGCCGATCGCCTTCAACGTGCTGCCGATGGCCGGGTCGGTCGTCGACGACGGCGTCGTTCGAGACCGACGAGGAGCAGAAGCTCCGCAACGAGAGCCGCAAGATCCTGCGGCATCCCCGACCTGCGGGTCTCCGGCACCTGCGTCCGGGTCCCGGTGTTCACCGGCCACTCGCTGTCGCTGAACGTCGAGTTCGCCCGGCCGCTGTCGGTGGCCCGGGCGCTCGAGCTGCTGCGCGGCCGCTCCGGGCGTCGAGCTGTCCGACGTGCCGACGCCGCTGCAGGCCGCCGGCGCCGACCCGTCCTTCGTCGGGCGGGTGCGGCAGGACGGCGAGCACGGGCTGGCGCTGTTCGTCAGCAACGACAACCTGCGCAAGGGCGCCGCCCTCAACGCCGTCCAGATCGCCGAGCTGGTCGCCGCCCGCCTGGCGCGGCGTAGCACCGCTCACCCGCCCGGACGGCTCGTACGTCCACACCCCGGGTAGCGCTCAGCGGTGCACGACCGCACCGAGAGGACGCCGTGAGCGACCTGCCCCCCGAGCCGACCGCCGCCCTGCCCGCTGCCCGAGCAGCGGGTCGTCGGCGGCCGCTACCGGCTGCTCGATGTCATCGGCCGCGGCGGCACCGCCGAGGTCTGGCGCGCCGCAGGACCAGGCCGCTGGGCCGCACGGTCGCCGTCAAGCTCGTCACCGTCCCCACCGACGAGGGCGCCCAGCGCGCCGGCGAGGAGGCCCGGCTGCTCGCCGGCCTCAACCACCCGGCGCTGGTGCCCGTCTACGACGCCGGCACCGACGACGACGACCGGCCCTGGGTCGTCATGGAGCTGGTCGAGGGCGAGACCCTCGGCGACACGATCCGCCGCGGGCCGCTCGACGCCGTCCGCGCCGCGCCAGGTCGGCGCAGGCGGTCGCGGAGGCGCTCGCGTACGTGCACGGCCAGGGGCTCGTGCACCGCGACGTCAAGCCCGGCAACGTCCTCATGGGCAAGGACGGCCGGGTCCGGCTCACCGACTTCGGGATCGCCCGCCTCGTCGACGCCGCCAAGGTCACCGCGACCGGCATGACGGTCGGCACCGCCTCCTACCTCGCCCCCGAGCAGGTCATGGGCGAGCGGGTCACGCCGCATGGCCGACGTCTACGCGCTCGGCCTGGTCCTGCTGGAGTGCCTCACCGGCCGCCGCGAGTACGCCGGCAGCACCGTCGAGGTCGCGCGTGGCCCGGCTCAACCGCCAGCCCGACATCCCGCCGACCCTGCCGTCGGGCTGGCCGCAGCTGCTCGCCGCCATGACGGCGCGCGAGCCCGACGCCCGGCCCACCGCCGCCGGCGGTCGCCGAGGAGCTGGCCCGGATCGTGGCCGGCGGCGCGGCCACGTCCCTGCTGGCCGCGGCCCCTGCGGTCGACGGCACGCAGGTGCTGCCTCAGCAGACCCGGGTCGCCCCGGTGGCCCCGCCGCCGAGCCGCTCCGGTGCCCCGCCGCGTGCGCGGTCGCGCGGTCCCGCGCCCGCGCCCGCCGCTCCCCGCCGCGACGACAGCGCGGCCTGGATCGCCGGCCCTCGTCGCCGTCGTCGCGCTGCTCGATCGGCGGAGCCGCCGTCGCCGGGGTGTTCACCAGCGACAGCGGCCGCACTCCGGCCGCCGTCAGCGACGACCTGCCCGCCGCGAGGTGCAGCAGCCGCTGCAGCAGCTGCAGGACGAGGTGCAGAGGTGAAGTGAGTCGCTCCACGCGGGCCGCCGTCGGCGCCGTGCTCGCGCTGGCGCTCGCCGGCGTGCTCCTCGCCGACCGCCGAGCTGCAGGACGCCGTCGCCGACCTCACCGACTCGGCGAACGCGGGCCGGGCCGGGCAGACCGCCGCCGACGCCGACCAGGTCATCACCCTCGCCGAGCAGCAGCGCTCCGACGCTCGGCGGCACGCAGGCCGACCTCATCGTGCGCTACGCGACGGCTGCTGGGCGAGGCCGACCTCCTCGAGCGCCGCGCCGAGCCGGAGCCCTCGCCGCCGCCGAGCCCCGGAGCCCGAGCAGCCGCCGCCGCCGAGCGACGGAGCCCTCCGCCGTCGCCGTCGCCCGAGCCGCCCGGAGCCGCCGCCCACGCCCGAGCCGTCGCCGTCCCGTCGCCGTCGGAGCAGCCGCCCCGTGCCGAGCTCGCGTGACCGAGCAGAGCGAGCAGCCCCCGGCAGTCCGCCTCCGCCGGCGCGCCCTGCCTCCCCCAGCGCCAGAGCGACGACCGCCGGCAGCGCGCCGGCGTCGCGCATCGAGCCGCCGCTCGCCCGCGGCGACGACCGCGCCTCCCGGTGGCGACCGCCACCGCCCGTCCCAGCACGCCGCGCGACGGCCACGCGCACCGTCGGCACATGAGGCGCGGGCTGGCGCTCGCGTCGGCTGTCCCTCCTGCTCGCCGGCTGCGCTCGCACCTCCCCCGAGGGGACGCTCGTCCGCCGCGTCGACGCCGATGACCCGTGCAGGCCAACGCCGCGACGCCGACGGCCTGCGCGAGGCGACGCGGCGCTGCAGGACGAGGTCAGCGCGCAGCGGGCCGACAGGACGCTCGCCCCGGAACGCGCGCCCGCGCTGCTCGCCCTGGCGATGCGCGTGCAGCAGCAGGCCGCCCTCGTCGACCCGCGAGGAGCAGCCAGCCTCGGGCGCAGGCGGCGGCGAAGAAGGCTCAGGCGGACAAGGCCGCCCGGGAGCAGCAGCGAAGGCTGCCGAGGCAGGAGGCGGCCGAGGCGAAGGCGGCCGCGGAGGCGGCGGCGCGAACCGCCAGGGACGAGCAGGAGCGGCAGCGAAAGGCCGCGGAGCAGCAGGACGAGGAGCGCAGGAAGGCGCAGGAGAAGCAGGACGAGGAGCGCAAGAAGGCCGAGAAGAAGGACTGAGCGGGTCCGCGGCGGCCGGTCAGGCCGGGTCGGGGAGTCCGAAGCGCCGCGCGACGAAGGTCAGCTCCGCCCGCATCTGCCGCACGCGCTCGTCGACGACGAGCGAGCCGTGTCCGGCGTCGAAGCGGTAGGTCTCGACCTCCTTGCCCTGCTCGGCGGCGGCCGCGAGCCAGTTCTCGATCTGGCGCAGCGGGCAGCGTGGGTCGTTGGCCCCGGCCAGCACGAGCACCGGTGCGCGGACGGCGTCGACGTGCGTCAGGGGGGACGACGCGGCGTAGCGGTCCGGCACCTCGGTCGGGGAGCCGCCGAACAGGGCCCGGTCGAAGGCCCGCAGCGGCTCCATCTCGTCCTCGTAGGCGGCCAGGTAGTCGGCCACGGGGACGGCGGCGACCCCGACGGTCCACAGCTCGGGCTGCACCCCGAGCCCGAGCAGCGTGAGGTAGCCGCCCCAGGAGCCTCCGGTCAGGGCGATCCGCGCGGGCTGCGCGACGCCGGTGTCGACGAGGTGCTCCCGCACCGCCGCGAGGTCCTCGAGCTCGGTGAGGCCGGGGCGCCCCAGGATGGCATCGCGCCAGGCCGCGCCGTAGCCGGTGGAGCCGCGGTAGTTGACCTCCACGACGGCGCAGCCCAGGTCGACGTAGGCGGCCCGGTCGGCGGCGAACGCGTCGGTGTCGTGGTGCGTGGGGCCGCCGTGGACGATGAACACGCACGGGTACGGGCCGTCGCCGGTGGGCCGGGCCAGCAGGGCGTGCACGCGGCCGCCGGGGCCCTGCACCCAGACGTCCTCGACGGCGTGCCCGCGGGGAGCCGGCCGGCCGGCGGCCGCGAGGACCACCTCGCCCGACGTCGAGCGGATGACGGGAGGCGAGGCGGCGTCGGACCAGGAGAACTCGACGGTCCCGTCCGGGCGGGTCGTGGCGCCGCCGACGGTGCCTCGCGGGGTCGGCAGCTCGGTGAGGTGACCGGTGGCGAGGTCGAGCCGGTGCAGGGTCGAGCGGGCCGCGTGCTCGCTGAGCACCAGCAGGGCGCTGCCGTCCTCGTACCAGTCGGCGGCGAGGTCGCCGGGCAGGTCGTCGAGCGGGAGCTCGGTCTCCTGCCCGGTCGAGGGGTCCCAGAGGAACGGCCGGGGGCGCCCGGTGCGCTCGTGGACGGCGAGCAGCCGCGGGTCGCCCTGGACGGGGGAGAACCCGAGGACGGACAGGCCAAGACCTGCCCCGTCCCAGAGGTCGGCGACGACGGCGCCGTCCAGGGTCAGCACCCGCAGCGCCTTGTGGTGGGAGTCGCCGTGCTCGCTGTGCTCGAGAACGACCAGGGCCTCGTCGCGCGACAGGCCCGCGACGTCGGCGTCCTCCTCGTGGGCGTAGAGCACCGACGAGCCCCCGTCGCGGACGACGTGGACCGCGGTGCCGTCGTCGTCCGAGCAGCCGACGACGACGACGGCGTGGCCGATCTCCAGGCCGGCCGGATAGGCGGCGGGGACGCCGGGGGTGGCGTCGGTGTCCGGTCCGCCCGCCCAGGGCTGCCGCTTCCAGACGCCGAACTCGTCGCCCTCGCTGTCGTCGAACCACCAGACGTGCTCGCCGTCGGGGGACAGGGCGCCGTCGCTGGTGCCGGCGGCGCGGCTGGTGACCTGCCGGACGTCGCCCGTGCCGCGGTCCCAGGCGTAGAGCTCGTAGGTCCCGGTGACGTTGCTGACGTAGAGACAGCGGTCGGGGGCATCCTGCGCCCAGTCGGGCAGGGAGACCCGGGGAGCGCGGAAGCGCTGCTCCCAGGGGGCAATGTCGGTGGCCATGCGGTCACGCTAGCCAGCGATACGCACGGTCCTGCTGGTCCCGCGCAGCAGCGAGGGGACCAGCCGTCCGCGGTCGCGGTAGGTGACCTGGAGCAACGACGCGTAGGACCCCGAGAAGTACTCGTCGTAGGTCTCGTTCGAGACGACCTGCAGCCCCGGCTGCGCCCCGTAGGCCCTGTCCTGCTGGTCCCCGAGCGCCGCGTCGGCGGCCACCACCGCCAGCACCAGGACGACGCCGGCCAGCAGCCCGGCGGGTGCCGGCTCGACGTCGCGCGCGCGGCGCACGAGGGCCGCCGGCAGCACGCCGAGGACGAGCCCCGCGACGACGGCGCGCGCGGCCTGCGCGTCGAGCAGCGGCTGCACCGCGGCCGCCAGGAGCAGCCCGGCGACGGCGAGCCCGGCGGTGCGCGGGCCGGGCCGCAACGCCAGCAGCGCCCCGGCCGCCAGCAGCCCCGCGAGCGCCGTGCGCCCGTCGGCGAGCCACGCGCTCGGCTCGTCCCCGGCGCCCAGCAGACCCAGGAGGTCGAACGGCGCGAACAGCGGCAGCGCAGCCAGGACGACGGCGACGACCGGCACCTCCGGGTGGCCTGTCCGGTCGAGCGCACTGCCGACGGCGAGCCCGGCGGCCAGCAGCAGGCCGACGAGCCACGTGCGCAGACCGGGGACGCCGGGGGCGAGCACGTCGGCCGCCTCGCTGAGCGAGCGCAGCACCGCCACGACCAGCAGCACGAGGCCGGCGCCGGCGACCGGACCGGGGAGTCGCCGGTCGAGCGCCCGTCCGACGACGAGCACGAGCAGCGCACCGACCAGCAGGGCCGACAGCGCACGGAACGGCGTGGACGAGCTGCTGGAGAAGGCGT
Source organism: uncultured Actinomycetota bacterium (assembly GCA_963761695.1). Lineage (GTDB taxonomy): Bacteria > Actinomycetota > Actinomycetes > Mycobacteriales > SCTD01 > RYN-122. Next base: position 120,755 of record CAVXIB010000004.1, on the reverse strand, counting down.
CCACAGGGCCAGCGTGCCAGTCCCGGGGGCTGTCCGCCGTCCGCGACAGGCCTGCGACACCGCAGACGAAACAGAGACGTCGCCGCAGAACGAGGAAGGGCCGCCCAGGTGGGCGGCCCGTCTCGTCGGGAGGACTGCTGGTCGGGGTGACAGGATTTGAACCTGCGACCTCTGCGTCCCGAACGCAGCGCGCTACCAAGCTGCGCCACACCCCGGTCGTACGCGCCAGACAGTACCGGAGAGCGCTGCGGTCGGCACGGCGGCCGCAGCCAGGGTCAGCGCGGGGCCGGGACCAGGCTCAGCAGGGTGGCCTCGGGCCGGCAGCACACCCGGACCGGCGCGTACGGCGAGGTGCCGAGGCCCGCGCTGACGTGCAGCCAGCCGCGGCGATCGCGGGTGAGGCCCCGGGCCCGGGAGCGCGGCAGGTCGCAGTTGGTGACCAGGGCGCCGAGACCGGGCAGCCGGAGCTGGCCGCCGTGGGTGTGCCCGGCCAGGACGAGGGCGTGGCCGTCGTCGGCGAACGCGTCGAGCAGCCGCGACTGCGGGGTGTGGGTGACCCCCAGCGCCAGGCCGTCGACCGGCCCGCGCACCGCGGCGTAGCGGTCCCGGCGCAGGTGGGCGTCGTCGGTGCCGGTGAGGGTCAGGTCCAGGGCGTCCAGGGTCAGCCGACGTTGGGTGAGGTCGGTCCAGCCGGCTCCCCCGAGGGCAGCGGCCACCTCGGGCCACGGCAGGTCCGGGCGGCGGTCCACCCGCGACCCGCCGCGCAGGTAGTCGAGCGGGTGCGGCGCGACCGGCGTGTAGTAGTCGTTGTTGCCCGGCACGAAGACGCCGGGACAGTCGAACGACCGGGCGATGCCGGTCAGCAGCGGCAGGGCGGTCAGCGCGCTGAGGTGGTCGCCGGTGCTGACGACGAGGTCCGGTGCGGTCCGGGCCAGCCGCGCGATCCAGGCCGCCCGACGCCGGTGCCGGGCCAGCAGGTGGAGGTCGGACAGGTGCAGCACCACCAGCGGACGCCGTCCGCGCGGGAGCACCGGAACCCGGACGCGCCGCAGCACGGGCAGGTGGGGCTCGACGAACGGCCAGGCCGCGGCGGCCAGCACTGCCGTCCGGATCACCTGCCGACCGTAGTCTGACCCGCATGGGAGCGCTCAAGGACAAGCTGCAGGCCGACCTCACCGCGGCGATGCGCGCACAGGACGAGCTGGTGCGCGCCACGCTGCGGATGGTGCTCACCGCGCTGGGCAACGAGGAGGTCGCCGGTAAGGCGGCCCGCTCGCTGTCCGACGACGAGGAGCTCGCCGTCGTCACGCGCGAGGCCAAGAAGCGGCGCGAGGCGGCAGAGGCCTTCCGGTCCGGCGGCGCCACCGAGCGGGCCGACCGCGAGCTCGCCGAGGAGGCGGTGATCGCCGGCTACCTCCCGGCCCAGATGGGCGACGAGGAGCTGGCGGCCCTGGTGGCGGCGGCCGTGGCGGAGACCGGCGCGACCGGCCCCCGCCAGATGGGCGACGTCATGAAGGTGGTGCGGCCGCAGACCGCCGGGCTGGTCGAGGGCGGACGCCTGGCCGCAGCGGTCAAGGCCGCCCTGCCCGCCTGACGCGCGCCCCGGTCCGCCCGGCGGTTCAGCCGCGCCTGCCGTTGGCCGTGTAGGTGGTGACGGTGGAGCCGGGCTCGGCCGGGTCGCCCCGCCCGGGGACGGAGTAGGCGACGGTCCCGGTCGGCACGTAGTTCGCGTCGACCCGGCCGCCGTCGGCAGGCTCGAAACCGGCCTCACGCAGTGTCCGGCGGGCCTGCGAGCGCGACATCCCGCGCAGGTCCGGCACGCTGCCGCTGGCCGGTGACGCCGAGGGGAGGGCGTCGCGGTCGGGCCGGTCGAAGCGCAGCTCGGGCACGCCCTCGAGGGCCTGCCGCATCGTCAGCCGGAAGACCGCGGCCGGCACGGTCCCGCCGTAGACCTGCCGGTAGTAGCGGCCGCCGATGGACACCCGCCGCATGGCGGTGGGGGCGCCCTTCTTGTCCGGCAGTCCCACCCAGACCGCGGTGGCCAGCTGAGGGGTGTAGCCGATGAACCAGGCGGCCCGGGAGGAGTTGGTGGTGCCGGTCTTGCCGGCGACGTCGCGCCCGATGGCGGCGTCACCGCCGGTGCGCGGTCCCGGCCCCTGCACCACGCCCCGGAGCACCTGGTTGACGGTGTCGGCCACCGCCGGCTCGAGGACGCGCTCGCACTGCGGCTCGGGGATCCGCAGGGCCTTGCCACGGTTGTCGTTGACCGCCAGGACCGCCTGAGGGGTGCAGAACATGCCCCGGGCGGCGAAGGCGGCGTAGGCACCGGCCATGGCCAGGGGGGAGACCTCGCTGGCCCCCAGCACGAAGCTGCCGCCCCGCTGCAGCGGGACGTTGCTCTTGCCGTCGGGGTCCTTGATCCGGCGCACCCCGAGCTTGCCGGCCAGGCCCGCCGGCCCGTCGACGCCGGTCTTCTCCAGCAGCTGCAGGTAGTAGGTGTTGACCGACTCGTGGGTGGCCTGCGTCAGGTCGTAGGTGCCCGACTCGAAGACCTCGGCGTTGCTGATCGTGTAGGGCTCGATGCCGTTGGCGGTGTAGTTGGGGAACTCCTTGGACGTGTAGGTCTGCGGGGAGTAGAAGCTCGTGCTGAGCGGGATGCCCTGCTGGATGGCGTTGGCGAGCACGAACGCCTTGAACGTCGAGCCGCCCTGGAACCCGTAGTTGCCGCCGACGGCGAAGTTCACCTTGGTCTGGCCGGGCTTCTCGCCGTAGACCTGGTTGACCGCCATGGCCTTGATGTGGCCCGTGCCGGGCTCGACGACGTCGACGGCGGACCGGGCCTGGCCGTCGAGGGGGACGCGCGCCTCGACCGCCTCCTGCGCCGCGTCCAGCACCGTCCGGTCGAGCGTGGTCCGGATCGTCAGCCCGCTGAACATCCGCCGCTGCCGCTCCTGGAGCGTGTCGCCGAGCGCCTTGCCGACGTCGGTGGTCTCGAGCTCCTTGCGGACGTAGTCGCAGAAGAACGCGGCGGCGCCGACCGGCTCGCTGTCGCACCCGTTGCCGACCCGGTGGATGTCCAGGCCGAGGATCAGCTTGCTGCCCTGGTCGCGCGTCTTGGGGGAGATGAACCCGAGATCGGCCATCCGGCGCAGGACCACGTTGCGTCGCTCGATGACCCCGGGCGCCTTCTCGGAGTCGGTGGGGTCGAACCGGGTGGGGTTCTGCACCATCCCGGCGAGCATGGCGCCCTGGGCGATGGTGAGCTTCTGCACGGGCTTGCCGAAGTAGTACTGGGCGGCGGCGGCGATCCCGTAGGCCCCGTTGCCGAAGTAGGCGATGTTGAGATACCGGGTGAGGATCTCGTCCTTGGTGAGCTGCTTCTCGATGGCGAGGGCGTAGCGGGCCTCACGCAGCTTGCGCTGCAGCGACTGCTCGGTGGCGGCCTTCTGGCCCTGCGAGTCGCCGCGGGCCGAGGCGATCAGGGCGTTCTTGACGTACTGCTGGGTGAGGGTCGACCCGCCCTGGGTGCCGCCGCTGCCGGCCGTGTTGTTGACGGCGGCCCGCAGCGTGCCCTTGGTGTCGATGCCGTTGTGCTCGTAGAACCGGCTGTCCTCGATGGCGATGAGGGCCTTCTGCACGTGCTCGGGCACCTGCGACAGCACCACGTTGACCCGGTTCTCCAGGTACAGCGTGGCGATCAGGCCGCCGTCGGCGTCGAGGATGCGGGTGCGCGTGGGGGGCTGCTCCTCGGTGAGCCCGACCGGCAGCTCGAGGAAGTCGTCGGCGCCCGCCTTGGCGGCCAGCCCGAGGCCACCGACCGCCGGGGCGGCGACCCCGGCGACGAGCAGGCCGGCCAGGACGCTCACGAGCAGGGCCGTCCCGGCCCGGGGCAGGCTGGAGGTGCGCACGGTCCGAGGGTACGTTCCGGCCCCCCGTTCTGCGCCGCGCCGCCGGTCGAGAGCGGTCCGGGTGTCCCGGATGTCCGCCTCGTCGGCTCTGGTCCGGGTGGTCGGGAATGGCCCGTGATGGCCTCAAAGGACTAGCGCGAGATGCCTCCATCGGGTCCTGCCGCGGACCGGCGGCCGCTCCTACCGTGACGGGACCGCCGCCGGATCCCGGTCGACCCCCCTCAGCAGCATGAACGGACCGCCATGTCGCACCTGACGATGACCGCGCTCGACACCACCCAGGACTGGACGGCGCTGTCGGCGTGCCGCGACACCGACCCCGACGAGCTGTTCGTGACCGGAGCCGCGCAGAACCGCGCCAAGGCCGTCTGCATGGGCTGCCCGGTGCGCACCGAGTGCCTGAGCGACGCGCTCGACAACCGGGTCGAGTTCGGCGTGTGGGGCGGCATGACCGAGCGCGAGCGCCGGGCCCTGCTGCGTCGTCGCCCCGACGTCACCAGCTGGAAGCAGCTGTTCCAGGCGGCACGCACCGACGCGCTCGCCGCCGGCAGCCGGGTCGGCTGAGACCGGTCCGCCCCGTCAGGTGGTCCGGGCCAGGTCAGCGCCCACCGACCGCAGTCCGTCGAGGTCGTGGACGTCACCTGCCTGCGCCGCCACCTGGACCACCGGCACGGTCGGGTGGGCCGCGGTGAAGCGCGCCTGCAGCCGCTCCTCGCGCTGGGCGACGGTGGCGCGGTCGGCGTGCACCCGCAGGACGCCGGCGGCGAGCGGCGAGGTGTCGGCCGCCTCCAGACGCTCTGCCGCGGCCAGGGCGCGGTCGGCGGTGAGGGCCCCGGCGGCCGTGCGGTGCACCCGGTTGACCACCAGGCCGGCCAGCGGCATGCGCTCCTCGGCCAGCCGCTCGACGAAGTACGCCGCCTCGCGCAGGGCGTCCGGCTCGGGGGCGGCCACGACGACGAACGCCGTGCCGGGAGCCTTGAGCAGGTCGTAGGTGCCCTGGGCGCGCTCGCGGAAGCCGCCGAACATCGTCTCGAGGGCTGCCACGAACTGCGACACGTCGCGCAGGGTCTCGCCGCCGACGATCTTGGTCAGGGCGTTGGTGAAGACGCTGAACCCGACCGTGACCACCTTCAGGTAGGCCTTGCCGCCGGCCTTGGCGGGAGCCAGCAGGATCCGCACCATGCGGCCGTCGAGGAAGGTGGTCAGCCGGTCGGGGGCGTCGAGGAAGTCCAGCGCGGAGCGGGTGGGCGGGGTGTCGACGACGATGAGGTCCCAGGTGCCGAGCGCCTTGAGCTGGCCGAGCTTCTCCATGGCCATGTACTCCTGCGTGCCCGCGAACGACGACGACAGGGCTTGGTAGAAGGGGTTGGCGAGGATGGCCTCGGCCTTGCCGGGCTCGGCGTGCGCCACGACGATGTCGTCGAACGTCCGCTTCATGTCGAGCATCATCGCGTCGAGCGAGCCGCCGCCGGCGGGGTCGACGCCCTTCACCGCGCGCGGGGTGTTGTCGAGCTCGGACAGCCCCATGGACTGCGCCAGGCGGCGGGCCGGGTCGATGGTGAGCACCACCGTGCGCCGTCCCCGCTCGGCGGCCCGGAGCGCGAGCGCCGCAGCGGTCGTGGTCTTGCCCACGCCGCCGGACCCGGTGCAGACCAGGATGGAGGCGGTGTCGAGCGCGGTGTCGACGTCGAGGACCGGCGAGGGGCTCACGCGATCCCCTGCTCACGCAGCGCGACCGCCAGGGTGTACAGGCCACCGAGGTCGATGCCCTCGCCGAGCAGGGGCAGCTCGTAGGAGGGCCGGTCCAGACCGCTGAGGGCGTCGCGTCCACGCTCCTCCAGGGCGACCCGGGCGCGGTGGTCCTCGGCCTCGCCGAGCAGCCCGTCGACCGTCTGCTCGTCGGGCGTCAGGCCGGCGTCGGACAGGCCCCGGGCAAGCTCTGCGCGGTCGACCGGGCCGGCCAGCGCCGCCGCCGGCAGCAGCGGCGTGCGGACCCGGTTCACCACGACGCTGCCCACGGGCAGTGAGACGCCGCCCAGCTCGGCCACGGCGTCCAGGGTCTCCTGCACGGGCATCTCCTCGAGCAGGGTCACCAGGTGCACGGTGGTCTGCGGCGACCGGAAGACGGCCATGACCCCCTCGGACTGGGTCTTGATCGGACCGACCTTGGCCAGGCGGCTGGCCTCGTCGCTGATGTTGAGGAAACGGGTGATGCGGCCGGTGGGCGGGGCGTCGAGGACGACGGCGTCGTAGGCGGGCCGGCCGTCGGGACCCGTGCGCACGACCGCCTCCTTCACCTTGCCGGTGAGCAGGACGTCGCGCAGGCCGGGGGCGACCGTGGTGGCGAAGTCGATCGCCCCGGCCCGGCGCAGGGCGCGGGCGGCGACCCCGGTGGGGGAGAGCCGGTAGAACATGTGCAGGTAGTCCAGCAGCGCGGCCTCGGGGTCGACCGCCAGCGCGTAGACGTCGCCGCCGCGCCCCCCGGGACCGGGCGGGGCCACCGCCACCTTGCGCTCCTCGTAGGGGAGCGGCGGCGTGTCGAACAGCTGCGCGATGCCCTGCCGCCCCTCCACCTCGACCAGCAGCACGCGGCGGCCGTCGCTGGCCAGGGCGAGGGCGAGGGCGGCGGCCACCGTGGTCTTGCCGGTGCCGCCCTTGCCGGAGACGACGTGCAGGCGCACGTCCGGGAAGTCAGGCACGCGACGAGGGTATTCGGGCCGGCGCGTCCCTGCTGCCCCGCTCGCGGGTGGGCGTGCTCACACGCACCGGTCGCGCAAGCCGGGTGCCCTGCGCAGGCAGGAGTCCGCACGCCACGTGTCGAAACAGGCTGTGACCCGGGGCACACCCGGGCCGGACGAGGAGGACCCAGCCCCCATGAGCAACCCGCTGCTGACCGAGCCCGTGTGGCGCGCGGACGCGCAGTGCCGCCGTGACAACGCCGTCTACTTCTTCCCGCCGTCGCACTTCGAGCGCAAGCCGGAGAAGGACCAGCGCGAGGGGGCGGCCCGGTCGCTGTGCCGTGCCTGCCCGGTGCAGCGGGAGTGCCTGCAGCACTCCCTGACCACGAGCGAGCCGCACGGCATCTGGGGCGGTCTCAACGAGCTCGAGCGGCGCCGTCTGCTGCGCAAGCGCGCCGCCGAGCAGGAGCACCAGACCGCCTGAGCGGTCCGCACTAGGCTCGCCCCCATGCAGAAGTGGGAGTACGCGACCGCGCCCTTGCTCATCCACGCGACCAAGCAGATCCTCGACAACTGGGGAGAGGACGGGTGGGAGCTCGTGCAGGTCGTGCCCGGCCCCGGTGGCGGCGACCAGCTGGTGGCCTACTTCAAGCGCCCCCGGGGCTAGGGGTGGCCGGCCCGCACGAGCGGCTGGCCGAGCTCGGCCTCGAGCTCCCCGCCGTGGTCCCCCCGCTGGCGTCCTACGTCCCGGCGGTCCGCAGCGGCAGCCTCGTCTTCACCAGCGGGCAGCTGCCGCTGGCAGGCGGCGAGCTCGGGGGCATGGGCAAGGTCGGCGCCCAGGTCACGGCCGAGCGCGCCAAGGAGCTCGCCCGGGTGTGCGCCCTGAACGCGCTCGCCGCGATCGACGCCCTGGTCGGCCTCGACGCCGTGGTGCGCGTGGTCAAGGTGGTGGGCTTCGTGGCGTCCGTGCCGGAGTTCACGGGCCAGCCCGGGGTCGTCAACGGGGCGAGCGAGCTGCTCGGCGAGGTGTTCGGCGACGCCGGGCAGCATGCCCGCAGCGCCGTCGGGGTCGCCTCGCTGCCGCTCGACGCCCCGGTCGAGGTCGAGTTGGTGGTCGAGGTCCGGTGATCCTGCCGGGCGCGCAGGAGGACGCGTTCGTCGAGCGCGTGCGGGCCCTGCGCGACGGCGAGGCGGTTCCCGCGGTGCCCCGGCCCGCCGCCACGGTGGTGCTCCTGCGCGACAGCGCGCAGGGCCCCGAGGTCTACCTGCTCCGGCGGGTGAAGGGCATGGCGTTCGCCCCCGGCATGCACGTGTTCCCCGGCGGGTCGGTCGACCCCGAGGACGCCGACGCCGACCTCGCCTGGCACGGTCCGCCCGCCACGCAGTGGGCGGACTGGTTCGCCTGCACCGAGCCGCTGGCCCGGGCGCTGGTGTGCGCCGCCGTCCGCGAGACGTTCGAGGAGTCCGGCGTCCTGCTGGCCGGACCCGGCCCGCAGCAGGTGCTGGCCGACGTCAGCACCGACGAGTGGGAGGCGGAGCGGGCGGCCCTGGAGGCGCGCGAGCAGTCCCTCTCCCAGCTGCTGACGCGCCGCGGACTGGTGCTGCGGGCCGACCTGCTGCGGCCGCTCGCGCACTGGATCACGCCCGACGTCGAGCCCAAGCGGTTCGACACCCGGTTCTTCCTGGCGGCCCTGCCCGCCGGCCAGGTCTGCCGCGACGTCGGCGGGGAGGCCGACCACCGGGTGTGGCTGCGGCCGTCGCACGCGCTCGGGCAGAACCTCGGATGATGCCGCCGACCCTCGAGTCGCTCCAGGCGGTCGCGGACGCCCCCGACGTCGCCGCCGCGCTCGCCGCCCCCCGCACCGATCCGCCCCGTCCGGCCCAACTTCGCGCTGGGCGACGACGGCCTGGTCGTCTTCCGGCTGCCCGGGCACCTGAGATGGCGCTCCGGCAGGTCACGCCCACGGCCGCGCTGCTGCTCGCGCCGAACCCCGGCCCGATGACCCTGGAGGGCACCAACACCTGGGTGCTGCGCGCGCCCGGCTCCTACGGGCTGCGTCGTCGTCGACCCGGGGCCCCTGCACGAGGGCCACCTGGCGGCCGTCGCCGCCTGCGGTCCGGTCGAGCAGGTGCTGCTGACCCACGGCCACCTCGACCACAGCGAGGGGGCCGCCCGGCTTGCGGGCGCTCACCGGCGCGCCCGTCCGCGCGCTGGACCCGGCCCAGCGGCTCGGCGGCGAGGGGCTGGCCGAGGGCGACGTCGTCGTCGCGGCCGGGCTCGAGCTGCGGGTGCGTCACCACTCCGGGCCACACCAGCGACTCGCTGAGCTTCCGGCTCCCGCGACGCCGTGCTCACCGGCGACACCGTGCTCGGCCGCGGCACGACCGTGGTCGCCCACCCCGACGGCGTCCTGGCCGACTACCTGCGCTCGCTGGAGCGGCTGCAGGCGCTCGAGGGCCTGGCGGTGCTGCCCGGGCACGGGCCCGAGCTGCCCGACGCCGGGGCGGCCGCGACAGGCCTACCTGCAGCACCGGCGGGCCCGGCTGGAGCAGGTGGCCGCGGCCGTCGCCGACGGGCTGGACCACGCCCGGTGCCGTCGTCGCAGCGGGTCTACGCCGACGTCGACCGGGCGCTGTGGCCGGCCGCCGAGCTGTCGGTCCGGGCCCAGCTGCGGTACCTGCAGGAGTCGGGGGGCGGGTCGGCATGACCTGCCCGGTCTGCGGCACCCCCACGGTGGCAGGCGCGCGGTTCTGCTTCGCCTGCGGCGCGGCCCTGGTCGGCACCCTGGCCGGCGACGAGTCCGACCGACCGGCGGGTCGTCACGGTCCTGTTCGGCGACCTGTCCGACTTCACCAGCTGGTCGGAGGACCTCGACCCCGAGCGGGTCGGCGTCGTCACCGACCGGGTGCTGGCCAGCCTGGCCGGCATCGTCGGCGAGTTCGGCGGCCATGTCGACAAGCTCACCGGCGACGGCATCATGGCGGTCTTCGGCGCCCCGGTCGCGCACGAGGACGACGCCGAGCGGGCCGTGCGGGCGGCGTCGCGGATGCAGTCGGTCGTGCGCCGGCTGGTCGAGCAGGAGAGCGGCGGCGGCCAGCGGCTCGGGCTGCGGGTGGGGCTCAACACCGGGGAGGTCATCGCCGGGGTCCAGGCCCACCTGAGCTACACCGTCATCGGCGACGCGGTGAACACCGCCGCCCGGCTGTCGGACGCCGCCGGTGTCGGGGCGGTCTACGCCGGCCGCGACACCGCGCTGTCGACCCTCGCCACGGCGTCCTGGCGGGCGCTCGCCCCGCTGCGGCTCAAGGGCAAGCGCGAGCCGGTGCCGGCGTACGAGCTGGTCGGGCTCCGGCCGCCCGGCGCCTCCCGGCTCGGGCTCGGCGACGAGGCCCCCTTCCTCGGGCGGGACGCCGAGTTCGGCCTCCTGGTCGGCCGGCTGCTCGACGTCGCCGACCGGGCGGTGCCGCGCACGGTGCTGCTCACCGGCGACGCCGGCGTCGGCAAGACCCGGCTGGCCCAGGAGCTGTCCCGCTTCTGCGGCGAGCTGCCCGGCGCCCGCGTGCTGTGGGGCCGCTGCGCGCCCTACGGCGAGGGCCGCGACCTCGCCGCCGTCGCCGAGATGGTGCGCACCGCCTGCGGCATCGGCGAGGGCGACGACGTCGAGACCGCCCGCGAGCGGGTGGCCCGGACGGTCAGCCGGCTGGAGCACCCGGCCTACGCCGGCCCCGTCCCGGCGGCGGTCGGGCGAGCGGCTGCAGGCCCTGCTGGGGCTGCGAGGCCCCGGACGCCGCGTCGCCCCGGGAGGCGGCCACGCCCGGGTCGACGACGGGAGGCGATGAGGTGCGGCAGGCCGTCGCCGCCCTGTTCTCGGCCCTCGCGGCCGACGCGCCGCTGCTGCTCGTGCTCGACGACCTGCACTGGGCCACCCCCGAGATGCTGGCGGGCTGCTCGACGTCGCCACGCAGGTCCGCGGCCGGGTGCTCCTGCTCGCGGTCGGTCGACCGGAGATGCTCGACCGTCCGGGGCCGGTGCAGGGTCCGGTCGGGTGGTGGGCCGACCTCGACGACGCCGAGCTGGTGTCCCTGCGCCGCTGGAGGGCTCGGCGGCCGAGCGGCTGCTGCGGGCCTACCTCGGGTCGCCGTCGGCGGACCTCGACGCCTCGGTCACGGCGGCGCTGCTGGACCGCGCCCAGGGCAACCCGTTCTTCCTGGCCGAGCTGCTGCACCTGCTCGTCGACCGGGGGGTGCTGCGTCGCGACGGCGACCACTGGCAGGTGACCGGCGACCTCCCCGAGGAGGTGCTGCCGGCCGGGGTGCAGGCGGTGCTGGCCGCCCGCATCGACGCCCTCGACGGTCCCGCCAAGGGCGTGCTGCGCGACGCCAGCGTGCTCGGGCTGCGCCTGGACCTCGCCGGGCTCGAGGCCGTGGGCAGGGCCTCCGGCCACGGCGAGCCGTCCGTCGTCCGGGCGGCCGTGGCGGTGCTGCAGGACCGCCGGATGCTGGAGGCCGACCCCGACGACGGCCAGTACCGGTTCGGCCACACGCTGGTGCGCGACGTCGCCTACGCCGGGCTCGCCAAGGCCGAGCGCGCGCGTCGGCACGCCGCGGCCGCCGCCCACGTCGCCGCCGGTGGCGGCCGCCCCGGTGAGGCCGACCTGGTGGCGGCCGCCCAGGGGGAGCGCGCGGTGCGGCTCGCGGCCGAGATGGGGCTGCCCCCGCAGGACCCCGCCTGGCAGGCGCGGGCGCTGGCCTTCACGGCCCTCGCGCGGCTGGGCCGGGCGGCGCTCGCCCGCGACGAGAACGCCATGGCCGAGCAGGTCCTGGCCCGGGCCCTGAGCCTGGGTCATCCCTCCTTCGGGGAGGCGCTGCCGGACCGGGTCGTGGTGCCGGTGCGGCTCGCGCACGCCTCTGCGCTCGCGGCGCAGCACCGCCTGGTCGAGGCCGAGGCCGAGCTGGTCCCGGCGCTCGCCGCCGCGCAGGACGAGGTGCGGGCGGGCGCCCTGGTGGTGCTCGGAGACGTCCGGCGCAAGCAGGGGGACACCGCCGGTGCGCGGCAGGCCCTCGTCTCGGCGCTCGCCGCGGCCGGCTCCGCCGGCGACGACCGGCTGGGGGGCGAGGCGCTGCGCCTGCTCGGGCTGCTCGACTACTTCGACGGCCGGCTGCGCGGCGCCGAGGAGCGGTTCCGCCAGGCGCACGCACTGGCCGTCCAGGTCGACGACGCCCGGGGGGCCGGCTGGGCGCTGCAGCACCTGGCCTGGAGCGCGACCTCCCGCGGCGACTACGCGGCGGCGGGAACGGCGCTGGGGGAGGCGGCGGAGGTCTTCGCCGCCCTGGAGGACACCGGTGGGCTGTCGTGGGTGGCCGGCACGGAGGGCTTCGTCCGGCTGCTGCAGGGCCGGCTGGGCGAGGCCCGCGAGCTGGCCGGGTCGGTCCTGCCGCTCGGTCAGGCGATGGGCGAGCGCTGGGGGGTCGCGGCGCTGCTCACGATCGACGCCCTTGCGGCCGCCGAGCAGGGCGACACCGACCTCGCGGCCGACGAGGCGGCGCAGGCCCTGCAGCGGTTCGAGGAGGTCGGCGACGCCTGGGGCCGCGCCATGGCGCTCATCGCCGTGGGGATCACCGCGCGCCGGGCCGACCGGCCGGACCGGGCCGTGGAGCTGCTCACCCAGGCGGTGGAGGTGTCCGAGCAGGCCCGGCACCCCCTGCTGACCACCCTCGCCCTCGTCGCGCTGGGCTACGCGTGCCTGGACCGCGACGACCTCGACGCCGCGCACGAGGCGGTCCGCCGCGCCCAGGACGTGCTGGGTGGGCTCGACCTCGCGCCGTCGGCGCTGCTCGGGCCCAAGGTGCTCCTGGCCCAGGTGCTGCGGCGCCGGGGCGACCTGCAGGGCGCGCTCGCCCAGTTCGACGAGGCGCTGGCGACCACCACCGAGGCGGCCCTGCTGTTCCCGCGCCGGCAGGCCCTCGCCCACCGCGCCGGGACGCTGCTGGACCTCGGCCGGCCGGCCGAGGCCCTGGCCGGCGCGCAGGAGGCTGTCGCCTTCCCCGGCGAGGACGTGCGGTCGCAGGTGCTCGCCCTGCGGGCGCTCGGCTCGGCGCTGCTCGCCTGCGGGAGGCCGGACGACGCGGTCGCGAGGTGGCACGAGGCGCTCGACCTGGCCCGCGCCACGGGGCAGGGCGTCGAGGCCGCGACGACGACGCGGTTGCTTGCTGCGGCAGGATCGTCCCCGTGACGTCTCCCGAGGGCTCGACCCGGCCGCCCGACCTGCTCGTGGTCGCCCCGCGCTGGATGACCGTCGAGGGCGAGTTCACCGAGCCCGGTACCGACCCGGGGTCGGCCGGCGATGCCGCGCCGCCGCGCACCCTGACGGCCGTGACGCTGCTCGACGAGGCGGTCGCGCTCGGCGCCCCGTTCGAGGAGTTCCCGCTGCAGGTGGGGCTCGCGGTGACGCTCCACGACGTCGAGGTGAGCGGGCAGCCCACCGCCGGGGAGACCCTCGCGCTGAGGGCCTTCCAGGCCGCCCTGGTGCAGGCCATCGGCGCGCAGGGGCGCGTGGTGGCGGCGCTCACCGTCGACGGCGTCCGCGAGTACGTCGCCTACGTGCGCTCCACCGACGTCCTGCTCCCGTGGCAGGCCGCCGCGCCGGAGGGCATGGACACCAGGGACTGGCAGGTGCAGGTGCTGCAGGACCCCACCTGGCTGGGGCTGCGCGAGATCGCCGGGCTGCTGCAGCCCGGCGAGTCCGGGCTCGAACCGCTGCCGGAGCTGTCCGCGCCGGGCCTGCCCCCGGCCGCGCCGGACGGCACGCCGGCATGACCGGCCCCCTGCTCGACGCCTACGGCCTCGCCGACCTGCCCGCGAGCCCCGAGCTGGCGTCCGTGGCCCGGCTCGCCGCCGCCATCTGCGGGGTCCCGACCGCGACCATCAACCTGCTCGACGCCGACCAGCAGCACCAGGTGGCGACGGTGGGCTTCGAGGGCGCCCCGACCCCCCGGGCCGAGTCGATGTGTGACGTGACCGCCCGCTACGCCGATCCGGTCTTCGTCCGCGACGCGCGGGAGGATCCCCGCTTCGCCTCGAACGCCTGGGTCACCGGGCGACTGGCCGGCGTCCGCTTCTACGCCTCCTCGCAGCTGCGCGACGCCGAGGGGCAGGTGATCGGCACGCTGTGCGCCTTCGACGACGTCCCGAGGGACCTGTCGGAGCAGCAGCGTGACGGGCTGTCCGACCTCGCCGCCCAGACCTCCCGGCTGCTGCGTCAGCGGCGCGACGCCCGCGGGATGCAGGAGCAGCTGCGCACGCTCGGGCGGACCAACGCCGAGCTGTCGGCGTTCGCCGGGCGCGTGGCGCACGACCTGAAGAACCCCCTGACGGGGGTGCTCGGCTTCCTCGCTCTCGCGCAGCGGCGCGGCACCGACCTGCCGCCGCTGGTGACCACCTGCCTGGAGCAGGCCGAGGGCGCTGCCGTCCGCCTGGCGGCCATGCTCGACGGGCTGCTCCGCTTCGCCGTCGCCGGCACCCCGGCCGCAGCCGTCGACGTCGACCTCGACGAGGTGGCCCGGCTGGTGCAGGCCGACGTCGAGCACCACGTGGAGCAGGCCCAGGCCGTGGTCGAGATCGGCCCCCTGGGCCGGTTGCGGACCGATCCGCTGCTGCTCGGTCAGGTGCTGCAGAACCTCGTGGGCAACGCCGTCAAGTACCGCCACCCCGACCGCCCCTCGCGGGTGCGGGTGGACCGGCTGCCCGCGCCGGGCCGCGGGGCGGTGCTGCAGGTGCAGGACAACGGCCGGGGGGTGCCCGACGAGGCCAAGGAACGGGTCTTCGAACTGTTCTCCCGGGCGCCCAACGCGGGAGAGGTCTCCGGGACGGGCATCGGGCTGGCCACGGTGCAGCGCAGCGTCGAGGCCCTGGGCGGCACGGTGACCCTGACCGACACCCCGGGCGGGGGGCTCACCGTGACGCTCGACCTGCCGGTCGACGACGAGGTCGGTCTGTAGCGGGGCCTACCGGGCCCGGCGGGCGAGGCGGTCGGCGTCGAGGATGGTGACCGCGCGGGAGTCGACCCGCAGCCAGCCGCGGCTGGCGAAGTCGGCGAGCGCCTTGTTCACCGTCTCGCGGGAGGCACCCACCAGCTGGGCGAGCTCCTCCTGCGTGAGGTCGTGGCGCACCCGCACGCCCTCGGCCTCCTCGGTCCCGAAGCGCTCCGACAGGCCCAGGAGCGCCTTGGCCACCCGGCCGGGCACGTCGGTGAAGATGAGGTCGGCGAGCGCGTCGTTGGTGCGGCGCAGCCGGCGGGCCAGGACGCGCAGCAGCTGCTCGGCGATCTCGGGCCGGTCGTTGATCCACGGGCGCAGCGAGGCGTGGGCCAGGTGGGCCAGGCGTGCCTCGGTGACCACGGTGGCCGTGGCGGTGCGGGGACCGGGGTCGAACAGCGACAGCTCGCCGAACATGTCGGACGGGCCCATGACCGACAGCATGTTCTCCCGGCCGTCGGCCGCACGCCGTCCGATCTTGACCTTGCCGGACATCACGATGAACAGGGTGTCGCCCTGCTCGCCCTCGGTGAAGACCTGCTCGCCGCGGGTGTAGTCGGAGAACTTCAGGGACGACGCGAGGGCCTCGGACGCCTCGGACGCCACCCCCTGGAACAGGCCTGCCTTGGCCAGGACGTCGTCCACGTTGGAACCTCTGTTCGTCGGTCAGTGCCCGCGCATGATCACGTGGCGCGCGGAGTCTCCCACGTCACCGGCTCCGACCGGGCAGCAGGCGCGCCCGGCGTCGTCGCTTCCAGTAGTCGTCGAGCGGCTGGGCGAACCCCTCGGAGATGAAGGACTCGACCTCGTCGGGGCGGGCGGTCTCCAGGAAGCTGACGAGCTGCTCGCTCACCGAGTCGCGCCGCAGCGGGCGCTCGACCCGCTCCATGGCCAGCATCAGGGCGAGCAGCAGCAGCGGCAGCAGCAGCGCGACCAGCAGCAGGGACACGCTCGATCCTCCCAGACCGGGGCAGGGCGTCCCGCGCCGGCCCGGGATCAGCCCGCGACGACGGCCCGGTCGGGCCCGAGCGGCAGCGCCACCAGGCACAGCGACGGCGTCTCCCGGTAGCGCGCGATCAGCTCGCCCGTGGTCGCCGCGAGACGGCGGTGCAGCGCCGCCCGGTAGGCGGACAGCTGCTGCTCGGCCTCGGTCAGGTCTGCCTCGAAGGCGGCCGACGCCGGGACGTCGTCGGGGTCCACCCGGCGGTCCCACAGCTCGGCCAGCGACGGCAGGGGCGGGATGTCGTCCACCTGCAGCACCTCGACGAGCGCGTTGCGCCCGGAGCTGACCCGGGCGTCGGCGAGCACCGGGCGCAGGTGGTCCTGGTCGACCGCCTGCATCGAGCCGGCCCGGACCACGTCGAGCCTGGCCTGCAGGATCCGGCGCCAGTACGACACCTTGCTCTCCTCGGCCTGCAGCGCCGTGCGGTAGTCCCGCAGGGCGGCCAGGCTCAGGTGGCCGTAGGCGTCGTCCCGCTCGGGGACCGGTCGGGGTGCCTTGGGGGCCCGCCGGCTGCCGCTGCGCGGGCTGGGCGGGGTGAGGGTGCCGGGCGCAGCAGCCAGGCGGTCGGCGGTCGAGAGCCCCACTGGGATGGTGCGCGGGTCCATCGTCGTCGTCCTCGCGGTCTGTGTGCGGTGCCGTCCCGGACGGGCCGACCCTCTCAGCGTCGTCACGTTCCGTGAGGTCCTTGAGCGGACGGATCGGGCAGGCGCGCAGGTTCACCCGGACGTAGTCTCCGAGCGTGACCACCTCTGCCGCAGGGACGGCCGTCGAGGCGCCCGGGGAGAGCAGCTTGGCGCTGGTCCGCCGGGCCCGCCGGATGGTGCGCCTGCTGGGGGTCGTGCACCCGCACGCGCACTGCGAGCTCGACTTCACCACGCCGCTCGAGCTGGCCGTGGCCACCATCCTGTCGGCCCAGTGCACGGACAAGCGGGTCAACGAGGTGACGCCGGCCCTGTTCGCCCGCTTCCGGACGGCGGCCGACTACGCCGGCGCCGATCGGCTCGAGCTGGAGGAGCTGGTCCGCACCACAGGCTTCTTCCGCAACAAGGCGGCGTCGCTGCAGGGTCTGGGGGCCGCGCTGGTGGCCTCCCACGGCGGTGAGGTCCCGGGCCGCCTGGCCGATCTCGTGCAGCTGCCGGGCATCGGCCGCAAGACGGCCAACGTCGTCCTGGGGGACGCCTTCGGGGTCCCGGGCATCACCGTCGACACCCACGTGGGCCGCCTGGCCCGGCGGTTCGGCTGGACCGTCCATGACGACCCCGTGAAGGTCGAGCACGAGATCGGCGCCCTGCTGCCGCGCCGGGACTGGACCCTCGCCAGCCACCGGATCATCTTCCACGGCCGCCGGGTCTGCCACGCCCGGACGCCGGCATGCGGGGCCTGCGCCCTGTCCCGGCTGTGCCCCTCGTACGGCCTCGGCCCGACCGACCCCGAGGTCGCGGGACGCCTGGTGAAGTCGCCGGACGAGGTCGGGGTGTCGCCGTGACGGGCCGGGCCCGTGTCCTGGCGCTGCTGGGGGTGCTTGCGCTGCTCGCCGGGGCGCTCGTGCTCGGCAGTCGCGGGAGCTCCGACGACGGCCCCGCGGCGCCCGACCTCACCGCGCTGCGGACCTCGGCGTCGCTGGCGCCGTGCCCGGCCGGGCTGTCGCCGGCGCTGCCCGACCTCACGCTGCCGTGCGTCGGGGCGCCCGGTCAGGTGCGGGCCCGGACCGCGCCCGGTCGACCCACGCTCGTCAACGTCTGGGCCACCTGGTGCGGGCCGTGCGTGCGGGAGGTCCCGCTGCTGCAGGACCTGCACGAGCGCACGCAGGCGCTCGACGTCGTCGGCGTGCTCACCCAGGACACGCTGCTGCACGGCCTGCAGTTCGCCGAGGACCGGAGCCTGGGCTTCGACATGACCTACGCGAGCGTGGTCGACGACCAGGGCACGATCATGCGGCAGTACGGCTCGGGGCCGCCGATCACGCTGTTCGTCGACGCGATGGGCGTCGTCCGGCACGTGCAGCGGGGGGAGATGACCAGCCGGGCGCAGCTCGACGCGCTGGTCGAGCAGCACCTCGGCCTGCGCCTGTGACGACACCACCGGCCTGGCTGGACGCGCTCGTCACCGCGGTCCCGGGCATCCGCCGCGACCAGCTGACCTCGTTCGCCCCGCCGGCCGAGGGAGGGCGGGCCAGCGCCGTCCTCGTCCTGTTCGGCGAGGGCGCACAGGGTCCGGAGCTGCTGCTCATCGAGCGCGCCAGCACGATGCGCTCGCATGCCGGCCAGGCGGCGTTCCCCGGTGGGGCGGTCGACCCCGGCGACGACGGCCCCGTCGCGGCGGCGCTGCGCGAGGCCCAGGAGGAGGTCGGGCTCGACCCGGCCAGCGTGCACGTCCTGGGCCGGCTGCCCGAGCTCTACCTGCCGCCCAGCGGGTTCGTCGTGACCCCGGTCCTCGGCTGGTGGCGCTCCCCGCACGAGGTGGGCGTGGTCGACGCGGCCGAGGTGGCGTCGGTGCACCGGGTGCCCCTGGCCGAGCTCGCCGCCCCGGCGAACCGGGTGACCCTGACCCACCCGAGCGGCTGGGTCAGCCCCGCCTTCGAGGTGGACGGCCTCCTCGTCTGGGGGTTCACGGCCGGGGTGGTCGACAAGCTGCTGCACTTCGGTGGGTGGGCGCTCCCCTGGGACCGCACCCGCCGGCGCGAGCTCGACGCCGACCGCCTGGAGATGGCGGCCCGCAGCAGCCCCGCTCTCGTCCCCCCACCCGTTCCCGTCCCTGGAGACCTCCCGTGACCCCCCTCCGCCGCACCGCTCTCGTCCTGCTCGTCCTCCCCGTCCTGGCCCTGTCCGCGTGCGGGGGTGCGAGCGACGCCGAGGAGGGGGGCGCCGGTGGCACGGTCGCGGCCCAGGGCCCGGCCGAGGCGCAGACGGCCACCGTGGTCGGCAACGCCCGCCTGAAGTTCTCGCCCAGCACCATCACCGCCAAGGCGGGGACGCTGGCCCTGACGCTGCAGATCGAGGGCGGGGTGCCGCACAACCTCGTGTTCGACGCCGACACGATCGGCGAGGACATCAACACGATCAGCGAGGGGTCGGCCACCGGCACCTTCGAGTTCCCGAAGGCGGGGACGTACGACTTCGTGTGCACGATCCACTCGGGCATGGACGGGAAGGTCGTCGTCTCCTGACCGTCCCGGCGGTGGAGGCGGGAAGGTCGTCGTCTCCTGACCGTCCCGGCGGTGGAGGCGGGAAGGTCGTCGTCTCCTGACCGTCCCGGCGGTGGAGGCGGGAAGGTCGTCGTCTCCTGACCGTCCCGGCGGTGGAGGCGGGAACGCTCTAGGGTCCGGTGGTGCACGGGAACCTGCTCGACATCGTCCTGCTGGTCGCCTGCGTGCTGTTCGCCCTGTCCGGCTACCGGCAGGGCTTCGTCGTGGGCGCCCTGTCGTTCGTCGGCTTCCTGGGCGGCGGCGTGGTCGGTGCCCACTTCGCGCCGAGCGCGGCCCAGTCGGCGCTCCTCGAGGGGCTGCCGAACGCGCTGGTCGGCCTCGGGGTGGTGTTCCTGGGCGCCACGCTCGGGCAGCTGGTCGCCACGGTGGTGGGGTCGCGGCTGCGGGAGCGGCTGACCTGGCGCCCGGCGCGGCTGTTCGACGCCTTCGCGGGCTCGGTCGTGAGCGTGCTCAGCGTGCTGCTGGTGGCGTGGCTCGTGGGGACGGCGGTGTCGTCGTCGTCGTCGCGGGTGGTGGCCTCGCAGGTCCGCCGCTCGGCGGTGCTCGCGGCGGTCGACGGGCTGGTCCCCTCGGGGGCCCCGCGACTTCTCGGCGGGTTGCGCGACCTGGTCGACGACCGCGGCTTTCCCGAGGTGTTCGGCGGCCTGGCCCCGACGCAGGTGCGGGAGGTCGACCCTCCGGATGCGGCCCTGCGTGCGGACCCGGTGGTGCAGAGCGTGCGGCAGGAGGTCCTCAAGATCACGGGTGTGGCCCGGGCGTGCGGTCGGCGCATCGAGGGCACCGGTTTCGTCTACGCCCCGGAGCGGGTGATGACCAACGCGCACGTGGTGGCCGGGGTGCGTGACCCGATGGTCGAGGTCCCGGGACGCGGCACGCTCAAGGCCAGCGTCGTGCTGTACGACCCCGGCCGCGACGTCGCGGTGCTGCGGGTGCCCGGGCTCGGGCTGCGGGCGCTCGCGTTCGCCCCGCCCGCCTCGCCCGGTGACGACGCGCTCGTCCTGGGCTATCCCCAGGACGGTCCGTTCCGGGCCGACGCCGCTCGGGTGAGCGGCACGCAGCGGGCCCAGGGTCTGGACATCTACAACGAGCGCCAGGTCGTCCGGCAGATCTACGCCGTGCGGGGCCGGGTGCGCCCGGGCAACTCCGGTGGCCCGCTGCTCGCGACGGACGGGAAGGTTCTGGGAGTGGTGTTCGCCGCGGCGGCCGACCGGCCGGACGTCGGATACGCGCTGACCGCGAAGGAGGTGGCCTCGGACGCGGCCGCCGGCCGGACGGCCACCGGCCGGGTGAGCACGCGGGGCTGCGACTAGTCCAGGACCAGCGTGCTTGCTACAGTGCGTGCAGTTGCAAGCACCCGGGGCCGCGTCCCCGGACACGACGAGGAGGCGCGCGTGCACCCCGAGGGCCTTCCGCAGGGCAGTTGGACCACCCGCACCAGCCGGCAGATCGCGGCCGACCCCACCAGCACGGCCCTGCTCCTCACGGCGCCGACTGCGCTGGAGCTGTGGCCCGGTGTCCGGCGCGTCGGTGAGCGTGACGGCCGGGCACTGGTCGAGACCGACCGGCCCTGGGCACGCCGCACGGCGGCGACGGTCCGGGCGCTCCCGCCCCGGCGGACCCCCACCGCGTACGTCACCCGGTTCGAGTGGTCCGGTCCCGGCGTTCCCGCCGCCTCGGGCGAACTGCGCCTGAGCTACGTCGCCGGTGACGACGTTACGGCCACCCTCGCCGAGCTCGTCCTGCGGACCGACCGCACCGCGGACGCCGACGAGGTGCACGCGCTCGCGGAGGGCTTCCTGGACAACCTCCGGAACGCCGCCGAGTCCCGCAGCGACGCCGCGTAGCCCGTCACCACCCGGGGGGCAGCCGCAGCCGGCCGCCCGCGCCCGACCAGGGTGCCGGAACCGTTCCCGCCCCGACCGCGCCCCCGGCCACCTCGTCGGCCAGACGCAGCGCCCACGCGGCCACCTCGGCGGCGCGCCCGTCCAGCGTCTGGGCGCCCCGTCGCAGCAGCCGCACCGCGCCGACGGCGTTGCCGCGCTGCAGGTGGGTGGCCCCCACGCAGACCTGTGCCAGCCCCTGCCACAGGCCGCGGTCGGGAACCGGGGCCGCCTTCCACGCGGCCTCCAGCACCTCGTGGGCGCTGAAGGCGCGGTCCTGCTCGAGCAGCTCCTGCGCCAGGGCCAGCGCCTGCGACGGCGTCCGTGCGGCGTCCACCACGTCGGGGAGGGCGTCGGGGGAGCCGACCGGCACCGGCCGACCGAGCAGGTCGCGTCCCCGCTTCACCCGCGCAGGAACGCCAGCAGAGCGGCGGTCACGGCGTCCGGCGCCTCCTCGTGCAGGAAGTGACCGACGCCGTCGAGCACGTCGAGGCGGTAGCCGCCGTGGGCGTACCGCTCCGCGCCCAGCACGGTCGAGGGGAGCTGGCAGCGGTCCAGGCTGCCGTGCAGCTGCAGCACGGGGGCCTGCACGCCGGCCGCCAGCAGCCGCAGGTAGTGCCAGCCGGAGGGTCGGGCCAGCGACCTGACCGCCCACCGGTAGTACTCCAGGGCGCTGTGCCCGGCGCCGGGGATCTGCATCGCCTGGCGACAGCGCCGCTCGGTGTCGGCGTCCGGGAAGTCCGGTCCGCCCCAGCGGTGCAGCAGGGTCGCGACGAGCGCGGCGTCGTCGCGCAGCAGCCGGGTCTCGGCCAGGCCGGGTACCTGAAACGAGCCGAAGTACGTCGACGCCCGCAGCTGGGCGGCGCTTGCCCCGCGCAGGAAGCGCAGCGGGTGGGCCGCCCCGAGCACCGCGATCTGGCGGACCACGCGGGGGTGCAGGCCGGCGACGCTCCACGCCAGGACGCTGCCCCAGTCGTGCCCGACCACGGCGGCGTCGCGGGCGCCCAGGGCCCGGACCAGGCCGGCGACGTCGGCGGCGAGCGTGAAGGCGTCGTAGCCGCGGGGGGGCTTGTCGGAGGCGCCGTAGCCGCGCAGGTCGGGCGCGACGGCGTGGAAGCCGGCCGCGCCGAGCGCCTGCAGCTGGTGCCGCCAGCTCCACCAGAACTCCGGGAAGCCGTGCAGGAGCAGCACGAGCGGTCCGTCCTGGGGGCCGGCCTCGGCGATGTGGAAGCGCACGCCGGCCGCCGTCACCTCGCGGTGGGACCACGGCCCGTCCACGAGCACCACCTGCGGCTCGACGGTCACGGGGCCAGGCTCCCACGCGCCGGGCCCGGCCCCCGGCGGGACGCCCGAGAACCCCTGGCCGGACGGTCGGCTACGTCGTGCGGGTGGGGTGCTTGGCCCACTCGAGGTCGTCCTTGACGCTCTCGATGGTCCGCTCGGGCGGACCGACCTTGGCCAGGTTCTTCTTGCCGCCGAGGGCGAGCCCGGCCGCGGCCACCACATAGAGCAGCCCGACGACGAAGAAGCCCCAGCCGAGGGGGAGGCCCAACCAGGACAGGCCGTAGGCGCCCGAGATCGACAGGAAGATGAGGCCGAGCACCCCGCTGAAGCCGGCCCCGCCGAGCATGCCCGCGCCCTTGCCGGCGCTCACGACCTCGGACCGGATCTCGGCCTTGGCCAGGGCCAGCTCCTGGCGCAGCAGCTGGGAGAGATCGGCGGTGGCGTGAGCCACGAGCTCGCCCAGGCTGGCGTCGGGGCCGGCGGAGCGGGCGGTGGGCTCGCCCTGGGCGAGCGGGCGGTCGGTGGTGGCGCTCATACGGTCCTCCGGGACACGGACAGGAAGGTCGACGGTGTCCTGCCCCCTACCACCGCGGTGACACGGAACGACGCCCATGAGGGCTGTCGTCGTCCGCGGGTAAGGTCGTCCCCGGTGTGCCGGGAAGCCTGGTCGGCGTCCTCCGCAGGCGGGTCCACGGACTGGCCGGGAGGTCCGTCGCTCCGCCCTGGCCTGGAGGTCCCGTGCTAGCCCTGCTCGCTCTGCACCTGGTGCTCGCGCTGCTCGCGCCGGCCCTGGGCGCACGGCTGGGTCGCAACGTCTTCCTCGTCATGGCCGTGGCCCCGGCAGCGACCGCGGTCTGGGCCGCGACCCGGGCGGCAGACGTTCTCGACGGTGAGCGCGTCGCCCAGAGCGTGTCCTGGGTGCCCGGCCTCGGCCTGAGCCTGGACCTGCGGCTCGACGCTCTGGCGCTGCTGCTGGTCGTGCTCGTGTCCGGGATCGGCACGTTCGTGTTCGTGTACTGCGCTCGCTACTTCGGGCCGCGACAGGTGGGCATCGGACGGTTCTCGGCGGTGCTGACGGCGTTCGCGGGGGCAATGCTCGGGCTCGTCCTGGCCGACGACCTCCTGCTGCTGTACGTGTTCTGGGAGCTCACCAGCGTGACCTCCTTCCTCCTGATCGGGTTCGACGACGAGAAGGCGGACAGCCGGAGGGCCGCCAACCAGGCGCTGCTGGTGACCACGCTCGGTGGTCTGGTCATGCTGGTGGGCTTCCTGCTGCTCGGCCAGGCCGCCGGGACGTACTCGATCACGGCCCTGCTCGCCGACCCGCCCCGCGGGACGACCGTGTCGGTGGCCCTGGTCTGCGTCCTGGTCGGCGCCTTCACCAAGTCGGCGCAGGTGCCGTTCCACCCCTGGCTGCCCAGTGCCATGGCCGCGCCGACGCCGGTGTCGGCCTACCTGCATGCCGCCGCCATGGTCAAGGCCGGGGTGTACCTGGTCGCGCTCCTGGCTCCAGCGTTCGCCGACGTCGCACCGTGGCGCCCGCTGTGCCTCACGGTCGGGGTGGCGACCATGCTGGTGGGCGGCTACCGGGCCCTGCGCCAGACCGACCTGAAGCGGCTGCTCGCCTTCGGCACGGTGAGCCAGCTGGGCTTCCTGTTCGTGCTCTTCGGGGCCGGCACCCGCGAAGCGGCGCTGGCCGGCGCGGCGGTCCTGCTCGCCCACGGACTGTTCAAGTCGACGCTGTTCCTCACGGTCGGCGTGATCGACCACGAGACCGGCACCCGCGACCTGCGGGAGCTCTCCGGCCTCGGCCGGCGGCTGCCGATGCTCGCACTGTGGGCCACCGCGGCGGCCGCGTCCATGGCGGCCGTGCCCCCGTTCCTCGGCTTCCTCGCCAAGGAGGCCGCCTACGAGGCGTTCCTGCACGGTGGGCCCGGGGACCTGGCCGTCCTGACCGGCCTGTTCCTCGGATCGGTCCTCACGGGCGCCTACAGCGCCCGCTTCGTCTGGGGGGCCTTCGCCACCAAGCCGGGCCTGCGGCCGACGTCGTCCCGCGAACCCGGCCCGCTGTTCGTCGGACCGGTCGTGGTGCTGGGCGCGGCGGGCCTCACCCTCGGGCTGGTGCCAGCGCTCCTCGACCCCCTCGTGCAGGCCTACGCGGGCCGCTACCCCGGGCGGCCGGAGCACCTGGCGCTCTGGCACGGTCCGTCGCTGTCGCTGCTGCTGTCGGTCCTCACCCTTGCCGCGGCGGCCAGCCTGTTCGTGCTGCGGGAGCCGGTCCGCTCGCTGCAGCGCAGCGCCGGACACCTCACCGGCCGGGTCGATGCCGACGACGCCTACGGCGCCACCCTGGCCGGGGTCGACCGCCTCGCGTTGCGGACGACCCGGGTGGTGCAGACCGGGTCGCTGCCGGTCTACCTCGGCACGGTGCTGCTGACCCTGGTCGTCCTGCCCGGTACCGCGCTGTGGACCGGGACGTCGATCAGCAGCGACGTGCGGGCCTATGACACGCCGCTGCAGGCCGTCGTCGGTGTCGTCATCGCGGTCGCTGCCGTCGCGACCGCGCGGGCCCGGCGTCGGTTCACCGCCGTCCTCTACCTGGGTGGCGTCGGTTACGGCATCGCCGTGCTGTTCGTGCTGCAGGGCGGGCCCGACCTCGCCCTGACCCAGTTCCTCGTCGAGACGCTGGCTCTGGTGCTGTTCGTCTTCGTGCTGCGCCGGCTCCCGGCCACCTTCGAGCCGCACCGTATGCGGATCAGCCAGTTCGCCCGGGGGCTGCTGGCGCTCGGCGTCGGCGGGTTCGTGACGACCGCGGTCCTGGTGTCGGGACAGTCCCGGACCGCTCCGCCGTCCTCGCAGGCCTACCTCGACCGCAGCTACGGCGAGGGCGGCGGCAGCAACGTCGTCAACGTCGTGCTCGTGGACTTCCGCGGCCTGGACACCCTGGGGGAGATCACGGTGCTCGCCGTCGCCGCCCTCGGCGTGGCGGGGCTCGTGCTCGCGGGCCGGCGCGGCGAGCTCGCCGACGTCGGTCTGCTCGAGGCCGACGGGCCCGAGCTCGAGCCCCTTCCCTCCGGGCGGAACGGGTGAGCGCCGTGGACAGGCCGCTCGTGCGCCGGTCGGTGGTGCTCGAGACCAGTGTCCGGCTGGTCTTCCACACCATCCTGGTCTTCGGCGTCTACCTGCTGTTCGCCGGCCACAACCAGCCGGGTGGCGGTTTCGTCGGCGGCCTGGTCTGCGGGACGGCCTTCGTCCTGCGGTACGTCGCCCGCGGCAGGGACGAGATCCGCTCGGCCGTCCCGATCGACCCTGGACTGCCGCTGGGCCTCGGCGTGATGCTCGCGGCGCTGACCGGAACGACGTCGCTCGTGGCGGGGGAGGACTTCCTGCGCAGCGGCGTCTACAAGCTGGCCGTGCCCGTGCTGGGCGACGTCAAGCTGACCAGCGCCCTGGCCTTCGACACCGGGGTGTTCCTCGTCGTCGTCGGCATGGTCCTGGCGCTGCTGCGCACCCTGGGCGCGGAGGCCGAGCGATGACCGGGAACCTCACGGTTGCCCTGCTGATCGGGCTGCTCTACACCGTCGGCACCTACCTGATCCTGCAACGCACCCTCACCCGCGTGGTCATCGGGCTGGGGCTGCTCGGCCACGGCGCCAACCTGCTGCTGCTGCAGGCCGGCGGGCCGGCCGGCCTGGTGCCGTTCGTCACGGGTGACAGTGCCGCCCGGGTGGGGGTCACCGCCGACCCCCTCCCGCAGGCGATGGCGCTGACGGCCATCGTCATCACCTTCGGCGTGTCGGCGTTCCTGCTCGCGATGGCGTACCGCAGCTGGGTGCTGACAGATGCCGACGAGGTCCAGGACGATGTCGAGGACCGTCGGGTCCAGCGGCTCGGCGAGCAGGCCGAGGCCGAGCGGGCCCTGCACCAGCCGCGGCTGGAGGACGAGGCGTGATCCGCGTCCTGCTGCCGCTGCCCTTCGTCCTGCCCCTGGTCGCCGCGGGCCTGTCGATCACGCTGGCCCGCCACCCGGTGCTGCAGCGACTGCTGTCCCTGCTGACCCTGCTCACCACAGCCACCGCCTCGGCGGTCCTGCTGGCCCTGGCCGACCGGGACGGCGCGCAGGTGGTCCAGGCGGGTGGCTGGGCGGCGCCGGCCGGCATCTCGCTGGTCGCCGACCGGCTGTCCACGCTGCTGCTGGTCGTGTCCCAGGTGGTGCTGCTGACGGTGCTCGTGTACGCGGTGGGCCAGGGGGTGGCCGACGGTGCCAGCACGCCGCGTGCTGCGTTCCACCCCTGCTACCTGGTGCTCGCCGCCGGCATCGCCCTGGCCTTTCTCACCGGCGACCTGTTCAACCTGTTCGTCGCCTTCGAGGTCATGCTCGTCGCCTCCTACGTGCTGCTCACCCTCGGCGGTGGGGGCGAGCAGATGCGCGCCGGCATGACGTACGTCGTGGTGAGCCTGCTCGCGTCGGTGCTCTTCGTGACCGTGATCGGCCTGGTCTACGCGGCCACCGGAACGGTGAACCTGGCCGACCTCGCCGTCCGCATGCAGGACCTGCCGGGCGGCGTCCGGGTCGCGCTGGGCCTGACGATGCTCGTCGTCTTCGGGATCAAGGCGGCGATCTTCCCGCTGTTCTCGTGGCTGCCCGACTCCTATCCGACGGCGCCCTCGCCGGTCACGGCGGTCTTCGCCGGGCTGCTCACCAAGGTGGGTGTCTACGCGGTGCTGCGCACCCAGACGCTGCTGTTCCCCGGCGACCGCACCATCGCCGCCGTCCTGCTCGTCCTGGCCGCGCTGACCATGGTGGTCGGCATCCTGGGCGCCGTCGTGCAGGACGACGTCAAGCGGGTGCTGTCCTTCACGATCGTCAGCCACATCGGCTACATGCTGCTCGGACTCGGCCTGTACAGCGTCGCGGGGCTGGCCGGCGCGATCCTCTACACGGTCCACCACATCGTCGTGCAGACCGCGCTGTTCCTCGTCGCGGGCCTCATGGAGCGGCGCGAGGGGACCAGCTCGATGGCGCGCAGCGGCGGGCTGCAGCACGTCGCGCCGCTGCTCGCGGTGCTCTACCTGCTGCCCGCGCTGTCGCTGGCGGGGATCCCCCCGCTGTCGGGTTTCGTCGCCAAGGTCGGACTGCTGCAGGCCGGGCTGGACGACGGCGGCGGGCTGGCCGTGACGGCGACCGTGGCGGCCGTCCTGACCAGCCTGCTGACCCTGTACGCCGTCGGTCGGGTCTGGACCCGGGTGTTCTGGGGACCGGTCGCCCCCGTCGTCGTCGACAAGGACCTCGACGACGCGCTCGACGTCGGCACCGAGCGGACGCCGGCCCTCATGCTCGGCGCCTCGATCGTGGCGGTCGGGGGCATGCTGTCCCTCACCGTCGTGGCCGGTCCGCTGTACGGCCTGGCCGACCGGGCTGCCGGGGACCTGCTCGACCGCACCGGGTACATCAGCGCCGTTCTGGACCGGGGGGAGACGCGATGATGCTGCTCTGGCTCACGGTCGTCTGGCTGGGGCTGTGGGGGTCGCTCAGCTGGGCGAACGCGCTGGGCGGGGTGGTCCTGGGGGCGGTCCTGCTCCGCCTCCTGCCGATGGAGGCGCCGGACGGGGCCGACCGGGTCTCCCCGACCGGGCTGCTGCGCTTCGCCGGCGTGTTCCTGGTGGCGCTCGTGCGGTCCAGCGTGCAGGTCTTCGTCCAGGTCCTGCGACCCGGTCGTCCTCTGTACCCGGCGATCCTCGCGGTGTCCGTGCGCGGTGGTGGGAACCGGATGCTGACCGTCGTCGCCAACAGCATCTCCCTCACGCCGGGGACCCTGACGCTCGAGGTCGACCGCCACCGGCGGGTGCTGCACGTGCACGTCCTGGACGTCGGTGCCGACGGCGCAGGCATTCCCGGCGTCCGGGCCGGCATCGAGCGGCTGGAAGCGGCGGCCGGGCGGGCCCTGGGAGTGCATCCGTGAGCGTCGTGGGGCTCGTGTGCCTGCTCGGGCTGGCGGTGGCCGGGCTCCTCGCCGCCCTGCGGCTCGTCCTCGGTCCGTCGGTTCCGGACCGGATCGTCGCACTGGACAACCTGCTGCTCGTCGTCGTCGCGGGAATCGCGGTCGGCGCCGCGACGACCGGTAGGGGCGACTTCCTCGGGGTGCTCGTCGCGGTCTCGCTGCTCGGCTTCGTCGGGAGCGTCACCGTGGCGCGCTTCGTGGAACGACGGGGCGGCTCATGAGCCTGCTCGACGTCGCAGGGTCGGCCCTGCTGCTGACCGGCGTGCTGCTGACCGTCGTGGCCGGCTTCGGCCTCGTGCGGTTCCCCGACGTGTACAGCCGGATGCACGCCGCGACCAAGCCGGCCACCCTGGGGCTGCTGCTCATCTGCGTGGGCGCCGCCCTGGTGCTCGACGACGGCGCCGATCGCGCCAAGCTGCTGCTCGTGGCGGTGTTCCAGTTCGTCACCGCCCCCGTCGCGGCGCACATGGTGGGCCGGGCCGCGTACGGGGCCGGGGTCGGTGCCCTCGACGACCTCGTGGTCGACGAGCTCAAGGATGACCCCGGCAGGCAGTGACCGGCCCGGGCCGGCGCCTC
This sequence comes from uncultured Actinomycetota bacterium, assembly GCA_963761695.1. Classification (GTDB taxonomy): domain Bacteria; phylum Actinomycetota; class Actinomycetes; order Mycobacteriales; family SCTD01; genus RYN-122. Next base: position 92,185 of record CAVXIB010000004.1, on the reverse strand, counting down.
GGCGCCCGCCCGCCGACCGCGGCAGCCGGTCAGCCTGCCGGTGCGCTGCCGCCTCTCAGCACGCTGCCCGTGCCTCGCTCAGCGCTTCGCCTGCTCGGCGAGGGCCTGCACCACCGAGGGGTCGGCCAGGGTGGTGACGTCGCCCAGCTCGCGCCCCTCGGCGATGTCGACGAGCAGCCGCCGCATGATCTTGCCGCTGCGGGTCTTCGGCAGCTCGGGCGCCAGGACGATCTGTTTGGGCTTGGCGATCGGCCCGATCTCCTTGGCCACGTGGTCGCGAAGCTCCTGCAGGAAGTCCTCGCCGGCGTCCGTGGTGGTGCCCTTGACCGTCACGAAGGCGACGATGGCCTGACCCGTGGTGGCGTCCTGCGCGCCGACGACCGCAGCCTCGGCCACCTTCGGGTGGCTCACCAGGGCGCTCTCCACCTCGGTGGTCGAGATCCGGTGGCCGCTCACGTTCATGACGTCGTCGACCCGGCCGAGCAGCCACAGCACGTGGTCGCTGTCCCACTTGGCGCCGTCACCGGCGAAGTACTGGCCGGGGAAGCGGCTCCAGTAGGTGTCGCGGAAGCGCTCCTCGTCGCCCCAGATGCCGCGGAGCATCGACGGCCACGGCTCGGACAGCGTGAGGAACCCGCCGCCGGTCTCGCCGACGCTGACGCCCTCGCCGTCGACGACGTCGACCGCTGATGCCCGGGAGCGGGCCCATCGCCGACCCGGGCTTGCACGAGGTGACGCCCGGCAGCGGGGCGATCATCATGGCGCCGGTCTCGGTCTGCCACCACGTGTCGACGATCGGGCAGCGGTCGCCGCCGATGACCCGGCGGTACCACATCCAGGCCTCCGGGTTGATCGGCTCCCCGACGCTGCCGAGCACCCGCAGGCTGCTCAGGTCGTGGGCCGCCGGGAGGTCCTCGCCCCACTTCATGAACGTGCGGATCGCGGTCGGGGCGGTGTAGAGGATCGAGACCTTGTACTCCTCGACGATCTTCCAGAACCGGTCGCGCCCGCCGGCGTCGGGGGTGCCCTCGTACATGACCTGCGTGGCGCCGTTGGCCAGCGGGCCGTAGGTCAGGTAGCTGTGGCCGGTGACCCAGCCGACGTCGGCCGTGCACCAGTAGACGTCGGTCTCGGGCTTGAGGTCGAAGACCGACCAGTGCGTGTAGGCCGTCTGCGTGAGGTAGCCGCCGGAGGTGTGCAGGATGCCCTTGGGCTTGCCCGTAGTGCCGGAGGTGTAGAGCAGGAACAGCGGTTGCTCGGCGTCGAAGGCCTGTGCGGTGTGCTCCTTGCTCTGGCCCTCGACGGCGTCGTGCCACCACAGGTCGCGGCCCTGCGTCCAGTCCACGTCCTGCTTGGTCCGCTTGACGACGACGACGTTGGTCACCGACGGGCAACGCAGGACCGCCTCGTCGACGGCGGGCTTGAGGGCGCTCGGCGTGCCACGTCGGTAGCCGCCGTCGGCCGTGATGACCACCTTGGCCTCGGCGTCGGTGATCCGGTCGACGAGGGCCTGCGCGCTGAAGCCGCCGAAGACGACCGAGTGGGCGGCCCCGATCCGCGCGCAGGCCAGCATGCTGATGACGGCCTCGGGGACCATCGGCAGGTAGATGCACACGCGGTCGCCGGCCGTGACCCCGAGCGCCTCGAGCCCGTTGGCGGCCTGCGACACCAGGTGCTGCAGCTCGGCGTAGGTGATGCGCCGGGTGTCGTCCTCCGGCTCGCCCTGCCAGTAGATCGCCACCCGCTCGCCGTGGCCGGCCTCGACGTGCCGGTCCACGCAGTTGACCGCGACGTTGAGCCTGCCGCCCACGAACCACTTCGCGAAGGGGGGCTGCCAGTCCAGCGCTGCCTCCCACGGGGTGTCCCACTGCAGCCGCCGGGCCTGCTCCTCCCAGAACGCCAGCCGGTCGGCCCCGGCGCGCTCGTAGGCCTCCGCGGTCACGTTCGCGGCCGCGGCCAGCGCCGCGGGCGGCTCGAACCGCCGGTCCTCGGTGCCGAAGGCGTCGATGCCGGAGGAGGAGGTGCTGCTCACGATGGGACTCCCGGAGGTGGGTGACGGCGTGCTCCCGACCCTTCCCCACGGTGACGGGGGCCACAACACCGGGCGCCAGGGCGACGGCGGTCCACGGCCGGGGGACGGTCCTGCCCGCGCGGTCAGCGGCGACCCGCCGTCCTCGCTAGCGTGCTCCCGGTGACCCTGTCCGCGCCCGACCTGCCCGCCGGCGACCCGCTCGCCCCGCTGCTGACCCTGCCCGGCGTCGCGGAGGCCGTGGCGCAGGCCCGGACCGCCGTCGACGGGCTGCTCGGTCACCGCGTCCTGCGGCGCCGTAGCGCCGAGGTGACGGCGGAGTCGGCCCTGCGGGGCGCCCGGGCGTCGGCGCTGCTCGAGGGCGCGGGCATCGAGCTCGAGCGGCTGCGCGGTCAGCTCCTCGCCGGGGGCACCGTCACCCTCGCGCGCCGCCAGGACGGTGAGCCCGACGACCGGGGCGCCCGGCTGGTCGAGGGCGCGGTGCGCCTGCACGCCGACCTCGGTCAGGTGCTGCCCGCCTGGCGGCGCAGTCCGGCGCAGGCGCTCGCCCGGATGCACGTCGTCGTCGCCGGTGACCTGGGGCTGGAGGCCGACGTGCTCGGCCGGCCCCGAGCGGTCGGCCAGCCGGTCGAGGACCCGCTCGGGCTCGGCGACGCGCCCGATCCGCTCGAGGTCTCGGCCCGGCTGGACGGGCTGTCCCGCGTGGTGCTGGCCACGAAGGCGCCCGCGGTCGTGGTGAGCGCCGTCGTGCACGGCGAGCTGCTGGCGCTGCGGGCGTTCGGGTCCGTGGACGGCCTGGTCGCCCGGGCGGCGGCCCGGCTCGTGCTGGTCGACCGGGGCCTTGACCCCAAGGCCGTCTCGGCGCCCGAGGTGGGTCACGTCGAGCTGCACGGGGCCTACGAGCAGGCGGCGCGGGGCTTCTCTCGGGGGACGCGCCGGGGTCGCCGCCTGGATCGTGCACTGCGCGCAGGCCGTCGCCCTCGGAGCCCGGGAGGGCAAGGCGGTCTGCGAGGCCATCCTGCGGGAGGCGCCGCCGGCCTGAGGCCGAGGCCGGCACGGGCCCGGAACGACGGGACGGCGCCCTCCCTGCGGGAGGACGCCGTCGCCATGCGTTCGAGACCGGGTTACCAAAGCGTGCACTACCTCGTCCCGCGGGGCCATCTGTCCTGAGACAGCGAGCCCCTCGGACGTGCCTGTCGCGGCTGGTCGCACGTGGGTGCCTGGCTCTTGCGCACGGACCGCCGTCGGAGGGAACGTCGTCCGCCCGCGGCGGCTGTCCGTGACGAGGAGACTGCCCCCCTCGGGCGCAGCCGTCAAGACCCGCCTGTGATCTGTCTCACTTTTTTCGGGAGGCCCACCAGAGCAGTCCGACGGCGACGGCCGAGGCGGCCAGCCCGGCGTACTGCCGGGGTCCCGAGGGGGTCGGCACCTGGGGCAGCCGCCGGGGCCGCACGCGTACCGGGCGCTGGAACTGCCGCAGCCGCCAGCCCTGCTCCGCGGCGTACCGCCGCAGGGCCTTGTCCGGGTTGACCGCGACCGGGTTGCCGACCAGCTCGAGCATCGGCCGGTCGGTGTCGGAGTCGGAGTAGGCCCAGCAGCGGGACAGGTCGTAGCCGCGCTCCAGGGGCCAGCTCGCGGATCGCGACCGCCTTGCCCTCGCCGTAGGCGTAGAAGGCGATGTCCCCCGTGTACTTGCCGTCCTCCACGACCATCCGGGTGGCCACCACGTGGTCCACCCCCAGCATCCGGCCGATCGGCCCGACCACCTCCTCGCCGCTGCTGCTGACGATCACGAGGTCGAGCCCCTCCGCGCGGTGCCGGTCGAACAGGGCGACCGCCTCGGCGTAGACCATCGGCTCGATGAGGTCGTGCAGCGTCTCGGCCACGATGGCGTTGACCGTCTCGACCGGCCACCCCGCGCAGAGCACCTTGAGGTAGTCGCGCATCCGGTCCATCGACACCTCGTCGGCGCCCTGCAGCAGGTAGACGAACTGCGCGAACGAGCTCTTGAGGACGGCGCGGCGGTTGACCAGCCCGCCCCGGTAGAACGGCCGGCCGAAGGCGAGGGTGCTGCTCTTGGCGATCACCGTCTTGTCGAGGTCGAAGAAGGCGGCGGCCCGGGACTGCGTCACGGCGGGGGACGATAGGCCGATCTCACCCGGACGGCGGGTTTCCGCGCGATCGGGTGGGACAGACTGTTCGTGGCAGGTCACTGCCCCGCTGACGGGACCGGCTCGACCCCCCCCAGAGCCGGTTCTGAGCGACGGCCCCCGCCCCCCGGCGGGGGCCGTCTGCGTAGGCGGTCATGCGCCGGTCGTCTGCGCGGGTCGCGGATGGCCCCGGTCAGCCGCCGGGGTCGTGCACATCCCGGCCGGTCGTCCACAGGTCGCCGTGCAGAGCTCGTACCGCCGGTGGGCGACGGCCACGCTGCGGACTCCGCCCGGCGTCGTCGGGCCCGTCGCGAAGGCGTCCCCGTGGAGCCCTCCCCGTCCCGGCCCCTGGCCGTCACCGCCGACCCGGACCTGCTCGAGGACCTGCTGCGCCTGGCCGCCACGGCCGGGACCGAGCTGCAGGTCTCGCCCGACGCCGGGGCCGCCCGCCGGGCGTGGGAGTCCGCGCCCCTGGTCCTGCTCGGCGCCGACGCCGCGGGGCGGTGCGCGGCCGCGGGCCTGCGCCGCCGGCCGGGGGTGGTGCTGGTCGGGGACGACCTCGACGATGCCTCCGTCTGGGAGACCGCGGTGCGGGTGGGCGCCGAGCACGTCGTCTTCCTGCCCGACGCCGAGCCCTGGCTCACCGAGCGCCTGGCCGACGCCGCCGAGGGCCTGGTCCGCGAGGGCTCGCTCGTCGCCGTCCTCGGCGGTCGGGGCGGTGCGGGCGCCACCACGCTCGCGTGCGCTCTCGCGGTGACGGCGGCCCGGAGCGGGCGGCGCACGCTGCTGGTCGACGGCGACCCGCTCGGCGGCGGCATCGACCTGTGCTTCGGGCGCGAGCACGACACCGGGCTGCGTTGGCCCGACCTCGGCAGCACCCGGGGTCGCCTGTCCGCGGCGGCGCTGGCCGAGGCGCTGCCCCGGGTGCAGGACCTGTCGGTCCTGTCCTGGGACCGGGGACAGGCCCAGGCCGTCCCCACCGAGGCGGTCCGCGCCGTGCTCCAGGCCGGTCGCCGGTCGTGCGAGCTCGTCGTCGTCGACCTGCCGCGCGCCGTCGACGACGCCGTCCGGGAGGTGCTCGACGCGGCCGCGGTCGTCCTGCTGGTGGTGCCGGCCGAGGTGCGTGCCGCGGCAGCCGCGTCGCGGGTGGCCGCGGCCGTCGGGCTGCTCTGCCGCGACCTGCGCGTCGTCGTGCGCGGCCCGGGACCGTCCGGGTTGCAGGCGGCCGAGGTCGGCCGCGCCCTGGGACTGCCGGTGGCCGGGGAGCTGCGCGCCGAGCCGGGTCTGGACCGGGCGCTGGAGCGCGGGGAGGCGCCGGCGTCACGCGGTCGGGGCCCGCTGGCCGCCCTGTCGGCCGACCTGCTCGACGAGCTGCTGCCGCCGGCCCTGCGGAGGGCGGCGTGAGCACCCTCGACGCCGGCCTGCTGGCCCGAGTGCGGACCCGGCTCGCCCACGACGGGGCGCCGCCGTCGCCGGCTCGGGTGGCGGCCGCCCTGCGCGAGGAGGGCGGGGCGCTGCGGGGGGACCGGGAGCTGCTCGACGTGCTGCGGGCGCTGCAGAGCGAGATCGTGGGGGCCGGCCCGCTCGAGGAGCTGCTCGCCGACCCGTCGGTCACCGACGTGCTCGTCAACGCGCCCGACGCGGTGTGGGTCGACCGCGGGGCGGGCCTGGAGCGGACCGCCGTCCGCTTCCCGGACGACCTCGCGGTGAGGCGGCTCGCGCAGCGGCTGGCCGCCCCCTCCGGGCGCCGGCTCGACGACGCCCAGCCCTGGGTCGACGCCCGGCTGCCCGACGGCGTCCGGCTGCACGCCGTGCTCGCACCCGTGGCGCCCGGGGGCACCTGCCTGTCGCTGCGGGTGCCGCGCCGGCAGGTGTTCTCGCTCGCCGACCTGATCGCCGGTGGGGCGATGCCCGCGGACGGGGCCGCCCTGCTCGACCGCCTCGTCCGGTCACGCGCCGCGTTCCTGGTCAGCGGGGGAACGGGCACCGGCAAGACGACCCTGCTGTCGGCCCTGCTGACGCTGGTCGACGCCGGCGACCGGCTGCTCCTCGTCGAGGACGCGCCGGAGCTGGCGCCCGAGCACCCGCACGTCGTCCGGCTGGCGTCTCGGCCGGCCAACCTCGAGGGCGCGGGGGCCGTCACGCTGCGCGACCTCGTGCGCCAGGCCCTGCGGATGCGGCCGGACCGGGTGGTCGTCGGCGAGGTCCGTGGCGCCGAGGTGGTCGACCTGCTGGCTGCCCTCAACACCGGTCACGAAGGCGGCTGCGGCACCGTCCACGCCAACTCCGCCGCGGACGTGCCGGCCCGCCTCGAGGCGCTCGCTGCGGTCGCGGGCCTGTCGACGAGAGGCCCTGCACAGCCAGGTGGCCAGCGGCCTGCGGGTGGCCGTGCACCTGACGCGTGCCCGGGGCGGTGGGTCCCGCCGGTTGTCGCAGGTCTGCGTACTGGGTCGGGGGCCGGACGGGTACGTGGCGGCGGTCCCCGCGTGGTCCTGGGACGGTCGGGCTCCGGCCGGCCTGGCCGGACCTGCCTCGACGCCCTGGCCGCCCTGCTCGAGGCGGGATGACGCCGTCCGGGCTGGCCGCAGCGGCCCGGGGGGCGCCGTGACGGCCTCCGCGGTCGCGGCGCTGCTGGCCGGCTCTGCCGTACTGGTCGCGGTCGGGGTCCCTGGTGGCTCGAGCGCGCGGCTCGGCGCCGTGCTGGCCGGCGGGCCCCGGTCTCGCTCCCACCTGGCGGACCAGCGCGTCCGCGAGCCGGTTCGTGCGGCTCCCCCCTCGGCCCGCCGCTGCCGGGGCCGGGCTGCTGCTCGGGCTGCTGCTGGGCGGGCCGGTCCTGGCCGCCGTGGGCGTCCTGCTCGCCGTCACGGCGGTCGACGCCCTGGCGCGGCGCACCCGGGCCCGCGCGGCAGGGCAGGAGCGCCGGGCGGCCGGCGAGGCCTGTGCGGCGCTCGCGAGCGAGCTGCGGGCCGGCCGCCCGGCCGGGACAGCCCTCGAGGCGGCTGCCGTCGTCGCGGCCGGGCCGCTGCGTGACCGGCTCCGAGCGGCGTCCGGGTCCGCCCGGCTCGGGGGCGACGTGACCCAGGCCCTGCGACAGGGGCCGCCCACCGCCGTTCCCGAGGTCGTGGCAGGCCTGTCGGCCTGCTGGAAGGTCTGCGCCGGCACCGGCTCGGGACTGGCCGCCGCGGTGGAGCGGCTCGCCGACGGCCTCCGGGCCCGCGACGACGCACGCCGTGCGGTCGAGGCCGAGCTGGCCGGCCCGCGTGCCACGGCGGGGTTGCTGGCCGTCCTGCCGCTGGCGGGGATCGGCCTCGCAGCGGGGCTCGGGGCCCGGCCGGTCCACGTCCTGCTCCACACCACCGTGGGCGCCGGCTGCCTGGTCCTCGGCGTCGTCCTTGACCTTCTCGGTCTGCTCTGGAGCCGCCGCATCGCGACGTCGGCCGGGCTGGGCCGATGAGTCCGAGCGAGGACCACGCGTGCTGCTGACCGTCCTGCTCGCGGCCGCCGCTGCGGGCGTGCTCGCGGGACGGCCGCACACGGGCGCCCGGTTGCACGGCCTCGCGGGAGGGGGCGCCGGCCGCCCAGGCGACGACGGCCGCCCAGCAGGCCCGGGCCGTCCCGCTTCGCCCGACCGTCCAGCAGACCCGGGCCCTCCCGGCCGTCCTGGGGCCCCACCGGGGCGGCTCTCGGCCCTCGGCCTGCCGCGTGTCGCCTGCCTGGTGGCGGGGGTCGGCGCCGTCGTGCTCGTGGGCGGGGTACCCGGTCTGGTCCTCGGCGCCCTGGTGGCGCTGGCCGGGCCTCGGGCGCTGGCCGGCCTCGAGCCGCGCGCGCTGCGGGAGGAGCGCGAGCAGCTCGCGCGTGACCTGCCGCTGGCCCTGGACCTGCTGGCGGCCTGCCTCGCCGGGGGTGCGCCGCTTCCGCACGCGGTCGCCGTGGTGGCCGAGGCCCTGCCCGGACCGTGCGGGACGCGCCTGGTCCGGGTCGCGGCCCATCTGGGGCTGGGCAGCCCGGCGGCCGAGGCCTGGGCGCCGCTGCTCCACGGCTCGGACGCCGAGGACGTCGCGGCCGGTGCGGTCCGGGCGCTGGTGCGCTCCGGTGACGGCGGTGCCCCCGTTGCGGAGGCCGTGGCGCGAGCCGCCGAGGAGAGCAGGGTGGCCGCTCGATCCCGTGCCGAGCAGGCAGCCCGACGCGCGGGAGTCCTGGCCGTGGCGCCCCTCGGACTGTGCTTCCTGCCCGCCTTCGTCCTGCTGGGGGTCGTCCCGGTCGTGGTGGGGCTGGCGGGCCCCCTGCTGGCCGGGTTCTGACCGGCGAGCAACGGCAACGGCAACGTCCGCGTCCCGACCGCTGCGCGACCCCGTGCTCGACGGGCTGTCAACCCCCGCCGGCCTCGTCCACAACCCCGCTCCTCGCCCTACCGGCCGAGGCCACCAGAGCGCACCGTCGGAGCCGGTCCGGCCAGCAGGTCGGTGCCGTCGCGACCGGTTCCCGGTCCACCCTGGAGGTCTTCGTCCATGCGCGCTCTGCAGTCCGTCCGCACCGCCCCCGCCCGCGCCGCCGCCCGTCTCCACACCGGGCCGACGCCGGGGTCGCCCGACCGCGAGGCCGGGATGGCCACCGCCGAGTACGCCGTCGCGACGGTGGCGGCCGCCGGATTCGGCGGGATCCTCTGGAAGGTGATCACCAGCCCTGAGGTCCTGGCGATCATCAAGGCGGTGATCACCAGGGCGCTCGAGGTCACGTTCGGCGCCTGACCCCCCGTCCCTGCCCCGGACCTGCTTTCCCCAGGTCCGGGGCCCGACCGGAGGAGGCCCCGGTGCACCACCCGTCCTGCCCGTCCGCCGAGACGGCCCTGCCCCCCGCCGACCGCGGCAGCGTCACAGTCGAGATCGCCCGTCCCCCCGCCGACCGCGGCAGCGTCACGGCCGAGACCGCAGTGGTCCTGCCGGTGCTGCTCGTGGTGCTGAGCATGCTCGTGTGGGTCCTGGCCTGCCTCTCGGCCCAGCTGTCGTGCGTCGACGCCGCCCGGTCCGCTGCCCGCCTCGCCGCCCGGGGTGAGCCCCCCGCCGTCGTCTCCGCGGCCGCCCGCGAGGTCGGCCCCGACGGAGCGGTGGTGGTTTCCGGCGGAGACGACGACCACGTGACGATCGAGGTCCGTGCGCTGGTGCGGCCGTGGGGGACTGCCCTGCGCCTGCCGGCCGTGCCGGTGTCGGCCCGGGCCACCGCGGTACGGGAGCTGTCGTCCACCCTCGGGCCTCCGTCATGACCCACCCGCACGGGCGGGTCGTCGTCCCGGTCGCGCGAGCCGCCGGCACCGGCGCCGTCCGAGCTGCCGACACCGACGCCGTCCCTCCGGCCGACACCGGCGCCGTCCGAGCCGCCGGCACCGACGCGGTCCCTCCGGCCGACACCGGCGCGGCCACGGTCCTGCTCCTGGGCCTGCTCGGCGTTCTGCTGCTCGTGGGGGCGACGGCGGTCTCGGTGGCGGTCGCGGTGGTGGCCCGGCACCGGGCCGATGCAGCGGCCGACCTCGCGGCGCTGGCCGCGGCCACCAGGGTCCTGGAGGGCCAACCGGCGGTCTGCGCGCAGGCGGTCTCGGTGGCCACGTCCAACGGGGCTCGCGTACGCAGCTGCCGCCTCGCCGGGTCGGTGGCCGTGGTCACGGTCGAGGTCCCGCTCCCGGGCCGGCTGGCGCTGCTCGGCCCGGCCGTCACGACCGCCCGGGCCGGACCCGGTTGATCCCGGCCCGCCCGATCCGTGCGCGCGATCGCCGGCGACTGCGTACCCTCGGCGCAGGAGCGTCGTCGACCAGTGTGCGCCGCTCGGGCACGCCTTCCCGCAGGAGCTTCTCGCATGCAGCCGTCGTTCGTCGCGCCCCCCGTCCCGGGCCGGGGCCGCTCCGTGGGCGCCCTGCTCGGTGACGCGATGCGCCGTCCCGGTGGCCGCCGCGGCCTGTCGGTGCTCTCCCTCGTGCTCGCGCTCGCGGGGCTCGGCATCTTCGCCTTCCCGCTCGGCACCGACCTGTACGGGCGCTACCAGCAGGACCAGCTCACCGAGACGTTCGCGACACCGGAGGTCGTCCAGGCCTACACCGAGCGGCGCGTCCAGGTCGGGGAGGGACTGACCCGGCTCAAGATCCCCGACATCGGCGTCGATGTCCTCGTCGTGGAGGGGACGACGCCGGCGGCCCTGCGCGCCGGTGCCGGTCACTACCCGGACACGCCCCTGCCAGGAGAGGTCGGCAACGTGGGCATCGCCGGCCACCGCACCACCTACGGCCGGCCGCTCAACCGCCTCGACGAGCTCGCGCCGGGCGACCTCGTGCAGCTCGAGACCCCGTTGGCCGTCTTCACCTATCGCGCGGTCCCTGCCTTCGCCGGGCACGGCAACCCCTGGGTGGTGTCGCCGTCGGACGTGGGGGTCGTCGCCCCGGTGGCCGGCAAGCGGCTCCTGACCCTCACCACCTGCCACCCCAAGGGCAGTGCGAAGCAGCGACTGATCATGCGCTTCGAGCTGGTCGGGACCAAGCAGGTCGAGCGCAAGGCCTCCTCGTGACGGCACGCCGCCAGGCCCTGGCGCGCCAGGCCTTGGCGCTCCTGGCCGGAGCAGCCCTGGCGCTGGTCCCGACCCTCGCGCTCGCTCCGGCGGCGCACGCCGCCGGCAGCTTCAACAGCCCCGGCGCGGGTGCGGTCTTCCGGGGCGGCTCGGTCGCCTTCGAGGTGCAGCTGGAGCGGCTGACCCGCAACGCCACCCAGCTGGTCCTCGACGACCCCTCGGGAGCGGCCCCCCGCACCGTCGCCACCTGGGCCGCCACGGGGACGACCGCCGAGCAGAAGACCGCGTCGCTCGACACCTCCTGCCCCACGGGCTGCGGCGAGCCCAGCGCGCGCAACGGCACCTGGACCGCGCGGTTGACCGGCGGGTCCAGCGACGAGACCACCTTCGTGCTGGCCGTGCCCCCGGCCGTCCCCGCCGACCTCGCCGTCACCGCCACCGGTCCGCGCGAGGTCGTCGTCGAGTGGAACCAGGGCCGCGAGCCGGACCTGCGCCGGTACGAGGTGCTCGAGGCCGGTCAGGTGAGGGCGACCGTCGACCCCACCTGCCCGCAGGCCGCCTGCCGGGCGGTGCTCGCCTACGACGCCGACGGACCGAGCAGCGAGGCGATCGCGGTGCGTGCGGTGCGGTCCTGCCCGGCCTGCGAGGGCCAGGAGTCCACCGCCACCACCGACAGCACGAGCGTGACCCGTCCCGCGCCGCCGTCGACGGAGAGCTCGACCGCCGGAAGCAGTCCGGCACCAGGAGCCGGCGTGACCCCGACCGCGTCGCCACGCCCTGGCACGACGCCGGGAGCCACCCCCTCGCCGGGTCGCACCGGGCCGGGGACGACCGGTGCCTCGCCGTCACCGGGCTCCGGGGCCGTCGCAAGCGGTTCCGGCCCGGCGGGGGCTCCCACCGCCGGCGCGGCGCTCACGCCGGACCAGTTCGCCCTGACCTTCCAGGCGTTCGGTCCGAAGATCGGCCTGCCGAAGCTGCCCCCCTTCCCCGCGACGGGCGTGGCCGCTCCCTCGATCGCCCCCCTGGCCGACGGCACCTTCGCCCCTGAGCTGCCCTTCGGCAGCACGACGGTGCAGGAGCGCGTCCCGGTCGAGGCCACCGGACCGGTGGGCCGGGTCACCGGTGCGGTCGGCGCGGCCGTCGACAGCGAGCGGCTGGCCCGCGGGGCCGCGGCCGCCCTGGTGCTCTTCCTCGTGGTCGCCCACGTCAGGCGCTTCCTGGCCCAGTCGCCGCCTCCGTAGCGGCAGGCGGCCGGGGGCTACCCCGGCAGCGCGGCCAGACCGCTCTTGAGCACGACGTCGAGCAGGCGGACGGCGCCCGCCTTGTCGAGCGGCTCGTTGCCGTTGCCGCACTTGGGCGACTGCACGCACGACGGGCAGCCCGACGCGCACTCGCAGGACGCGATGGCCTCCCGGGTGGCGCGCAGCCAGGCGGCGCCCCGGGTGTAGCCGCGCTCGGCGAACCCCGCGCCGCCCGGGTGCCCGTCGTAGACGAACACCGTCGCCTCGCCGGTGTCCTCGTGCAGCGCGGTCGACACCCCGCCGATGTCCCAGCGGTCGCAGGTGGCGAACAGCGGCAGCAGCCCGATGGCGGCGTGCTCGGCGGCGTGCGCCGCTCCGGGCACGTCGGTCCAGCCGAGCGAGGCGGCCTCGAGCAGCGCGGCCGAGACCGTGTAGACCACCGCCCGGGTGCGCAGCTCGCGCACCGGCAGGTCGAGCGGCTCCTCGCCGAGGACCTCGCCGGACCCCGTCCGCTTGCGCAGGAACGACACCACCTGGTGGCTGACGTCGACCGTGCAGAACGACAGGCGCACACCGTCGAACTGCTGCGCGCGCAGCTCCTCCACCACCCGGATGTCGGTCACCTCGCGGGCCGACGTCGTGTGGTCGGGGTCGTCCCGGCGGACCAGCGCGACCGCCTCGTCCAGGTCGAGCTGCTCGACGACGTAGCTGTCGCCCTGATGGAGGTAGACCGCTCCGGTGTGGGCCTGGCTGTGGGAGGCGGCGTGGTCGACCGTCCCGAGCAGCCGACCGGTGCCGGCCTCGACCAGGCGCACAGGCGGCCCGCCGCCGCCCCGCAGGTCGGCCTCCGGCCGGTCCCGGGAGGCCCAGAACCAGCCGCGGGGCCGGTGCCGCAGCAGTCCCCGCCGCACGAGGTCGCCGAGCAGCAGGCGCACGGCGTCGGGCTCGCCGAACAGGGGCAGGTCGGCGTCGGTCAGCGGCAGCTCGGCCGCGGCGCAGCACAGGTGCGGACCGAGCACGTAGGGGTTGGTGGGGTCGAGCACCGTCGCCTCCACCGGCCGTCCGAACAGCGCCTCGGGGTGATGCACCAGGTAGGTGTCGAGCGGGTCGTCGCGGGCGACGAAGACCGCCAGCGCGCCCTGGCCCGCCCGTCCGGCCCGGCCGGCCTGCTGCCAGACCGAGGCCACGGTGCCCGGCCAGCCGGTGAGCACCACGGCGTCGAGCCCGGCGACGTCGACGCCCAGCTCGAGGGCGTTGGTGGCGGCGACGCCGAGCAGGTCGCCGCTCTGGAGCCTGCGCTCGAGCTCGCGCCGTTCCTCGGGCAGGTAGCCGGCGCGGTAGGCGGCGACCCGGCCGGGAAGCTCGTCGGACACCTCCGCCAGTCCCCGCCGGGCCGACAGCGCCACGGCCTCGGCCCCGCGCCGGGACCGGACGAACGCGATCGTCCGCGCGCCCTCCACGACGAGGTCGGCCAGCAGCTCTCCCGTCTCGGCGGTGGCCGAGCGCCGGACGGGGGCTCCGTTCTCGCCGCCGTGGCCGGGCAGCAGCGGCGGTTCCCAGAGTGCGAACTCGGTGCTCCCGCGCGGCGAGGCGTCCTCGCTCACGGCCTCGACGGGCAGCCCCACCAGGCGCGACGCCGACGACGCAGGGTCGCTGGAGGTGGCCGACGCCAGCACGAAGACGGGGGAGGCGCCGTACCTGGCGCAGACCCGGCGCAACCGCCGGAGCACCTGGGCCACGTGCGACCCGAAGACCCCGCGGTAGGTGTGGCACTCGTCGACCACCACGTAACGCAGCCCGCGCAGGAAGGAGGCGAAGTCGGCATGCCGGGGGAGCACACCGCGGCTGAGCATGTCCGGGTTGGTGAGCACGAGGCGACCGTGCCGGCGCACCCAGTCGCGCTCCTCGCGGGCGGTGTCGCCGTCGTAGGTGGCGGCCCGCACCGCCATGAGGTTGAGCGCCCGGACGGCGCGCAGCTGGTCGGTGGCGAGGGCCTTCGTGGGCGACAGGTACAGGGCGGTGGACCGCTCGTCGGTGAGCAGCGACGACAGCACGGGCAGCAGGTAGGCCAGCGACTTGCCGCTGGCCGTTCCGGTGGAGACGACCACGGACTGGCCGGCCCAGGCGAGCTCTGCCGCCCGGGCCTGGTGCTCCCAGGGCGCCGGAACCCCGCCGAGCGCGAGCCGGTCCCTCAGCAGCGGGGGGACGAAGTCCGGCCAGGCGGCGGTGCGGCCGGGTCGGGCCGGCACGTGCTCGACGTGGGTGATCCGCTCGCCCCGCGTGGGGTCGAGCAGCAGCCGCTCCAGCAGGGTCCGGCTCGGGGTCGGTCGTGGGCGCGTCACAGCCGTCCCAGTCTCGCCGACGCCGACCGGGTGCGCCCGTGAGGTTGGATACGGGCGCGCCGGGTACGGCGCCGGGGACCCCCTCGCCAGGGGGGGCTCGTGCTGCCTGTTTCTGAGGAGATGTCGTGGACCTGTCCCTGTCGACCCGTACCGAGGGTGACCGCACCGTCGTCGTCGTGGGCGGTGAGATCGACGTCTACACCGCGCCGAAGCTCCGCGAGCAGCTCATCGACCTCGTGAGCAGCGGCCAGTACCACCTCGTCGTCGACATGGAGGGCGTGGAGTTCCTCGACTCCACGGGCCTCGGCGTCCTGGTCGGCGGCCTCAAGCGGGTGCGCGCCCACGAGGGCTCGCTGCGCCTGGTGTGCACGCAGGAGCGCATCCTGAAGATCTTCCGCATCACCGGCCTCACGAAGGTGTTCCCGATCCACGGCACGGTCGAGGAGGCCGTGGCCGCGACGGACTAGGCGCCGGCGAACAGGACGACGCGATGGCCGTCGTCGAGCTCCAGCTGTCCCCCCTGCCCTCGCACGTCCGCACCGCCCGGCTCGTCGTGGTCGCGGCGGCCCGGCGGGCGGGGCTCGACGACGCGCGCCTCGACGAGCTGCGCCTGGCCCTCGGCGAGGCCTGCACGCGGGCGGTCGGGCTGCACGCCGCCCACGCGCCGCACCTTCCCGTGCAGGTGACCGTGTCGGACGAGCCCTCGCGGCTGACCGTCACGGTGACCGACCGCGGCCCGGCCGCCGGCCCGGCCTCCGACGACGTCGCCGGTGACCTGCTCGCCGGACCGGACGACGGTCCGGCCGGGGGCGTCGACCCGGACGTGTCCCTGGCGGTCGTCACCGGCCTGGTCGACGACGTGACGGTCGAGCCGGGCACCGACGGCACCGTGGTGATCATGCGTTGGCCGCTCGCTCCGCGGCCGGTGACCGGGCGCTAGCCGCCCCTGGCGAGGCCGGACCGTCCGCCAGGTGTGTTCCTGGCCACATTCTGACCGGTTCTGGTCTTATGCTCCCGCCGCTCCCTGTCGCCGGCGCCCACCCGGGCTCCGGCGGCGGTGGTGTCCGGGGCGGTCCGCCGCCCCGGTGCTCGGCCTGGCGGGCGCGCGCCCGTCCGGAGATCGGACCGGGACGTCCGCGCTCGGTCGGCACCAGGAGGACGCGTGCTCCAGCTCGCCCAGACAGGCCCGCTCGCGCAGGCTGAGGGGGATCTCGCCGGCGTGGCCGGCGACGAGAAGGTGATCCTGTACCTGATCCTGCTCACGGCGCTCGTGGCGCTCGGCTTCGCGGCCGTGTTCGCCAAGGAGGTCCTGGCCGCCGGCCAGGGAACGCCGAAGATGATCGAGATCGCGAAGGCGGTGCAGGAGGGGGCGGCGGCCTACCTGCGACGGCAGTTCCAGACGCTCGCCGTCTTCGCCCTGCTGGTGTTCGCCGTGCTGTTCCTGCTCCCGTCGGAGAGCACCGCGGTCCGGGTCGGCCGGCCCCTCTTCTTCATCGTCGGGGCGGTCTTCAGCGCCCTGGTCGGCTTCATCGGCATGACGCTGGCCACCCGCACCAACCTGCGGGTCGCCAACGCCGCCAACACCTCCGGCACCAAGAAGGCGCTGCGGCTGGCCTTCCGGGCCGGCGGCGTCGTCGGCATGTTCACGGTCGGCCTCGGCCTGCTCGGGGCGACCATCGTCCTGATCATCTATGACGACCAGGCGCCCAGGGTGCTCGAGGGCTTCGCGTTCGGCGGGGCGCTGCTGGCCATGTTCATGCGCGTCGGCGGCGGCATCTTCACCAAGGCGGCCGACGTCGGCGCCGACCTCGTCGGCAAGGTCGAGCAGGGCATCCCCGAGGACGACCCGCGCAACGCGGCCACGATCGCCGACAACGTGGGCGACAACGTCGGCGACTGCGCCGGCATGGCGGCCGACCTGTTCGAGTCCTACGCCGTGACGCTGGTCGCCGCGCTGATCCTGGGCCAGGTCGCCTTCGGGGAGAAGGGCCTGGTCTTCCCGCTCATCGTCCCGGCGATCGGCGTGCTCACCGCCCTGGTCGGCATCTACGGCACGAGCCCCAAGGACGGCGACCGCAACGGCATGAACGCGATCAACCGCGGGTTCTTCCTGTCGGCCGTCGTCAGCGCCGTCCTCGTGGCCGTCGCGGCCTTCGCCTACCTGCCGGACACCTTCGCCGAGCTGCGCGGGGGCACCACCTCCGACTCCGACCCCCGGCTGGTGGCCATCGGCGCGGTGATCATCGGGATCGTCCTGGCCAGCCTGATCCAGGTGCTCACCGGCTACTTCACCGAGACCAACCGCAAGCCGGTGCAGGAGATCGGCAAGAGCTCCCTGACCGGCGCGGCCACCGTGGTGCTCGCCGGCATCTCGGTCGGCCTGGAGTCGGCCGTCTACTCGGCGCTGCTCATCGGTGGCGCCGTCTACGCCGCGTTCCTGCTCGGCGGCGGCAGCACGGTGGTCGCGCTGTTCGCGGTGGCACTGGCAGGCACCGGCCTGCTCACCACGGTCGGGGTCATCGTCGCGATGGACACCTTCGGGCCGATCAGCGACAACGCGCAGGGCATCGCCGAGATGTCCGGCGAGATCAGCGAGGAGGGGGCCCTGGTCCTCACCAGCCTGGACGCCGTCGGCAACACCACGAAGGCGATCACCAAGGGCATCGCCATCGCCACCGCCGTGCTCGCCGCGACCGCCCTGTTCGGGTCGTTCCGCACCGAGGTGGAGCGGGCCCTGGTCAAGGCGGGGGGATCGGCCGGTGACTTCTCGCTGTCGATCGAGAAGCCGAACCTGCTGTTCGGCCTCATCATCGGGGCGGCCGTCGTCTTCCTGTTCTCCGGCCTGGCCATCCAGGCCGTCTCCCGGGCCGCCGGGCGGGTGGTCTACGAGGTGCGTGAGCAGTTCCGCACCAAGCCCGGGATCATGGACTACACCGAGAAGCCCGACTACGCCCGCGTCGTCGACATCTGCACCCGCGACTCCCTGCGCGAGCTCGCCACCCCCGGCCTGCTGGCCGTGCTGTCGCCGATCGCCGTCGGGTTCGCCCTCGGCTACCAGCCGCTCGGGGCCTTCCTCGCCGGCTCCATCGCGGCCGGCGTGCTCATGGCGGTGTTCCTGTCCAACGCCGGTGGCGCCTGGGACAACGCCAAGAAGCTCGTCGAGGACGGCAACCACGGCGGCAAGGGCTCCGCGGCCCACGAGGCCACGATCATCGGCGACACCGTCGGCGACCCGTTCAAGGACACCGCCGGACCGGCGCTCAACCCGCTGCTCAAGGTGATGAACCTCGTCGCCCTGCTCATCGCCCCGACGGTCGTGCAGTACGGCATCGGCACCGATGCCAACCTCGGGGTGCGGGCCGTCATCGCGGTGCTGGCCGTCGCCGGGATCGTCACCGCCGTGACGATCAGCAACAAGCGCAGCGTCGCCGACGCCGTGCAGGGGGCGGCCGCGCCGCTCCCCCCGACGCCGGTGCGCTGAGCCCCCGCCCGCGCTCGGGCGGACCCAGCAGTCCAGGCCCGCCCCGCCGTCGTGCGGGGCGGGCCTGCTGCTGTCCGAGCCCGCCCGGACATAACTCTCTGCAACCATTCGACTGCAAATGGTTAGTACGGGATCCGGCAGGGCAGGAGCACCCCGCTGGTCGCCGCGCGTCGTGACCGGACCCGCCCTCCTGACCCCGAGGCGTGCCGCCGTCCACCGGCGGACTCCCGCACGGACCAAGGAGCCCCATGCCTGCTGCCCGCACCGTCCTCGGCGTCACCGCCATCACCGCAGCGCTCCTGCTCGGGGGTCCGGGACTGCTCCCGGCGGCCCAGGCAGCCACCGACCCGGTGGCGGGCGGCTTCGCCGACGCCGCCGGGATCGTCGTGGACCTCGAGGTGCTCACCGTGGTGCCGCTGCCAGGCCCCCTCGGGGGGACCCCGCTGGACCCGAACGTCTTCGCCCGGTCGAGCAGCTCCTGCCCGCCGTCGGACGCCCCGAAGGCCGAGACCCTGCTCGACGTCCCGGCCTCTCCCGCGGTCACCGCCCGGACGGTCACCGCTGACGCCCGCACCGACTGCACCAAGCCCACCGCCGTGGCGTTCGCGCAGACCGAGGGCGCGACCGCGCTGGTCAACGCCGGTGTCCCCCTCATCACGGCCGACGTCATCCGGGCCCAGGCCAACAGCGGCTGCACCTCGGCGCCGGACGCCTCCGGCTCGCTGTTCGCGGGTCTCAGCATCGCCGGGACCCCTGTGCCCCTCGGGCCGCTCGGCGTGCCCGCGCCGAACACCGTCATCGAGATCCCCGGCGTCGCCAAGGTGATCGTGAACGAGCAGCACCCCACCGGCTCCGGCCGGGGCATCGTGGTCAACGGCGTGCACGTCATCGGCGAGAGCCCGCTGCTGCGCGGTGACCTCATCATCAGCCACGCGGTCAGCGGCGTCGTCTGCCCGAACGGCGCCGGCTCGACCGGCGTCGGGGCGGACGCCCCGGACATCGCGTTCGGCAAGACGGCCAGCCCGTCGACGGCGAAGCCGGGTGCCACGGTCACCTACACCGCGACCGTGAAGAACACCTCCGACGCCGCCTGCGACGTGATCCGCTTCGTCGACCACCTGAGCCCCGCGGTCGAGTACGTGTCCACGTCAGGCGGCTTCGGCACGACGGCGGTCGACCCGGTCCCCACCCGGACCGACGGCGGTCAGGACCTGACCGTGCGGCCGACCGGCGTGACGATCGCGCCGGGGGCGACGGTCACGCAGAGCGTCGTCGTGCGGATCGGGGCGCAGACCGCTCCCGGCACCTTCTACAACGCGCTCGAGGTGTTCTGCAACGCGAACGGCGACTTCGCCAGCGGGCCGCTCGCGCCGGTGACCGTCCCGGCTGCGGTCCAGGCTCCGTCACCTGCTGCCGCACCGGCGGCCGGTGGCGGCCCGGTGGTGGCCCCCACCCCCGACCCGGCTGTCCTGCCGCGCACCGGTGCGTCGACCGAGGTCGGACTGGGCGCGCTCCTGCTGTTGGTCACAGCGGCCCTCGTGCGCCGCACCGGGCGCGCGAGCTAGCCCCCGATTCCACGAGGAGGGCGGGGCTCGGCCGTCGGTAGCGTCCAGACCGTGACCCTGGTCGATCCCGACGCCCTGCTGGCCGATGCCCCCCGGGTGCGCGACGCCCTCGAGGCCGCGGGGTGGTCGGCCGAGGCGCTCGACGACCTGCTGGGCGCCACCTACCGCACCCACCTGGACCGCGACGAGCCCGCCCCGGTGCTGCGCCGGGCCCGCGGGGCAGGGGCCCTCGGCGTGCTCGCCCGGCTCCTCGTGGCGGGCGACCCGGTCGAGCCCGACGAGGCTGCCCGGGCGGGGATGCCCGAGACGTGGCTGCGCCGGGACGCGAGCGGCATCACCAGCCCCGTGCGGCTGCAGCCGGTGCGCCACGACGGCGTCGAGGTGGTGGTCCCGCACGACCCCGGCAGCGCGGCCAGCAGCGTCGACCGGGAGCAGGTGCTCGGCGTCGGGGCGGCCTCCCTGACGCTGGCCGCGGCCACGCCGCGCGACCGGGTCGGCCGGGTGCTCGACGTCGGGGCCGGCGCCGGCATTCAGGCGCTGCTCGCGGAGGACCACGCCGGGGCCGTGGTGGCGACCGACCGCAACCCCCGGGCCGTGGCCTACACGCGCCTGGCGGCTGCCCTGGGCGGTGTCGAGCTCGACGCCCGCGTGGGCGACCTGCTCGCGCCCGTGGCGGGGGAGCATTTCGACCTCGTGGTCAGCAACCCGCCGTTCGTCATCAGCCCCGGCGCCCGCTACACCTACCGGGACGCCGGCCTGGACGCCGACGACGTCTGCCGCACGCTCGTCGGTGCCCTCCCCGGCGTGCTCGCCCCGGGTGGGCTGGGGGTGCTGCTGGCGAACTGGCTGCACGTCGAGGGGGAGGACGGCGACGACCGGGTCCGCTCCTGGTTCGACGGCACCGGGTGCGACGGCTGGGTGGTGCAGCGCGAGCTGGCCGCCCCCGAGGACTACGTGACCGCCTGGCTGCGCGACACCGACGAGACCGGGGCGTGGCGTCCGGGAGAGCTCTACGACACCTGGCTGAACTGGTTCGCCGAGCGGCGGGTGGAGGCGGTGGCGTTCGGCGTGCTGGCGCTGCGTGCCACCGACGGCCCGACCACGGTGACGATCGACGACGTTCCCCAGCCCACCGCCGCCACCTGGGGGGAGGAGGTGCGGGCCCACTTCGCACGGGCCGATGCGCTGCGCGGGAACCCGCTGGAGGCCCGCTGGCGGCTGCGTCAGGACGTGCGGCTGCACTCGGTGGCCCGACGCGGAGACGACGGCTGGTACGCGGACAGCCAGCTGCTGCAGCAGGAGGCCGGTCTGCGGTGGAGCGGTGGCGTCGACGGATACGGGGCCACCCTGCTGGCCGGTTGCGACGGGACGCAGACCATGGGCGCCCTGCTCGCGGTGCTCGCCAGCAGCACCGGGCTGACCGAGGCCGAGGCGGCCGAACAGGTGATACCCGTGGTGACCCGGCTCGTCGAGCAGGGCTTCCTGGTCCCGTAGCCGGACCGGGCGACGTCGCTCGTTGTCCTAGGTTTGGACCAGCGTTTGACACCGACCCGCACACTCGGGTCGCCGCTGGCACACCGGACAGCAGCGCTCGACCCACTCCTGGAGACCCGTGACCGAGACCACCGCCGAGCCGGCCATCGCCGTTCAGAAGAAGGCGCCGGCGAAGAAGGCCGCGGCAGCGACCGGCGGGCGACGGCTGGTGATCGTCGAGTCCCCGACGAAGGCCAAGAAGATCGCCTCCTTCCTCGGAGCCGGCTACGTCGTCGAGAGCTCCTACGGCCACATCCGCGACCTGCCGCGCAACGCGGCCGACGTCCCGGCCTCCCACAAGGGACTGGCGTGGGCCAAGACGGGCGTCGACGTCGACAACGGGTTCGCCACGCTGTACGTCGTGACGCCGGAGAGCAAGGCGCAGGTCACCAAGCTCAAGGCCCTGCTGAAGGACACCGACGAGCTCTTCCTGGCCACCGATGAGGACCGCGAGGGCGAGGCCATCGCCTGGCACCTGCTGGAGACGCTCAAGCCCAAGGTGCCCGTGCGCCGGATGGTGTTCCACGAGATCACCCCGGCCGCGATCCAGCACGCCGTCGACACCCCGCGCGAGCTCGACACCCACCTGGTCGAGGCCCAGGAGACCCGCCGGGTCCTGGACCGCCTGTACGGCTACGAGGTCAGCCCGGTCCTGTGGAAGAAGGTCATGCCGCGGCTGTCCGCGGGGCGCGTGCAGTCGGTCGCGACGCGCATCGTGGTGGAGCGCGAGCGGGCCCGGATGCGCTTCGTCGAGGCGTCCTACTGGGACGTCGAGGGGGCCTTCTCCGCGGCCGCCGATCCGGCCGACCCGACCGCGCCCCGCAGGCTGACGGCGACGCTGGTGGCGCTGGACGGCAAGCGGCTGGCCACCGGGCGCGACTTCGAGCAGGAGACCGGCCGGTTGAAGGCCGCGAGCGAGGTGGTCCACGTCGACGAGGCCAGTGCGCGCGACCTCGTGACCCGGCTCACCGGCCGCGACTTCACCGTCCGCGCGGTCGAGGACAAGCCCTACAGCCGCAAGCCCTATGCACCGTTCATGACCTCGACCCTGCAGCAGGAGGGCGGCCGCAAGCTGCGTTTCTCGGCGCAGCGCGTGATGCAGACCGCCCAGCGGCTGTACGAGAACGGCTACATCACCTACATGCGCACCGACAGCAGCAACCTGTCGGAGACGGCCATCAACGCCGCACGCACGCAGGCCCGCGAGCTGTACGGCCCCGAGTACGTGCCGGACGCCCCGCGCCGCTACGCCTCCAAGGCCAAGAACGCGCAGGAGGCGCACGAGGCCATCCGGCCCTCCGGCGACGTCTTCCGCACCCCCGGCGAGCTCGCCCGGGAGCTGTCCGGCGACGAGCTGCGCCTGTACGAGCTCATCTGGCAGCGCACCGTCGCCTCGCAGATGGCCGACGCCCGCGGCGTGACCGCCAACGTCCGTCTCGGCGCGCAGACCGCCGACGGCACCGACGCCGAGTTCTCCGCGTCCGGCCGCGTCATCACCTTCCCGGGCTTCCTGCGTGCCTACGTCGAGAGCAGCGACGACGAGCAGGCCGAGCGCGACGACGCCGAGCGGCGCCTGCCGCGTGTCGCCGTCGGTGACGGGCTGGCCACCGAGGAGCTGACCCCGCAGGGCCACACCACCAGCCCGCCGGCCCGCTACACCGAGGCCTCGCTGGTCAAGCGCCTCGAGGAGCTCGGCATCGGCCGGCCCTCCACCTACGCGTCCATCATCACGACGATCCAGGACCGCGGCTACGTGTGGAAGAAGGGCAGCGCCCTGGTCCCCACCTGGCTGGCCTTCGCCGTCGTGAAGCTGCTGGAGGACCACTTCGGCCGGCTCGTCGACTACGGCTTCACGGCCTCGATGGAGGACGACCTCGACGGCATCGCCGGCGGCAACGGCAACGCCGTCGAGTGGCTCACGCGCTTCTACTTCGGCAGCGAGCAGGGCAAGGAGGGCGGCCTGGCCAAGCAGGGCGGCCTGAAGAAGATGGTCAACGAGAACCTCGGCGACATCGACGCCCGCGACATCAACTCCATCGCGATCGGTCGCGACGGTGAGGGCCGGGAGGTCGTCGTCCGGGTCGGCCGCTACGGCCCGTACGTGCAGATCGGCGACGGCGAGCTGCGCGCCTCCCTGCCGGACGACCTCGCGCCGGACGAGCTGACGGTCGAGCTCGCGGTCGAGCTGGCCAACAAGCCGAGCGGCGACCGCGTGCTGGGCACCGACCCGACCACCGGGTACGACGTGGTCGCGAAGTCCGGCCGCTACGGCCCCTACGTGACGCTGACCCTGCCCGACGGCGCCAAGGACAAGCCGCCGACGGGCTCGCTGTTCAAGACGATGGACCTCGAGACGATCACGCTCGAGGACGCGCTGAAGCTGCTGACCCTGCCGCGGGTGCTCGGTGAGAGCGTCGGAGAGGACGGCAAGCCCGAGGACGTCACGGCCCAGAACGGCCGCTACGGCCCGTACATCAGCCGCGGCAAGGACAGCCGGTCGCTCGAGACCGAGGAGCAGCTGTTCACGGTCTCGCTCGAGGAGGCCCTGCACCTGCTGGCCCAGCCGAAGCTGCGTGGCCGGCAGGCCGCGGTGGCCAAGCCGCCGCTCAAGGAGCTCGGCGTCGACCCGGTCAGCGGCGCCAGGATGGTGGTCAAGGAGGGCCGCTTCGGTCCCTACGTGACCGACGGCGAGACGAACGCCAGCCTGCGCAAGGGCGACGAGCTCGAGGGCCTCACCGACGAGCGCGCCAGCGACCTGCTGGCCGAGCGCCGGGCCCGCGGACCCGTGGTGAAGAAGACGACGAAGAAGGCCCCGGCGAAGAAGGCTCCGGCCAAGAAGGCGGCGGCCAAGAAGGCTCCGGCGAAGAAGGCGGCGGCCAAGAAGGCGACCTGACCGGAGGCCGCCGCCGCAGGCCCGGAACGTAGTCTCTGGCCGTGTCCCGGCGCCCTGCAGCTCCCGCTCCGGGGGAGGGTCCGGCGCTCGGGGGACCGGCCCGGCGGCGACCGGCCGGGCCGCTCGGCAACAGCGACTTCCGCAAGCTCTACCAGGCGCTCGCGCTCTCGAGCTTCGGCGACTGGCTGGGGTTCCTGGCCACCACCGCCCTGGCCAGCCAGCTCGTCGACGGCTTCACCAACCAGGCCTACGCCACCGGCGGCGTCCTGGTCTTCCGCCTGCTTCCCGCCGTCCTTCTCGGCCCGCTCGCGGGAGCGTTCGCCGACCGTTGGGACCGCCGGCGCACCATGGTCGCGTCGGACCTGCTGCGCTTCGGGCTGTTCGTGCTCATCCCGCTCACCGGCTCGCTGGTCTACCTGCTGATCGCGAGCTTCCTCATCGAGGCGGTGAGCCTGTTCTGGATCCCGGCCAAGGAGGCGTCGGTCCCGAACCTCATCCCGCGCGAGCAGCTCGAGGCCGCCAACCAGCTCTCGCTGATCGCCACCTACGGGAGCGCGCCCGTGGCCGCCGGCGTCTTCGCGGGGCTGGGGCTGGTGAGCCGGGCGCTCGGCAACCCGTTCGAGTACTTCTCGACCCAGCCGGTCGACCTGGCGCTCTACGTGAACGCGGCCACGTTCCTGTTCGCGGCCGGCACCGTCTACAGCCTCGGCGACGCGATCCCGAGCCCCAAGGTGGCGCCGCGGGCCGCCGGGGAGCCGCCGCCGACCGTGCTGGCCAGCCTGCGCGAGGGTGTGGCCTTCGCCCGCCAGACGCCGCTGATCCGGGGCCTGCTGGTGGGCATGCTCGGCTCGCTGGCCGCCGGCGGGGCGATCATCGCGCAGGGCCAGCTGTTCGCCCAGACCGTCCTCGGAGGGGGCCAGGCGGCGTACGGGCTGCTGTTCGGCTCGGTCTTCCTCGGCATCGCCGGGGGCGTCGGACTCGGGCCGCGGCTGCTCGGCGACCTGTCGCGCAAGCGCGCCTTCGGACCGGCGATCACGGGCGCGGGCGTCGCCCTCGTGTGCATGGCACTGGTGCCGAACCTTGCCCTGGCGGTCCTCGCCACCCTGTCGGTGGGCTTCTTCGCGGGCATCGCCTACGTCGTCGGGATCACCCTGCTCGGGCTGGAGGTCCCGGACGAGCGCCGGGGCCGCACGTTCGGCCTCGTGCAGTCGCTCATGCGCATCGACCTCCTCCTGGTCACCGGGGTCACCCCCTTCGTCTCCGGGGCGATCGGACGGCGTGAGATCGACCTGCCCGGCGGCGCGGTCTACACGGTCAACGGGGTGGCCGTCACCCTGCTTGTCGGGGGGCTGCTGGCCATCGGCGTGGGTGTCGCGTCGTTCCGGCAGATGGACGACACCCCGGGGGTGCCGCTGGCCGGTGACCTCCTGGGCCTGCTGCGCCGGGGCGCCCGTCGTCCGCAGCTCGCCGGCACGCTGCTGGCCCTGGAGGGGGGCGAGGGGGCGGGCAAGTCGACCCAGTCGCACCTGCTGGTCGGGTGGCTGCGCGAGCTGGGCCACGAGGTGGTCGTCACCCGCGAACCGGGCGCCACCGCGCTGGGGGAGAAGGTGCGGGCGCTGCTGCTGGGCGGCGAGCCGGTGAGCGCGCGGGCCGAAGCGCTGCTCTACGCCGCCGACCGCGCGCACCACGTGGCCACGGTCGTGCGCCCGGCGCTGGAGCGCGGAGCGGTGGTGGTCACCGACAGGTTCGTCGACTCCTCGCTCGCCTACCAGGGCGCCGGGCGGGCGCTCACCGCCCGTGACGTCGAGGACCTGAGCGAGTTCGCCACCGAGGGCCTGCGCCCCGACCTCGTGCTCCTGCTCGACGTCGACCCTGCGATCGGGCTGGCCCGCGCCCGGCAGACCGGTGAGCCGGACCGGCTGGAGGCGGAGTCGCTCGCGTTCCACCAGCGGGTGCGCCAGGGCTTCCTCGACCTCGCCCGCCGCGACCCCGGCCGCTACCTCGTGGTCCCCGCCGACGGCGAGCCGCAGGTGGTGCAGCAGGCCCTGCGCGACCGGGTCGGCCGGCTCCTCGGCGACCACCTGCACGCCGGCCGGACCGCGCCGTGAGCGTCTGGGACGACCTCGTCGGCCAGGCGGCCGTGGTCGCGCAGCTGCGCGCGGCGGCCCTGGCTGCGGCGGAGGTGGTCGACGGCGGCGATGGCCGCGGCATGACCCATGCGTGGCTGTTCACCGGTCCGCCCGGCTCGGGGCGCTCGACGGCCGCGCGGGCGTTCGCAGCGGCCCTGCAGTGCACCAGCGGCAGCGCCGACCCCGGGTGCGGGCACTGCCCCAGCTGCGTGCAGGCTCTCCACGGCACCCATACCGACGTCTCCGTCGTCGCCCCGCAGGGACTGTCGATCAGCGTGAACGAGGCCCGCGAGATCGTCGACCACGGCTCCCGGCGGCCCAGCCTCGGCCGCTGGCTGGTGACCCTCATCGAGGACGCCGACCGGATGACCGACGAGGCCGCCAACGCCATGCTCAAGGCCATCGAGGAGCCTCCGCCCCGCGGCGTCCTGCTCCTGTGCGCGCCGAGCGCCGAGGACCTGCTGCCGACCATCCGGTCGCGCTGCCGACTCGCCCCGCTGCGCACCCCGCCCCCGGAGGCGGTGGCCGAGGTGCTTGTCCGGCGCGACGGCGTCGACCCGGCCATGGCCGCCTTCGCCGCGCGGGCCTCCCAGGGGCACGTCGGCCGGGCCCGCCGGCTGGCCACCGACGAGCAGTCCCGGCGCGAGCGCCAGGACGTGCTGTCGATGGTGCGCTCCCTGCAGTCGATCGGCTCCGCGCTGGAGGCGGCCGCGGCCCTGGTCGACGCCGCCACCGAGGAGTCCAAGCGCCTGGCGAGCAGCCGCGACGACGCGGAGCGGACCGAGCTGGCCACCGCCCTCGGCGCAGGGGCGACGGGCAAGGGCTACACCGGTGGCACCCCGCGGGGTGGTGCCGGGGCGCTCAAGGAGCTGGAGAAGAAGCAGAAGAGCCGGACCACCCGCACCCTGCGCGACGCCCTGGACCGGGCGCTGGTCGACCTCACCGCGTTCTACCGCGACGTGCTCACGGTGCAGCTCGGCACGGGCTCGGCGCTGGTGCACGTCGACCTCGGCGAGCAGGCCGCCGCCATCGCCCGGGCCACCACCCCCGCGTCGACCCTGCACCGGATCGAGGCCATCGGGGGCTGCCGGACGGCGCTCGACGCCAACGTGGCGCCGCTTCTCGCCGTCGAGGCGATGGCCCTCGCGCTGCGCGCCGGCTGAGCGGGCCCGCGCCGGAGTCCTCCGCTAGAGTCTGGACCGCACGAGCAGCACCACCGCACAGTGCCGCCTTAGCTCAGTCGGTAGAGCACCTCACTCGTAATGAGGTTGTCGTCAGTTCGATTCTGACAGGCGGCTCCATCCACCACCCCCGTCGAGTCCGGGCGGGTGCGTCGACTCCTGCGCGATGCGCGCACCACCCTTGCCCTGACCCCCGCGCTCCGGGAGCATGGCGCGCATGACACCACGCCTCGCCGCTGGACTCGCCGCCGCCGCACTGGCCCTGGCCCCGATGACCGCTGCGCACGCCGCCATGCCCGACCTCTACAAGAACTGCACCAACTACAACAAGAAGTTCACGCACGGGGTCGGCACGACGACCGCCAAGGACAAGGTCGCCGCCGGGGCGAGGCCGGTCACCACCTTCCGCAAGAACAACGCGGACTTCCAGAAGGCCATGAGCTTCAACAAGGGACTGGACCGCGACAAGGACAAGATCGCCTGCGAGAAGCGCTGACGCCCGTCGTCGCACGGGAGCGCGCGCTCGGCAGGCGTCCCGGGGAGCGCCACCGATGCCCAGCCGTTTTGCAGGACCGGGCAGGGCATCCTCGGCAGGTGTCCACCGATGGCTCACCCAAGGCAGCCCTGCGCCGGGCGGCCGAGCGCGCCCGCCTCGACCTGGGCCCGGAGCAGCGGCACGAGGGCGACCTCGCCCGGTCGGCCCTGCTCGCCCCGCTGCTGGCCGGTGCACGGGTGGCTGCCTACCTGCCCTTCGGCACCGAGCCCGTCCCCCCGCTCGACGACGACGTCCTGGTGCCCGTGCTGCTGCCCGACCGCGACCTCGACTGGCGCCGACTCGGCGGGGGTCCGCTGCTCGGCGTCGACGCCCTGGCCGGCTGCGACGTCGTGCTGGTCCCGGCCCTCGCGGTCGACCGCAGGGGCACGCGGCTCGGCCGGGGCGGGGGCAGCTACGACCGGGCGCTGCCGCGCGCCACCGGGCGGCTGGTCGCCCTGCTGCACGAGGGCGAGCTGGCGCAGCTGCTCCCGGCGGAGGAGCACGACGTGCCGGTCCAGGCGGTGGCCCTCCCCTCGGGCCTGTTCTCCTGCTCTGCCACGATGTCGGGGTGACCGCCTTCGACGACATCCTCACCGGCAACCGCGCCTACGCGCAGACCTTCCACGACGAGGGCAAGCCGGGCCAGGCGGCCCGGGGCCTGGCCGTCGTCACCTGCATGGACTCGCGGATCGAGCCGCTCCACATGCTGGGGATGGGGCGCGGTGACGCCAAGATCATCCGCAACGCGGGGGCCCGTGTCACCAGCGACGTCCTGCGCACGCTCGTCCTGGCGACGGCCCTGCTCAACGTCGACCGGGTCCTCGTCGTCGCCCACACCGAGTGCGCCATGACCGGCAAGACGGAGGCCGACGTCCAGCAGCTGCTGGCCGACCGGTCGGGCCTGGACGCCCGCAGCCTGCACTTCTCGGTGATGCCCGACCAGCGCGCCGCGCTGGCGCGCGACGTCCAGCGGATCCGCTCGTGGCCGTTCCTGCCGCGTGAGCTCAGCGTGGCCGGCGCCCTCTACGACGTGCGCACCGGGGTGCTGGAGATCGTCGAGCCCTGATCGGCGCCGCCCCGCCTAGGTGAGCAGGTCGAAGGCGAGCTTCACCACCAGCGCCCCGACCACCACGACGAACACGCGGCGCACCCAGGCGCTGCCGCGTCGCACCGCGAGCCGGGCGCCGACCTGGCTGCCCGCGAGGTTGCTGAGGGCCATCGCCGCGCCGAGCCCCCACAGCACGTGGCCCCCGGCGGCGAACAGCAGGAGCGCAGCCAGGTTGGTCGACGCGTTGACCACCTTGCTCGTGGCGCTGGCGTGCAGGAACGACAGCCCGACGGCGCCGACCAGCAGAAAGACGAGGAAGCTGCCGGTCCCGGGGCCGACAAAGCCGTCGTAGAGCCCGATCACCGCGCCGCCACCGACCGCGACGGTCCGCTGGGCCGGGCGGGTCAGCCGCAGCGCCTCGACGCCCCCGAGGGCGGGCCGCCGCAGGGTGTAGGCCAGCACGACGACAAGCGCGACGAGCACCACGGGACGCAGCAGGCTGCTGTCGGCGCGGGTGGCCAGCAGCGCCCCGAGGGCGGAGCCGACGAACGCGGCGAGGGCCATCTCCACCGCCTGGCGCCAGTCGACCGTGACGGTGCGGCTGTAGTGGACCGCCGCCGAGGTCGTCCCCACGATCGACGCGAGCTTGTTGGTGCCGAGCAGGGCGACCACCGGCTGGGTCGGCAGCACGACGAGCAGCGCGGGCAGCTGCACCAGTCCGCCGCCCCCGACGATCGCGTCGAGCCCTCCGGCGAGGAAGGCGAACACGCACAGCAGCAATACCTGTGAGACGTCCACGTGCCCCTCCTCGTCGTCGGCCCTACCGTTCCCGTATGAGCACCCCCGTGGAGGCCCTGGCGCTGAGGCGCCAGCAGATCGTCGCCGAGCACCTGCGTCCGCCGCAGGCCCGACCGGTCAGTGCAGGGCGCGGGCTGCACCACACGGCGCTGCTGTGCGCCGACGTCGAGCGGACCGTGCGCTTCTACCAGGACGTCCTGCTGTTCCCGCTCAGTCATGTGACGGAGAACCGCGACTACCCCGGCTCCACCCACTTCTTCTTCGACCTGGGCAACGGCAACGCGCTGGCCTTCTTCGACCTGCCCGGTCTGGACCTCGGCCCGTACGCCGAGGTGCTCGGAGGGCTGCACCACGTGGCCGTGTCGGTGACCTCCGAGCAGTTCGACCGGGTGCACGCCAACCTGACGGCGGCCGGGGTGGAGCACCTGCACGAGAGCGGCACGTCGGTCTACTTCACCGACCCGGACGGCGCGCGCCTGGAGATCCTGCGCGAGCCGCTCGGGCAGATGTACGGCGAGCGGGTGGTCTAGCCCCCGGACCTCAGTCCTTGGCCGTCGGCCGGGGGTGGAGGTCGTCGAGGTGCTCGTCGCGCCTGACCGGCTCGCCGACGTGGTCGACGGCGTGCGGGTCGTCGGCCAGGCGCTTGCGGGAGGCCAGGACCTCGGCCTCGGCCTCGGCGCGCCCGACCCACTCGGCGCCCTCGACGCTCTTGCCGGGCTCGAGGTCCTTGTAGACCTCGAAGAAGTGCTGGATCTCCAGGCGGTCGAAGGAGTTGACGTCGGCGATGTCCTTCAGGTGCTCCTGACGGGGGTCGCCGGCGACGACGCACAGCAGCTTCTCGTCCGGTCCGGCCTCGTCGGTCATCCGGAACATGCCGATGGCGCGGCAGCGGATCAGGCAGCCGGGGAAGGTCGGCTCGTCGAGCAGCACCAGGGCGTCGAGGGGGTCGCCGTCGCCGCCGAGGGTGTCCTCCACGAAGCCGTAGTCGGCGGGGTAGCTGGTCGAGGTGAACAGGCGGCGGTCGAGTCGGATGCGACCGGTGTGGTGGTCCATCTCGTACTTGTTGCGCTGCCCCTTGGGGATCTCGATGGTGACGTCGAACTCCACGGGTCGTGCTCCTCCTACGATGACGACGGTTGGTCGTTCGGACAGCGCCACCAGTCTCCCGCACGACGGGTGGCGGCCGGGACCGGGGTGCAGGAGGACGGCGTGCGGTTCGGGCGAAGGGCCCTGGCGGGGGCCGTCGCGGTGGGCGTGCTCGGAGCGGCCGGGGCCGTCGTCGGCGCCCGGGACGATGCCGCGCCGGTGGCTCCCGACGTCCCGTTACCGGCCCCGTCGCAGGGGCTGACCCCGCTGCTGCCCGCCCTGGCCGACGACGGTCCGGTGCCGAGCCCCGCCGGTCTGGCCGCCGTCGTGGCGGGAGCCCTGGCCGACCCGGCCCTCGGCGGTGCGCTCGCCGTGTCGGTGGTCGACGTCCGCACGGGTGAGCCCCTGCTCGAGCAGCGGGCGGACGTGCGGGTGGTGCCGGCGAGCACGGCCAAGATCGCGACCGCGGTCGCGGCGCTCACCGCACTGGACCCCGCTCTGCGCATCAGCACCCGGGTGGTGGCCGGCGCCGGTCCCGGTGAGGTGGTGCTCGTCGGCGGCGGCGACAGCTCCCTGGCCGGTCCCGACGCCGACGCCGGCTACCCGCGGGTGGCCCGGCTCACCGACCTCGCCACCCAGCTGTCCGGCGTCGGGGTGACCCGGGTGCTCGTCGACGACTCCGCCTGGCCGGGCCCGCGGCTCGGACCGGGATGGAAGCCGACGTACGTGACCTCCGGCGACGTCGCTCCGGTCACGGCGCTGATGGTCGACGGCGGGCGGGTGCGGCCGGGCCGCGGGCCGCGGTCGGCCGACCCGGCCCTGGCCGCGGGGCAGGTGCTGGCGCGCCTGCTCGATGTCGCCGCGCCGGTGGCCCGCACGACGGCGCCGGAGCAGGCCCTGGTGCTGGCCTCGGTGCAGAGCCCGCCGGTGCCGCTGCTCGTCGAGGCCATGCTGACCCGCAGCGACAACGACCTCGCCGAGGCCCTCGCCCGGCAGGTGGCCCTGGCCGAGGGCGAGGCCCCGACCTTCTCCGGAGCCGCCGCCGCCGTCGCCGCCGTGCTCGGCCGCGTCCTGTCCGCCGCCGGGCTGGACGTCGCCGCGGTCGACCTGTCCGACGGGAGCGGCCTGTCGCGCCTGGACCGGGTGCAGCCGGCCGGGCTGACCCGGCTGCTCGCCGCGGTGGCCGGGGGAGAGCAGCCCCGGCTGGCCCCTGTGCTGTCGGGGCTGCCGGTGGCCGGGTTCGACGGCACCCTGGCCCGGCGCTACCGGTCCGGCCCGTCGGTGCCGGCCGCCGGGGTGGTGCGCGCCAAGACCGGCACCCTGCTCGGGGTGAGCGCGCTGGCCGGCCTGGTGCGCACCGCCGACGGACGGCTCCTCGCCTTCGACCTGACCGCGGACGCGGTCCCGATCGGGGCCACCCGCGCCGCCGAGCGCGCCCTGGACCGCCTCGCGGCGGCGCTCGCCTCGTGCGGCTGCCGCTGAGCCTCGTCGGTCTGAGCCTCGTCGGTCTGAGCCGGTCGGTCTGCGCCGGGCTGACGGCGGCGGGTTGACGGCGCCGGGTTGACGGCGCTGCGGCGTAGCGTCGACGGGTGCCGTCCGCCCGCGCCGCCATCGACTACGACCTCGCCGTCCGCACGGCCGCGCGCCTGGCGCCCGCCGGCCCGCAGCTGACCCGCCCCGAGGCCGACGCGGTGGTCGCCGAGCTGCGGGAGCTCGCGGTGAGCGCCGAGCAGCACGTGCGCGACGTCACCGGTCTGGTGCCGCCGGGGGAGCCCGAGCCGGCCACCGTGGTCGACCGCCGTGGCTGGGCGCAGGCCAACGTCGACGGCTTCCGCGTGGTGCTCGACCCGCTCACCCACCGGCTCCTGGACACGCAGCGGAGCGCCATCGCCCTCAGGGCCACCGCCACGGCGGCGGGCCTGCAGATGGGCGGCGTCCTGTCGTTCCTGTCCAGCCGGGTGCTGGGCCAGTACGAGGCCTTCACGGCCAGCGGGACGCCCGGTCGGCTGCTGCTGGTGGCGCCGAACATCGTCGAGACCGAGCGCCGCCTGGGGGTCGACCCCCACGACTTCCGGCTCTGGGTCACGCTGCACGAGGTGACCCACCGCACCCAGTTCACCGCGGTGCCGTGGCTGCACGACCACGTCCGCAGCGAGATCGACGCGCTGCTGTCGGCCTCGTCGCTGGACGACCCCTCCGCCCTGTTGGCCAGGGCGCGGGACGTCGTGCGCCGGGCGCCGGGCGCCGTACGGGAGGGCGGCTCGCTGGCGGCACTGCTGCAGAGCCCGGAGCAGCAGGAGGTGCTCGAGCGGGTGACGGCGTTCATGAGCCTGCTCGAGGGTCACGCCGAGCACGTGATGGACGGGGTGGCACGTCGGTCGTCCCGAGCGTCGCGCTCATCCGGCGTCGCTTCGACGAGCGACGCCGCGAGCGCGGTGGCCTGGTCGACCGGCTGCTGCGGAACCTGCTCGGACTGGACCTCAAGGCCCTGCAGTACGCCGAGGGCAAGGCCTTCGTCGACGCCGCCGTGGCCGCCGTGGGCATGACCGGCTTCAACCGGGTGTGGGAGTCGCCGCAGACGCTGCCCACCCGGGCCGAGATCCGGGCGCCGCACGACTGGGTGCGCCGCGTGCACGGTCCCGCCGCGGCCTGAGGTGCCCGGTCCGCCCGCGGCGACGGCCGCGGTCCGCCGGGCCGTGCGGCGCAGCCTGGTCGGCGTGCCGGGCGACGTCGTCGCCGCCGTCAGCGGGGGGGCGGACAGCCTGGCGCTGGCGGCCGGCCTGGCGTTCGAGCGGCCGGGGGCGCGGGCGGTCGTGGTCGACCACGGGCTGCAGGACGGGAGCGACCGGGTGGCCGCGCGGGCCGCGGAGCAGTGCGCGGGGCTGGGCCTGCAGGTGCGGGTGCTCACCGCGGCGGACCTGCCGACGACGCGCCCCGAGGGTCGTCGCTCGACCGGGCCCGAGGGGGAGGCCAGGGCGCTGCGGTACGCCTTGCTGGACACGCTCGGGCTGCCCGTCCTGCTGGGCCACACCCTCGACGACCAGGCCGAGACGGTGCTGCTCGGGCTGGCCCGGGGCGCCGGGACCCGTTCGCTCGCCGGGATGGCCGCGGTGCGCGGGCCGTGGCGGCGTCCGCTTCTCGCCCTCGAGCGCGCCCTGGTGCGGCGCGCCTGCGCGGAGGCCGGCCTGTCGGCGTGGGAGGACCCGCACAACGCCGACCCCGCCTTCGCCCGGGTCCGGGTGCGGGCCGGGGCGCTCCCCGCGCTGGAGGCCGCCCTGGGCCCGGGGGTGGCCGCCGCGCTCGCCCGCAGCGCGAGGCAGGCCCGCGAGGACGCCGACGCCCTCGACGCCCTGACCCCCAGCACGGCCGACTGCGCGGAGCTCGCGGCGCTGCCGGCCGCGCTCCGGGCCCGGGCGCTGCAGCGGCTCGCCGTCGCCGCGTGCGGCCGGGCGGTGACCTCGACCCACGTGCTCGCCCTGCGCGACCTGGTGGAGGACTGGCGGGGACAGGGACCGGTGGCGCTGCCAGGCGGGGTGGCCCTGCGCCGGGTGGCGGGGCGCCTCGCGGTCGTGGGTGATCAGCCGGCGGCTACCGTCGCCCCGTGACCTCCCCCGACCCGCGGCAGTCGAGCCATCCGGACGTCGAGCGCGTCGTCGCCAGCGAGCAGGAGGTGGCCGCGAAGGTGGCCGCCCTCGCCGCCGCCGTCGACGCCGACTACGCCGGTCGCGAGGTGCTGCTGGTGGGCGTGCTCAAGGGCGCGGTCATGATCATGGCCGACCTCGCCCGTGCGCTCACGGTGCCGGTGTCCATGGAGTTCATGGCGGTCAGCAGCTACGGCAGCAGCACGAGCAGCAGCGGCGTCGTGCGGATCCTCAAGGACCTCGACAAGGACATCGCCGGGCGGCACGTGCTGGTGGTCGAGGACGTCATCGACAGCGGCCTCACGCTGTCGTGGCTGCTGCGCAACCTGCAGTCGCGCGGGCCGGCCTCGGTCGAGGTGTGCGCGCTGCTGCGCAAGCCGGAGGCGCAGAAGGTCGACATCCCCGTGAAGTACGTGGGGTTCGACATCCCGGACGAGTTCGTCGTGGGCTACGGCCTGGACTACGCCGAGCGCTACCGCGACCTGCCGTTCATCGGCGTCCTGCGGCCCGCGGTCTACCGCACCCACGCCTGAGGCGCCGCGACGGAACACCGTCCGCTCCGCGTCCGTTGGCCAGGAGGACGGTCCCGCCGGTACCGTCACGCTCCACTTCGCCGTCTGGAGGGACGGGGCCCTGCGCCCCGCGAGGACACCTGTGAACCTGAAGAAGTACGCCCGCGGCCCGTTCCTCTACATCACCCTCGGCATCCTGGTGGTGCTCGCCCTGTCCAGCGGGCTCGGGGGGGACGGCGGCTACAAGACCGTCGAGACCTCCCGGGTGCTGTCCGCCATCAGCGCGGGCGAGGTGCGCAGCACCGACAAGGTCGGCGCAGACGGCGGTGCTGCTCGACAAGGAGCAGCGGGTCCGCGTCACCCTGAAGAACGGCGACAAGCTCCAGGCGAAGTTCCTGTTCGACCAGGGCCGGCAGTTCGCCGAGGCGCTCGACGACAACGACGTCACCTACGACGTCACCGTCAGCGAGCAGAGCCTGCTGGTCTCGCTCCTGCTGTCGTTCCTGCCCTTCATCATCATCCTGGGTCTGCTGTTCTTCTTCATGAACCAGATGCAGGGCGGCGGCAGCCGGGTCATGCAGTTCGGCAAGTCCAAGGCCAAGCTGGTCAGCAAGGACACCCCGAAGACCACGTTCGCCGACGTCGCCGGTGCCGACGAGGCGCTCGAGGAGCTGCAGGAGATCAAGGAGTTCCTGGAGAACCCCGCCAAGTTCCAGGCCGTCGGCGCGAAGATCCCCAAGGGCGTCCTGCTCTACGGCCCTCCCGGCACCGGCAAGACCCTGCTGGCCCGCGCCGTCGCCGGTGAGGCGGGCGTGCCCTTCTACTCGATCTCCGGGTCGGACTTCGTCGAGATGTTCGTCGGCGTCGGCGCCAGCCGGGTCCGCGACCTGTTCGAGCAGGCCAAGGCCAACGCGCCGGCCATCATCTTCATCGACGAGATCGACGCCGTCGGCCGCCACCGTGGCGCCGGCATGGGCGGCGGCCACGACGAGCGCGAGCAGACCCTGAACCAGATGCTCGTCGAGATGGACGGCTTCGACGTCAAGGGCGGCGTCATCATGATCGCTGCCACCAACCGGCCCGACATCCTCGACCCCGCGCTGCTGCGCCCGGGCCGCTTCGACCGGCAGATCGCCGTCGACCGGCCCGACATGGCCGGTCGCCGCCAGATCCTCGAGGTGCACGGCAAGGGCAAGCCGCTCGACCCCACGGTCGACCTGCAGGTCATCGCCCGGCGCACCCCCGGCTTCACCGGCGCCGACCTCGCCAACGTGCTCAACGAGGCGGCGCTGCTCACCGCGCGCACCGGGCTCAAGCAGATCACCAACGCGACGCTCGAGGAGTCGATCGACCGCGTCATGGCCGGTCCGCAGCGCAAGACCCGGCTGATGAACGAGCGCGAGAAGAAGGTGACCGCCTACCACGAGGCCGGTCACGCGCTCGTCGCGCACGCGCTGCCCAACACCAGCCCGGTGCACAAGATCACGATCCTGCCGCGCGGCCGGGCCCTCGGCTACACGATGGTCCTGCCCGAGGAGGACAAGTACTCGCAGTCGCGGGCCGAGCTGCTCGACCAGCTGGCCTACGCGATGGGCGGCCGGGCGGCCGAGGAGCTGGTCTTCCACGACCCCACCACCGGCGCCAGCAACGACATCGAGAAGGCCACGGCCACCGCGCGCGCGATGGTGACGCAGTACGGCATGAGCGAGAAGCTCGGCGCGGTGAAGTTCGGCCAGGAGTCCGGCGAGGTCTTCATGGGCCGCGACATGGGCCACGGCCGCGACTACTCCGAGGAGGTCGCCGCCGTCGTCGACGCCGAGGTGCGCGCGCTGGTCGAGACCGCCCACCACGAGGCCTGGGAGATTCTGGTCGAGTACCGCGACGTCCTCGACGACATGGTGCTCAAGCTGCTCGACCAGGAGACCCTGACCAAGGACGAGGTGCTGGAGATCTTCGCGCCCGTGGCCAAGCGTCCGCACCGCCAGCACCCCACGGCCAACGGCCGCCGTCCGCTGTCGACCCGCCCGCCCGTGCTCACGGCGGCCGAGCTCGCGGTCATGGGCCCGGCCGACCTGGAGGACCTCGCGCGGGGCCGCAAGGTCTCGAGCCGGCGCAAGACCTCGCTGTCCAAGACCAGCCCGGCCACCGCACCCCGCCGGCGGCCGTCGCAGGTCAACCGCGAGGCCGACACCGGGAGCGCTCCGGTCCGACGTCGGCGCGCGCCGGGTACCGACCCCGCCTCCTAGGCCGGTGCTGCTGCCCCCCGACGGCGCCCGCTCCCGCACGCTGGTGATGGGCGTCGTCAACGTCACCCCTGACTCGTTCAGCGACGGGGGCGACCATGCCGACGCCGTCTCCGCCGTCGACCACGGCGTGCGGCTGCTGGCCGCGGGGGCGGACCTGCTCGACGTGGGGGGCGAGTCGACCCGCCCCGGCGCCGGCCGGGTCGCCGAGCAGGAGGAGCTGCGCCGCGTGCTGCCCGTGGTGACGGGGCTGGCCGAGCGGGGCGCGACCGTGTCGATCGACACGGTGCGCGCGTCGGTGGCCCGGGCCGCCGTGCAGGCCGGGGCGGCCATGGTCAACGACGTCAGCGGCGGCACCGGCGACCCCGAGATGCTCGCCACGGTCGCCGCGCTGGACGTGCCCTACGTGGTCATGCACGGGCGCGGTCCGAGCGAGGCCATGCAGTCCCGGGCCGACTACGGCGACGTCGTGGCCGAGGTGCTCGCCGAGCTGCAGGCGCGGGTGGCGGCCGCCGCGGACGCCGGAATCCGCCGGATCATCGTCGATCCGGGCCTGGGCTTCGCCAAGACCGCCGAGCACGGCTGGGCCCTGCTGGCCCGGCTCGACGCGTTCACCGCCCTCGGTCGGCCGCTCCTGGTCGGCGCCTCCCGCAAGGCCTTTCTCGGGTCGTTGCTGCGTGACGCCGACGGCCGGCCCCGGCCGCCCAAGGAGCGCGACGCCGCCAGCGCGGCCATCACCACCCTCGTGGCCGCCGCGGGAGGCTGGGGCGTGCGGGTCCACGACGTCCGCCCCTCCGCAGACGCCGTCCGGGTGGTCGCGGCCGTGCGGGCCGGCCGATGAGGGACCGGATCGCGCTGCGTGGCCTGCGGGTCCGGGGCTTCCACGGGGTGCTGCCGGCCGAGCGGGAGCAGGGCCAGGACTTCCTCATCGACGCTGTCCTGTCCGTCGACGTGCGGGAGGCCGCCGCGAGCGACGACCTCGAGGACACCGTCGACTACGGCGGCCTGGCGCTCGCCCTCGCCGAGGTCGTGGCCGGCGAGCCGGTCGACCTGATCGAGACCCTCGCCGAGCGCCTGGCCGCGGTCTGCCTGGCCGACCCCCGGGTGGGGACCGCCGAGGTGACGGTGCACAAGCCGTCGGCGCCGATCCCGCTGGCCTTCGACGACGTCGCCGTCACGGTGACCCGGCCGTGACCGCGGTCCTGAGCCTGGGGTCCAACCTCGGGGACCGCGAGGGCCACCTCCGGGCCGCCCTGCTCCTGCTCGAGCCCACCGCGGTGTCGCCCTGCTACGAGACCGCCCCGGTCGGCGGCGTCGAGCAGGGTCCCTTCCTCAACCTCGTGTGCGTGGTCCCGTGGGACGCCGAG
This sequence comes from uncultured Actinomycetota bacterium, assembly GCA_963761695.1. Classification (GTDB taxonomy): domain Bacteria; phylum Actinomycetota; class Actinomycetes; order Mycobacteriales; family SCTD01; genus RYN-122. The sequence goes on along the minus strand of CAVXIB010000004.1, from coordinate 53,862 downwards.
CAGGCCTGGGCCCGCGCCCAGCAGGCCGAGCAGGCGGCCGCGCGCACCCGCGAGGTCCGCTGGGGGCCGCGCACGCTCGACGTCGACGTCGTGGTGGCCACCGGCACCGTGCCGGCCGGGTTGCTGCTGCCCCACCCGCGGGCGCACGAGCGCGCGTTCGTGCTCCGTCCCTGGCTCGACCTCGACCCTGACGCCGCGCTCCCGCAGGGGCGGGTGGCCGACCTGCTCGCGGTGCTGGGCGACCAGGGCGTCCAGCGGGTCGGGCGGTGACCCCCACCCGGCCGTGGGTGCTCGTGGCGCTCGCCGCCGGGGTCGCCGTGGTGACCTATCTGCTCGCCCGGCCCGGCTACGGCGCGCTGCCCCCGCTGCCCGGCTACGCCCCGGTGCCGCTGGCGCTGCTGGCGGTGTTCGAGCTCGGTCTGGCCCGGGCCGTCCGGGCCCGGCTGCGCGGCCCGGTGTCCGGCCGGTCGATGCACCCGCTGCAGGTGGCCCGGGCGGCCGCGCTGGCACGGGCGTCCTCCGCGGGCGGTGCCCTCCTCGTCGGCGGGTACGGCGGGCTGCTCGCCCACGTGCTGCCCCTGCAGGCGCCGCAGGCCCGCGCGGACGCGGTCGTCAGCGGGGTCACGGTGGGGGCGGCGCTGCTGCTCGTCGGCGGCGCCCTGCTGCTCGAGCGCGCCTGCCGCACCCCCGACGTAGGTTCTGCGGCATGACCGACCTGGACGACCTGACCACCGAGCAGCTGCGGGTCCGCGCCTTCGACAAGGCGCAGACCGCCCACGACGTCGGCTTCTTCTGGGACCTCGCCAAGCACCTGCGGGCCTCGCGGGCGCTGGCCGGTGAGGACGGCTCGTCCGGATCGCTCACGGGCAGCATCACCGAGCTGGTCGAGCTCGGTCGCGAGATGCTCGGCAAGGACCTCGGCGAGGACGAGCCGCTCGTCCGGGCCAGGTTCCTGGAGTACCTGCGCGCGTAGACGAGGTCGGGTCGGGCAGGCTGCGCCGGTGGCCCCTTCCGTAGACCCTCCTCCGCGACTCGTCCGGGGCTCCGACGCCGACCGCGAGCGCAGCGCCGACATCGGGGCCGGCATCGCGTGGCTGTCCACCTGGAGCCTGCGCCTGGTGCTCATCGCGCTCGGCGGCTACCTCGTCTTCCGGGTCCTCGGCGACCTGTACGTCGTGGTGCTGCCGATCGTCCTGGCCCTGCTGCTGGCGAGCGTCCTGTGGACCCCGACCGCGTGGCTGCGACGCCACCGCGTGCCGCCGGCCCTCGCCGCGCTGATCGTCGTCCTGGGGTCGCTGCTGGCCCTGGTCGGGCTGTTCGCCGGGCTCGCGCCGCAGGTGGTCGACCAGGTCGGGCAGATCAGCAGCAGCGCCGTGGGCGGACTGCAGGAGCTGCAGCAGATCGTCACGGCACCGCCGCTGAACCTCGATCCGCGTCAGGTCGACGGGGCCGTCAGTCAGGCCACCGACAAGCTGCGCGGCAGCGCGTCGGCCATCGCCGTGGGGGTGCTGTCGGGGGTCGGCGCCGTCGGCTCGGGGCTGGTCACGTTCTTCCTCGCCCTGGTGCTCACGTTCTTCTTCCTCAAGGACGGGCCGAGGTTCCTGCCGTGGCTGCGCCTGCTGGTCGGTCAGCAGGCCGGGCGGCACCTCGACGTCGTGCTCGCCCGCTCCTGGGTGGTCCTCGGCAGCTTCATCCAGGGGCAGGCGGTGGTGGGGCTGGTCGACGCCGTCCTCATCGGGATCGGCCTGCTGGTCCTCGGCGTGCCGCTCGCCCTGCCGCTGGCGGTGCTCACGTTCTTCGGTGGCTTCATCCCGATCGTCGGGGCGTTCGTCGTCGGTGGGCTCTCGGTGCTCATCGCCCTGGTCAGCAACGGCAGCACCACGGCACTGCTCGTGATCGCGCTGATCGTGCTGGTCCAGCAGATCGAGGGCAACGTGCTGCAGCCGATCCTGCAGGGCAAGAGCCTGTCGCTGCACCCCGCGGTGGTGCTGCTCTCGGTGACCGCCGGCGGGAGCCTGTTCGGCATCGCCGGGGCGTTCTTCGCCGTCCCGGTCGCGGCGGTGTTCGCCGTGGTCGTCCGCTACCTCGGCGAGGTCATCGAGGAGCGCTCGGGGGGCACCCCGCCCGCGTCCGACCCGGACACCGAGCCGGCGCCGGCGGAGGAGGGCGCGGGCGAGCCCGACGACGCCCCCGCCGCCCGGGACTGAGCCAGCAGCACGTCCGCGGTCAGCACCCCTCTCCGGGCGCCGTCCCGGCCGACCACCTCCACCCGGCCGTCCGGGCTGGCGAGCAGGGCCGCGAGGGCCTGCCCGAGGTCGGCGTCGTCCGGGAGCGTGACGGTGGCGGGGTCGCCCGTCCCCACCGAGGGGGAGGGGTCCAGGGCTGACGGGTCCAACGCGGTGACGGACAGCCGCTTGACGGCCCGGTCGTCCCCGACGAACGACGCCACGAACGGCGACGCCGGCGCGCCCAGCACCTGCGTGGGCGTCGCGTACTGCTCCAGGTGACCTCCCTCGCGCAGGACGGCGATCCGGTCGCCGAGCAGCACCGCCTCGTCGACGTCGTGCGTCACGAGCACGACGGTCGTGCCGAGGGCCTGCTGGACCCGCCGGAACTCCGTCTGCAGGCGGCCGCGGGCGACCGGGTCGACGGCGCTGAAGGGCTCGTCCATGAGCAGCACCAGCGGGTCGGCCGCGAGCGCCCGGGCGACGCCCACCCGCTGCCGCTGCCCACCGGACAGCTGAGCCGGGTAGCGGGAGCCGTAGGCGGAGGGGTCCAGGCCGACGAGCTCGAGCAGCTCGTCGACCCGGGTGCGCGTCCGGGCGCGCTTCCAGCCGAGCAGCCGCGGAACGGTGGCGACGTTGTCGCGCACGCTCTGGTGCGGGAACAGCCCGACCTGCTGGATCACGTAGCCCACCCGGCGGCGCAGCTGCACCGGGTCGAGGTGGGCGACGTCGTCGCCGTCGAGCAGGACGCGCCCGGAGGTTGGCTCGACCAGCCGGTTGATCATCTTCATCGTCGTGGTCTTGCCGCACCCGGACGGGCCGACCAGCACGCAGAGCTCGCCGCGGGCGACGTCGAGGGACAGGCCGTCGACGGCGGTCGTCCCGTCGTCGTAGCTCTTGCCGACCGCCTCGAGGCGGATCATCGGGCTACCGTCCGTGCCGTGCCGGTCGACCATCCGCCCATCCTCGCACCGGCCACCCGGGCAGGGCGCGCATGAACCCCTGGTTCAGCCTGGACTACCTGCGGGCCAACGGCGACGCCGTCCTGGCCGCCACCCGGCAGCACGTCGAGCTGACGGCCACCAGCGTCCTGCTGGCCCTGCTGCTCTCGCTGCCTCTGGCGCTGCTCGCCCGCCGGGTGCCGCGCCTGCGCGGGACCGTCGTCGGGGCCACCGGGGTGCTCTACACGGTCCCGTCGCTGGCCCTGTTCGCGGTGCTCGCCCCGGTGACCGGCCTGACCGGCACCACCGTGGTGATCGGGCTGACCGGCTACGCGCTGCTCGCCCTGGTGCGCAACGTGCTGGCCGGCCTCGACGGCGTGCCCGCCGACGTCCGGGAGGCCGCCCGGGGCATGGGGATGAGCCGCAGCCAGGTGCTGCGGCGGGTCGACCTGCCGCTGGCGCTGCCGAGCGTGCTCGCCGGGCTGAGGGTGGCGACGGTCTCGACGGTGGCGCTCACGACGGTGGGCGTGGTGGTCAGCAACGGCGGCCTGGGACAGATCGTCCTCGACGGCTTCGCGAACAACCTCTACCGGGCGCAGATCCTCACCGGCACCGTGCTGTGCGTGCTGCTGGCCCTGGTGGCCGACCTGCTGCTGCTGCTCGTCGAGCGGCTGCTCACGCCGTGGACGCGGCGATGAGCGGCGGGACGTTCTCGCAGACCGTCGACTGGCTCGCCGACGCCGACCACTGGCAGGGCCCCTCCGGGGTGCCCGCCCGCCTCGCGGAGCACCTCGCCGTGTCGGGCCTGGCCCTGGGCCTGGCGCTGCTGCTGGCCCTCCCGGTGGCCTTCTGGCTGGGGGCGCGCGGGCGGGGCGGCACCGCTGTCATCGCGCTGGCCAACGCCAGCCGGGCCGTGCCCACGTTCGCCGTCCTCGTGCTGCTGGTGGCGACCCCGGTCGGCTTCGGCGACCGGGCCACCGTCGTCGCCCTCGTGCTGTTCGCGGTGCCGCCCCTGCTCACCAACGCCTACGTCGGCGTCCGCGACGTCGACCCGGAGGTGCGCGAGGCGGCCCGCGGCATGGGCATGACCAGGGGGCAGCTGCTGCGCCGGGTCGAGCTGCCGCTGGCCCTCCCGCTCCTGGCGGCCGGCGTGCGCACCGCCGCGGTCCAGGTGATCGCGACCGCCACGCTGGCTGCCTACGTCGGCGGAGGCGGCCTCGGGCGCCTCGTCGCCGACGGCTTCGGCCGGGCCGACCCCGGCATGACCGCGGCCGGTGGGCTGCTGGTGGCGGCGCTCGCGCTGACGGTCGACGGGGCGCTCGGCGTCCTCCAGCGGCTCGTGACCCCGGGTCGGCGTGCCGTCCGGGCCCGACCGGTCTAGCCTTTCCGGTCGCGGGATCTCCCGCCGGACACGCGGCGCCTGGCGCCGGGACACAGGAGGCGGCCATGTCGCGGACCCGTAGCTCGTTGCTCACCCTCGGACTGGCCCTGGCCCTGACCGCCTGCGGCGGCGGGAGCGACGGCGCGACGTCCGGCACGCAGGTCAGCAGCGCGGGCGAGGAGATCGTGGTCCTGCAGGACGACAAGAACCTGCAGACCGTCGACAACATCGTCCCGGTGGTGAACACCAAGGCGCTCACCCCGGCCCTGCGCACCGCGCTCGACCGGGTCAGCGCCGCGCTCACCACGACCGACCTCATCGCGCTCAACCGCAAGGTCGACGTCGACCGGCAGACGCCGGCCAAGGTCGCGCAGGAGTACGCCGCGCAGAGCGCCCTGACCACCGGGCTGTCCGGCGGCAGCGGCAAGGTCGTGGTCATGGCCGCGGGCTTCAGCGAGAACCAGGTGCTGGGCAACCTGTTCGCCACCGTGCTCGACGCGGCGGGCTTCCAGGCCACGGTCAAGCCGGTCACCAACCGCGAGGTCTACCTCCCGGCGCTGCAGCGCGGCGAGGTGCAGGTGGCCGCCGAGTACGTCGGCACCCTGACGGAGTTCCTCAACAAGAAGAAGAACGGCCCGGACGCGCCCGCGCTCGCCAGCGGTGACCTCGACGCGACCGTCGCGGCGCTCACCCCGCTCGCCGAGGCCACCGGCCTGACGGTGCTGACCCCGGCGAAGGCCCAGGACCAGAACGCCTTCGCGGTCACCCGCACCTTCGCCGAGGCCCACGACCTCACCACCCTGTCCGACCTCGAGGGCTTCGACGGCGACCTCGTTCTCGGTGGCCCGCCCGAGTGCCCCACCCGCCCGTTCTGCCAGCCCGGTCTGGAGAAGACCTATGGCATCGAGTTCTCCGAGTTCGTCGCCCTCGACGCCGGCGGTCCGCTGACCAAGGAGGCGCTCAAGCAGGGCAAGGTCCAGGTCGGGCTGGTGTTCTCCAGCGACGGCTCGCTGAGCTCTGCCGCCCCCGCGGGCACCCGCTGACCGCTGCCCGACCGCCCTACCGGAGGGGCTGCAGCTCGCCCACCCGCGCCTGCAGCTGCAGCCGGTTGCCGGGCGGGGCCAGCGGGCAGGCCCACGCCTCGTCGTAGGCGCACGAGGGGTTGTAGAGGAAGTTCAGGTCGAGCACGAGCCCGTCGCGGTCGCCGCCGAGGTCGGCGCCCTTGACGGTGTCGAGCAGGTACCGGCCGCCGCCGTAGGCGTCGCGGCCGCCGTGCACCGGCAGCCAGAGGCCGCCGCCGTAGGAGGCGAGCCACCAGGCGTCGAGCGGTCCCCAGGGGGTGGACAGGACGCCGATCCGCTCGAACGGCACGACGCCGTCGGTCCCGGTCGCCACCTCGATCCGTGCCGCGGGGGCAGGGTCGAGGGCGGCCACGACACGGAAGGCCGGGTCGTACGGCGCGACGACGAGCCGCGCCGTGCGCGACGGCGACACCGTGGAGTGCGCGAACAGGGCAGCCCGCTCGCGCACCCACAGCGCATGGGCCTGCTCCGGGTCGGGCGTCTCCCGGACCCGCCGGTAGAGCTCGGCGACCGTTCGTCGCCACTGCAGCAGGTCGGTCACTTGTCGACGTCCCCGACCACGAAGAACAGCGAGGCGAGCACCGACGGGACGTCCTGCAGCCGGGTGCCGGGCAGCAGCGCCGGCAGGGCCGAGACGTTGCCGAACGACGGTGTGCGCATGGCCAGGCGGTACGGCGTCTTCTGCCCCTTGCTGACGAGGTACCAGCCCATCGAGCCCGACGGGTTCTCGGTCCAGCTGTAGGCCGAGCCCTCCGGCGCCTTGACCGTCTTCGGCAGCTTCACCGACACCTCCCCGCGGGGCAGGCGCGCCAGGCACTCGGTCACCACGTCGAGGGAGACGAGCACCTGCTCGAGCAGGCAGAGGTAGCGCGCGCGGCTGTCCCCGGTCGCCCCGACCACGACCCGGAACGAGGACAGCTGCGGGTAGACGAGGTACGGGTCGTCGCGCCGCAGGTCGAGGTCGAGCCCGCTCGCCCGGGCCACGGGTCCGCTCGCGCCGTAGGACCGCGCGGCCGGCCCGCTCAGCACGCCCAGACCCGCGGGCAGGGTGTCGCGCCCCCGGTCGAGCAGGGCCTGCGCCGTCGGTCGCACCTGCTCGACGACGTCCCGGACCCGCCCGGTCCACCCCGCGGGCAGGTCCTCGCGCAGGCCGCCGACCCGGTTGAAGCCCACGTGCACCCGGCCGCCGGTGGCCTCCTCCATCAGGCCCAGCAGCGCCTCCCGCTCCGCGCGGGTGGAGCCGAGAGAGACGGGGGAGAACGCCAGGTGGTGCAGCACGCGGTCGAGCTCGGCCAGCAGCACGCGCAGCCAGGCGGCCCGCTCGGGCAGCACCAGCCCCATCATCTGCTCGACCGCCAGCACCACCCCGAGCTCGTTGCCGAAGGCCGACAGCCAGTCGTGCCGGTCGGCGAGGACCACGACCTGCCGGTAGTCGCGGACCTCGAAGAGCTTCTCGGCGCCGCGGTGCAGGAAGCCGACCACGGGTTCCGCGCAGACCACGACGTCGTCGTCGAGGACCAGGCGCAGCTGCAGGCCGCCGGCCGTGCTCGGGTGGGTGCTGCCGAGGTCGAGCACGACGTCGGCGCCGTGGGCGGCGGCCCCGACCCCGGCCAGCACGCTGCGGGTCGTCACGGCAGCAGCCTAGGCAGGCCGACCTCCTGCACGACCCACGAGAAGCCGCCCAGACCCTGCGGGTCGAGCAGGGTGCGTGCCTGCGAGGACCGCTGCAGCCCGGCCGCCGTCACGGGGTCGGGGAGCGCGGCGTCGACGCCGAGGTGCCGCAGGGCCTCGTGCTGCGGCAGGAGCCGGGCGCCGGTCGTGGCGGCGAGGCTGTCCAGCGCCACGTGCGCGGTGAGGTCGCAGGAGCCGTCGGGCACCGGGGCCACCTGCCTGCCGGACCGGTAGCCGGTCAGGGTCGGCCGCCGGGCGGCACGCAGGTGGCCGTAGTCGACGGCGACCGCCAGGCCGCGCTCCACCTGCCCGCACCGCGTGCGCCCAGGCGTCGTCGCGGGTGCGGCCGACCTCCCGGCGGTCGCCGACCGGCCACCACCTGTCCAGCCACGGGTCGTCGTACCGCGCCCCGGGGACTCCCGTCCCTGCTCGTCCACCAGCACGAGCCGCCCGTCCTGCACGACGTCGAGCGGCACGGCGTCGAGCCACTCGTTGGCGAACAGCAGACCGGTCACGGCAGGCACCTCGGACAGCCACCGGAAGGGGACGTCGGCTGCGGCGAGGTCCACCCCGGTCAGCCGCCAGCGCGCCGGCACGTCGGGCAGGCCCCGCAGCAGGTCGCCCCGGCCGGCCCCGACGTCGACGAGGTCGAAGGGGTCGGGCCGGCCCAGGGCGTCGTCGACCCGGCCGGCGAGCACCCGGACCGCTTCGGCGAACAGGGGGAGGCGGACACGCTCGTGCGGAAGTGGTCGGTGGGGCGCTCGCGCAGGAAGAAGCCGCCGGGCCCGTAGAGCGCCCGGGTCCAGGCCCGGCTCCACGGCTGCACCTGTGCAGTCGATCACAAGCGCTGGACGCCGGGCCGGGCGCGCGTACCGTTGCGGGCGCACCTCGTCCGGTACCCCTCCCAGGACTGGAACGGCCCCTGATGCAGTCTTCCGCGAGCTCACGCCTGTCCGTGGGCGTCGTCGGTGCCGGACGCGTCGGCGCCGTCCTCGGGGCCGCGCTCGGCCGGGCCGGGCACGTGGTGGTCGCCGCCTCCGGGGTCTCCGAGGCCAGCCGCCGCCGGGCGCAGGCGCTGCTGCCGGGCGTGCCGCTGCTCCCGGCCGACGACGTCGCCCGGGCCGCCTCGCTGGTGCTGCTGTGCGTGCCCGACGACGCCCTGGCCGACCTCGTCGCGGGCCTGGCCGGCACCGGTGCCCTGCGCGCGGGCCAGCTCGTCGCGCACGTGAGCGGTGCCCACGGGCTGGCCGTCCTGGAGCCCGCGACGCGGCTCGGCGCGCTGCCCCTGGCGCTGCACCCGGTGCTGCCGTTCACCGGGACCGCCGTCGACCTCGCGCGCCTGGCCGGGGCCTCCTTTGGGGTGACCGCCCCGGAGGTGCTCCGGCCCGTGGGTGAGGCCCTGGTGGTGGAGTGCGGGGGCGAGCCGGTGTGGGTCGAGGACGCGCTCCGACCCCTGTGGCACGCCGCCCTGGCCCACGGCGCCAACCACCTGGTCACCCTCGTCGCCAGTGCGGCCGACCTGCTGCGCACCGCCGGGGTGGCCGACCCGTCCGCCGTCCTCGCCCCGCTGCTCAGCGCCGCGCTCGACGGGGCGCTGCGGTCCGGTGACGGCGCGCTGACCGGTCCGGTCGCGCGCGGCGATGCCGGCACGGTCCGCCGTCACCTCGAGGTCCTGCCGCCCGAGGCCCGCGCCGCCTATCTCGCGATGGCCCGGCTGACGGCCGACCGCGCCCTGGCGTCGGGCCGGCTCGACGTCCTGGACGCCGGCGAGCTGCTGGCGGTGCTCGCATGAGGGTCGTCGACAGTCGGCACGACCTCGCCGCCGCCCGGTCCGGGCTGCCCGGACGGGTGGCCGTCGTCATGACCATGGGGGCGCTGCACGAGGGCCACGCCGAACTCGTCCGGCAGGCCCGTGCGCAGGCCGACAGCGTCGTGGTCACCGTCTTCGTGAACCCGTTGCAGTTCGGTGCGGGCGAGGACCTCGACCGGTACCCGCGCACCCTGCAGGCCGACCTCGACGTCTGCGAGCGCGAGGGCGCCGACGTCGTCTTCACCCCCACCCCCGACGTCGTCTACCGGGGCGAGGCCGTCGTCACCGTGACCGCCGGACGACTGGGCCGGGTGCTCGAGGGCGCCTCCCGGCCCGGGCACTTCGACGGCATGCTGACCGTCGTGCTGAAGCTGCTGCAGCTCGTGCGACCCGACGTCGCGCTGTTCGGGCAGAAGGACGCCCAGCAGCTGGCCTGCATCCGGCGGATGGTGCACGACCTCGACGTCCCGGTCGAGGTGGTCGGTGTCCCGACCGTCCGCGAGCGCGACGGGCTGGCGCTGTCGAGCCGCAACCGCTACCTGACCCCGGAGCAGCGCACGGCCGGCCTGGCCCTGTCGCGCGCCCTGGCCGCCGGGCACCGCGGCCCCCTGGACGCCGAGCCCGGCGTCCGCACCGACTACTTCGAGCGGGTCGACAGCGGCTCGTTCGAGGTGGACCCGCACGGCGACCTGCTCGTGGTCGCCGCACGGGTCGGCGAGACCCGCCTGCTCGACAACCGCCTCCTGAAGGACGCCTGATGCTCCGCACCATGCTCAAGAGCAAGATCCACCGCGCCACCGTGACGCAGGCCGACCTGCACTACGTCGGCTCGGTCACCGTGGACGAGGACCTCATGGAGGCCGCCGACCTGCTCGAGGGCGAGCAGGTGGCGATCGTCGACGTCACCAACGGGGCGCGGCTGGAGACCTACGTCATCACCGGTCCGCGCGGCAGCGGCATCATCGGCATCAATGGTGCGGCCGCCCGGCTCGTGCACCCGGGCGACCTCGTCATCCTCATCGGCTACGGCCAGATGGACGACGCCGAGGCGCGCACCCGCAAGCCGCGGGTGGTCTTCGTCGACGCCGACAACCGGATCACCGGCACCGGCGACGACCCGGCCGAGGCGCTCGCGTCGTCGGGGCTCACCAGCGGCCGCGACCTCGACGTGCTCGACCCGCGGGTGGCCCGCACCGGGTCCTACGACGACGACCCCACCCTGGTCTGGTGACCCGGAGACGACTGCTCGCACCCCCTCCCGGCTGGGTCGTCTCCGCCGACGTCGTCGTGGTCGGTTCGGGCGTGGCCGGGCTGACGGCCGCCCTGCACGCGGCGGACGCCGGCAGCGTCCTGCTGGTCACCAAGGTGCTCGTCGGTGACGGCTCCACCCGGTGGGCGCAGGGTGGCGTGGCCGCGGCCCTGTCGCCCGAGGACAGCCCGGAGGAGCACCTGCAGGACACGCTCGTGGCCGGCGTCGGGCTGTGCGACGAGGACGCCGTGCGGGTCCTGACGACCGAGGGGCCGCAGCGGCTGCGGGAGCTCATCGCGCTCGGAGCGGCGTTCGACCGCGACCCGGACGGCGAGCTCTCGCTCACCCGCGAGGGCGGTCACCACCGCGACCGCATCGTGCACGCCGGCGGGGACGCCACCGGCGTGGAGGTGCAGCGGGCCCTGGTGGCGGCGGTGCAGGCCGACCCGCGGATCCGCCTGGTCGAGCATGCGCTCGTGCTGGACCTGCTGCAGGACGCCGAGGGCCGCGCGGTGGGGCTGACCCTGCACGTGCTCGGGGAGGGAACCCAGGACGGCGTCGGCGCGGTGCACGCCCGGGCCGTCGTGCTCGCCACCGGGGGCATGGGGCAGGTCTTCGGCAGCACCACCAACCCGGTGGTGTCGACCGGTGACGGGGTCGCCCTCGCCCTGCGCGCCGGCGCCGAGGTGGCCGACCTCGAGTTCGTGCAGTTCCACCCCACGGCGCTGTTCCTCGGAGACGCGGTGGGGCAGCAGTCGCTGATCAGCGAGGCCGTCCGGGGAGAGGGCGCCTTCCTCGTCGACGACCTCGGGGACCGGGTGATCACGGTCGAGGACCACCCGCTGGCCGACCTCGCGCCGCGCGACGTCGTGGCCAAGGCGATCCACCGCCGGATGCTGGCGCGCGGCACCGACCACGTGTTCCTCGACGCCCGCCACCTGGGGGCCGACACCCTGCTCGCCCGGTTCCCGACCATCGTGGCGCGGTGCCGCGAGGCCGGGGTCGACCCGGTGACCGAGGTCGTCCCCGTGGCGCCCGCCGCCCACTACGCCAGCGGCGGCGTCGTCACCGACCTCGACGGACGGACGTCGGTGCCTGGGCTGTACGCCTGCGGCGAGGTGGCCTGCACGGGCGTGCACGGCGCGAACCGGCTCGCGTCCAACAGCCTGCTCGAGGGGCTGGTCTTCGCGGCCAGGATCGGTGACGACCTCCTGCGCGGCCTGCCCGAGCAGGGCGTGCCGGTCGACGGCGGGGCCGACCTCGTGCTGCTGGAGGAGTCGGTGCGGCCCGAGCTGGGCCGGGCCATGTCGCTGGGAGCAGGCGTGCTGCGCAGCGGGTCCTCGCTCGCGGCGGCGGCCGCGGCGGTGGCCGTCCTGGGCGGCCGCACCAGCGACGCCCCCGCGCCGGCGGCCTGGGAGGCGACCGACCTGCACGACGTCGCCTCCGCCCTGGTGGCCGCCGCGTCGCGACGTGAGGAGACCCGCGGGGCGCACTGGCGCGAGGACTTCCCCGACGCCGACGAGGCCTGGCGCGGCCACCTGGTCACCACCCTGTCCGGCACCACCTTCCGGGAGAAGCTGTGAACCCGACCCTGTCCGGCCCCACCGTGGCGGTCCTCACCGGGGCGGGGCTGGACCCGGCCGCCGTCGCCGGGCTCGCCCGTCGCGCCGTCGAGGAGGACCTCGCCGGCGGCGTCGACGTCACCAGCGTCGCGACCGTGCCGGCCGACCTGCAGGGCACGGCCGCCTTCGTGCCGCGCCGTCCGGGCGTGCTGGCCGGGCTCGGGGCGGCCATGGCCGTGCTCGACGTCGTGCTCGGCACCCCGCGCTACGGCGTCGTCGGGAGCGACGGCCAGGACGCCGTCGCCGGCGAGCCCGTGCTCGAGGTCCGCGGAGCCGTGCGCGACCTGCTCACCGCCGAGCGCAGTGCGCTGAACCTGCTCTGCCACCTGTCGGGCGTGGCCACCCTGACCCGGGAGTGGGTCGACGCGGTGGCCGGCACCGGCGCCCGCATCCGCGACACCCGCAAGACCACCCCCGGCCTGCGCGCGCTGGAAAAGCACGCGGTGGTCATGGGCGGTGGCGTGAACCACCGGATGTCGCTGTCGGACGCGGCCCTGGTCAAGGACAACCACGTGGTCGCCGCCGGGGGCGTGGCCGCGGCCTTCGACCTCGTCCGCCAGGCCTTCCCCGGGCTACCGGTCGAGGTCGAGTGCGACACCGTCGAGCAGGTGCGCGAGGTGCTCGAGGCGGGCGCCGACCTCGTGCTGCTCGACAACATGACCGACGACGACCTGCGCGCCAGCGTCCGGCTCTGCCGGGAGCGCTCCGTGCTCACTGAGGCCTCCGGTGGGCTGTCGCTCCAGGTCGCCCGACGGGTCGCCGAGACGGGCGTGGACTTCCTCGCGGTCGGCGCGCTCACCCACTCCGCCCCGGTGCTCGACCTGGGCGTCGACCTGCGGCTGGAGCTGTAGTGCTGCTCACGATCGACATCGGCAACACCAACACCGTCCTCGGGGTCTTCGAGGGCGAGGCGATCCAGCACACGTGGCGCATCAAGACCGACGCCCGGGCCACCGCCGACGAGCTGATGCTGTCCTTCCGGGGACTGCTGCACGGGCACACCGTCACCGGTGTGGCGGTCTGCTCGACCGTCCCGGCGGCCCTGCGCGAGATGCGCACCATGCTCGGCCGCTACTACGCCGAGGTCCCCACGGTCATCGTCGAGCCCGGGGTGCGCACGGGGGTGCCCCTGCTCGTGGACAACCCCAAGGAGGTCGGCGCCGACCGCCTGGTCAACACCCTGGCTGCGCACCACCTGTACGGGGGCGCCGTGGTGGTGGTCGACTTCGGCACCGGCACCAACATCGACGTCGTCAGCGAGCGGGGGGAGTTCCTCGGCGGAGCGGTGGCGCCGGGCATCGAGATCTCGGTCGAGGCGCTCGCCTCCCGGGCCGCCCAGCTGCGCAAGATCGAGCTGGTGGCGCCCCGCAATGCCATCGGCAAGAACACCGTCGAGGTCCTGCAGAGCGGGATCCTCTACGGCTTCGCCGGGCTCGTCGACGGGCTGGTGACGCGGATCCTGGCCGAGCTCGACGGCACCCCGACGGTGATCGCCACCGGCGGCCTGGCCGTGCTCGTCGTGGAGCACTGCGCGACGGTGAGCCTCCACGAGCCCGACCTGACCCTGATCGGCCTGCGCTTGGTCTTCGAGAAGAACACCTAGCGCCCCGACCGTCCTTGCCCTCGCTGCCGGGGGTGCGCGAGGGTGCGGGCCTGCATCCGACGGCGACCTCGATGGTCGTGCTGGACGAGAGGTCCTCCCCGTGAGCGACGCCCTGCCGACCATGCCGGTGACCCGGACCGCTCTGCTCGACCCGCCGCTGGAGTACACCCAGCTCCGCGAGGAGCAGCCGCTGGTGCGGGTGCGGTTCCCCACCGGCGTCGTCGGGTGGCTGGCCACGCGCTACGAGGAGGCGAGCCAGGTCTTCGCCGATCCCCGGATGAGCGTGGAGAACATGCCCAGCCACGACGTGCAGCACCACGGCGGCGGGTCCGAGGGGGACGGCGCAGGCGAGGCGGAGCACGGGGCCGACAGCGGCAGCGGCATCGGCACCGTCTTCGCCCGCATGGACGAGCCGGCCCACGGCGTGCACCGCCGGCTCGTCGCCGGTGCCTTCACCCCGCGGGCCGTGGCGACGCAGTTGCAGCCCTACATCGACCGCGTGGTGGAGGAGCAGCTCGAGGCCATGGCGGCCCTGGGGTCCGGCGGCCGGCCGGTCGACGTCGTCGAGGCGCTGACGCTTCCCGTTCCCTGTCTGGTGATCTGCGAGATGCTCGGCGTCCCGTACGCCGACCGGGACGGCTTCCACCACGCCACCGAGGCGATGATGGACCTCGGTCGCCCCCCGGAGGAGCGCCGCGTCGGCGGTGAGTGGCTGATGCGTTACATCGCCGGCCTGGTGGGCCAGCGCCGGGCCGAGCCGGGCAGCCGTCGGGCTCATCGCCGACCTGGTCCGGGAGAGCGAGCAGGAGGGGTCGACCCTCACCGATCCCGACATCATCGGCATCGGCGTGCTGCTGCTGTTCGCCGGCCACGACACGACGATGGCGATGCTCGGGCTGTCCGTGCTCACCCTGCTCACCCACCCGGACCAGCGGGCGGACCTGTGCGCGCACCCGGAGCGCATCGCCCCCGCGGTCGAGGAGCTGCTGCGCTACCTGACCATCGTGCAGTTCGGGCTGGGACGCGTGGCCACGGAGGACCTGACGATCGGCGGCCAGCAGATCGCGGCCGGCGAGCTCGTCGTCGTGTCCATGGCCGCGGCCAACCGTGACCCCCGTGCGTTCGACGAGCCGGACGTGCTCGACGTCGGGCGAGGCATCGCCCGCCACCTGGCGTTCGGCTTCGGGGTGCACCAGTGCCTGGGCCAGCACGTGGCGCGGGCCGAGCTGCGGTCGGTGCTCTCCCGGCTGTTCGCCCGGTTCCCCGACCTGCGCCTGGCGACCCCCGTGGAGGAGGTCGTCATGGACACCCACGGCATCAACTACGGCGTGAAGAAGATGCTCGTCACCTGGTGATCCCGGATGCGGGGGCCGCCGCTAGCCTTCGACAGTGAGCGACACCGACGCGAGTCCGACCGATGACCTCCCGGAGCAGGTGCGGGTCCGCCGGGAGAAGTACGACCGGCTCGTCGCCGACGGCACGCCGCCCTACCCGCTCGGGTACCCGCGCACGACGTCGCTGGCGGAGGTCCGGGCCCGGTTCGGCGACCTCGCCACCGACACGGCCAGCGGCGAGACCGTGGGCATCGCCGGGCGCGTGGTGCTGTCCCGCGTGGGGGGCAAGCTCTGCTTCGCCTCGCTGCAGGAGGGGGACGTGCAGCTGCAGGTCATGGTCAGCCTCGACGGGGTCGGCGCGGAACGGCTGGCGGCCTGGAAGTCCGATGTCGACCTCGGCGACCACGTGGGGATCACGGGCGAGGTCATCAGCAGCCGCCGCGGCGAGCTGAGCGTCCTGGCGACCGACTGGGCGCTGACCAGCAAGGCCCTGCGACCGCTGCCGGACAAGCACCACGGCCTGACCGACCCCGAGGCGCGGGTGCGCCAGCGCTACCTCGACCTGCTGGTCAACCCGGCCAGTCGGCAGGCGGCGCTCGACCGGGCCACCGTCGTGCGCACGGTCCGTGCCCAGCTGCACGACGCCGGCTACGTCGAGATCGAGACCCCGCAGCTTCAGGTCGTGCACGGGGGGGCGGCCGCGCGGCCCTACCGCACCCACGTCAACGCCTGGGACCTCGACGTCACGCTGCGGATCGCTCTGGAGCTCTACCTCAAGCGGGCCGTGGTGGGCGGCATCGACCGGGTCTTCGAGATCGGCAAGAACTTCCGCAACGAGGGCTGGGACACCACGCACTCCAACGAGTTCACGATGCTGGAGTTCTACGAGGCCTACGGCGACTACGACACGGTGGCCGAGCGCACCCGCGACATGGTGCTGGCCTGCGCTCGCGCGGTCGGGCGCACCGTGGTCCCGGACGGCCGCGGCGGCGAGATCGACCTCGAGCAGCCCTGGCGCACGGCGACCCTGCACGAGCTGGTGAGCGAGGCCGTGCACGAGCAGGTCACCACGTCGACGCCGCTCGACCACCTGGTGGCTCTGGCCGCGCGGCACGAGGTCGCCCTGCAGCCCACCTGGGACGAGGGCGAGGTGGTGCTCGAGCTCTACGAGCAGCTGGTCGAGGACGAGCTGCTCGCCCCGACCTTCGTGCGGGACTATCCGGTGAGCGTCCGGCCGCTGGCCCGGGCGCACCGCGACGATCCCCGGCTGGCCGAGGCCTGGGACCTGGTGGTCGCCGGGACCGAGCTCGCCACGGGCTACTCCGAGCTGGTCGACCCGGTGGAGCAGCGGGCGCGGCTCACCGAGCAGTCGCGCAAGGCCGCCGGCGGCGACCCCGAGGCGATGCAGCTCGACGAGGACTTCCTGCGCGCGCTCGAGCACGGCTGCCCGCCCATGGGTGGTCAGGGCATGGGCATCGACCGGCTGCTCATGCTGCTGACCGGCCTCGGGGTGCGCGACGTCATCCTGTTCCCTCTGGTCAAGCCCGAGGGCTGAGGTCGGCGGGCTGACACCGCTCCCTGGGCGGCGAGAACCGCAACTAGTCCCTTCGGGTCATGTGCAGATCGCTCTCGACCGTCGACGCTGGGTCATGATCCGGCGGTCCGCACACGCGTTGACCGCCTCCGTCGTCGCCCTGTGCGGGCTCGGCTACCTCGGCGTGCTGCTCGCCGTCCCGGGCTCCCCGGTCGCGATCGTCGTCGACGACGTCGGCAACCTCCTGTCGCCGTTGACCGCCGCCGCCGCCTGCGCCCTGGCCGCCCGCCGCTGCCACGGCCGGCTCTCCCTCAGCTGGGCCCTGCTGGCCGCCTCGGCCTTCACCTGGGCCGGCGGACAGGCCGCGTGGTGCTGGTTCGAGCTCGGGCCGAGGGGCGCGGTGCCGTTTCCCGGCCCCCCCGACGTCGGGTACCTGCTGGCCGTCCCGCTGGCGGTCACCGCCCTGCTGGTGCACCCGCAGGCGCCCCGCCCGGTGTCGGGTCGGCTGCGCCTGCTGGGCGACGGCGTCCTGGTCGGCGCCTCGCTGCTGAGTGCCGCGTGGCGGGTGGCCCTGCAGTCGACCTACGCCGACGTCGACTTCCGGGCCGCCCAGCTCCTCGGTCTGGCCTATCCCCTGCTCGACGTGGTGCTGCTGACCGTGGTCGTCCTCCTGCTCGCCCGGGCGAACCGGGCCACGGCGGTGCCCCTGCTTCTCGTGGCCGGCTGGGTGTCCGCGGGCACCGCGGGGCACCTCGTCTACGGCGCCCTCGCCCAGTCGGGCGGGTGGTCGCCCGGCGGCCCGGTCGACGCTGCCTGGGGCCTCGGCTTCCTGCTCCTCGCCGGCGGTGCCGCGGCGCAGCGCTCCCTGCGCGAGGACGACTTCCCGGTGCGGCGGCACAGCACGCTGCGCACCTGCCTGCCCTACCTCCCGGTGGCGCTCGCGGTGCTGGCCACCGTGGTCGACCGGCTGCGGGGAGCGCCCATCGACGGCGTCGCCGGGTCGCTGCTCATCGTCGTCGTCACCGTGGCCGGTGCGCGCCAGCTGACCGCCATGCTGGAGAACGGCCGGCTCACCCACGACCTCGAGTCGGTCGTCGCCGAGCGCACCGCCCAGCTTCTCGAGCTGGCCCAGACCGACCCCCTCACCGGCCTGCCCAACCGGGCCCTGCTCGCCACCCGGACCGCGGCGGCCCTGGTGGACGGACACGTGGCCGTCGCCCTGCTCGACCTCGACGGCTTCAAGGCCGTCAACGACAGCCTGGGCCACGAGGCCGGCGACGGCCTGCTGTGCCAGGTGGCGGACCGGCTCGCGGCGGCCACCCACCCGGGTGAGACGGTCGGCCGGCTCGGCGGGGACGAGTTCGCCGTCGTCCTGCCCGGGGTCCGCACCCAGCAGCAGGCCCTCGCCGCCGCCGACCGGCTCCTGCTGGCCGCGACCGGGACGGCGCTGGCCGACGGCCGGGAGGTTCTCGTCGTGGCCAGCCTCGGCGTCGTCCTGGCCCGGCCGGGCGACACCCCCGCCGACCTGCTGCGCAACGCCGACGTCGCGATGTACGCCGCCAAGGAGCTCGCCCCCCGGCGGCGCGAGGGCGGCCGGGGCAGCCGCATGCTGTTCGAGCCGTCGATGCGGGAGGCCGTCCTGCGGCGGCTCGACCTCGAGTCCGAGCTGCGCGAGGCCCTGGCCCGCGGCGAGATCGTCCCGCACTTCCAGCCGGTCATCGACCTGCGCACCGGCGCCCTGCGGGGGGTGGAGGCCCTGGCCCGGTGGGTGCGCCCGGACGGCGTCGCCGTGCCGCCGTCGGTGTTCGTGCCCCTTGCCGAGCAGTGCGGTCTCGATCGGCGCCCTCGGCCGGCACGTCCTGCGGGAGTCGTGCGCGGTGGTGGGTGCCTGGCACCGGGACGCGGCCGCCGGTCGGCTGCTCCACGCCCCCACCCTGTCGGTGAACGTCTCCGCCGTTCAGCTGGCCTCGGGGTCCCTCATCGACGACGTCCACGGCGCGCTGGTCGACAGCGGTCTGCCGAGCGACCAGCTGGTCCTGGAGATCACCGAGACGGCCGTCGTGGAGGACGCCGACACCGCGGCGGTCCGCCTCGGCCGGCTCAGGCAGCTCGGGGTCCGGGTCGCGCTCGACGACTTCGGTACCGGCTACAGCTCACTGGGCCTGCTGCCGCGACTGCCCATCGACATCCTCAAGATCGACCGCGAGTTCGTGCGGGAGGTGCACCGGGGTCCGCGTGAGGAGGCGCTGGCCCGGGCCGTGCTCAGCCTGGCGCAGAGCCTGGACCTGGTGGTGGTGGCCGAGGGCGTCGAGCAGCCCGAGCAGGCCGCCCGGCTGCGCGAGCTGGGCTGCCCCCTCGCCCAGGGGTTCCTCTACGACCGGGCCCTGCCGGCCGAGGGCCTGCGCCGGCGCCTGCTCCGCACCCTTCCCGAGCCACGTCGCGGCGCCGCCGACAACGCCATTCTTGACGATTCGACGAAAAGACCGGCGGGGATTTGCGTTTCGGTGGGGAATCCGCTTTCCTGAACGCGCCGGGATTTCCCCGGTGCTGAAGGAAGAAGCGATTCCATGGCGCAGAAGGTTCAGGTCCTGCTCGTGTGCGACCTGCACGACGACGAGACCGAGGGCACCGAGACGGTCTCCTTCGGCCTCGACGGATCGTCCTACGAGATCGACCTGTGCGAGGAGCACGCCGCCACCCTGCGCGACGACCTCGCCTCCTACGTGGGGGCCTCCCGCCGGGCCGGGCGCAGCGGGGCCGCGGGTCCGCGGCGCAGCTCTGCCGGGGGCACGAGCCGCAAGGCGGCCGCGGCGAGCGCCTCGAACGTCTCCGAGGTCCGCGAGTGGGCCCGCCAGAACGGCTTCGAGGTCAACGAGCGGGGCCGCATCGCCTCGACCGTCCTCGAGGCGTACGACGCCGCGCACTGACCCCGTCGCCGCGGACCGAACCCCGACGCGGCAGGCACGTCCGACACCGGGCCCGCTCCCTTCCGGAGCGGGCCCGGCGCCGTTGCGGGGTGCGTTCGCTGGCGGCGTAGCGACCCGGGAACGGCCCGGCTCCGCACGCGGTTGGAGACCATGTCCGGTGTCGTTCGCCGGGCACCGCAGACCGCCCGCAACGCCCGGTGGGAACGTCCGTCCGGGGGTAGCGTGCACCACCCGGGTGGCCCGCCCGCCCCGTGAGGAGCGATGAGCATGTTCGAGCGCTTTACCGACCGAGCCCGTCGTGTTGTCGTCCTGGCCCAGGAAGAGGCCCGGATGCTCAACCACAACTACATCGGGACCGAGCACATCCTGCTCGGCCTCATCCACGAGGGCGAGGGCGTCGCGGCGAAGGCGCTCGAGTCCCTCGGGATCTCCCTCGAGGGCGTGCGCAGCCAGGTCGAGGAGATCATCGGTCAGGGGCAGCAGGCCCCGTCGGGCCACATCCCCTTCACCCCGCGCGCCAAGAAGGTGCTCGAGCTGTCGCTGCGCGAGGCGCTCCAGCTGGGCCACAACTACATCGGCACCGAGCACATCCTGCTGGGCCTGATCCGCGAGGGCGAGGGCGTCGCCGCCCAGGTGCTCGTCAAGCTCGGGGCCGACCTCAACCGGGTCCGCCAGCAGGTCATCCAGCTGCTGTCGGGCTACCAGGGCAAGGAGCCGCAGGCCGCCGGCGGCCCCGCAGAGGGCACGCCGTCGACCTCGCTGGTGCTCGACCAGTTCGGCCGCAACCTCACGCAGGCCGCGCGCGAGTCCAAGCTCGACCCGGTGATCGGGCGCGAGAAGGAGATCGAGCGGGTCATGCAGGTGCTGTCGCGCCGCACCAAGAACAACCCCGTCCTCATCGGTGAGCCCGGCGTCGGCAAGACCGCCGTGGTCGAGGGGCTGGCCCAGGCGATCGTCAAGGGCGAGGTGCCCGAGACGCTCAAGGACAAGCAGCTCTACACCCTCGACCTCGGCGCGCTGGTGGCCGGCTCCCGCTACCGCGGTGACTTCGAGGAGCGCCTGAAGAAGGTGCTCAAGGAGATCCGCACCCGCGGCGACATCATCCTGTTCATCGACGAGATCCACACCCTCGTCGGTGCCGGTGCGGCCGAGGGGGCCATCGACGCCGCCAGCATCCTCAAGCCGATGCTGGCCCGCGGTGAGCTGCAGACGATCGGCGCCACGACGCTGGACGAGTACCGCAAGCACCTGGAGAAGGACGCCGCGCTCGAGCGCCGCTTCCAGCCGATCCAGGTGGGCGAGCCTTCGCTGGCGCACACCATCGAGATCCTCAAGGGCCTGCGCGACCGCTACGAGGCCCACCACCGGATCTCCATCACCGATGCCGCCCTCGTGGCGGCCGCCACCCTGGCCGACCGGTACATCTCCGACCGCTTCCTGCCCGACAAGGCGATCGACCTCATCGACGAGGCCGGCTCGCGCATGCGCATCCGCCGCATGACGGCTCCGCCGGACCTGCGCGAGTTCGACGAGCGCATCGCCGACGTCCGCCGGGAGAAGGAGAGCGCGATCGACGCGCAGGACTTCGAGAAGGCCGCGTCCCTGCGCGACAAGGAGAAGACGCTGCTCGGCGAGAAGGCCCAGCGCGAGAAGGAGTGGAAGGCCGGCGACATGGACGTCGTCGCCGAGGTCGGTGACGAGGAGATCGCCGAGGTCCTGGAGATCTGGACCGGCATTCCCGCGGTCCGGCTGACCGAGGCCGAGACGGCCCGCCTGCTGCGCATGGAGGACGAGCTGCACAAGCGCGTCATCGGCCAGCAGCAGGCCATCGTGGCCGTCTCCAAGGCCATCCGCCGCACCCGGGCCGGACTGAAGGACCCCAAGCGCCCCGGTGGGTCGTTCATCTTCGCCGGCCCGTCCGGCGTCGGGAAGACCGAGCTGAGCAAGACCCTCGCGGAGTTCCTGTTCGGCGACGAGGACAGCCTGATCCTGCTCGACATGTCCGAGTACATGGAAAAGCACACCGTCAGCCGCCTGGTGGGTTCGCCCCCCGGCTACGTCGGCTACGAGGAGGGCGGCCAGCTCACCGAGAAGGTGCGCCGCAAGCCGTTCTCCGTGGTGCTGTTCGACGAGGTGGAGAAGGCCCACCCGGACGTGTTCAACACTCTCCTGCAGATCCTCGAGGACGGTCGCCTGACCGATTCCCAGGGCCGCGTCGTCGACTTCAAGAACACCGTGCTGATCATGACGAGCAACCTCGGTACCCGTGACATCGGCAAGGGCTTCAACCTCGGGTTCCAGAAGGACAACGACGTCACCGGCGCCTACGAGCGCATGAAGCAGAAGGTGAACGACGAGCTCAAGCAGCACTTCCGGCCGGAGTTCCTCAACCGGATCGACGACATCGTCGTGTTCACCCAGCTGAACCAGGACGAGATCCTGACCATCGTCGACCTCATGCTCGCCCGGGTCGACGGCCAGCTGAAGAACAAGGACATGGGCCTGGAGCTGACGCAGGCGGCCAAGGAGCTGCTTGCCAAGAAGGGCTACGACCCGGTCCTCGGGGCGCGTCCACTGCGCCGCACCATCCAGCGCGAGATCGAGGACGTGCTGAGCGAGAAGATCCTGTTCGGTGATCTCGTGGCCGGCAACATCGTGGTCGTCGACGTCGAGCCGGCAGCGCAGGACGGCACGGCTGCGGAGAAGGAGCCGACCTTCACGTTCCGGGCCGAGCCCAAGCCGACGGGCGTCCCGGATGCCCCGCCGGTCGATCTGGCCAAGGGCCAGTAGCGCGTCGTCCCCCACCAGGGCGGTTCCCCGCGAGGGGGACCGCCCTGGCGCGTTGTGCGGGTGGGGAGACGGTTAGGGTCGGCGTGCTCCCGACGTCGGGCGGCGACGACGAGGAGGGCGCTGGTGCGGCAGCCGGTCGACCCCAACCCTGATCGGCGCGCTGTTCGCCTTCACCTCCGACGCGGTCGTGGTGCTGGAGGGCGAGGCCGTCGTGGCCTGGAACGGGATCGCCGAGGCGCTGTTCGGGGTCTCCGCCGCCGACCCGGGGTCAGCGGCGGTGCTGCGGAGGCAGCTCGACGGGCTGCTCGCGCTCGCCATCGGCGCGCCGACCCGTGAGGTGGTCCTGAGCGACGTCGTGACCGTGTCGGCGGTGCACCGCGCGGTCGGGGACCGCCACGTCCTGCTGCTCCGGGACATCAGCGCCACGGTGCGCCGCGAGGAGGGCCTGCGTCGTATCGCCGCCCTGTCGCGGCGGCTCCTGGGCGCCGAGCCGACGGTGCCGGTGGTGCTCCAGACGTTCGCCGGCGAGGCCAAGGCGCTCACGGGGGCGGCCTACAGCGCGCTGCTGCTCCTGCGCGAGGGCTCCACCACCGACAGCAGCCACTTCGTCTACGACGCGCCGCGCGAGCTGTTCCCGGACCGGATGCCCCGGGCGGTCGGTCTGCTCGCGGTGCCGCTGTCGACCAGGCAGCCTGCGCGGCTCGACGACATCCGGGGGCACGCCCTCGGCGTCGGGCTGCCCGGGGTGCACCCGCCGATCGGCCCGCTCGCCGCGGTGCCGCTCGTGGCCGGTGACGTCGTGCTCGGTGAGCTCGCGGTCGCCAACCCCCCGGGCGGACGCGCCTTCGACGAGCTCGACGAGTCGCTCCTGGTCGACCTCGCGGCCCACGCGGCGGCCGCCGTCGCCTGGGCGCAGGGGGCAGAGCGCGAGCGCGAGCGGGCGCTCGTGCGGCAGGAGGACGTCGACATGGCCCGGCATGACATGCGCACGCCGCTCGGTGCGGGCAAGGGCTTCGCGCAGCTGCTGCAGCGGCGTCGCGACCGCATGTCGCCCGACCAGGTGGAGACCTCCCTGCAGGGCCTGGTCGACGCCTTCGCCCGCCTGGAGAGCTTCGGCGACCGCCTGCTCGCCGACGAGCGCACCGCGCCGGCCGCGTGGGAGCCGGCATGGGCCGCGGTCGCGATCGACCCCCTGATGCGGGCCGTCGTCCGGGACGCCGAGTCGCTGAGCGGCCGCCCGGGGTCGATCCGATGGCTCGGCGACGAGGCGCCGGCCTCCCTGGCCGGCGACCCGGAGATGGTGCGCCAGGTGCTCGACAACCTGGTGGGCAACGCGCTCAAGCACGCCGGGACGGCCACCGTCACCGCGCGGCGGGAGGGCGGGCACGTGCGGTTCGACGTGCGCGACAGCGGGCCGGGCATCGCCGAGGCGGAGCAGGGCCGGCTGTTCGACCGCTGGACCCGGACCGTATCGACCCGCCGGTCGGGCCTCCCCGGCGAGGGTCTCGGGCTGTCCATCGTCAAGCGGCTGGTGGCCGCCCACGGCGGCACCGTCGGGGTCAGCTCGCGGCCGGGCGAGGGCGCCACCTTCTGGGTCACCTTCCCGCGCGAGCTCCCGGTGCCGGCATGACCCGGGTGCTGCTCGTGGAGGACGACGTCATCGTCCGCACGGTGATCGAGATGCTGCTCGAGGGCGAGACCGACCTCGAGCTGGTCGCCTCGACGCCGTCGGCCGAGGAGGGGATCGACCTGGTGGAGTCCCTGCGCCCGGACGTCGTCCTGCTCGACAACCAGCTCGCGGGCACCCTGACCGGGCTCCAGGCGGCTCCCGCCATGAAGCGGGCGCACGAGAGCGCGGTGGTGCTGCTGTGCACGGCGCTCGACCTCCAGGAGCGGGCGGCGGCCGAGCCGGCCATCGACGGTTACCTGCGCAAGGACCGTCTGATCGACCTCGTCGACGTGGTGCGCGAGCTGCTCAGCCGCCGCGCGTAGGCAGCGCGAAGCCCCCGCCCGGCAGCGGGTCGACGAGCCCGTCGGCGATCAGGCCGTCCAGCGCCCGTCCGCGCTGCACCGGCTCGTCCCACGCCTGGGCCAGCAGCTCCGCCGGAACGGCGCCGTCGGAGGTGCGCAGCACGTCCAGCAGGCGGCCGCGCACCTGCCGGTCGGTGCCGGCATAGCCCTGGGGTCGTCGGACCGGGGTGTCCAGCGCCGGTCGACCGGCCAGCAGCCAGGCGCAGCGCTCGGACACCGGGCACGCGGTGCAGCGGGGGGCCCGGGACGTGCAGACCAGCGCGCCCAGCTCCATGAGCGCGATGGAGGCGACGGCGGCCGCCTCGGCCGCGTCCGGAAGCAGGTCCTGCACCAGGGCGAGGTCGCGGCGCGTCACCGGAGCGTCGGCCAGGCCCTGCACGGCGCGGGCGACGACCCGCCGCACGTTCGTGTCCACCACCGGCTCGCGACGCCGGAAGGCGAAGGCGGCCACGGCACGCGCCGTGTAGTCGCCGACCCCGGGCAGGGCCAGCAGGTCCGCCACCTGCGCCGGCAGCTGTCCACCGTGCCGCTCGACGACGACGACCGCCGCCGCGTGCAGGCGCAGCGCCCGGCGGGGGTAGCCGAGACGTCCCCACTGACGGACCGCCTCCCCGGGCTCGTCCGCGGCGAGGTCGGCCACGGTGGGCCAGCGCGCCAGCCAGGCCTCGTAGGCAGGGACCACCCGGGCGACGGGCGTCTGCTGGAGCATCACCTCGCTGACCAGCACGGCGTAGGCGGTGGTCCCCGGTCGGCGCCAGGGCAGGTCGCGGGCAGCGGTGGCGTACCAGGCGGTCAACGTCTCGGCGAGGGTCGGAACGGCCACCGTCACCACAGTAGGGACGGTCGCTACCCTGGCGGGGATGACGCCGTCCCTGCGCCCGGTCGGGCCGCTGCCCGCGGGCGTGTACTGGCGGCGGCGAGCCGTCGTCCTGGGCCTGATCCTGCTGCTGCTCGCCGCGCTGGCCCGCTGCGGCGCGGGCGGCGACGAGCCGCGGACTCCTACGGCCGCCCCCGCACCGACGGCGGGCAGCGCCGCTCCGGCCGTACCCCGCAGCCCCCCCCGGCGGCCCGGTGACCCCCGGCGGCCCAGCGGCGTCCGCGGTTCCCGGGGTGTCCGCGGTTCCCGGGGCGCCGCGCCGGCCGCCGTCGTCGACTGCACCGACGCCGTCCTGCGCATCCAGGCCACGCCGGCACGGACGCGGTACGCCGTCGGTGCGCGCCCCGTCCTGCGGCTGGCGATCCGCAACGCCGGACAGGTGCCCTGCCGCCGCCCCCTGGGGCAGGCTGCCGTCGAGCTGCTCGTCTACTCGGGGGCCGATCGCATCTGGTCCAGCGACGACTGCGCCGCCGGGGGTCAGCCCGGGCCGGTGGTCCTGGCCCCCCAGGAGCTGCGGGTGCTCACCGTCACCTGGAACGGCCGTCGGTCGCGCCCGGGCTGCCCCGACCAGGTGGCCGGGCTCGCTCCCGGCACCTACCGGGTGCTCGGCCGGGCCGGCACCCTGCGCTCCGGCGGATCGACCTTCCTGCTGCGCTGATCCGCGGCGGGGCGCGTTCACCCGGCTGTGCCTCAAGGAACTCCCCGGACCTCCCGATCCACCTGCGACGGGGCTCGACGGGCTCGACGGAGCGCGACGGGACGGAGGGTCGACCGTGCACCAGCAGGCGGGGCGCCCCGGCCGGGAGGTCGGGCGGTGACGAAGCCCGACCTGGAGGTGGTCGTCGTCGACGACAGCCCGACCCAGCGGCGCTTCCTGCGCGCCGCCGTCGAGGCCGAGCCGGGCTTCACGGTCAGCGGCGAGGCCCGCAACGGCCGCGACGCCGTCGCGCTGGTGGCCCGGCTACGACCAGCCGTCGTGCTGATGGACCTCGACCTGCCGGTCATGAGCGGCATCGAGGCCATCGAGCTGATCATGGCGGCCACCCCGACACCGATCCTGGTCTACAGCGCTTTCGCGGGCGGCCCCGGCAGCGCCGACGCCCTCGAGGCGCTCGCAGCGGGAGCGGTCGACGTGCTGGCCAAGCCCGGACCGGACGACACCGGGTCACTGGCCTCCTACGCCGCTGCGGTCCGGGGCCGCCTGCGCATGGTGTCGAGGATCCGCGTCATCACGCACCCGAGAGGGCGGCTCCGCACGCAGGGCCTGCACCCCCAGGAGCGGGTCGGGACGGCCCTCGGAGCCGGCCGCTCCCCGGCCGCGGTGACCACGACGACAAGCACGACGGCGAGCACCCCGGCAAGCACCCCGACGAGCACGACGGCGAGGGCGGCCGCCCCCGCGGCGGGGGCCTGGCTGCTGCCGGCCGGCCCCGGCCCGACAGCGGCGTGCCCGCCCGGGTCCGCCCGCGTCGAAGCGCGCACCGACGCCCGGCTCCTGGCCATCGGGGCCTCGACCGGCGGACCCCAGGCACTGCTGACCCTGCTGCGCGACCTGCCGGCGGACCTGAGCCAGGCCGTCCTGGTGGTGCAGCACATGGCCCCCGGGTTCATCCCCGGTCTGGTGTCCTGGCTGGACGACCTGATCGACCTGCCCGTCGTCGTCGGGGGTGGCGGGCAGCGCCTCGCTCCCGGCACCGTGACCATCGCGCCCGGCGGCGGGAACCTGCTGGTGCAGGACGACCGGCTCCGCACGCTGGAGACTGCGCCGGACGCCGGGCAGTTTCACGTGCCGGGCATCGATGCCAGCTTCAGCAGCATCGCCGAGTCCCTCGGGCCCGACGCCGTCGGCGTCCTGCTCACTGGCATGGGTCGCGACGGCGCGGTCGGGCTGAAGGCCATGCGCGACCGCGGCGCGCCCACCCTCGGTCAGGACGAGGGCACCAGCGCCGTCTACGGCATGCCGGCCGCCGCGCACGCCCTGGGCGCCGTGGAGCGGCAGCTGCCGATCGAGCAGATGGCGGCCGCCGTCCTCGGCCTGCTCGGACGCGCGCCGTGACGACGGCGGTCCTCACCGACGAACAGTTCGAACGCCTGCGCTCGCTGCTGGCGCGGCTGGCCGGGCTGGCCTTCGAGCCGTCCCGCCGCGACTCGCTGGGCTATTGCGTGGCCGAGCGTCGTCGGGCCACCGGCGCCGCCGATGTCGACGCCTATCTCGAGCTGCTCGACGACCCGGGCGAGCGCCAGCACCTGCTCGACGAGGTGACCATCCAGGAGACGCACTTCTTCCGCAACCCTCCGCAGATGCGGGCGCTGCGGACCCACGTCCTGCCGGAGCTGCTGCGCGCGGCGCAGGACACGCGACGGCTGCGTATCTGGAGCGCCGGCTGCTCCACCGGCGAGGAGCCCTACACGATCGCCATGATGCTGCGCGAGCTGCTGCCCACCACGGACGGCTGGGACCTCCGGGTCCTCGGGACCGACGTCAGCGCACGCGCGCTCGCCGCCGCCAGGACCGCCCGCTACGGGCCGCGGTCGGTGCAGCTGGCCACCCCTGACGACCTCGCCCGGCACTTCACGGTCGGCGCCGACGGGGCGGCGCAGGTACGCGACGAGGTGCGGGAGCTGGTCGAGTTCCGGCACCACAACCTGGTTACCGAGCCGCTGCCCTGGGGGCCTGGTGGGCTCGACCTCGTGCTGTGTCGCAACGTCACGATCTACTTCGCCCGGGACACCACCCGCGCCCTGATGCAGCGCCTGCACACGGGTCTGCGCGACGGCGGGTACCTGTTCCTCGGCCACTCCGAGACCCTGTGGCAGGTCAGCGACAGCTTCCACCTCGTGCCCCTTGGCACCGGTGATGCGGCCGCGTTCGTCTACCGGCGCCTGGACCGCTCCGACGGCCCGGCAGGTCCCGACCGGACGCCCCGGGGCGACGGGCCGGCCCGCCAGAGCGAGCGGCGAACCGTGCTGCCCGACCGACGGACCCTCGGCGGCGGGCTCGCGACCGAGGCGGAGCGGCGCCGCGGAGCCCGCCGCGGCGTTCCCACCGGCGAGGGCGCCCGTGCGGTGCCGGCGCCGAGGCCGACCCGTCCGCCCGGCTCGGCGAAGGGGTCCGCCGAGGGCGTCGCCGCCGAAGGCGCGGGCGGTGCGGCGATTCCCGCGGCCCGGGCGGCCCTCGCGCAGGGACGTTACGAGGAGGTCGTGGCACTCGCCGGGAGCGTCCCGGCCCGCGACCCCCTGGCAGGGCAGGCGCAGTACCTGTGCGGGCTGGCACTGGTCAGCCTGGGCGACGACGCCCGAGCCCTGGTGGCCCTGCGCAAGGCGGTCTACCTCGACGCGGGTGCGGGCCTCGCACACTTCCTGCTTGCGGGAGCCCTGCAGCGGACCGGCGACGCCCCCGCCGCGCGCCGGGAGTACCGGGCGGCGGCCTCCACGCTGGCCGCCCGCGATGCCACGGCGCCGGAGCTG
Source organism: uncultured Actinomycetota bacterium (assembly GCA_963761695.1). Lineage (GTDB taxonomy): Bacteria > Actinomycetota > Actinomycetes > Mycobacteriales > SCTD01 > RYN-122. The sequence goes on along the minus strand of CAVXIB010000004.1, from coordinate 25,317 downwards.
GGCGGCCGGGGCCTGGCCGAGCTGGTGACGCTGTGCCTGCGGCTGTCCGACGACCACGACGAGGCCGACGCATGAAGCACCTGGTGACCTTCCGGATCGGCGACCGCGACTACGCGGCCAGCCTCGGCGACGTCCGGGAGGTGGTGCGGCTGCAGGGCCTGGCCGACCTGCCGGGGATGTCCGCCCCGCTGGCCGGGGTGCTCGACCTGCGTGGCGCGGCGCTGCCCGTGCTCGACCTGCGGCTGGCTCCCGGGGCGCGGGGCGACGTGCTCGTGCTCGAGCAGGAGGGCGGCGCCCCCGTGGGGGTGGCGGTCGACGCGGTCTCGGCGGTGGTCGACGACGTCGACCTGCCCGTGTCGGCGGACCGGACCGACGAGCTGCCGTCGTACGTGCTGGAGGTGCTGCGGGGCGGCCGGGGTCCGGTGTTCCTCGTCGACCTGCGGCGCATGGTGGACAGCCGGCGGTGAGCCGGCCGGGTCAGACGTAGCGCTCGAGGATGCTCGACTCCGCCAGGCGCGACAGGCCTTCGCGCACGCTGCGGGCCCGGGTGTCGCCCACCCCCTCGACCACCTGCAGGTCGTCGATCGAGGCGGCGAGCAGCTTCTGCAGCCCGCCGAAGTGCTCGACGAGGCGGTCGACGACCAGGCGGGGCAGCCGCGGGACCTTGGCCAGCAGGCGGTAGCCGCGCGGGCTGACGGCGACCTCCAGGGCGTCGACCGCGCCCGGGTGGCCCATGGCCCGGGCGACGGCCGACAGGTCCAGCGCGAGGTCGCTCTGGGGGAGGGCGTCGAGCTCCTCGAGGGCCTGCTCGATGCTGCGCTGCTTGCGGCCCGTACCGGACACGAGGTAGTCGCGCACGATCAGCTCGCGCTCGCCCTCGACCCCGGCCATGAGCTCCTCGAGCTGCAGGCTGAGCAGACGCCCGTCGGTGCCGAGCTCGACGACATAGCCCTCGATCTCCGTGGCGATCCGCCGGACCATCTCCAGTCGCTGGCTGACGGCCATGGCGTCGCGCACCGTGACGAGGTCCTCGATCTCCAGGGCCGACAGCGTCCCCGCCACCTCGTCGAGGCGCAGCTTGTAGCGCTCCAGCGTGGCCAGGGCCTGGTTGGCGCGCGAGAGGATGGCCGCGCTGTCGTCGAGCACGTAGCGCAGGCCGCCGACGTAGAGCGCGATGATGCGCATCGACGCGCTGACGCTCACCACCGGATAGCCGGTCTGCTTGGCGACCCGCTCGGCGGTGCGGTGCCGGGTGCCGGTCTCGTCGGTATGGATGCTCGGGTCCGGCACCAGCTGCACACTCGCCCGCACGATCTTGTTCAGGTCGTTGGTGATGACGAGGGCGCCGTCCATCTTGGACAGCTCGCGCAGGCGCTGGGCCGAGAAGTCGACGTCGAGGGCGAACCCGCCGGTGCACAGGCCTTCGACGGTGCGGTCGTGCCCGAGCACGATCAGCGCTCCGGTGTTGCCCCGCAGGATGCGCTCGAGCCCGTCGCGCAGGGCCGTGCCGGGAGCGACCGCGGCCAGGGTGGCGCGGAGCTGGTCCTCCGTCGTTGCCACGCTGTCCCTCCTCGGGGTCCGGAGCCGCAGTCTAGGGACGACCCGGGCAGGAGGCGCCGGCGCGCCGCGCCGGAGGCGGCCGACCTACCCGCGCCGTCCGCCGGGGCCGTAGGCCTGCAGGGCCGCGAGGGCACGGTCGAGGTGGTCGAGCTCGGCCACGACGACGCCCTCGGTCGGGACCTCCACCCGGCTGGTCGAACCGGGGGGACGAGGATGCGCCGGTAGCCCAGACGGATCGCCTCCGCCACCCGCTGCGCGATCATGCCGACCGGACGGATGTCGCCGGACAATGCGACCTCACCGAGGACCGCGACGTCGGCCGGCATGGGCACGCTCCAGGCCGCGGAGGCCACGGCGAGGCAGACCGCGAGGTCGGCGGACGGGTCGGTGAGCCGCGCGCCACCCACGGTGGCGACGAAGACGTCGCGGTCGAGCTTGAGGGAGGCGCTGCGCTCGGTGACGGCGAGCAGCATGGCCACCCGGCTGCTGTCGAGCCCGGTGACACCCCGGCGGGGGTTCGGCGAGGTGGTGGTGCCCACCAGGGCCTGCACCTCGGCCGGGAGCGCGCGGCGCCCGTCGACGGCGACGGCGACGGCGGTGCCGGGCACCGGGGTCTCGCGGTGGCTGCGGAACAGGTCCGAGGGGTCGGACACCTCGCGCAGCCCGCGGTCGGTCTGCTCGAAGCAGACGACCTCGTCGGCCGGGCCGTACCGGTTCTTCACCGACCGCAGCAGCCGCAGGCTGGTGTGCCGGTCGCCCTCGAAGGTGAGGACGGTGTCGACCATGTGCTCGAGCGCCCGGGGGCCGGCGACCGCGTTCTCACGGGTGGACTGCCCGACGAGCAGCAGGGGCATCCGCCGGTCCTTGGCGATCCGGGTGAGGACGGCCGTCACCTCCTGCACCTGCGAGACCCCGCCCGCTCGGCCGTCGAGGGCGGCCGAGGCCATGGACTGGACGCTGTCGACGATGAGCAGCGCCGGCGCGTGCGCCTCGACGTGGCCGAGCACGGCACCGAGGTCGGTCTCGTCGGCGAGCAGGATGCCGGGCGCGGTGGCCCCCGTGCGGCGGGCCCGCACGCCGATCTGCTCGACGCTCTCCTCGCCCGAGACGTACAGGACGGGACGGCGGGGGTCGCGCAGCGCGAGGTGGTGGGCGACCGAGGCGAGCAGCGTGGACTTGCCGACGCCGGGCTCACCCGCCAGCAGGACGACCTGGCCCGCGACCAGACCGCCGCCGAGCACCCGGTCGAACTCGGCGAGGCCGGTGGAGGTGCGGGGGGCCTGGTCGGCCACGACGTCGGCGACCCCGCGGGCCGGCCGCGACGGGGTGGACGCCGCGGCGGTGCTCTTCAGCCCGGGCAGGGCCCGGGGGGCCGACACCTCGACCAGCGACCCCCAGGCCTGGCACTCGGGGCAGCGGCCCTGCCACTTGGCGACCGTGAGCCCGCACTCCCCGCAGCGGTGGCTGGGTCGGTCGTTGGTCGCGCGCAGGGGGGTCTTGGCCACGACGCGACGCTAGCCGCGAGGTCCGACAGGAACCGGGAGGCGGCCAGGCCCAGCCGTCGCAGGGTCAGCCCGGCAGTCGCGGCGGAGTCGTCCTCGGTGACCGGTCGCGTCTCGTTGACCCCGTCGGTCTCGTCCTCGACGATCACCTGACCGCTGGAGTCGGTCTCGCCGATCTTGTAGTTCTCCCGGCGTGGGCCGGGGCTGCCGGTCAGCTGCACCGGGACGAGCAGGCTCCGGGAGCCGTTGTCGGCGAAGGTCAGCTCCAGCTGCACGTACTGGCCCGGGCCGACCTCGCTGGTGAGTCCGCGCAGCTCGAACGAGTAGTTGCTGACGGTGGCCTGGGCCGGCACGCTGAGGGTGCGCGACGGCCCGATCAGGGCGACGCCGGACGCCCCGGTGCTCGTGACGTTGGTGAGGCGGTCGGCCTCGGTGCCCTCGTTGACGAACACCACGCTGACCCGCGCCGTCGAGCCGACGGCGTAGGTGGCGCTGCCCGCCGCGGGCGGCAGGACCCGGAGGTTGCGCACGGCGATCGCGCCGATGCGCTCGTTGGTCGCGTCCGCGGTGGCGCGCTCCTGATAGGTCTGCGCGTTCAGCCCGGCTCCGCAGCCGCTCAGCGCGATGCCGAGGGCGAGCACGACCGCGCCGGAGCGGACCGTCGTACGGGTGGTGCGGAACGGGAGCGCGCGGCTCACGAGGTCTCCTGTGCGGGTGCGGCGGCGGGGTCGGCCAGGACGGGCAGGTCAGCGGCGATGTCGGCCGGGGTCACGCCCCCCGGGTAGACGACCGGGAGACGGTCCGCGGCGTCGTACGCGAAGATCACGTTGGCGTGCTCGACAGAGTAGCCAAGCGGCCCCGAGTGGCTGTGCGGGGCGGTACCGGGCTTGTCGACGTGCTGGTTGGGCTTGCCGGGCAGCGTCGGGATGAGGCCGCCCTTCTTGGCGGCGCTGATGCCCACGGCCTGCTCGGCCGCCGCGATCTCGTCCGCGGTGCCGGTGAGCCCGGTGATGCGCGTGCTGTACGGCGCCAGCCAGTCGCGCAGCACCCCCGGGGTGTCGCGCTCGGGGTCGGTGGTGATGAACAGGACCTCGACGTCGTCGCGCAGCGAGGCCTTGGTCTGGCGCAGCGCCGTGGCGATGTCGGCCATCGCGGTGGGGCACTCGTCCGGGCAGTTGGTGTAGCCGAAGTAGAGCAGCGTGGGCCGGCCCCGGGTCTGGCGGACGAAGTCGTAGCGCTTGCCGGCCAGGTCGGTGAGCACGAACGACGGACGCGACGGCACGGGATCGGGCTCCACGCCGTGGTAGGCGACCGCGGCGCCGCCGGACGGGGCCGGTGCGGGAGCGGCCGACGTCCCGGCGCAGCCGGTCAGCAGCGTGACGGCGAGCAGCGTGGCGCCGAGACCACGGCCGGTACGGGGGTTCACCCGGCCATCCTCACAGATCGGACGCCGTCCGTCAGACCGCGGGCTCACACCAGGGCGGTGCCGCGCAGCAGCAGCAGCACGACGTCGACGGCGGCGACCACCAGCGTGGCCTGGAACGCGGCCCGCGACCCGGGGCGGCGCGCGAGCAGCACGCCGGCGGCGGTGACCCCGACCGTGGCCGCGAGGGCGACGACCGCGATCGGCCCGGGGCTGCCCGGGCCCAGCACCAGCAGCGCCGTGGCCGCCAGGAGCAGCACCGCCGACAGTGCTACCGAGAGGGGTCGGCCGAGCCGGTGGGGCAGCCCGCGGACACCGGTGGCGAGGTCGTCCTCGAGGTCGGGCAGCACGTTGGCCAGATGCGCGCCGACGCCGAGCAGCGCGCCGGCCGCGGTGGCCCACCAGGGCGCCCAGCCGCCCACCCCGAGCGTCACCACCGAGGGCACGAGCCCGAACGACAGGGCGTACGGGGCGAACGACAGCGCGCTGCTCTTCAGCCGCAGGTTGTAGGCGGCAGCGGAGGCGACGGCCACCAGGTGCCAGAGCCCGGCCTGCAGGCCCATGGCGAGCGACAGGGGGACGCAGGCGACGGCAGCGGCGAGCGCCGCCGCCCCGAGCACCCGGCGCGGGAGCTCCACCGGCTTGTCGGACCGGCCGACGGCGAGGTCGCGCTCGCGGTCGCGCCAGTCGTTGGTCCAGCCCGTGCAGAGCTGGCCGGCGAGGAAGGCCAGCAGGACCCATCCGCGCGCGGGCGTCGACCGCGACGGCGAGGGCGGTGGCGATCGCCGTCACCAGCAGGGCCGGCTCGGGGTGGCTCGCGCGCGCCAGCAGGACGACGGTGCGCATGCCGCCATCCAACTCCGGACGGGGCGCAGCCGCAGCCGGCCCGGGCTCAGGACGGCATCAGGACGGACGGCGCAGCACGCTGAGCCTGCGCTCCAGGCGCTGCCCGGCGTCGATGTCGCGGACCACGTCGAGCACCACGCCGTCGGCGCCGAGCACCAGGGCGGTCACACCGCGGACGGCGTAGGCGCGGGCGAGCGCGCCGTCGGGATCGGCGGCGACCAGGGCCAGCCCCCGCGTGGCGGTGCGCTGCAGGCGGGCCGCCTCCTCGAGCGCGCCCGGGGCGCTCCCGTCGGTGACCAGGCGGACGTTGCGGGTGTACTCCCTGGCCTGGGCGACCGCGCTGTCGACCGTCGGGTCGCAGGCGCAGGAGGGGGGCACCAGCACCAGCACGCCCGGTCGGCCGACGGCCCGGGCCCGCAGCGTGCCGGCCGGAGTGGTCAACGCGACGTCGGGCAGCAGCCCACCCACGGCGCCGGGCGCCGTCTCGGGGCTCGCCAGCGGACGCGGCCGCAGGTCCTCACCCAGGTCGGGCCGCAGCAGCACCGGGAGCAGCGCCACGAGGGCGACCGACAGCAGGACGGCGGCCACCAGAGGGGCCCCGACACCCGAGCCGGTGCGACCGGACGCCCAGCGCACGAGCCGGTCGCGACGCGCCTGTGCGGCGCGCTCCCGGCGCAGGGCCTCGACGTCGCGGGCCAGGGCGGAGGCGTCGTCGGGTGCGGGCGGCAGCCCCTCCTCGGAGGGCCCGGGCGGGGGCTCGTGCGGCACCCGCCCATGGTCGCCGATCGGCGCCCGGGACGTGCCGGACAGCCGGCTGCAGCACGCCGGGTACCCGGCTGTCAAGGCTCGCTCACGGGGTCGTACCCCCTCTGACCTGCGCAGACGCCCTCGTCCACACGCTCACGGCGTGTTATCCTCAAGGTCGGAGCGAGAGGGTCTGCCGGCCGTCCTACCACGGACCGCGGCGGCTCTCCCACAGACATCGACAGTGAGGCGAGACGAAGCGTGACGTTCGCAGTCGGCGAGACCGTCGTCTATCCGCACCACGGTGCGGCACTCATCGAGGCGATCGAGACCCGCACCATCAAGGGTGTCGACCGGATCTACCTCGTCCTCAAGGTGGCCCAGGGCGACCTGACGGTGCGCGTCCCCGCCGACAACGCCGAGATCGTCGGCGTGCGTGACGTCGTCGGTCAGGCCGGTCTCGACAAGGTGTTCGAGGTGCTGCGCGCACCGGCCGTGGAGGAGCCGACCAACTGGTCGCGCCGCTACAAGGCCAACCTCGAGAAGCTCGCCAGCGGCGACATCAACAAGGTCGGCGAGGTCGTCCGCGACCTCTGGCGCCGCGACAAGGAGCGGGGGCTGTCCGCCGGCGAGAAGCGCATGCTCTCCAAGGCCCGGCAGATCCTCGTGAGCGAGCTCGCGCTCGCCGAGGGCACCAACGAGGACAAGGCAGAGGCCATCCTCGACGAGGTCCTCGCCTCCTAGGCCGCGTCGTTCCCCCCGCACCGCCTGACCCCGTCGTCGGCCCCCTCCGTGGGCCGGAGGCGGGGTCGTCGGCTGCCCGGACCCGCCCGGCCGGCGCGCCCCGGCCGAGGATGCCCTCCCCGGTGCTCGAGGTGCTGCGCCTGCTCGTCGTCGTGTTCTTCGCCGGCGCGGGCTTCCAGGTCGGCGGCGGGGTCGGTGACAGCGGCCCGGTCCTCGGCGCGCTGAACGGCACGGCGCTCGGACTGGTGCTCGGCAGCGGTCTGGGCTACGTGCTCGGCGGTGTCCTCGGGCGCAGCACCGCGGCCGGAGCCGACCAGGTCAGCGCCCGCCTGCGAGCGGTCTCGGCCGAGCAGTTGATCGCGGGGGCGTTCGGCACCGTCGCCGGGGTGCTTCTCGGGGCGGGCGTGGCCTGGCCGGTGTTCTTCCTGCGGCAGGCCTACCTGGCCTTCCCCCTGTTCGGCTTCGTCGTGGTGGTGCTCGGCTACCTGGGGTTCCAGCTCGGCATGTCCAAGCGCGACGGCGTGCTCGGACTGATGGGCGGGGCGGTCCGGCCCGTGGCCGCGGCGGCGCTCCCGCGGGTGCTCGACACCAGCGTGGCCATCGACGGCCGGGTGCTCGACATCGTCCGGGCCGGTTTCCTGCACGGCGAGGTGCTCGTGCCGAACGCCGTCCTCGGCGAGCTGCAGGCGTTCGCCGACGCCGGCGACGACCTCCGCCGCGCCAAGGGCCGCCGCGGCCTCGAGCTGCTCGAGGCCCTGCAGCGCGAGCCCGGCATCGACCTGCAGGTGCTCGACGTCGACGTCCCCGGGGTGCACGAGGTCGACGCGAAGCTGGTCCGGATCTGCCTCGACCGCACCGCGGCGCTGCTCACCCTCGACACCAACCTCGCCAAGGCGGCCTCCCTCGCCGGCGTGCGGGTGCTGAACCTGCATGCCCTGGCGCTCGCGCTGCGGCCCCCGGTGGCCGCGGGCGACGAGGTGCCGGTCCTGCTGCTGAAGGCGGGCAAGGAGCAGGGGCAGGCGGTCGGCTACCTCGACGACGGCAGCATGGTCGTGGTCGAGCGGGCCCGGGAGCGGGTCGGCAGCGAGGTCCCGGTGCGGGTCACCAGCGTGCTGACGACGGCGAACGGCCGCCTGGTCTTCGGCAAGCCCGCCGACACCCCCGACCCGGCACGAGGGCCGCGCCCCGGCTCTCCCGTCCGGGCGGCCGCCGAGGCGCCCCCCGGCACGCTCTCGCAGGAGGCCTGACGTGCGCTGCGCGTGCTGGACCCGCGGCCGGTGACCGTCGGCGTGCTCGTCCCCGCGGCCGGCCGCGGGGAGCGGCTGGGGCCCGGCGCCCCCAAGGCGCTGCGGGAGCTCGCCGGGGAGCCGCTGCTCGTCCACGCCGTGCGTGGTCTCCGCCGGGCGCCCAGCGTGGGGAGCATCGTCGTCGCGGCGCCGGCCCCCGACGTCGACGCCGTCGTCGCGCTGCTCGCCCCCTTCGACGTCGTGGTGGTGGCCGGCGGCGCGGACCGGCGGGAGTCCGTGGCCCTGGCTCTCGCGGCCCTGCCCGACGACGTCGACCTCGTGCTGGTCCACGACGCCGCCCGCGCCCTCACGCCGGTGGCGGTCGTCGAGGCCGTGATCGACGCGCTCCGGTCGGGGGCGGAGGCCGTCGTCCCGGTGATGCCGGTCGCCGACACGGTCAAGCAGGTCGAGGGCGACGTCGTCGTGCGCACCGTCGACCGGGCGGTGCTGCGCGCGGTGCAGACGCCTCAGGGCTTCGCCCGGGACGTGCTGGCCCGCGCGCACCGGGAGGCGGTCACGGCGGCGACCGACGACGCGGGGCTCGTCGAGGCCCTCGGACTGCCTGTGGTCACGGTCCCCGGTGACGAGGACTCGTTCAAGGTGACCCGGCCGCTCGACCTCGTCCTCGCCGAGGCCCTTCTCGCCTCGCGGGTCCGCCGGTGATGCTCCCGCGCGTGGGCGTCGGCACCGACGTCCACCCCCTCGAGCCCGGCCGGCCGTGCTGGGTCGCCGGGCTGCTCTGGGAGGGTGAGGACGGCTGCGCCGGCCATTCCGACGGCGACGTCGCCGCGCACGCGGTCTGCGACGCCCTGCTGTCGGCCGCGGGTCTGGGCGACCTCGGCAGCAACTACGGCACCAGCCGACCGGAGTGGAAGGGCGCGAGCGGGGCGGCCCTGCTGGCGGAGACGTTGCGCCGGGTGACGGCTGCCGGGTTCGTCGTCGGCAACGTCGCGGTGCAGGTCGTCGGCAACACCCCGCGGATCGGGCCGCGCCGGGAGCAGGCGCAGGACGCGTTGTCGGCCGCGCTCGGCGGCGCCGCGGTGTCGCTGTCGGCCACCACCACCGACGGCCTGGGTCTCACCGGACGCGGCGAGGGGCGGGCCGCCCTCGCCACCGCCCTCGTCGTGAGCGCCTGAACCAGGCCGCGGACCGCGCGCCGCCGTCCCCGCGGGGTTGCTCCGTAGGCTGGTCGGCGTGACCCTGCGCCTCTACGACACCGCGACGCGCTCCGTGCGCCCGTTCGAGCCCCTCGTGGCCGGCGCCGTCGGGGTCTACGTCTGCGGGCCGACCGTGCAGGCCGCCCCGCACGTCGGTCACCTGCGCAGTGCGGTCGCGCTCGACGTCCTGCACCGCTGGCTGCGCGAGAGCGGGCTGGCCGTCACCTGGGTCCGCAACGTCACGGACGTCGACGACAAGATCATCCATGACGCCTCGCACGACGACGAGCCCTGGTGGGCGCTCGCGACCCGCCAGGAGCGGGCCTTCGAGAAGGCCTACGACGCCGTCCAGGTGCTGCCGCCCACGGCCACGCCCCGCGTCACCGGGAGCATCCCGGCGATCATCGCCCTGATCACGACGATCCTCGAGCGCGGCCACGCCTACCCCAGCGACGGCGACGTGTACCTCTCGGTGCGGACCGTCCCGGCCTACGGCGCGCTGTCGGGGCAGGACGTCTCGTCGCTGCGCGCGTCGGAGAAGGCGGTCGCCCACGGGCACACCGGCACCAAGCGCGATCCGCTCGACTTCGCCCTGTGGAAGGCGGCCAAGGAGGGCGAGCCGAGCTGGCCCTCGCCCTGGGGACCGGGCCGCCCCGGCTGGCACATCGAGTGCTCGGCCATGGCCTCGGAGCACCTCGGGCCCGAGTTCGACCTGCATGCCGGGGGCGTCGACCTGGTCTTCCCGCACCACGAGAACGAGGTGGCGCAGTCGACCTGCGCCGGTCACGCCTTCGCGCGCACCTGGCTGCACCACGGGCTGGTCACCGTGGCGGGCGGCGCCAAGATGAGCAAGAGCGACCGGGCGTCCGTCACCGGCGTCGACGACGTGCTGCGCACCGTGCGGCCGCAGGTGCTGCGGTACGCGCTCGGGACCGGTCACTACCGGTCGTCGCTGGAGTGGTCGCCCACGACGGTCGCCGAGGCCGAGGCCGCCTACGGGCGGATCGAGACGTTCGTGCGCAACGCGGGAGCGGCGCTGGCCGGCGCCGACGCCGACGGCGGGCAGTCGAAGGCCTCCTGGGAGGAGTTCGCCGCCGCCCTCGACGACGACCTGGGGGTGCCCCAGGCGCTCGCCGTCGTCCACGCCGGGGTGCGTGCGGGCAACGCCCTGCTCGCGGCACGGGAGCTCCCCGCGCTGGCGGCGACGCTGGCCGACGTGCGGCGGATGCTCACGGTGCTGGCGCTCGACCCGGTGCAGCAGTGGCCCTCCGCGGGCGGGGGTGAGCTGACCGGCGTCGTCGACGCCCTCGTCGCGCTCGCCGTCGAGGCCCGGGCCGAGGCGCGGGGCCGCAAGGACTACGCACAGGCGGACGCGATCCGCGACCGCCTGGCCGGCTCGGGCATCGTGCTCGAGGACACCGTCGACGGGGTGCGCTGGCGACTGCAGCCCACCACCGGCGCTACCGCAGGGGACTGATCGATCATGCCGCCCAGAGCACGCAAGAGCGTTTCCGCCGGAGCGCCGAAGGCCGCCGGTGCGCGCGGCGGGTCCGGCGGGTCGAACTCGCGCGGGGCCTCCGCGGCACCGAAGGCGATCAAGGCGGGCGGCCAGGGCGGCCGGGCCGGCAAGGCAGGGTCGCACCGCAAGGGTGCGGCGATGGGGTCGGGCGGCCAGGGCAAGCAGGCGCTCGAGGGCAGGAAGCCCACGCCGCCGGCAGAGCTGCGCAAGAACCACCCGAAGGCGCGAGCGGTGGCGTTCGCGGCCAAGCGGGCGGCGACCGCCCCCGCCCGGCCGCCGCGCATGCCGCGCAGCCGCACGGGTCCGGATGCGCCCGAGACCGTGGTGGGGCGCAACGTGGTGGTCGAGGCGCTGCGGGCCCGGATCCCGGCGTCGGCGCTGCACGTCGCGCTCGGCATGGACGTCGACGAGCGGGTCAGCGAGGCCGTGGCGCTGGCCGGCAACGCCGGGATCCCGGTCTTCGAGGCGACCCGGCTGCAGATGGACCGGATGACCGGGGGAGCGCTGCACCAGGGGCTGACCCTGGACGTCCCGACGTATGAGTACCTGCACCCCGACGACCTGCTGGAGCGGGCGCTCGCCTCGGCCGCCCCGCTGCTGGTGGCGCTCGACGGCGTGACCGATCCCCGCAACCTCGGGGCGGTGGTGCGCACGGCGGCCGCATTCGGGGCGCAGGGCGTGCTCGTCCCGGAGCGCCGGGCCGCGGGGATGACCGCGGCCGCCTGGCGCACCTCGGCCGGCGCCGCCGCCCGGCTCCCGGTCGCCCGCTGCACCAACCTGGTCCGGGAGCTGACCGCCTACAAGAAGGCCGGGCTGTTCGTGGCCGGGCTCGCCGCCGACGGCACGACGGCGCTCGACGACCTCGAGATCGCCACCAGCCCGCTTGTCCTGGTCGTCGGGAGCGAGGGCGATGGGCTGGGCCGCCTGGTGGCCGAGACGTGCGACGTGACGGTGTCGATCCCGATGGTGGCGACCTCGGAGTCGCTGAACGCCGGAATCGCCGCCGCGGTGGCGCTCGGCGAGGTCGCCCGGCGTCGTCGCCTCGCGTGACGCGCCTCACGGCGGCGTAACAGGCGTGTGAACACCCGCGTCGGGTAAGGGGTCCGGTCGTTCTTCTTGTCAGAAGGGGTTCCCCAAACGGCTGAACGGCCGTACAGTCCCCCTCACGCAAGGTCCGGCACACCACCTTCGGACGAAGGGTTCGCTCTGTGCGACTCCTGAACCGCACTGCTCCGCAGCCCGAGGCGTCACCCGCCGCGGCGGCGTCAGCGCTCATGATCGTGCCCACCGTCCTCGGCCCCGGCCTGGAGGCCGATGAGCTGACCGGCCTCGTCGAGATGGTCGAGATCACCGATCCCGACGCGCTGATGGCGGCCGAGATCGAGGCCGAGGTCGAGGCCGAGCTCGCCAAGGAGTTCGCGAGCCGGTCCCTCGACAACGAGATCGCCGCAGGCCGAGTCGCTGGTCGTCGAGCTCGCCGGCGAGGTGCGCGACGCGTCCGAGGGCGCACGGGTGCGCACGGTCCAGGCCTGTGCCGACGACGCGCTCGTCCTGGCGGCCCGCGGCGGCGACGACACCGCCCTGTGCGAGCTGCTGACGAAGTACCGCGCCTTCGCCCGGGTCAAGGCCCGCTCGTACTTCCTGGTCGGCGCCGACCGCGAGGACATCGTGCAGGAGGGGATGATCGGCCTCTACAAGGCCATCCGTGACTTCAACCCCGACCTGCAGTCCTCCTTCCGGGCCTTCGCCGAGCTGTGCGTGACGCGCCAGATCATCACCGCCATCAAGACGGCCACCCGGCAGAAGCACGGCCCGCTCAACAACTACGTCTCCTTCCACCGCCCGGTCGGCGGCGACGACGACGGCGGCGAGCGGACCCTGTCCGACGTCCTGCCCACGGTGGCCATCAGCGACCCGGCCGACCTCGTCATCAGCGCCGAGCGCATCCGCGCCCTGCAGGAGCACTTCGACGAGGTCCTGTCCGACCTCGAGACCGAGGTCCTGCGGCTCTATGTCGAGGGCAAGAGCTACCAGGAGATCGCCGAGCGGCTGCAGCGCCACGTCAAGTCGATCGACAACGCCCTGCAGCGGATCAAGCGCAAGCTCGAGGGCCACCTGCGCGCCCGCACCGTCGCTGACGCCGGCTGACCGGACGCGCCACCTGCTCTAGGCTGGCCCCACCGCGACGGTCCTGCTCCGCCGTCCCGGTCTGCACCGGCCCCCTCCCGGTGCTCCCCGTCAGCCCCGGAGCCCGCGATGACCACCTCGCCGCTGATCCCCTCCCCGGCCGACCCTTCACGGTTCGGCTTCGAGGACTCCGCCGTCCCGCAGTCCCGCGTCGACCTGGCCGGCCGCATCCTCGCCGTCAACCGGGCGCTCGAGGTCACTGCTCGACGAGCCCGCGCAGGCACTCGTGGGCCGCGACGCCCTGGCGATGTACGTCGACGAGGACCGCGCGGGGCTCGAGTCCGCCCTCGCCGAGCTGGCCGCCGGGAGCACCCACTACGTGCAGCAGGAGCGGACGCTGCTGCTGCACGACGGACGCCGGCTCCGGGTGGTCATGACCGTGACCTCCTACCGCACGCCCGACGGCGGGCTGCAGCTCGCCGGGAGCGTCGAGGACGTGACGGCCCTGCGCGAGGCCCAGGAAGCGCAGGCACGGCAGGCGGCGCGCTTCGACGCTGTGCTCGATGCGGCGCCGGTCGCGGTCCTCACCTACGACGTCGAGGGTGCGTGCACCTTTCTCGGAGGCTCCGCGCTGACTCGGCACGACGTCGTCGCGGAGGACCTGGTGGGGGTGTCGCTGCTCGAGCTCCTGGACCCGGAGCCTCCTCAGCTGGCGGCGCTGCTCGCCAGCCTGGACGGTGTCCAGGGCCATGTCGTCATCGACGCCGGGGGCCGCATCTGGGACGCGCACTACCGGCCGCTGCGCGACGCTGCCGGTGCGGTCGTGGGCGGAACCGCGGTTCGCGGTCGACGTCACCGATCGGGCGACCGCGGACCGGCGCGTGCAGGCGCACGAGGCCCGGCTACGGGCGATGCTGACCCACGCGACCGAGGTCGTGCTCGTGCTCGACGTGACCGGCCGGGTGCTCTTCGTCAGCCCGGCGGTGCAGGCGCACCTCGGCTACCCCGAGAGCGGCGTCTTCTGGCAGCAGGGCGCGCGACTTCGACCACCCCGACGACCGCTCCGTGGTCGGCCGGGCCTGGCGCGACGCCCTGTCGGCTCCTCGCCGGATCGCCCGCTGCGAGAGCCGGGTGCGCCACGCCGACGGCACCTGGCGGTGGATGGAGCACGTGTTCACCAACCTGGTGGACGACCCGGCGGTCGGCGGCGTCGTCGTCAACCTGAGCGACCTGTCCGAGCGTCGCCGGGCCGACCTCGAGCTGGAGCACCGCAGCCTGCACGACGGCCTGACGGGCCTCGCCGGCCGCGGCCTCTGCTCGACCGGATCGGGGCGGCGCTCGCCTGGGGCCGGCGGCACGGGGCCACCGCCGGTCTGGTCCTGCTCGACGTCGTCGGGCTGGCCGCGGTGAACGCGACGCAGGGACAGCACGCCGGCGACGCCGTGCTGCGGGCCGTCGCCCATCGCCTGCGCGAGTCTGTCCGGGAGATCGACAGCGTCGCGCGCGTGGGGGGTGACGAGTTCGCGGTGCTTCTGGAGGACGTCGCCTCCCTGGAGGACCTGCGCGCCCGCGCGGCGAGTCTGGTCGAGGAGGCGGCCCGCCCGGTGCAGGTCGGCGGGGCCACGGTCGACGTCGTGCTGCGGATGGCGGCAACCGTCGGTCCCGCCGACGACGCCGGGGCCTGCTCGCCACCGCGGAGCACCTGCTGCGGGGCGCTCTCGCGGGCGGTGCGCCGCCGTCGACGGTGGCCCGGGCCTGGAACGGCGTCGGCGTGACGGCGGGCGCCGCGGCGTGATCTGGCGCGGGGAGTGGCCGCCGGAGAGCTGCGGCTGCACCTGCAGCCGGTGATGCAGATCGCGGCGGGCAGCGACGCCCAGCCCACGGACGACGCCGTCGTGGGGGTCGAGGCGCTGGTGCGCTGGCAGCACCCGGAGCGCGGACTGCTGCGCCCGGCCGAGTTCGTCGCCCTCGCCGAGTCCACCGGCCTCATCGTCGAGCTGGGCCGGTGGGTGCTGCGGCAGGCCTGCGCGCAGGCGGCCCGCTGGCAGGCGGCCGGCCGCTCCTACCAGGTCGGCGTCAACCTCTCGCCGTGCCAGATCGTCCGGCGACGACCTCGTCGAGGTGGTCCGTGGCGTGCTGCAGGAGACCGGCGCCGATCCGTCCCTCGCTGGTGCTCGAGGTCACCGAGAGCGCGCTGATGGACGACCCTGCGGCCGCCGACGTCCTGCAGGCGCTGCGCGGCCTCGGGGTGCGCTTCGCCCTGGACGACTTCGGCACCGGCTACTCCTCGCTGACCTACCTCAAGCGCTTCCCGATCGACGCGATCAAGATCGACCGCTCGTTCGTGGGCGGCCTCGGCCGCGACGGCGACGACGAGGCGATCGTCGCGTCGGTCGCCAGCCTGGGCCGCGCCATCGGCAAGAGCGTCGTCGCCGAGGGGGTCGAGACGTCCGCCCAGCTCGAGGTGCTGCGGGGCCTCGGCGTCGACCGGGCGCAGGGCTTCCTGTGGTCACCCGCGCTGCCCGCCGAGCAGCTCGAGCGCTGGCTGGCCCACCGGCCGGGACCGTCGTCGCGCGTGCCGCGCCCGAGCCGGACGGTCCCGCATCGACGCCGCCCGCGCCCCGGCGCCGACGACCTCCGCAGCCGCCGCCGGGCCTCCGTCGGGCCCCGACGCCGACACGATGCTGCTGCTGCACGGCCGCGGGGCGTCGCTCCACACGATCGCTGCCGCGCTCAACGCCGAGGGACGCCGGACGCCGGACGGCCGTCGGTGGACCACGACGACGGTGGCCCGGGTGGTCGCCGGTCTGACCCGGTCGCGGGACTGAGCCGCGCGGATCTGCCAGACTCGCGACCTCCCGCCGGATTAGCTCAGTGGTAGAGCAACCGCCTTGTAAGCGGTAGGTCGTCGGTTCAACCCCGACATCCGGCTCCCTCGCGTCGCGGTGTCCTGCCTCCGGGTCGTCGGCGGTCAGAGCTGGTCCGACTCCCCTCGCCGGACCGGCAGTGCCGTTGTTCTAGATGCCAGGCCGTCGCCCTCGACGTTGTCCGGCCTCCTCATGGTGGCGAGGCGGCCGGAGGGGGACCCTGAGGCATGGCCGTGACGCAGCGCACACTTCTCCGCCCCACCTGGACCGCCCGCGTCACGGGTGCGGTCGGTCCGCCCGTCGTCCTGCTCGCCGGAGGCGCCGCCAGCAGCCACGACTTCTTCCCCGGCCTTGTCGACGCCCTCTGCAGCGACCACCGTGTCGTCGAACTGGACCGGCCAGGAACCGGACGCGCTGCGGCGCTCGGGGGCGCACCGACGCTGACGGCCGGTGCGGCAGCGGTCGGCGGAGCTGCTCGACGAGCTCGGTGCCGGATCGGCCGTTCTCGTCGGGCAGAGCCTGGGGGGTGCGCAGGCAGCGGTCCTCGCCGCACTGCACCCGGAGCGGGTGGCCGGCCTCGTCCTGATCGACCCCACGCCCCTGGACCTGCCGAAGCTCGCCGGAACGGTGCGGGCACTGTTCCGCGCGCTCGGTCTGCCGGGCCGCCTGCCCGTCGTGGGGCCCCGGCTCGAACGGTTGCTCTGGAGCGCCATGAGTGGTCGCGTGGAGCGTCATCCCGACACCGACCAGGCCTGGACCGTCATGTCGACCTCGGCCACGCTCGCCGCTACGGCCAGGGCGCTGGAAAGCCTCTCCGCTGACGGCGCGATCGCGCTGCCGCGCCTGCGGCAGGTCGAGGGTCCTGCCGTCCTGCTCACCGCCGAGCGCAGGACCGGCGATCAGGTGCGGGCGTCGCACGAACGGCTGGCCGGGCGGCTCGGAGCCCGCCTGGTAGCGCCGGCCGGCGCCGTCCACGCCGAGCACCTGCGCGACCCGCACGGTGTGAACGCCCTGGTGAGCTCGGTCGCGGTGGAAGCCTTTGCCGCGTCCGACGCCCTGAGCAAGGGACCGGCCGGTGCCTAGCCGGCGGGCCGTCGCAGCGTTGCTGGCGATGCTGGCGCTGTCAGCCTGTGGCAGCACCGTGCAGCAGAGCGACCAGGTGACGCTCACTGCCGCACCCCCGACCACAGCCGACGGGCTGGGCGGCACGACGACCACCCTGGACGACGTCCCGATGCCCGAGGGCGGCGTCACACAGGACGGTGGCCAGGCCGTGACCGGGCCGGGCGGCGGTCTCGACCCCGGCTCAGCCTCGGTGGTGGCTTCCGCGCCCGGGGCGGCGGGACAGCGCCCCGGGACGACCGGAACCGCGCCCGGAACGGTTTCGCCGTCGACAGGCAGCAGCGGCGCGCTGCCTGCAGCGACCGGCACCGGTCCGGTGACGGTCGGTTTCTTCGTGAGCAAGGACCTGGGCGCCTCCGACGAAGGCGCTCGGCGTCGACGGCCTGGCGACGGGCGACGGACGGCGTCAGGCCGAGGCCGCTGCGGCGCTCGTGAACAGGACCGGCGGCATCGCGGGGCGACCCGTCCGCGCGGTCATCTTCGAGTTCGACCCGAGCGGCAACGCGGCGAGCCAGTACCAGGCTGCCTGCAGCCGCTTCTTCGACGACAACAAGGCCCTGGCTGTCGTCGCGATCCTGCAGAACGACGTGCTGTCCCAGTGCGTGGAGCAGCGGGGCGCGGTGCTGTTCACGAGCAGCAACCGGGCTCCGTCGCGGGGAACGCTCGGCCGCTTCCCCTCCATGGTCGTGCCCTCGCAGCTGCCCCTGGAGACGGTGCTCACCGTCCAGGTTCAGGCCCTCGTGCGGCAGGGCTGGTTCACGGCCGCGAAGCCCGCCGAGCAGGTAAAGGTCGGCCTGCTGTACTCCGAGGCGAACGACTTCCGCGAGGTGCCGGGACAGGTCACGACCGCCCTGCGCAAGGCGGGGATCGCGCTGACGCTGGCGCAGGAGATGCCCGTGGTGGACGACACCTCGAACGTGACGGCAGCCAGCTCCGCGGGTTCCAACGCCGCGCTCCGGTTCCGCGGGGCGGGCATCACACACGTCCTGGTCGTCGACAAGAGCGGGCAGGCGCTCACGTTCTTCGGACTGGCCGCACAGAACCAGAGCTACTTCCCGCGGTACGGCCTCAGCTCGCTCGAGCTCCCCTCGCTGCTGCGGACCGTGCTCAGCGCACGTCAGCTCGAGGGGGCTGCCGGCATCGGTTTCGCCCCCCTGTACGACGTGCCGCTGCGGACGCAGCCGACGCCCAATGCCAACGTCAAGGCCTGCCTGTCGGCGATGCAGGGCGCGCGCGAGGACATGCAGAGCTCGGGCACCCGGGCCATCGCGCTCACCACCTGCGACGGCGCGCTGCTCCTGGCTGCGGCGGGCAAGGCAGGCGGGGTCTCGCGGTCGGGCCTGCTCGCGGGCCTGCGCAAACTCGGGGAGCCGCCACCCGGCGGTGATGACCCCCTCGGTCGACTTCTCGCTCGGCCGGGCCCCGGCGAGCGGCTTCCGCGACCTGAGCTTCGCGGCAGCGTGCGACTGCTTCGAGTACGCCGGTGCCGTCCAGCGGGTGCCGTGACGTTCCGCCCGTCCCCCCTCGCCGACCGCCGCACCTACCGGAGCACCCGATGACGCCCACCTCGTCCGCCAGCACCGACCCCGCACGTCTGGCGCGGCGCCTGCCGCGCTGGGGCGAGGTGTCGCGCTTCGTCGCGCCGTCACTGCGCCGCAGCCCCGGTGGGAGCCTGGCGCGGGTCCGCACCACGGCCGACTTCGCGCGGCTGGCGCGCCGTCGTACCCCGAGGTCGGTGTTCGAGTACGTCGAGGGCGCCGCAGAGCGGGAGACCTCGGTGGCCCGCGCGGAGGGCGCCTTCGCGAGCGTCGAGTTCCGGCCGCACGTCCTGCGCGACGTCTCGGTGGTCGACACCGCGACGACGCTGCTCGGGCGCCCGATCGCCTTTCCGCTCGTGCTGGGACCGACGGGCTTCACCCGGATGATGCATGCGGCGGGCGAGCCGGCCGTGGCACGTGCGGCAGGCCGCGCCGACGTGCCGTACACGCTGTCCACCATGGGCACGACATCGGTGGAGCGCCTCGCGGAAGCGGCGCCGTCGGCCGATCGCTGGTTCCAGCTCTACCTGTGGAAGGACCGGGGGCGCAGCCGGGCGCTGCTGCAGCGGGCACGGGACGCCGGCTTCACGACCCTGGTGCTCACCGTCGACGTGCCGGTGGCCGGGGCGCGCCTGCGCGACGTGGCCAACGGCCTGACGATGCCGCCCACCCTGTCGGCCCGGACGATGACCGACATGGCCCGGCACCCCCGGTGGCTGCTCGACGCCCTCACCACCGAGCCGCTGGCCTTCGAGTCCCTCGGCCCCGCTGAAGACCTGATGAGCCTCATCAACAGCGTCTTCGACCCGAGCGTGACCGTCGACGACGTCGCCTGGCTACGCGGTCAGTGGGACGGGCACGTGGTGGTGAAGGGCGTTCAGCGCGTCGACGATGCCAAGGCCGCCGTTGCCGCCGGTGCCGACGCGCTGGTCGTGTCCAACCACGGCGGGCGGCAGCTGGACCGCGCGGCGACACCGCTCGAGCTGCTGCCCGACGTCGTCGACGCGGTCGGCGGCGACGCCGAGGTCCTGCTCGACGGCGGCGTGCGCTGCGGCGCCGACGTCGCCGCGGCCGTGGCGCTGGGCGCGAAGGCCGCGATGGTGGGCCGGCCGTACCTCTACGCGCTGATGGCCGCCGGCGAGCGCGGGGTGGACCACCTGCTGGAGCTGTACCGCTCGGACTATGCCCGGACCCTGCAGCTGCTCGGCGTCACGGGCACCGACCAGCTCGACCGCGACCTCGTGCGGCTGCGCCCGTGCTGAGCGGCCCGTCCCGGCTGACGACGGAGGTCGAGGACGGCCGGACGGTCGGCTACTGCGTCTACGGACCGGCCGACGGCGTACCCGTCCTGTTCCTGCACGGCACCCCGGGCGGACGGCTCGCGCGGGCCGCCGACGAGGAGCTCTACGACCGGCTCGGCGTGCGGCTGCTCGTCCCCTCGCGCCCGGGCTACGCAGGCACGAGCCCCCTGCCGGGCCGCCGCGTGGTCGACGTCGTCGGGGACCTGACGGCGGTGCTCGACGTCGAGCAGGTGGAGCGGGCCGTCGTGGTCGGCGGCTCGGGCGGCGGGCCGCACGCGCTGGCTCTGGCCGCGACGTCGCCGCAGCGGGTGTCGTCGGTGGCGATCGCCGTCGGCGCGTCGCCCCTGCTTCCGGAGGAGGTCGCGGCGCAGCCCGACCTGAACCGCGGCGTCCTTGCGCTCGTCGACGACAGGGACGCCCTCACGCGGCATCTGGGCGTGCTCCGCCAGGCGCTGCTGCGCCAGGGGCTCGCGTCGCTGATCCCCGACGTCGACCCGGTAGACCGCGAGCGACTGCAGGCGGGTGCGGTGCGCACGGCCGAGGTGATGGCCGACGCCCTGGCACCCGGCGTCGACGGCTGGGTCGACGACTACCGGGCGATCTGGCACCTGGACTGGGGGTTCGCCGTCGAGGACGTGCCCGTGCCGGTGGTGTGGGGACACGGGTCCGACGACGGCGTCGTGCCGCTCGCCGCAGCGCAGCGGCTCGCAGCCCGGCTGCCCGACTGCCGTCTGCATGTCTGGCCCGGCGAGGGACACCTGCTCACCCCTGCCCGCACCACGGAGCTGTTCGCGGCGGCGCTCGGGCTGGCTGCGCGGCGACCGGTGTCGTCACCGGCCTGAGCGGTCAACCGGTCAGCAGCCGGATCTGCAGCTCGGCGAGCAGCCGCTGGTCGGGGTCCGCGAGGTCCAGCCCGCCGACGGCCTCGGCCTTGCGCAGGCGGTAGCGGATCGTGTTGTGGTGCACGCCCATGTGGGTCGCGGTCTCCCGCGTGTCCCCGACGTGCTCGAACCAGGCGCGCAGGGTGCTGACGAGCTCGCCGCCCGACGACCTGTCGTGCTCGACCAACCGCAGGACAGGGCCCTGCAGCAGGGCGGGGTGGGTGAGGGCGACCTCGCGGAACTGCTCCAACCGCCAGCTCGCCTGCACCTGCTCGGCGTCGGTCAGCCCGGACCAGCCGCGACGCTCGGCCAGGTCCAGGAGCTCGCCCACGTCGCTCCGCACCCCCGCTGTCCCGGTCAGCGCGTCGTAGCCGCCGCTGAGCACCGCGCGGTTCGGGGCCGTGGACTGCAGCCGTACAGTGCAGGTCCGCGACGACGCGGACGGCGTCGGCACGGGCCGCAGGATCAGCGCCGGGGAAGAGCAGGAAGACCGTGTCGTCGTGCGCCGCCACGCCGACGCGCACCCGGTAGGCCTCCGCGTAGCTGCGGGACAGGCCGACCAGGCGCCGGGCCGTCGCCAGCCGCTCGGCGGCGTCGTCGGTGAGAGGGCGCAGCCCGGCCAGGACGAAGGTCTCCCCCTCCCGGGCATGCAGCTGCTGCGCGACGATCCGCTCGGTTCGGCCGCCGGACAGCAGCGCCTCCAGAGCAGCGTCGCGCTCGTCGCGGCGCGCGGGGGCCACGGCGGCGTGCCGCAGCAGCGACAGCGTCGCCACCTCGACCGCCCTCCTCAGGCCGGTCAGTGCATCGTGCTCGGGCAGGCCCGGAGCCGGCGTCACCCAGATGCTGGCCAGCAGCTCGCCCCCGACGACGACCGCCGCGGCGTACCGCTCGGCCGCCAGGCCCTGCACGCTGCCCCCCTGCAGGTGCACGAGCTCCCCGGCGTGGAGCCGGTCGAGGTGCCCGCCGGCGCGCAGGTCGGCCAGGGACTCGCGCCGGCGCACGGCGCCCGAGCAGGGTCTGGGCCCTCGCCGGGTCCGCGGCCTCGCCGCCGGAGTAGGCGAGCAGCTGCCAGGCGGCGTCGTGGACGACGACCGGGCCGCCGCACAGCGCGGCGAGGGCGTCGGCGAGCGAGAACAGCGAGTCGTCGGCCACCGACCCGAGCGCTGAACCCGTCGACAGCGCTGTGCGGGCCAGCGACGTGACGTGCGACCAGTCGGCGGCCGGGTCGACCATGAGCAGGCCGAGCGGCGGCTCGCCCTCGCAGCCGGGGCGTGCCCTTGACCAGGACCGCGCCCGCCTCGGCGGCGTGCGGCCTCCACGAGCAGCGACGGGAGCCGGTCGTCCCCGAAGCCGATCGCGACGACGAGCGCATGACGCGGGCAGGGCAGCCGGGTGCACCGGGTCCGTGACGACGACGGTCGTCGAGCGACGCGCCCAGGTCGCCGGCCGTGCCCGAGCAGCAGGGTGGGCCCCAGGTGTGCTGGCCAGCTGGGCTGCGGTGGTCACGCCGGACCTTGACACAGGCGGGCGCCCCGACGCTGCTGTCTACTCGGACAGTTCGTGGTCGAGGCGCTGTGGGCCGCAACAGCGGAGCGGCCTTGTCCTGCCGAACAAGGCGAGGGACCTGAGGTGCGCCGGCCGGCCAGCACTGCGGAGCCCCACCCGAGGGGAGGCTGGGGCTCCCGCTCCGTGACGACGACGAGGTGCTCCGTGTCGACCAGGCCAGCCCGCTCCCGGCCGAGGTGTGCGCGGCCACCGCGCCCCGCTTGTTGGATAGCGGCCCGATGACGACGGCATGTATGAACTCCGGCACGTACTCGACGACGGCACGACGACGCTGAGCGAGCGCTACGACCGCGCCGCGGCCCTCGCCCCGGGCGCGCTCCCCGGCCTGATGCGCAACCGGCGGGTCGAGCCGGTCTGGACCGGGAGGGCGACGCGTTCTGGTACCGCCGGCAGACCGACGACGACGAGCCGAGGTCGTGCTCGTCGACCCGGTCGCGGGCACGCCGGCGCACCGGCCCCGACCTGGGCGCTCGGGCTGGACGAGCGCAGGCCGGCGTCCGTCCCGGCGTCCTGCCCGGACCGGACGGGCGCGGGCTCCTCGTGCGGGACGACGACCTGTGGCTCGTCGACGGCGACGCCGAGACCCGGCTCACGCGGGACGGCGAGCCCGGCTTCGCCTGGGGGGTCCTGCCGTCGGACAGCAACATCGTGGTGCCGACGCCGGCGCGCGGGACTGCGCCTGCCGCCCGTCGGCACCGTCCACTCGCCCTCCGGCCGGCTGCGTGCTGACGATGCGGGTCGACGAGCGGCGACGCCCCGCTCAAGCACATGGTCGAGAACGTCCCGGCCGGCCGGGCGCGCCGGAGTGCCACGAGTGGCGGGTGCAGCTCGAGGACGGGCCCGAGCCGCCGCCGCCGGGGTGCCGGGTGCTCGACCTCGACACCGGCACGTCGGTGGATGTCGACGCGCCGACGGGCTGGTGGCCCAGCTGTCGCGCAACGGCGGCACGGAGGTGACGTGGTCGGCGTGACGAGACCCGGCTCTACCTCTTCCGGCACCGCACAGGGCGAGCGGAGGCCGCGCTGGTCGAGGTCGATGTCACGACGGGTGAGCGGCGGGACGCGGTCGTGCTCGACGAGGGGCCGCTCTACGAGCCGAACCAGTACCTGTACTCGCTGCCCCTGGTGCATGTTCTGCCGGAGAGCGGCGAGGCCCTGCTGTTCTCGCAGCGGGACGGCTGGGGCCACCTCTACCGCTACGACCTCGCCACCGGCGCGTGCCTGAACCGCGTCAGCGACGGTGAGCTGGTCGTCCGCGACCTGCTGCACGTCGACGTCGACGCGCCGCGAGGTCACCTACCTGGCCGGGCACGGCGCAGGACGGCGGCAACCCGCTACTGGCGGCGGGTCTACCGGGCCGGGCTCGACGGCGGGACGCAGCGCCTGCTCACGCCCGAGCCCTGCGACCACGAGCTGGTCGGCGCCGGAGCCGCAGTTCTTCCGGATCGTGTTCGGCCAGGGCCGGCCGCCGGTGCGCAGCACCAGCCCGAGCGGCCGCTTCCTCGTCGACCACATGTCGACGGTCAGCGAGCCGCCCGTGGTCGTCCTGCGCGACGCCGACCAGGGCGGCCGGGTGGTCCTGGAGCTCGAGCGCACCGACGTCAGCCGGCCTGCTCGAGGCCGGCTACGTCGTGCCGCAGGCGTTCTGCGTCAAGGCCGACGACGGGGTCACCGACCTGTGGGGCGTGCTGGCCCTGCCGCCCGACCCGGTCGACCCGACGAGCGTGCCCGTCGTCGAGGACGTGTACGCCGGCTTCCAGATCAACCACGTGCCGTCGGCGTTCCTGGGCGGCCTCGGCATGGCGAGCCGCCAGGTGAACCTCCCCGCCTGGAACGCCCTGGGCTTCGCGGCGGTCATGGTCGACGGCCGCGGGACCCCGGGCCGGGAGCAGTCCTTCCGCCAGCACACCTTCCGGCAATTCCATACACGACGCGGGCTCGAGGACCACGTCGCGGCCCTGCGCGCCCTGGGCGCCCTGCACCCGCAGCTCGACCTGGGCCGTGTCGGTGTCGTCGGGCACTCCTACGGCGGCCAGAACGCAGCGCGCCTGCTGCTGCAGTTCCCCGGCGACTACCGCGCGGCCGTGAGCAGTGCGGGCGCCCACGACGCGCGCAAGATGCGGCACGGGATGTGGGACTGGCACACCGGCGCAGATCCGGACCGGACGTCGGCCGAGTACCACGAGATCGGCAACCTGCACCTGGCACCTGCGCTCCGGGGCGACCTGCTCCTGGTCTGCGGTGAGCTCGACGAGAACGCCACCGTCGATCACACCCTGGCCCTGGCCGAGGCTCTGATGAGAGCGGGCAAGCGGTTCGACCTGAAGCTGTGGCCGGGGGTCGACCACTACGTCCTCAGCAACTACGCCCGGATGACGTTCTGGGACCACTTCGTACGCAGCCTCCACGGCAGGAGCCGCCACGCGGCTGGACGCCGTCGTGAGCGCCGTCTGGCTTGTCGGCGGGCAGGTCGTCGACGGCACCGGCCGCGACCCGTACGGGGCCGACGTCTGCGTCGAGGACGGGCGCATCGCGGCGATCGGCCGGGCCCCGGCCGGCGCCGAGGTGCTCGACGTGCAGGGCTGCACGGTCACCCCCGGGCTCATCGACGCGCACGTGCACCTGGGCGTCGCCAGCCCGATGCTCGACCTGTTCGGGCACCGCCTGTCGGTCGCCGAGATCGCCGCCGACATGTTCGCCAACGCCGCCCAGACGCTCGACGCCGGCTTCACCACGGTGCGCGACGTCGGCGGGATCGACCGCGGGCTGCCCGCCGCCATCGCGTCGGGCAAGGTGCGCGGCCCGCGGGTGCTGCAGTGCGGGCCGATCCAGTGCCAGACCGGCGGCCACGGGCACCTCGGCGCACGAGTGGGAGCCGACCGCGGCTGTGGGAGACCCACCACGTCCCGGGGCTGATGGGGCTGTCCCTGCTGTCGGACGGCCCGGACTCGATGCGCGCCAACGTCCGTGAGACGTTCCGCCGAGGCGCCGACTTCCTCAAGCTGTGCGTCACCGGCGGCGTGGTCTCGACGCACGACGCGATCACCGACACGCAGCTGACGACCGAGGAGATCGCCGTCGCCGTGCAGGAGGCGTCGGCGCGCGGCACGTACGTGACCGTGCACGCCCACAACG
>CAVXIB010000003.1:0-8409 GCA_963761695.1 uncultured Actinomycetota bacterium | reverse complement strand
TTCAGGCCAGGATGGTCCGACTGATGATCATCTTCTGGATCTCGGTGGTGCCGCCGCCGATGCTGGTGAGCTTGGCGTCCCGCAGGGCCCGCTCGGCCCGGAAGTCGCGGGTGTAGCCGTAGCCGCCGTGGATCTGGATGGCCTCCAGCGCGTTCTCCACCGACAGCTTCCCGGCGAGCGCCTTGGCGATGGAGGCCTCCAGCAGGTGCGGCTGCCCGTTCTCCTTGAGCCAGGCCGCCTTGTAGACCGCGTTGCGGACCACCTGGTAGTTGATCTCCATGTCGGCGAGCTTGTGGGCCACGGCCTGGTGGTGGGCGATCGGCTTGCCGAACTGCCTGCGCTGCTTGGCGTAGGCGATCGCGTCGTCCAGCGTCGCCCGCATGCCGCCGACGCAGCCGGCGATCATCACGGTGCGCTCCCAGTCGAAGCACTCGAAGGCGACCTTCCACAGCGCCTCACCGCGCACGCCGAGCACCGACTCGGGTCCGACCCGGCAGTCGCGCAGCACGATCTCCGCCGTCGGCGACGACCGGCAGCCCATCTTGTCGAGCTCGCGCCCCACCGTGAAGCCGGGGTTGGTCGTGTCGACGATGAACGCCGTCGGGCCCTCGGGGGCCAGCGCCAGCACGGTGCAGACGTCGGCGATCGGGCCGTTCGTGATGAACATCTTCGTGCCGTTGAGCAGCCAGCCGTCGCCGTCGGGGGTGGCCGTGGTGCGGATCGCGCCGGCGTCCGACCCGGCCTCGGGCTCGGTGGAGGCCCAGGAGCCGATCAGCGAGCCGTCGCACAGGCCGGGCAGCCAGCGCTGCTGCTGCTCGGGGGTGCCGTGCAGCCAGATGGGCACCGTCCCGATCACCCAGTGCGCCCCCAGGCTCAGCCCGAGGCCGCCGTCGTGGCCGCCCTCGGCGATCGCCTCGTTGACCAGGCAGCAGTCCAGGATCGAGCCACCGCTGCCGCCGTGCTCCTCGGGGACGGGCATGCCCGCGACCCCCGCGGCCGCCAGCTGCTTCCAGACGTCGGGATCCCAGCGGCCGTCGCGGTCGCGCTCGGCCGCGCCCGGCGCGACGACGTCGGCCGCGAGCCGCTTCATCGAGGCGTAGAGGGCCTGCTGCTCGGGCGTGATCGAGAAGTCCACGCGCGGAGGTTAACGCGAGTTCACGCCGTGCGGGGATGGTCGCGGACCCAGTCCCACACCGCCTCGCTCGACGTCGGGAGCCAGCCGTGGCCGGCGCCGTCGGTCACCGTCACCGTGGCCTCCGGGCCGTAGGCGCGCATCGCCGGGCGCACGGCCGGCAGCTGCACGCCGAACTGCCGGTTGAAGCCCCCGGCCAGCGGCACCGTGGTGTCGCCGCTGCCGTGCAGGTCGAGCGCCGCGACGGGCACCGCCGGGGCGCACGGGGTGACCACCGTCCCGGCCACGACCGCCACCGTGGACACCACCAGCGGGCGGTCGCACGCGTAGCGCAGGGCCATCATCGCCCCGTTGGAGAAGCCGGTGATGCCCAGCCGCCGGGCGTCGAGCCGCACCCGGCGGGCCGACTCGCGCACGACGCCGTCGAGATAGCCGACGTCGTCGACGGACAGGGCCCGGGAGCGGCCGCAGCACGTGCCGGCGTTCCAGGAGCCGTTCACCGCCGAGCCGAACGCGACGACGAACCCGTCGCGGTCGGCCAGGGCCTCGAACCCGGTGAGCCGCCGCATCGAGGCGGCGTCCTTGGCGTACCCGTGCAGCACCACCAGCAGCGGGGCCGGTCCGAGCAGGCCGTCCGGCACGTGCAGGACGAAGGAGCGCTCCCCCACGGCGACCGTCGAGGTCGAGCCGGGCAGCCCGACCGCCGGAAGGGCGGGGGATCGGGCCTCCGGGGCGAAGCCGGCCCGGGCCGGGGCGACCACCGCCAGGAGCAGCAGCACCAGCACGGCGGTGCGGCGCACGGTGGCGGCCCGTCCGGCGTTCCGGGTTAGCGCTGGCCCTGGTAGAGCTTGTAGACGACGTACACGGAGAACCAGGCGATGAAGGCGAACGACGCCGCGAGCAGCAGGGTGTAGACGAGCTCGAGCACCTGAGGGCACCTTCCGGGTCGGGAGTTCCCTGAGACTACCCAGGGACCCCGACCCGGACGCGGACTAGCGGACGCTGGCCACCGTGTAGACGACCTTGCCGCCGAAGACGTCGCCGATCTTGGCCGTGACGGGCAGCCGCACCTTGAGGCTGGAGGTCAGGGCGGTGATGCCCGAACCGGCGTTGGTGGTGGTGGAGGCGACCGTCACCGGCGACTCCAGCGACTGGTCGGTCTGCGTGGTGACGGCCGAGCCGAGGACCCCGCCGAGCACGTTCGGGACGACGCTGCCGGCCGACACCTGGATGTTGGCCGCGCCGATGCCGACGCCGGCGTCGGGGGCGCCGTAGGTGGCCGTGATGGCCCAGCCGTTCGTCGTGCCGGTGAAGTCCTGCACGGTGAGGGCGGTGACGTCGGCGCCCGAGACGAACTGGCCGGGGGTGCCGTTCGGCACCAGGGACACGCCGGTGCCGAGCAGGCTGAGCGTGCCGCCACCGACGGTGGTGCCGACGACGGTGGTGGTGACGCTGCCGGTGCCCGCGGCGGCAAGAGCGCTGCCGGCGGTGCCGGCGACGAGGACGAACGCGGTGGCGGCGAGGGTGAGGCTGCGCTTCATGGTGGGCTCCTGCGAGGCGGGTGACCCGGGTGGTCACGCTGTGTCACAGAAGGTGTCGGCCCGACTGGACCCGTGCGCACATGATCCGCCCGAGTCATCTCCGCCCTGGTCAGGAAGGACTAGGCGTCGGCGCATCTGCCGCACGACGCCGCCCGCGCAGCGCCGTGGTGACCAGGGCGAGCAGCAGCAGGAGCAGGAGCAGGAGCGCGAGCCCGGCCGCGATCGGCAGGTAGAGGTAGCGCTCGGCGTAGTCCACCTCGCCCTCGGGGGTGGCCAGGCGCACCGTGACCTCGCCCGGGCCGATCGCCCGGTTCACGCAGGGCAGCGCGACGTCGGCGGACGCCCCCGGCAGCACCGCGCCGATCCGGTCGCGGGTGGCGGAGGTGCTGCCCAGCGGCCCACGGGTCCGGACGCGCACCGAGGGGTCGAGGACCTTCTGGCTGTCGTTGCGGTAGGTCACCACCGGGCAGAACCGGCCGCCCCGGGTGGGCAGCGCGACCCGGTCGATGACCAGGGTGCCGTCCGGACGGCCGCGCCCCGGCGTCGCCCCCGGACGTCCGCCCGGGACGGTCAGGTAGACGGCCATCGCCGCACGGGTCACGGTCTGCACCCCGGGAGCGGGGCTCGCGTCCGGTGCCGCCTCCGCGACGACGCCGCCCACGTACTCGCCGCCCGCCACGCCGGACGGGACCACCACCTTGTAGCCCGCCCGCACCGACCCACGGGGCGGCACCGTGACGTCGGACCGGTCAAGCGTCAGCCAGCTGCCGACCTGGGTGTCGGTGGCCGCGCGGTCGGAGAACCCGAACCCGCCGCCCTTGGCCGGCAGGGCGTCGCTGGCGTAGAGCAGCACCCGCTCGGGCGCGTCGCCCTGGTTGCGCAGCACCAGCTCCCCGGTGACGGCCTTGCCCACGACGAGCGTGCCGAGCTCGACGAACGTGCCGCTGGGGCTGGCGTACCGGCCGGGCAGCGGGAAGATCCCGACGCCGGTCGGCGTCTGCACGCCCTGCGCCGACGCCGCCGGAGCCGCACCGAGGGACGACAGCACGAGGAGCGGCAGGACCAGCTGGAGCAGGAGACGGCGCACAGCGCGCAGGGTAGGCGCCGGACCTAGTCTTCGCGGATGAACCCGTTCCTCGTGGTCAAGGCGACCGCGGGGGCCGACGCCCCCGAGCGGTGCGCCCAGGCGCTGACCGTCGCCGCGACCGCGGTCGCCAGCGGGGTGCGTACCTCCCTGTGGCTCACCGGCGAGGCCTCCTGGTTCGCCGTCGCCGGGCACACGGTCGAGCTCGCGCACAGCGCGCCCCTCACCGACCTGCGCGACGCCGTGCTCAGCGGCGGCTCGGTCACCCTCTGCAGCCAGTGCGCTGCGCGGCGGGAGCTGTCGGCCGACGACGTCCTGCCCGGGGTGCGGCTCGCCGGCGCGGCAGCGTTCCTCGACGAGGTGCTGCAGGACGGCGCCCGGGCGCTCGTCTACTGAGCGACCGCTGACCCATCCGGCCGGACGCCGCTGCCGGGGTGACCAGCGGGAGATGGCTACAGAGGGCCATACCTATCGGGACAAGTACCGCCGATCCTTCCTGTGTCGTTGAACACAAAGGAGTCGTTCGTGGTGCGAACCGGTGAAGGCGTGGGCGTCTCGCTCCTCGTCTCCTCCGCCGCACCGTCGGCCGGACCGACAGCGACGCCGAGCACCACTGCCGGACCCGCGCCGGTGCCGCACCACCTCCCACGCACCGGGGCCGACCTGCTTCCGCTGGCCCTGCTCGCCGTCCTGCTCCTCGTCCTCGGCACCGCACTCGTGGTCGCCGCCCGTCACCGCCTTCCCGGGGGATCCCGCTCATGAAGCTCAGCCGTCGCACCGCCGTCGTCGCCCTCACCGCCTGCTGCGCGGCCACCGCCACCGCTCCGGCCCTGGCCGCGGACGGCGCGAACAACGTCTCCGTCTCGCTCAGCGCCGTCGGGGGCACCCGCCAGTTCGACGTCCTCGAGACGGGCAGCACCACCGCGCTGTCCGCCCTGGACTTCGGCGCGACCGACTCCAAGGCCTTCCGCACCCGGGTCCGCGACGAGAACTTCGAGACGCTGAGCAAGAGCTACTCGGTCACCGCGACCATGAGCAACCTCTACCTCAAGCGCGGCAACGGCACCCACGACCCGGCCACCAAGATCCCGAGCGGCCAGCTCTCGCTGGCGCAGGGGGCGCTCAGCGCCGACGCGCTGACCGCGTCGATCCTGCCGAAGCTGTCGGTCGGTGGCGCGCTCGCCTCCTGCGCCACGCTGCCCGCCGACGTCAAGACCGCCCTCGGCATCCCGGTGGGGAGCGTCGACCTCGTGGGCGCCCTCGTCGGCGTCACCGGCCAGCTGGCCACCGTCTGCAACGCGCTCGGCTCCGCCGGCGCACCCGTCGCGGGGGTCATCGACGGCGCCGTCAAGACGGTGACGACCACCCTCGCCGACGTCACCAAGCTCCCGAACGCGCTGACGGCCGGCACCGGCCGGGCCTTCTCCGACGCCGACTACGCCCACGACGCCGTGGCGGCGCTCGACCCCGACGGCACCGGCGCCGCCACGCCCACCGGCATCGGCGTGATGTCCGGCGCGTCCGCCCTCTCGCTCCCGACCGAGCTGGTCAACGCGCTCAAGGCCCAGCTCACCACCGCCCTCGCCGGCACGCCGCTGGTGTCCGCGACCGACTCCGGCGCCGACACCACGCTGTCGCGGGCCCTCGGCACCATCACCAACCCGGCGGTCCGGACCGCCGTCGCCGGGCTGAGCGCCGCGCAGCAGGCCGAGCTGCTCAGCACCCTGCCGGTCACCCTGCTCGACCCGACGCTCGCCACGCTCCGCGGCCTGACCACCGCCTACTACGCGACGCCGACCCTCAACGCGACCCGCACCGCACCGGTGCCCGGCGTCTACGACGGCACGCTGACCCTGACCTTCGTCCAGCAGTAGTCGCCCGCGCCGTACCCTCCGCTCGTGACCACGACCGCCGTCCGCCTCGCGCGTGCGGCGGTCGTGGCGTTGCTGGGCCCGGTCCTGCTGCTGACTCCCGCCGGGCCGGCCGGGGCCGCCGGCACCGGGGGCATCGAGGTGACACCGATCCCGGGGATCGTCGACGGCAAGCAGGTCACCGCCTTCGACGTCGACGCCGACGGACAGCCGCACGACGTCGCCTACGCGCTGCGCAACATCACCAGCACGCCCAAGACGGCCCGCCTCTACGCCGCCTCCGCCACCCGGCAGCCCGACGGCGGGTTCACCGTCGGCGACGCCGGCAGCAGCCCGTTCCTGGTGCTCCCGGACGAGAACGTGACCCTGAACCCCGGGGCGTTCCTGCGGCGCACCTTCCGGCTGCGGGGCGAGGTGCAGGAGCTCACCTACGGCGCCGTCGTCGTCGAGGTGCGCAACGGCAGCGTCGTCACCCGCGCCGCCACCCTCGTCTACCTGCGGCCCGGTCGGTCCGTGTCCATCCCCCTGGCCCTGGGCCTGCTGGCCGGGGTACTGGTCCTGTCCGCCGGTTTCGCGGTCGTCCTGGTCCGTCGCCGACGCCGTCCGGTGGCCGACCCGGTGAACGCCGAGGGCCCGGCCTCCTGAGGGAGACCGGGCCCGACGTCGTGCGCTGGAGCTAGGGGACCTCGATGGTCGTCTCGGCGACCGTGCCCGTCGCCGCCGTCACCGTCGCGTCGACCGGGCTGGTGCCCGGCGCGAGCACGCGCAGCGTCCACTCGCCGGGGGCGGCGAAGAAGCGGAACTGACCGGTGGCGCTGGCCTGCACCTCGGCGGTGAACTCACCGGTGCCGTCGAGCAGCCGCACGTAGGCGCCGCCGAGCGGGCTGCCGCCGCGCACCACGCGGCCCTGCACCACCGCCTCCTTGCCGGCGACGACGGGAGCCAGGGTGTCCTGGTCAGGCGCGCCGCACATCAGGCGCTCGCCTTCGACGGGTTCTCGACGGGCACGCCCACCAGGGAGCCGTACTCCATCCACGACCCGTCGTAGTTCTTCACGTCGGTGCGGCCGAGGATCTCGTGCAGGACGAACCAGGTGTGGCTGCTGCGCTCGCCGATCCGGCAGTAGGCGATGGTCGCCTTGCCCTCGTCGAAGCCCTGCTCGCCGTAGAGGGCGGTCAGCTCGGCGTCGCTGCGGAAGGTGCCGTCGTCGGCGGCGGCCTTGCTCCACGGGATGTTGATCGCCGTGGGCACGTGGCCGGCCTTCTGGGCCTGCTCCTGCGGCAGGTGCGCCGGCGCCTTGATCTTGCCGCTGAACTCGTCCGGGCTCCGGACGTCGACCAGGTTCTTGCTCCCGATCGAGGAGACGACCTCGTCGCGGAACGCCCGGATGGAGGTGTCGGCGGCCTTCGCCGTGTAGGTGGTGGCGGCCCGGTCGGCCGGCTCCTTCGACGAGCTCGCGCCCGTCGAGCTCCCACTTCTTGCGCCCGCCGTCGAGCAGCTTGACGTCGGCGTGGCCGTAGAGCTTGAACTGCCAGTAGGCGTAGGCGGCGAACCAGTTGTTGTTGCCGCCGTAGAGGACGACCGTGTCGTCGTTGCCGATGCCCTTGGCGCTCAGCAGCGCACCGAAGGCGTCGGCGTCGATGACGTCGCGGGCCTCCGCCTGCTGGAGCTCCTGGGTCCAGTCCAGACGGACGGCGCCCTTGATGTGGCCGCCGTCGTAGGCGGACACGTCCTCGTCCACCTCGACGAGGACGACCTTCGGGTCGTCCAGGTGGCTCTCGACCCAGTCGGCGTCGACGAGCACGTCTGCGCGGCTCATGCGGGGACTCCCTTGCGGTTGGTGGTGGTGGAGCGACGGAGGAGCAGGTACATCTCGCAGCCCAGGCACAGGCCGAAGGCGGCGTTGAGGAACGCGGCGGCCAGGGCCGCGGCGGTGGCGCCGAGCAGCAGGCCGTCGAGGCCGAGCAGGGCGCCGAGGACGCCGACCGTGGCGAAGGCCAGGCCGACGAGCTGGGCGAACCGGGTGGGTGCCTCCGCCTCGAGCTCGGCCGGGGGGCCGAGCCTCGGGCGGATCACCTTGCGGAACAGCAGCCCGTACGGCGACAGGCCACGGGTGCCGAGCGCGAACACGACGGCCTGCGCCGCCAGGAGCAGGCCGCTCCCGGTGAGCAGGACGACGGCGAGCACGACGGTGGTGATCCACGCAGCCGTGCGCGGTCCACGAGGGTCGATCATGGGCGGTGTGCCTTTCAGGGTCTCCGGACGGGGGGCGTCAGGAGGCCGGACACAGCGCGGCGGCCAGGCGGCAGAAGTCGACGACGCGTCGCTTCACCAGGGGGGCCATCACGCGGCAGACTGTAGCGCGGCCAGGACGGCGGTGGCCGTCGGCTGTCCCGCGGCCCGGAACGCCTCGTGCCCGCGGCTGTCCAGGACCAGCGTCGTCGGGGTCTTCAGGACCCCCAGCTCGCGGACCAGCTCGAGGTGGCTCTCGGCGTCGACCTCGATGTGGCGCACGCCGTCGACCTGCGCCGCGACGTCGGCGAGCACGCGGCGGGTGGCCCGGCAGGGCGCGCAGAACGCGCTGGAGAACTGCAGCAGGGTGGCCCGCTCGCCCGGCTGCTCGCCCAGGGCCGACAGCACCGCGGAGCGATCGTTCTCGCTGGTCACCCGGACCCTCCCGTCGAAGCGGCGGTAGAGCAGGCCGAGCGCCGTCGACACGGCGAGCACGACCAGCAGCACGATCACCTACGGGGAACGGTGCCGGCGACCGTGGCTATTCCG
>CAVXIB010000002.1:0-9733 GCA_963761695.1 uncultured Actinomycetota bacterium | reverse complement strand
GACCCGCACCACCGCGGTGTCCTTGATCCCGGCCGCCTTGAAGACCTCGAAGGCCGTCGTCCCGCCCTGCTCCGGACTCACGGTGAGGGTGACCGGCACGGGCTGGGCGTCAGACATGGGGCGAGCCTATTCGGCGGCCCGCACCGGTTTCGCCCGGACGCCGAAGGGCGCGCCGACCGCGAGGTCGACGCGCCCTCCGTGCTCGGCGACCCGGGTCGCGGAGCGGACTACTTCTCGAGCGCGGCGTCCAGCTCGATGCTGGTGCCGGTGAGCGCCTTGGACACCGGGCAGGTGTTCTTGGCCTCCTCGGCCGCCTTCTGGAAGCCGGCCTCGTCCAGGCCCTCGACCTCACCGCGGAGCGTGATCTTGATCCCGGTGAGGCGGAAGCCGCCGGCCGGGTCCGGGCCGAGGCTGACGTCGGCCTTCACGTCCAGGCTCAGCGGGGTGCCGCCGGCCTCGGCGATGACGTTGCTCAGCTGCATGGCGAAGCAGGCCGAGTGCGCGGCGGCGATGAGCTCCTCGGGGCTCGTCGCGCCCCCGGCCTCGTCGGCCGCACGCTTGGGGAACGAGACGTCGTAGGTGCCGACCTTGCTGTCGGACAGCTCGACCTGGCCGGAGCCGTCCATGAGGCCGCCGTTCCAGGCGGTGCGGGCGCTACGGGTGGGCACAGGGATCTCCTCGGGGTCAGGGGTCAGGGTCATGGCGCGAAGGCGCTTGCACGCCCTCGGGGCCAAGCGCCCGGACCGACGCCGTGTTCCCGCCGGCCCGCGAGCCCGCGACGAGGACGACGGGGGCCGGCCCCGCCCTACCCTCGTCCCGGTGGACCCCTTCGCCCTCCCCTGCCACCCGACGTACGCCCTGACCAGCGAGGACCGCGACTGGCGCGCCGTCGGCGTCCGCACCGAGGACGACGTCCTGCGCAAGCAGACCCGCTGCCCGGAGTGCAAGACCTCCTACACCGCGTTCCTGCGCCGGTTCGGGCCGGACGTGCACACCGTCGAGTGGGTGCGCCCCGTGCCGTTCCGGGTATCGGCGGTCGCCCCGGGCGACGGGGCCGGGCTGCCGCTGTGGCAGGACGCTGTCAGCGCCGGCGGGCGACGCCGCCGTCGTCCCCTGGGACCTGCGCCAGGACGCTCGCCGGGCTGCGGGAGCAGGTGTCCGGACTCGGAACGGCGTGGGAGCGGTCCGTGCAGCTGGTCGCGCCGCTGCAGGCGCTCCGCGCCGCCGGTGAGGTCTTCGCCCAGCCGGGCGACCTGCTGCTCGAGCGCAAGGACAAGTGGAACGCGCAGGACCGGCGTCTGGCCCTGGTCTGGTCACCGCGGCTGGGCCGTCCGGTCGTCGCCTGGCACGGCTTCGCCAGGCTGCTGCAGGACGCCTGACGCCGCAGCAGCGGCCCGGACACGACGAAACCCCCTGCGAGGAGGGGGTTTCGTGGGAGGTGGGCATAGCAGGACTCGAACCTGCGACCTCACGCGTGTGAAGCGCGCGCTCTAACCAACTGAGCTATACGCCCGGGCCGCGCCAGACACTACCAGCCCGAGGCCGACGGCGTCCTTGGCCGCGTCCACCAGCTCGTAGTGGCCGACGGCCCAGAGGGCTGCTCCGGCCGCGACGAGGCCGCCGACGGTGGTCACGGCCGACAGGACGGGACGCTTCTTCGCCTTGGCCCATGCCTCGGTGGCGCTCTTCTTCGCCCGCTGCAAGAGGGCGTCGGCCCAGTCGAACTCGCCGGCCAGGATGTACAGCCCGAGCAGCACGGGCGGGATCGTCAGGGGCCCCGGGAGCACCGCGGCGGCCAGGCCCAGCAGGATGAACGACGAGCCGAGGACCAGGGTGCCGGCCTTGAGCGCCAGCGAGCCCCCCGGAGCGCGACGGACCCGGGCCCGCCAGCCGCTGTCGCCCTCGCGGGCGGACCGGCCACCGGGCTCGGCATCGGTCGAGGCGTGGGTCATGCCCAGACCCTGCCCCGGCCCCCGGCGGTCACGCGTCCTCGAGCGAGCCCGCGGCCAGAGGTGCCACCAGCGGACGCTCCGGCGCGGAGTCGCCCAGCTCGTGGGTGATGGCGAAGGCGGCGACGTCACCCTCGCGGTGCTGCAGCGGCAGGTCGCGCACGACCTCGACGCCGCCGTCGCGCACGTCGAAGGTGCCGAGCGCACGCACGCCCCCGAACCGGCCGCGCTCCCACAGCACGTAGGTGGTGCGC
The DNA here is from genome assembly GCA_963761695.1 of uncultured Actinomycetota bacterium. Taxonomy (GTDB): domain Bacteria; phylum Actinomycetota; class Actinomycetes; order Mycobacteriales; family SCTD01; genus RYN-122. Next base: position 7,530 of record CAVXIB010000002.1, on the reverse strand, counting down.
GGAGCGTTGGGCGCCGAGCCCCTCGACGACCAGGGAGACGTGGTCACCCTGCAGGACGGCCACCGCGGCCACCCGCCGGTCGTCGTCGAGCAGCGGCACGTTGCGGCCCGGACCGTCGGCCAGGGCGTCGACGGCCTGCTGGAGGCGGCTGGAGGCGTCGATGCGCTCGCCGCGATCCTGACGCAGCGCCACGTTCGAGCCCGCGAGGCCCACCACCAGGGCCGCCGCTGCCGCCGCCGCCATGATCAGCGCGGGCCGGGGCAGGCGCCGCCGGGCCCGGGCTGCGTCCAGCGACAGAGGCGACGGGGGGGTCACCGCGCCGTCGACGGCGACGACGGCCGACGCGAAGGCCTCCTCACCGCTCTCGGCGACGACGGCCGTGCGGATCCGGTCGAACAGTCCGGCCGCCAGCCCGACGGGGTCCGCGCCGTAGGCGAGGTCCGCGGCCGTGCGCCGGTGGACGTCGAGCGCACGCTCGCAACGGGCGCAGCCCGAGGACGTGCGCGAGGAAGACCTGCTCGTCCTCGGGCTCCAGCGCGTGCAGGGCGTGGCCGGACGCCAGCTCCTCGAACAGCTCGTGGTCGTTCACGGCCGCACCCCCGGTCGGCGCGCGCCCTCGGCCAGCGGCGTTCCCTCGCCCTGCACGCCGTCGAGGCGCGTGCGCAGCGTGCGCATGCCCGCGAGCATCCGCGTCTTGACCGTGCCGAGCGGGGTGTCGGTGAGGATCGCGATCTCGCGCTGGGTGTGGCCGCCGTAGTAGGCGAGCGCCAGAGCCTCGCGCTGGGCCGGCGGGAGCGTCTGGAGCGAGGCCCGCAGACGCTCACGGCGCAGCGTCGACCAGACCTCCTCGTCCACCCGCGGCGCGTCGTCCTCGCGGGACTCGAGCAGGTCGGCGGAGGCCCGGCGCTTGCGCACGTTCTCCTCGCGCCGCACGACGTCGACCGCCTTGTGGTGCGTCATCGACAGCAGCCACGAGGAGAAGCCGCCCCGGGTGGGGTCGAACCGGCCCGCGTCGCGCCAGACGGTGAGGAAGACCTCCTGCACGACGTCCTGCGCGAACTGCTCGTCGGTGAGGATGCGGCGGGCCAGGGCCAGGCAGGGGCGTCCGTAGCGACCGTAGAGGGCCTCCAGGGCCCGTCCGTCCTGCTCGACGACCCTGGCCACGAGCGCGCGGTCGTCCAGACCTTCGTAGGAGGCGACCGCGCCGACCGCGGCAGGCGTCGCCGGACGTGCGGCACGGCTGCGGGGCAGCATCACGACGGTCTCCACGTCCTGTGTTCGTGCCGGCCGGTCCAGCGGATGTGTCCGCGAACCGACCGTCCTCGTGGTCGACCCTAACCGGAGGGGGGCCGGCCCGCCGTCGTCGGGCCGCCCGCAACCGCCTCGGGTCGGGGGGTTCAGGGCGGCCAGGACCGGGGATCACGCAGTCTCCGGGGGTCCATGCGGGACTCAGCAGGCGAAGGGCGCGCAGATGGCCGGACGACCCACCTCCGTGAGGACCCAGGTGCAGCTGCGCCTGGTGGTCCCCGGTTCCTCCTCGATGCCCGTCCGCGCCGGCCTCACCTATGACCTGGCCGATCCCTATGCGGTCACGGTGGCCTTCCACACCGGCAGCACCGGCGAGGAGGGCGGCAGCGTCGCGTGGACGTTCGCCCGGTCGCTGCTGACCGAGGGCGTGTCCGCCACGGTCGGCGAGGGAGACGTGCAGGTCTGGCCCTCCCACGAGCACGGGTCGTCCGTGGTCTGCCTGTCGCTGTCCTCGCCCTCGGGACGGGCCCTGTTCGAGATCCCGTTCCCGGAGCTCGCGGAGTTCCTCGCGCAGACCTACGCGGCCGTCCCCACCGGCGCCGAGAGCGACTACGTCGACGTCGACGCCGAGCTGGCGCTCCTGCTCTGGGCCGAGCCCGGCACCTGAGTGAGCTGGAACGAGGCCGACGGGTTCTGCTAAGTTCTCCGTCGTCCGAAAGGCGCGCGAGCGTCTGTCAGACACTGTGGACGTAGCTCAGCTGGTAGAGCACCACCTTGCCAAGGTGGGGGTCGCGGGTTCGAATCCCGTCGTCCGCTCGGAGCGTCCGGTCGCCACCACGGGGGCCGGTCGTCGGCACGACCGGGTCGCCCCGGGAACGGCCGGGTGGCCGAGTGGCTTAGGCAAGGGACTGCAAATCCCTGTACGCGGGTTCGATTCCCGCCCCGGCCTCGCAGGCCAGATGACAACTGAACAGCACGGACGATTGGCGCAGTCTGGTAGCGCGCTTCCTTGACACGGAAGAGGTCACAGGTTCAAGTCCTGTATCGTCCACCACCTCGAAACCCCCTCTGAGCAGGGGGTTTCGTCGTTTCCGGGCCCCGGACGGCAGGGCATCGGGGTTCGATAGGTCAGTCGCCGTCGCAGGTCGGCTCGACCGGACAGGCGGCCGCCCGGATCGCCGCGAAGGCAGCGGTGAGCGCCGCGGCCTGGTCGGGGTCGAGCACGTCGACGAACACCGCTCGGACCGTGGCGACGTGCCCCGGGGCGGCCTGGACCACCAGGGCGCGGCCGGCCGGCGTCAGCCCCACCATCGTTCCGCGCGCGTCGGTGGGGCACTCCGCCCGGGTGAGCAGTCCCCGGGCCTCCATACGGCGCAGTTGGTGCGACAGGCGGCTGCGGTCCCACCCCACGACCCGGGCGAGGTCACGCGCCCGCAGCGTGTCCTCGGGGCTCTCCGACAGCGGGACCAGCAGCTGCCAGTCCGCGGTGCTGAGACCGACCCCGGCCAGGTCCCGTTCCACAGCAGCGTCCACGGCGACCCTCGCAGCGAGGAAGCCGCGCCAGAGCGCTGCCTCGCTCTCGTCCAGCCATCGGGGTTCGGTCATGCTTCCAGGCTACCCGGTTTGTTGACACGTCAACACTGAGTCGCTATCTTGATGACACGTCAACGACCCGCGCCTGCGGGTCCGTCTCGGAGGAACCCCATGACCGCTCCCGCCCTCACCCTCACCCCGGCCGACCTCACGGGCGACTACGTCATCGACCCGACCCACAGCCGCCTCGGATTCATCGCCCGGCACGCCATGGTGACGAAGGTGCGCGGCTCGTTCAACGACTTCGCCGGAAGCGCCTCGCTGGACTTCGCCGACCCCGCGCGCAGCACCGCCGAGCTCTCCATCGAGGTGGTCAGCATCGACACCCGCCAGGCCCAGCGCGACGAGCACCTGCGCACCAACGACTTCTTCGACGCCGCGAGCCACCCGCAGATCACCTTCCGCTCGACGTCGGTCCAGTCCAAGGGCGCCGACAGCTACGTGCTCACCGGAGACCTGACCCTCAAGGGCGTGACCAGGAGCGTCAGCATCGACTTCGAGGGTCAGGGCGCGGCCAAGGACCCGTACGGCAACATCCGGGTCGGTTTCGAGGGAACCACCACGATCAACCGCAGCGACTACGGCGTCACCTTCAACGCTGCGCTGGAGACCGGCGGCGTGCTGGTGAGCGAGAAGATCACCCTCGAGTTCGAGATCTCCGCGATCAAGACGGTCTGACGGGTGCCCGCCGTGCAGCGACACCCCTTCCTGGACCATCTCGACGACGTCGCCGCGCAGCCCCCGCACCCGGGCTGGACGGCGTCGGACGGCGCGCTGCCGAGCCTGTACCTGAGTCATGGCGCGCCGCCCCTGTTCGAGGACCGGACCTGGATGGGTGAGCTGCACGGCTGGGCCCGGTCACTGCCGAAGCCGACAGCCATCCTGGTCGTGAGCGCCCACTGGGAGGCGGCGCCGCTGCGCCTGTCCCACCCCGGCCCCGCCCCGGGGCTGGTCTACGACTTCTCCGGCTTCGACCCGATGTACAAGCGGATGCGCTACGACACCCCGGGCGCCGAGGACCTTGCGCGACAGGTGCAGGCCATGATCCCCGGGCCCGTGCACCAGGACGCGTCCCGGGGCCTGGACCACGGCGCCTGGGTGCCGCTGAAGGTCATGTACCCGGACGCCGACGTGCCGGTCCTGCAGCTGAGCCTGCCCACCCAGGACGGGGCCGGCCTGCTCGAGCTGGGGGCCCGGCTGCGGCCCCTGCGCGAGCAGGGGGTGCTCGTCGTCGGGTCGGGGTTCCTCACCCACGGCCTGCCGCACATCGACTGGCGGCGCCCCGACGTCGTGCCCGGCTGGTCGGCGGAGTTCGACGCCTGGGCGGCGCAGGCGCTCGCCGCGGGCGACGTCGAGGAGCTCCTGGGCTTTCGCGACCGCGCCCCCGGTATGCCGTTCGCGCACCCCACCGTCGAGCACTTCACTCCCCTGTTCGTCACACTGGGTGCCGCCCACGACCCGTCGTCGCCCGTGACGCCCACCGTCGAGGGGTACTTCGTCGGCCTGTCGAAGCGCTCGTTCCAGGCGGCCTGACCAGCACTCACGCGGACCTTCCGGTTCGCCGCTACGCCGTTCGGCCCACCGCGCACCCCCCGTCCCGGCTCGCCCGGGCAGTCACGCTGGGTGATGTCCCGTTCGCACCACTCCTGCCACTGTGTCTGCGGGACGCACGGCCCCCCGGCCGGTGCGAGAGAACAGGGAGCCTCCGATGCGCTGCTGCGGAACCGACGGACAGACGATCGATCTGCGCACCGACGAGGCCCCGCTGCGGATGGTGCGCTGCGGCAGGTGCAGCCGGCGCGAGTGGCAGATCAGCGGTCGGGTGATCGCCGTCGAGGAGGCGTTCGTCCTGCTCGGGCGGGCCTATCGGGCGGCGCCCCGGCAGGCCCGGGCCGTCCGCGCCCGCACGGCGGGCCAGACCGCCGCCCGCGCGGCCCTGCGCGCGGCGCAGACACTGAGCGCTCCGCCGGCGCGCTCGGCCGGTGGTCGCGACGTCGACCGGGACGACCTCGCCGGGATGCTGCAGGGCTGGTCGGTGCTCGGCGCCACCGGCTGAGCCGACGGCCTGCGTCCGGGCGTGCGACGTCCGCAACCGCAACGCCTCGGACCCGTGGCGGCAACGCTAGGCTCGCCCGGTGCGGGAGGGGCGGGTCTACGGCGGTCGGTCGGAGGCCGAGCGTCGAGCTGACCGTCGCACCCGGCTGCTCGAGGCGGGCCTGGAGTTGTTCGGCACCGAGGGCTGGAGCGGGACCAGCATCGAGCGGCTGTGCCTGGCCGCCGGCGTCGCCACGCGCTCGTTCTACGAGGAGTACTCGAGCCGCGAGCAGCTGCTGCTGGCGGTCTACGACGAGGTCCTGGCCGACGCCGCCCAGGCGGTCCTGCACGCTGTCGCGCTCGCCGAGGGCGACCTCCACACCCGCACCCTCGCCGGCGTGTCGGCCTACGTCGGGCGGCTGACGGAGGACCCGCGACGCGCCCAGGTGGTCAACCGGGAGATCCGCGCAGCGGTCGGCCTGCCGGAGGTGGCGGCCCACCGGCGGGCCACCATGACCCGGTTCACCGAGCTCGTCGCCCTCGAGGTGCGCATCCGCCGCGGTCCGGACCAGCACGCCGAGCGGCGGACACTGGCTCTGGCGCTCACCGGCGCCGTCAACGAGGTCCTGAGCGACTGGGTGTCGACGCCGCCGCCTCGGCCCGCCACCGAACCGATCGTGCGCGAACTCACCCGGTTGTACATGGCAGCACTCGGCGGCGAGGACGCGTAGAACGACCGGTCGCGGGGGTAGGAGGGCGGTGACCCCCCTGCGCGACGACTGGAGTTCCTCCGTGGACCAGCACGACCTGACCACCGCCCTGCAGCCCGACCGCCGCGTCGGGATGGTGCAGCGCACGAACGCCGCTCAGGCCGCCGCCCCGTCCGCCTGCTGCGCGACCCCCGCGCCGGCCGTCCGATGACGCGCGTCTGGCCCGGCGCCCCCTACCCCCTCGGCGCCACCTACGACGGCACCGGCACCAACTTCGCCCTGTTCTCCGAGGCCGCCACGCGCGTCGAGCTCTGCCTGTTCGAGGACGGGGTCGAGACCCGGGTCGACCTGCCCGAGCGCGACGCGTTCGTGTGGCACGGCTACCTGCCCAACATCGGCCCCGGCCAGCGCTACGGCTTCCGGGTCCACGGTCCGTACGAGCCGGAGAACGGGCACCGCTGCAACCCCAGCAAGCTGCTGCTGGACCCCTACGCCAAGGCGGTCGACGGCGACATCGACTGGGCGCAGGCCTGCTTCAGCTACACCTGGGGCGACGAGGACTCCTTCAACGACGAGGACTCCGGCCCGCACATGAGCAAGAGCGTGGTCATCAGCCCGTTCTTCGACTGGGACAGCGACCGCCACCCCCGCACCCCGTACAACGAGACCGTCATCTACGAGGCCCACGTGAAGGGCCTGACGATGACGCACCCCGGGATCCCCGAGGACATCCGCGGCTCCTACGCGGCCCTGGCCCACCCGGTGATGATCGAGCACTACAAGAAGCACGGCTACACCGCCATCGAGCTCATGCCGGTGCACCAGTTCGTCCACGACAGCCACCTGGCCGACCGCGGGATGAAGAACTACTGGGGCTACAACACCATCGGCTTCTTCGCCCCGCACAACGACTACTCCTCCTCCGGCCAGCGCGGCCAGCAGGTGCAGGAGTTCAAGGCGATGGTCAAGGCGCTGCACGCCGAGGGCCTCGAGGTGATCCTCGACGTGGTCTACAACCACACCGCCGAGGGCAACCAGATGGGCCCGACGATGTCGTTCCGCGGCATCGACAACGCCAACTACTACCGGCTCGTCGACGGCGACCAGGGCCACTACTACGACACCACCGGCACCGGCAACACGCTGCTGATGAAGTCGCCCCACGTGCTGCAGCTCATCATGGACTCGCTGCGCTACTGGGTCACCGAGATGCACGTCGACGGCTTCCGCTTCGACCTCGCCAGCAGCCTGGCCCGCCAGTTCCACGAGGTGGACCGGCTCTCTGCCTTCTTCGACCTCGTGCAGCAGGACCCGGTGGTGAGCCAGGCCAAGCTCATCGCCGAGCCGTGGGACATCGGGGAGAACGGCTACAACGTCGGGCAGTTCCCGCCCCTGTGGACCGAGTGGAACGGCAAGTTCCGCGACACCGCCCGTGACTTCTGGCGCGGCGAGGACGCGACGCTGGCCGAGTTCGCCTCCCGCCTGACCGGATCGGCCGACCTCTACGAGCAGGACGGTCGCCGCCCGTTCGCCAGCATCAACTTCGTGACAGCGCACGACGGCTTCACGATGCACGACCTCGTCAGCTACAACGACAAGCACAACGACGCCAACGGCGAGGGCGGCAACGACGGCGAGAGCCACAACTCGTCCTGGAACTGCGGCGTCGAGGGCGAGACCGACGACCTGGAGATCGTGGCGCTGCGCGAGCAGCAGAAGCGCAACTTCCTCACCACGCTGATCCTGAGCCAGGGCGTCCCGATGATCCTGCACGGCGACGAGCTCGGCCGGACCCAGGGCGGCAACAACAACGTCTACGCCCAGGACAACGAGCTCGCGTGGATCGACTGGGAGCGGGCCAAGGACTTCGAGGTCCTGTCCGACTTCACCGCCAAGCTGGTTCAGCTGCGCCACGACCACCCGGTGTTCCGCCGGCGGCGCCACT
>CAVXIB010000001.1:192500-401716 GCA_963761695.1 uncultured Actinomycetota bacterium | reverse complement strand
CCACCCCGGCCAAGCCGGCCGATGCCCGCGTCACCCAGACCCGCTCGCGCGACGTCGACGCCTTCGCCGTCATCACCGGTCGCGAGGAGGAGTGGCGCTTCACCCCGCTCCGCCGCCTGCACGGCCTGCACGACGGGAGCGCCGTCGTCGACGGCAAGGTCGAGATCACCGTCGACGCCCCGGACGGCGTGACGGTTGAGGAGATCGGTCCGGAGCATCCGCTGGTCGGGTCTGTCCTGCTGCCGGCCGACAAGGCCGCAGCGCTCGCGATGCGCGACTTCTCCCGCGGCACCCTCGTGTCGGTGGCCCAGGACGCGCAGCTCGAGCGTCCGGTCAGCCTGTCGATCGCCGGCACCGGCGGCACCGCCTACGGGCATGTCGTCATCGACGTCGCGCCGTTCGCCAAGGCGGTCGTGGTGCTGAGCCACACCGGCAGCGGCCGGTACTCCGGCAGCGTCGAGGTGCGGGTGGGCGACGGCGCCGACCTGACCCTGGTCAGCACCCAGGAGTGGGACCCCGACGCCACCCACCTCGGTGCCCAGGCGGCGCTGCTGGGCCGCGACGCCCACTACCGCTCCATTGTCGTGACGCTCGGCGGCGACCTGGTCCGTCTGGTGCCGACCGTGCAGTACGCCGCCCCCGGCGGTGACGCCGAGCTGCTGGGCCTGTCGTTCGCCGACGCCGCCCAGCACCTGGAGCACCGCTCCTGGTCGACCACACGGTGCCGCACTGCCGCAGCCGGGTCACCTACAAGAGCGCCCTGCAGGGCGACGAGGCGCACACCGTCTGGGTCGGCGACGTCGTCATCCGCAAGGAGGCGGTCGGTACCGACACCTACGAGCTCAACCGCAACCTGCTGCTCACGCCGGAGGCCAGGGCCGACTCGGTGCCGAACCTGGAGATCGAGACCGGCGAGATCGCCGGAGCCGGTCACGCGAGCGCCACCGGACGGTTCGACGCCGAGCAGCTGTTCTACCTGATGGCCCGGGGCATCCCCGAGGGCATCGCCCGCCGTCTGGTGGTGCGCGGCTTCTTCGCCGACGTCGTGGAGCAGATCGGCGTCCCGGACCTGCAGGACCGCCTCATGGGCCTGGTCGAGGCCGAGCTGGAGCGGGTCCTGTGAGCCGGCACCCCGTCGCGAAGCTCTCCGAGCTGGGCGACGACACCGCCGTGCGGGTCGAGGTGGCCGGTACACCGATCTGCCTCGCCCGCTCGCAGGGCAGCGTCTTCGCCGTCGGCGACCTGTGCTCGCACGCCGACGTCAGCCTGTCCGAGGGTGACGTCGAGGACGGGCACGTCGAGTGCTGGCTGCACGGCTCGCTGTTCGACCTGCGGACGGGCAAGCCCACCGGGCTGCCCGCCACCAAGCCCGTCCCCACCTATGCCGTCACGATCGAGGGCGACGACGTCCTCGTGGAGCTGGAGCCCTGATGTCCGTCCTGACCATCACCGACCTGCACGTCAGCGTGGAGGACAAGCAGATCCTCACCGGCGTGAACCTGACCATCGCGGCGGGCGAGACCCACGCGATCATGGGGCCCAACGGCTCCGGCAAGTCCACGCTGGCCTACGCGATCGCCGGCCACCCGAAGTACACCGTCACGAGCGGCAGCATCACGCTCGACGGCGAGGACGTCCTGGCCATGGCCGTGGACGAGCGCGCCCGGGCCGGGGTGTTCCTGGCCATGCAGTACCCCGTCGAGGTGCCCGGGGTCTCGGTCAGCAACTTCCTGCGCACCGCCGCCACCGCCGTCCGCGGTGAGGCTCCCAAGCTCCGGCTGTGGGTCAAGGAGCAGAAGGAGGCGATGGCCCGGCTGAAGATGGACCCCGGCTTCGCCGAGCGCAGCGTCAACGAGGGGTTCTCCGGCGGCGAGAAGAAGCGCCACGAGATCCTGCAGCTGGAGCTGCTCAGGCCGAAGATCGCCGTGCTCGACGAGACCGACTCCGGCCTGGACGTCGACGCGCTCAAGGACGTCAGCGAGGGCGTCAACCGGGTGCGCGAGGGCGGCGAGACGGGCGTCCTGCTGATCACCCACTACACCCGCATCCTGAAGTACATCGAGCCCGACCACGTGCACGTCTTCGCCGGCGGCAAGATCGTCGAGTCCGGCGGCAAGGAGCTCGCCGACGAGCTCGAGGCGAACGGCTATGCCAAGTACGGCGTCCCCAAGGCCGCGAACGCGCCGACCGGTCTGCCGATGGCCGGCGTGCTGCCGGGCGTGCTCGCCCCCACCGGAGGCGGGACGGCATGACCTCGGTGCTGCCCGCGACCGCCGCGCCCTTCGACGTCGAGGCCGTGCGCCGTGACTTCCCGGTGCTCGAGCGCGTCGTCAACGGGCAGCCGCTGGTCTACCTCGACAACGCCTCGAGCTCGCACAAGCCCCTGCAGGTGGTCGACGCCGAGCGCGAGTTCGTCCTGCACCACTACAGCAACGTGCACCGCGGGGTGCACACGCTGTCGCAGGAGGCCACCGACGGCTACGAGGCGGCCCGCACCACCGTCGCCGCGTTCATCGGTGCCCGGCACGACGAGATCGTCTTCACCAAGAACGCGACCGAGGCCTACAACCTGGTGGCGTACTCGTTCGGCAACGCGCCGGCCGGCTCCCGGTTCGCGCTCGGGCCGGGCGACGAGGTGGTCGTCACCGAGATGGAGCACCACTCCAACCTCGTGCCGTGGCAGATGCTCTGCCAGCGCACCGGCGCCACGCTGAAGTGGTTCGGGCTCACCGACGACGGCCGGCTCGACCTGGACTCCGACCCGATCACCGAGCGCACCAAGGTGGTCGCCTTCGTCCACCAGAGCAACATCCTGGGGACGCTGAACCCGGTCGCCGAGATCGTGCGGCGGGCCAAGGCCGTGGGGGCGCTCACCCTGCTCGACGCCGCGCAGTCCGTGCCGCACCTGCCGGTGTCGGTGGGCGCTCCCGACCCCACCGGTACCGCCACGGCCCTGGACGTCGACTTCCTGGTCTTCACCGGCCACAAGCTGCTCGGCCCCTCCGGGGTGGGTGTGCTGTGGGGCCGCAAGGAGCTGCTCGACGCCATGCCGCCGTTCCTCGGCGGCGGGTCGATGATCGAGGTCGTGCAGATGGCGTCCTCCACCTACGCCCCGGCGCCGGAGCGGTTCGAGGCGGGCACGCCGGTGATCAGCCAGGCCGTCGGGCTGGCCGCCGCGTGCGACTACCTCGCCGCGATCGGCCTGGACAAGGTGGCCCAGCACGAGCGCGTCCTCACCGGTCGGCTGCTCGACGGGCTCCGCACCGTGCAGGGCGTCCGCATCATCGGTCCCGACACGGTGCAGGACCGGGGGAGCGCGGTCAGCTTCACCGTCGAGGGCGTCCATCCGCACGACGTCGGGCAGTCGCTCGACGACCTGGGCATCGCCGTCCGGGTGGGCCACCACTGCGCCGCCCCGGTCTGCAAGCGCTACGGCGTACCGGCGACCGCCCGCGCCTCGAGCTACCTCTACAACACCGAGGCCGAGATCGACCGGCTGGTCGAGGGCCTGGAGCGCGTGAAGGCGTTCTGGGCATGAGCGAGTCGATGTACCAGGAGATCATCCTGGACCACTACCGCAACCCCCGGAACAAGGGGCTGCGCGGCGAGGGCCTGATCGAGGTCCACCACGTCAACCCCACCTGCGGCGACGAGATCACCCTGCGGGTGCAGGTGCAGGACGGCGTCGTCTCCGACGTCTCCTACGACGGCGAGGGCTGCTCGATCAGCCAGGCCTCCACCTCGGTGATGACCGAGCTCGTCCTCGGCAAGACCGTCGACGAGGCCCTGGCGGTGCAGGAGACGTTCCTGGAGCTGATGCAGAGTCGCGGCACGATCGAGCCCGACGAGGACGTTCTCGAGGACGGCATCGCCTTCGCGGGCGTGAGCAAGTACCCGGCGCGCGTGAAGTGCGCGCTGCTGGGCTGGATGGCGTGGAAGGACGCGACCGCACAGGCGGTCGCCGGGAACACATCAGCGCAGCAGGAGGAGACGTCATGAGCGACGCAGTGCAGACCCCGACGGCCGCGGACGTCCCGAAGCAGCGGGCCGTGGAGGACGACGTCATCGAGGCGATGAAGGACGTCGTCGACCCCGAGCTCGGCATCAACGTGGTCGACCTCGGCCTCGTCTACGGCGCACAGGTCCACGACGACAACACCTGCACGCTCGACATGACCCTGACCAGCGCGGCCTGCCCGCTGACCGACGTCATCGAGGACCAGACCCGCAGCGCGCTCGAGCCACTGGTCGAGGACGTGACCATCAACTGGGTCTGGATGCCGCCGTGGGGCCCGGACAAGATCACCGACGACGGTCGTGACCAGCTGCGGGCGCTCGGCTTCAACGTCTAGTCCGGTGCGGGCGCTGCTCGAGGTCTCCGACCTCGTCCGCCCGCGCGACCCGGACGGCGCCCGCCGTGCCGGTGCGGGTCGACGACCTGCTCGCGCGGCTCGAGGGCGACCGTCGGGGGCAGCGCGTCGTCCGTGGCCTACCGGCCCGTCCCGACGGCACGCTCGATCCGGCCGGTATCGACGACGTGCTGCTGCGCTGCCACCGCGAGCTGCAGCGGCTGTCGGAGGAGATGCAGCAGGGTCGTCGGGTCGCCACCGTCCTCGGGCCGCTTCTCACGGCCCTGCGAGCACGTGGCGTTCCGCGCCCGAAGGTCGTCGACGTCGGGTGCGGGCTGGGGCACGTCCTGCGCTGGCTCGCCTGGCACCGGCCCGTGGGCGACGTCGAGCTGATTGGGTGCGACCTGGACGACGTCCTGGTCGCCGAGGCCTCCCGCCTCGCCGCCGCCGAGCGCCTCGACTGCACGTTCCTCGTGGCGGACGCCCTTGCTCTGGCCGAGCCCGCCCACGTCGTCATCAGCACCGGCTTCCTGCACCACCTGCGCGGTCCGGAGCTCCCTGCCAGCTTCGCCCGCCAGGCCGAGGTGCCGGCCGTCGTGCACTGGGACGTCGCCACCGGCCCCCTCACCGGCCTCGGTGCCCGGGTGTTCCACCGAGCCCGGATGCGCGAGCCGCTGGCCCGTCACGACGGCGTCGTGAGCGCGCTGCGCGCCTATGACGACGACGCCCTCGTGGACGCCCTGCGCACCGGCGCCCCCGGTCTGGTACCGCTGGTGGTCGACCCGTCGCCCGGCCGCAACCCGCTGGTGGCCGTCCTGCGGCCGGTGGTCGGTGTGCAGCCCGACCTCGTCGAGCCGTTCCTCGAGGCCTGCCCGCCCGCGCTGCGCCGCCGCGTCCACCGCCCGTGAACGTGGCCGTCCCGCTGCTGCTCGCCGTCCTGGCCCTGCTGGACGGCTGCTTCTCCGGCTTCCGGAGCGCAGCCGGTCGGGACGCCCGGACCGACAAGCGCGGGTACGCCCGGCGGGCCTGCCTGCACGGCACCGCGGCCGGCGTCGTCGTGCTCGCGGTGCTGGCAGCCGCATGCGCCGTCGTTGTGCCCGGCCGGTACGACGCGTTCGTCCGCGCCGGCGCCCGGATGCTGCTGGTGCTCCTGCCGTACGGGCTGCTGGTGCTCGCAGCCCTGGTCGCCTACGCGGCGTCCCGGCGGCCCGCGGTGCAGACGCTGGCCAGCACCCTGGTGCTCGGGCCCTTCACGCTGGCCCGCCCGCTCGTCGTCGTCGTCGCGGTGGCCGCCGCCGGCACGGTCGACGACCCCGCGGTACGGCTGACGTCGGCGGTCAGCGGAGTGCTGGTGCTGCTCGTCGAGCCGCTGCTACGCCGGCTCCCCCCGCCGGACGTGCCCCCGACGGCGCCGCCCTGGGCGGGCTGAGCGCGACGGCGCCGGCCGCCCTGCGCTCGTGCGGCAGGGGGACCGGCGCCGTCGTCGTGCCGACCGGGGTGGGTCAGGCCTGGAACTTGGCGGCCAGAGCCATGATCTCGTCCGAGGTGCTCTGCGGCACGATGTAGCCCTCCTCGGCGGTGATCTCGTCCAGGTGGGTCTGGATGTCCTCGGCCGTCGGCGTGACGCCGGCGCCGGCGAACCAGCCCTGGCCGAGCGCCCACATCACCTTCGCGTAGCGGCCGCCGGCGGCGGAGTACGCGCCGTGCGAGGTGGTGCAGGCCTCGGAGGCCAGGTAGGTGACCATCGGGGTGACCAGCTCGGGGGCGAGGTAGTCGGCGAAGGCGCCGAGCAGCTCGAGGGTCATCCGCGTCTTGGCGACCGGCATGATGACGTTGGACAGGATGCCGTTGCGCGAGCCCTCGACGGCGATCGTGTTGGACAGGCCGACCAGGCCCATCTTGGCGGCCGAGTAGTTGGTCTGCCCGAAGTTGCCGAACGTGGCGTTCGAGGCGGTGAAGACGAAGCGGCCGTAGCCGTTCTCCTTCATGATCGCAAAAGCCGGCTGGCTGACGTAGAAGGCGGCCTTGAGGTGCACGTCGATGACGGCGTCGAGGTCGTCCCAGGTGAGCTTCAGGAAGCTCTTGTCACGCAGGAAGCCGGCGTTGTTGATGACGATGTCGACCTTGCCGAAGCTGTCGACGGCGGTCTTGACGATGTTCGCGCCGCCCTCGGGCGTGGCGACGGAGTCGTAGTTGGCGGCGGCCTCACCACCGGCGGCCTTGATCTCGTCGACCACCTTCTGGGCCGCGGTGTGGTCGCCACCCTCGCCGTTGACGCTGCCGCCGAGGTCGTTGACGACCACGGCTGCGCCCCGACGGGCGAGCTCGAGGGCGTAGGTCCGGCCGAGGCCGCCACCGGCGCCCGTGACGACGGCGACGCGGCCGTCGAAGCTGATGTCGCTCACTGCGAGAGTCCTCCGAGAGTTGGGTTACCTATCGGTAACCCTACCGAGGCTCAGACCCGCCCGGAGAAGGTGTCGCACCGGGCCGGGTTCCCGGCACGCAGGCCGGTCGTGAACCAGGTGGTGCGCTGGGCTGCCGAGCCGTGGGTGAACGACTCGGGATCGACCCGGCCGCGGGAGGCCTCCTGGATCCGGTCGTCGCCGACGGCCGCCGCCGCGGACAGGCCCTCCTGCACGTCGGTCTGGTCGAACGAGACGAAGCCGTCGCGCTGGGCGTTCGCGGCCCAGACCCCGGCCAGGCAGTCCGCCTGAAGCTCGAGCCGGGTGGAGGCGCCCTGCGGACCCGTCTGGTCCGGCAGCGACCGGGCCTTGGCGCTGGTGCCGACCAGATCCTGGATGTGGTGGCCGTACTCGTGCGCCAGCACGTAGGCCTGGGCGAAGTCACCGCCCTGGGCGCCGTAGGTGGTGCGCAGCTCGTCGAAGAAGCCGAGGTCGATGTAGACGGTGTCGTCGGCCGGGCAGTAGAAGGGGCCGACGGCGCTCGTGGCGCTGCCGCACCCGGTGGTCGTGCGGTCGGTGAACAGCTGCGTGTCGGCCGGGGTGTAGCCGCGGAGCGCCCCGCTCCAGTAGGTCTGCAGGCTGTTGACGACCGCCACGACCCGGCAGTCCGCGTCGCGGTCGGCGTCCGCCCCGGTGCGGCAGCGCGAGGCGAGCTCGCCGCCTGTGGCCGAGCCGGTGCGCGAGGTCGCGCCGCTCCCGGACAGGGCGTCACCCCGGCCCCCTCCGCCGCCCTGGAGCAGCGTCACCACGACGAGCAGCACCAGGCCGACCAGGCCCCCGCCACCGCCGATCGCCACCCCGCGGCCGCGGGAGGAGCTGCGGCCACCGAATCCCGACCCGAAGCTGCCGCCGCCACGCCGGTCCTGCACCTGTCCGGCGTCGAGCCGGGCGCTGTCGTTGAAGTCCACGTGCCGTGCCTACCCCCGCAGAGGGTGGCGACGCCGCTGGAACGCCGGGACGGTACGCGGGCCCGCGTAGGCTGGCGGGGTGTCCCTGACGACGTGATCCGCGGAGCCGTGTCAGACCGCCCCCGCCCCGTCACCCCTGAGGACCCCCGCTCATGAAGGCCCGATGATCACCGTCCAGGACGTCGAGCTGCGTGCCGGCGCCCGCGCCCTGCTCACCGGCGTCACCTTCCGGGTGCAGCCCGGCGACCGGATCGGCCTGGTCGGGCGCAACGGCGCCGGCAAGACCACGCTGACCAAGACCCTGGCCAAGGAGACCCTCCCGGCCGCCGGCGCGATCACGCACACCGGTGAGGTCGGCTACCTCCCGCAGGACCCGCGGACGGGCGACCTCGACCAGCTCGCCCGTGACCGGGTGCTGTCCGCCCGTGGCCTGGACGAGATCGTCGCCAAGATGGAGAAGGTGCAGGTCGAGATGGCCGAGCGCCCCGACGACGCCGCCGTCCTGGCCCGGTACGGCCGGCTCGAGGAGCGCTTCACCGGCCTCGACGGCTACAGCGCCGAGGCCGAGGCGGCCCGCATCTGCAGCAACCTGGGCCTTCCGGCGCGGGTGCTCGAGCAGCGGATCGGCACGCTGTCGGGTGGCCAGCGCCGCCGGGTCGAGCTGGCCCGCATCCTGTTCAGCGATGCCACCACGCTGCTGCTCGACGAGCCGACCAACCACCTCGACGCCGACTCGATCGCCTGGCTGCGCGAGTTCCTGAAGAAGCACCAGGGCGGGCTGGTGGTCATCAGCCACGACGTCGAGCTGCTCGACGCCGTCGTCAACAAGGTCTTCCACCTCGACGCCAACCGGGCCGAGCTCGACCAGTACAACGTCGGCTGGAAGACCTACCTCAAGCAGCGCGACACCGACGAGAAGCGCCGCAAGCGCGAGCGCGCCAACGCCGAGAAGCAGGCCGGCGCCCTCAACGCGCAGGCCGAGAAGATGCGCGCGAAGGCCACCAAGGCCAAGGCGGCCCAGGGCATGCTCAAGCGGGCCGAGAAGCTGCTCGCCGGCGCCGAGGGGGTGCGCGTGCAGGACCGGGTGGCCAAGCTGCGCTTCCCCGAGCCCGCGCCCTGCGGCAAGACGCCGCTCACGGCGCAGGGCCTGTCCAAGTCCTACGGTTCGCTCGAGATCTTCCTCGACGTCGACCTCGCGATCGACCGCGGCTCACGGGTGGTCGTGCTCGGCCTCAACGGTGCGGGCAAGACCACGCTGCTCAAGCTGCTGTCCGGCACCGAGAGGCCCGACAGCGGTGAGGTCCTGCCCGGCCACGGCCTGCGCCTGGGCTACTACGCCCAGGAGCACGACACCCTGGACACCGACCGCACGGTGCTCGAGAACATGCGCAGCAGCAGCCCTGACCTGCCTGAGCCCGAGGCGCGACGGGTGCTCGGCTCGTTCCTGTTCACCGGCGACGTCGTGCACCAGAGCGCGGGGACGCTGTCCGGCGGCGAGAAGACCCGGCTGGCCCTGGCCACGCTCGTGGTCAGCGGCGCGAACGTGCTGCTGCTCGACGAGCCGACCAACAACCTCGACCCGGCCAGCCGCGAGGAGGTGCTCGGCGCCATCTCCACCTACAAGGGGGCGATCGTGCTGGTCACCCACGACGAGGGGGCCGTGCTCGCCCTGCAGCCCGACAAGGTGCTGCTGCTGCCCGACGGCACCGAGGACCAGTGGAGCGAGGACTTCGCCGACCTGGTCGCGCTGGCCTGACCCCGCACGGGGCTGCGCGCGACACCCCGGCGAGGTCGGGGTTCGACGGCGGCCCTGCCGGGGGTCCGTCTCATCGTCGATCCGCGCGGCGCCGGCGGTCAAGGGGGCGGTCAGGGGGGCAGTCGAGGGAGGAGGGCCGGCGCGGGACTCGGATGGCCCGGACGGGGTACTGGGCGATCATCGCACCGACGACGATGTCCCCTTGATCCGGAGGAACCCCCGTGACAGAGCTCAAGAAGGGCAGCCGGGTCACCGGCGACGAGCGCGGCGCCCTCGCCGCGGACCTGAAGAAGCGCTACGAGGCCGGGGAGAGCATCCGGGTCCTCGCCGGCGACGCCGGACGGTCCTACGGTTTCGTGCACCGGATGCTGTCGGAGTCGGGCGCGACCCTGCGTGGGCGCGGTGGCGCCACCCGCAAGACGTCGACCTAGCGCGCCATCCGCCGCTGCAGGTGGCACGCTGACCCGCACCGAACGCCGTTCTAGGAGGCCCCGCCCGTGGATCTGTCGCTGACCGCCGACCAGGAGGCTGTGCGCAAGCTGGTCAAGGAGTGGGTGGACGACGTCGTCGTGCCCCGCGCCCTGTCCAACGACCGCGAGGAGCGCTTCCCGCAGGAGGCCCTCGAGGGCCTCAAGCAGCTCGGCCTGCTCGGGATGACCATCCCCGAGGAGTACGGCGGCGGCGGGGCCGACCCGCTCAGCTACCTGCTGATGATCGAGGAGCTCGGGCGGGGTGACGCCAACGTGCGGTCGATCGTCAGCGTGCACCTCGGCCTGGTCGCCGGGGTCATCGCGCGGATGGGCACCGAGGAGCAGAAGCAGCGGTGGCTGCCGCAGATGGCCACGGGCGAGGTGCTCGCCTGCTTCGGCCTCACCGAGCCCGACCACGGCAGCGACGCCGGCAACCTGCAGGGGAGCGCGGTCAAGCAGGACGACGGCTCCTACCGGATCAACGCCCGCAAGATCTTCATCACCAACGGCACGATCGCCGGGCTGGCCCTGATCATGGTCCGGACCGGCGTCCCCGGCGGCAAGGGCGTCAGCGCCTTCCTCGTGCCCACCGACACCCCCGGGTTCCAGGCCAACAAGATCCACGGCAAGCTCGGCCTGCGGTCATGCGACACCGCAGAGCTCGTGCTCGACGACGTCGTCGTGGGACCGGACGCGCTCCTCGGCGGGGTCGAGGGCACCGGCATGCGGGCGGCCATGTCGGCCCTGGGCGACGGCCGGATGTCGATCGCCGCGTCCTGCACGGGCATCATCCAGGCCTGCCTGGACTCGATGGTGGAGTACACCACCCAGCGCGAGCAGTTCGGCAAGAAGATCGCCGCGCACCAGCTGGTGCAGGAGCTGATCGCCGACACCGCCGTGCTGCTCGACGCCGCCCGCCTGATGAGCTGGCGGGCCGCCCACCTCAAGGCCAAGGGCGAGGACTACGCCCTGGCGTCGTCGAAGGCGAAGCTGTTCGCCACGGAGGCCTCGGTCACCGCAGCGAACAACTGCATCCAGGCCTACGGCGGCTACGGCTACGTCGACGAGTACCCCGGCGGGAAGTACCTCCGCGACGCGCGGGTTACCACGCTGTACGAGGGCACCTCGCAGATCCAGAAGCTCATCATCGGGCGCGCACTGACGGGGATCAGCGCCTTCTGACAGATCCCCTGGACGCCTCCTCGGCGGCCCTCGGGCCAGGAGGAGGAGACCGTGCAGGACGTCGCTCAGATGACCATGATGCGGTCGTTCCGTCGCGACCCGTCCGTGTCGGACACCAAGCTCGCCCCGGGCACGGTGAAGCGGATCGCCCGCTTCGCCGCGCCCTACCGGCGTGACCTGGGCATCTTTCTCGGGCTGATCGTCGTGGCGGCGGTCGTGTCCGTGGCCAACCCACTCATCTTCGCCAAGATCATCGACGACGGGATCGGGCAGGACCCGCCCCGGACCGGCGACCAGCGGCTCGTCGTCTCGTTGGCGCTGCTGGTCGCGGGGCTGGCCCTGTTCGACGCCGTGCTGCAGCTGTGGTCCAGGTGGTGCTCGACGCGGATCGGCGAGGGGCTGATCTACGACATGCGCTCCACCGTGTACGCGCACATCTCGCGGATGCCGATCGCGTTCTTCACCCGCACCCAGACCGGTGCGCTGATCAGCCGGCTCAACAATGACGTCCTCGGCGCCCAGTCGGCGTTCACCGGCACGCTGTCCAGCGTGGTGAGCAACGCCATCGGCGTGGTCCTCACCCTCGGCGCCATGTTCCTGCTGTCGTGGCAGATCACCCTGCTGTCGCTGGTGCTTCTGCCGGTGTTCATCGTGCCGGCGAAGCTGATCGGGACCCGCCTGCAGGCGCTCACCCGCGAGTCGTACGCGTTGAACGCGCAGATGACCAACACGATGACCGAGCGCTTCAACGTGTCGGGCGCGCTGCTCGTGAAGCTCTTCGGGCGCCCGGAGGCCGAGGAGTCGGCGTTCCGCGACAAGGCCGGCCGGGTGCGCGACATCGGCATCACGAGCGCGATGTACGGCCGCGTCTTCTTCGTCAGCCTCACCACCGTGGCGGCGCTCGCCACCGCCATGGTCTACGGCGTCGGTGGCTCGCTGGCGGCGTCCGGGTCGCTCCGGGTCGGGACGGTCGTCGCGCTGGCGGCCTACCTCACCCGTCTGTACGGGCCGCTCACCGCGCTGAGCAACGTCCGGGTCGACGTGATGACCGCGCTGGTCAGCTTCGAGCGGGTCTTCGAGGTGCTCGACCTCGAGCCGATGGTGGCCGAGAAGGCCGACGCCGTGGCGCTGCCGGCCGGGGCGACCTCCGTCGAGCTCCGCGACGTCGTCTTCTCCTACCCGACCGCCGAGCAGGTCTCGCTGGCCTCGCTCGAGTCGGTGGCCGTGCTCGACGGCGCCCCGTCGGCGCAGGTGCTCCACGGGGTCTCGTTCCGTGCGGAGCCGGGTCAGCTCATCGCCCTGGTCGGCCCCTCCGGGGCGGGCAAGACGACCATCAGCCAGCTGGTCACCCGCATGTACGACGTCGACAGCGGGGCCGTGCTCGTCGGCGACCTCGACGTCCGGGACGTCACGCAGCAGTCGCTGCGCGACACGGTCGGCGTCGTCACCCAGGACGCCCACATGTTCCACGACACGATCCGGGCCAACCTCGTCTACGCCGCCCCGGAGGCGAGCGACGACGACCTGTGGGCGGCGCTGGATGCGGCCCAGGTGGGCTCGCTGGTGCGGACCCTTCCCGACGGGCTCGACACCCTGGTCGGCGACCGCGGCTACCGGCTGTCCGGCGGCGAGAAGCAGCGGATGGCCATTGCCCGGCTGCTCCTCAAGGCGCCCGGTGTCGTCGTCCTGGACGAGGCGACGGCGCACCTGGACAGCGAGTCCGAGGCAGCCGTGCAGCGTGCCCTGGAGACCGCCCTGGTCGGACGCACCTCGTTGGTGATCGCCCACCGGTTGTCGACGGTGCGCGGCGCGGACCAGATCCTGGTCCTCGAGGACGGTCGGGTGGTCGAGCACGGACGGCACGAGCAGCTGCTGGCCGCGGGCGGGCTCTACACCGAGCTGTACCGCACCCAGTTCGCCCGGGACGAGTCGCCCGCCGCCTGACCCCGGCTCACTCCTCGACGACGACCTCGAGGGCGCCGGGCGGCAGGTGGTCGGCGGCCCACCGGGTCAGCTGGGGGACGGGAGCGTCCACGACCAGGTGCACCGTGGAGCGGAACCCGTCGGGGCTCATCTGCAGGAAACCGGCCAGCTCACCGGTCTCCGTCAGCTGCTCCTCCACCCGGTCCATCCAGGTCTCCAGGTCCTGCCGTGATGCGGCGACGCCCACCAGGCCCGCCCCGGGCACGAGTGCCTGCAGGCGGCCGACATCGGCGTCGTCGCCGTCCCGGACCGCCACCACGAGGACGTCGTCGAGCACGCCGGTGGCGGCCCAGCGGTCGCCGAAGAGCTCGCGGACCGCCCGTTCCAGGACCTCGGCGTCAGGCTGCGCGTGGGAGGGGGTGCTCATGTCGGCGCCCTACCCCTGCCGAGCGCCCTCAGCGCCGCTAGCGGGGGAGGGGATCGGCGCCCGGCTCGGCCAGCGGCAGGACCAGGGAGGTGCCCTTGGCCTCGGTCATGTCGTAGGAGGTGGCGCCGGCCGCCCCCGGAACGGCCCAGACGGTGTTGCTGCCCTGCAGGAGCAGGCCGATCCGGCTGCCCTTGGTGAAGGTGTAGTCCTGGGGGAGGAAGCGCACGGTGGCCGCCAGCTGACCGGTCTTCGGGTCGGCCTTCTGCAGGCCGTTGCGGTAGTCCAGGTTCAGGAAGCCGCGCTCGACCAGCTTGAGCGCACCGGTCGGGAGGACCTCGACCAGGACCGGGTCGAGCTGCTGGCCGGGGACGGTCGAGGTGACCGTCGTGCGCAGCAGCGCCGAGCCGAGGATGCGCAGGTCTGCCGTCAGCGGCTCGCTCTCGTGGAACAGCCACCCGTATCCGGCGCTGCGCACCGGCTGGCCCATCACGTCGCGCGAGCGGTTGGTCGGGTCGGCGAGGCTGAGCTCCTCGGTCGTCGTGCCGGTGTCGACGTGCGTCCAGCCGGCGCCGTCGTCGTTCCTGGCGAGCGTCAGCGTCCCGGTCTCGCCGGTGCCCGCGACGCCCGACACGGGGGCGCCGGGCACCTCGACGACGCTGCGACCGAGCGACAGGGTCAGCGAGGCCTTGCCCGCCCGGTCGTAGGTGGTGGCGGTGGTTGCCGTGGTCTTGGCGCCGGCGGCGGTGCGGCCGAGCGTGGTGACGGTCGGGACAGCGTCGATCCTGGCCTGGTTGGCTGCCGACGGCTTCAGCGTCGCCGCCCAGAAGTTCGCGACGGCGGCGTCGTAGCCGGCGCCGCTGCCGTCGGCGTGGGTCTTCTGGGTCAGCCACAGCTTCTTGAAGGGAACACCGGCCTTGCCCGTGCGGTCGACGGGAAGCGCCTCGAACAGGGCGGTGCCCTCCTCCTGCTTCACGTTGTAGTCCTGCCAGCCGTGCACCACCATCGTGGGGACGCGGAACGACGGCGCGTCCTTGCGGTAGTCGCGCTCGGCCCAGAAGGCGTCGTAGTCGGGGCTGCGGCTGTAGCCCTTCTGGGTGTGCTCGACCAGGCCGCATTCGCCCGCCCGGGCCTGCACCGCGGCGGCGAAGGCGGCCGGGTCGCGCTGCGGGTCGGCCGGCACGGTCTTGGCAAAGCCCAGGTCGAAGCCGAGCGGGGTGTCGAAGCCCTCGTCGGTCGGCGTGCCGGAGTTGCCGAGGTACCGGACGCCCTCGCCGTAGGCGTAGCCGTACCAGCGGCTGATGGCGGCGACCGGGATGATGCCGGCCAGGCCCTTGCCTCCGTTGCTGTCGGCGCTGATCGCGTCGCCCAGTGCCGCAACCATGTTGGCCGTGGTGCCCTCGTAGGACACTCCGGTCATGCCGACGCGGCCGTTGCTCCACGGCTGGTTGGCCAGGTAGCGGACGACGTCGGCGCCGGACTGCTGCTCCTTGGCGCCGCCGTAGTCCCAGCACCCGGTGGAACCGCGGGTGCCCAGGACGTCGGCCACGGCACGCGCGTAGCCCTTCGGGACGAAGGTGTTCGCGATGCCGTCGCTCGCGGGCTCGGTCTCCGCCAGCGTGTTGTAGGGCGAGTACGTGAGGATGACGGGCTGCTTATCGGCGTCGAAGTCCTTGTCGCGCATGATCTCGACCCGGATCTTGGACCCGCCGACGGAGTCGACGTACACGACCTCGTAGACGACGTTCGCAGCCTGCGCGGGGACCGCCAGGCCTCCGGCGACGAGGGCGGACAGCAGCAGGCCGGCACGGAGCGTTCGCGTCATGCGCAGGTGTTTCGCCGCGACGGCTGCTTCTCCTGCCTGGGAACGGGCGCGACCGGGGACGGCGTGCCCACAGCTCCCCGACCCGGGCGCCGAGCTGCAGCCTCAGCCGGCCTTCCGGCGCGGCTGCCGAACCGTGCCCCGGAGCTGCTGGACGGTGCCGCCGAGCTCCGAGGCGGTCTCGGGCGCTGCGTCAGCCGTCGCCCTGAGGAAGCGGTCGGGGAGGGAAAGCTTCCAGAGCGTTCGCAGCGTCTGCATGTACTGGTGGGTGAACGACCCCGTGGTGTAGGGCAGGTCGTACTTCTCGCAGAGTGCCTGGACGCGCACGCTCATCTCGGCATAGCGGTTGCTGGGCAGGTCGGGGAACAGGTGGTGCTCGATCTGGTAGCAGAGGTTGCCGGACATGAAGGCCATGAGGGGACCGGCCTTGAAGTTGGCTGAGCCGAGCATCTGGCGCAGGTACCACTCGGGCGGCGTCTCGTTCTCGTACTCCTCGACGGTGAACTTCTCGGCACCGTCGGGGAAGTGACCGCAGAAGATCACCGTGTAGGACCAGAGGTTGCGCATCAGGTTGGCGGTCGCGTTGGCGGTCAGCGTCGAGACGAACTGCGGTCCGGTCAAGAGCGGGAACAGCAGGTAGTCCTTGCCGAGCTGGCGGCCGACCTTGCGGCCGATCTGCTTGAGCTGCCGAAGCGTCGTACGCGGGTCCTTGCGGCCCTTGCGGATGTCGGCGATGTTCAGGTCGTGCAGGGCGACGGCGTACTGGAACAACGCTGCGAGCAGGGCGTTCGTGAGCGGCTGCGCCAGGTACACCGGGTGCCACTTCTGGTCGCGCGTGACGCGCAGGATGCCGTAGCCGACGTCGTCGTCCTTGCCGACGACGTTGGTGAACTTGTGGTGCACGAAGTTGTGGCTGTGCTTCCACTGGTCGCTCGGGCAGGCGGTGTCCCACTCCCACGCGCTGGAGTGGACCTCCGGGTCGTTCATCCAGTCCCACTGCCCGTGGATGACGTTGTGACCCAGCTCCATGTTCTCGATGATCTTCGCGAGGCCGAGCATCGTGGTGCCGGCAACCCAGGCCGGGGGGAAGGCGCTGGCGAACAGGGCGACCCGACCGCCGGCCGCGAGTCCGCGCTGCAGCGTGATGGCCTTCTTGATGTAGCGGGCGTCGGGCTCACCGCGGGACTCCTCGATGTCACGCCGGAGCTGGTCGAGCTCGCGCCCGATCGCCTCGACGTCGGCCTCGGTCAGGTGAGCGAACTGCTTGATGTCGGTGACGGCCACGATGGGCTCCGATCGTCGTGAGCGGGAGTGCTCAGCGGGATGCTGGGGGCAGGGCCGAGGGGGAGGGCTCAGACGCCGAGAACGCAGTCGCCGGCGGCAGCCGATACGCACGTCTGGATGCGGTCGCCTTCGACGTGGACGGTGCCGTTGCGCAGATCGCGCACGGAGCCCGCGACGAGGGGGACGACACAGGACTGGCAGATGCCCATCCGGCAGCCGAACGGCATCTGGACGCCGACGCTCTCCCCGGCCTCGAGCAGGGTGGTGGCGCCGTCGGCGTCGGCGGTCTTGCCGCCTGCGCCGAACGTGACGGTGCCGCCCTCGCCGCCGGCTCCGTCGAGCTGGACGGAGAAGCGCTCGATGTGGAGCTTGCCGGTCAGGTGCTGGGCCTGCCACACCCGTTCGACGGCGTCGAGCATCGGCGGCGGGCCGCAGGCCCAGGTCTCGCGCTCGACCCAGTCCGGCACCACCTCGTGCAGGCGATCGAGCGCCAGCATTCCCATGGTGTCGGTGAGCTGCTCGTGCAGTCGCAGGGAGCGGTGCTCCTCGGCCAGGGACTGCAGCTCCTGACGGAACAGGGCGTCGCGCTCGCTCGGAGCGGAATGCACGACGTGCACATCGGTCATGGTGCCGCGGCGGTGCAGCATCCGCAGCATCCCCATGACGGGGGTGAGGCCGGCGCCGCCGGTCAGGAACAGGATCTTGGCCGGCGGCGGGTCGGGCAGGACGAAGTCACCCTTGGGGGCCGCCAGCCGCACGACCGTGCCGGCGGCGAGCCCACCGACCAGATGCTGGGACAGAAAGCCCTCGGGCATCGCCTTGACGGTGATGCTGATGGTCGTGTCGTTCTCCGTCGGGACAGAC
Source organism: uncultured Actinomycetota bacterium (assembly GCA_963761695.1). Classification (GTDB taxonomy): domain Bacteria; phylum Actinomycetota; class Actinomycetes; order Mycobacteriales; family SCTD01; genus RYN-122. Next base: position 384,272 of record CAVXIB010000001.1, on the reverse strand, counting down.
GTCAGGGAGTACGAACGCCAGTGCCAGCGGCCCTCGACCTGGATGCCGATGCCGATGTACTGCCCCGGCTGGTACGACGGTGACCAGCCCCAACCCGGCTTGATCACCAACGTGGCGGCGTGCTCGGTCTCAGGGACGACGTCGACGACGACTCCGCGCAGCTCGCGGGCGCTCCACAGCGGGTTGATCAGGTGCAGGTAGTCGTCGGGGAGCAGGGGCGTCGTGATGCGGCTGAGCAGGCCGCGCAGCAGTCCGGCGTCCGGGGGCGGCGCAGCGGGATCCGCGGCTGCGTCCTGCTCGGCGGCCCGGACCGGCGCCGGCACACCCTCCGAGGCGGGTGTGGCCAGCACTCGGCGCAGCTCGCTCGCTCGCGCGCGAAAATCAAGAGCCACCGCTGTCTCCTCCCCTGTGCGTGCGACGCACACCGCCTGACCTACCGCGATGTCCGGAGCCGCAACCGCCTGCGCCCGAGGCGATGACGTGGGGCGGCGGCAGGGACGAGCACGACGGTGATGAGGTCGGGGGACGAGCCGATGGACCGTGTCAGGACGCGGGCGGCGGACCGAGCAGCGTGACTCCGTGCGCAGCGGCGACGGGGGCAAGCTGCGCCGGTCCGAGGAGCCAGTCCTCGGGGGTCGGGGTGCTCAGGTCGTGCCCGGCGCCACGAAAGAAGCCTTCGAGACCGGCGGGAGTGCAGAGGGTCAGCATGTGGGTGTCGTCCTCGAGCGCTCGGTACGCGTGCGGTAGGTCCCTGGGAAGGAAGGCGACACCACCGGCGGCGATCTCGTACCTGTTGTCGCCGACCCACACGAGGGCGCGCCCCGACTGCAGGAGGAAGACCTCGTCCTCCCGGCTGTGCACGTGCAGCGGTGAGGCGTCACCCGCGGCGAGGACGGAGGCCATGGCCGTCAGGGCGCCACCTGTCCTGGCTCCGTCCAGGAGGACGCCGACCCGGCTGTCTCCGAGCCAGGCGAGCTGCTGGTGTTCCTGTGCGACGTACGGCGCCAACGCGGTCATGGATGCTCCTCGTCATACTGTGGGTCAAGCGATGTGACCGCCAGTATGGTGAGTCGGTGGACGACGTCAAGGCCCCGAGCCGGCGGGAGGAGCAGGCGCGCGCGACGCGGGCGGCTGTCGTGGACGCAGCGGCCGGGCTGTTCGTGGCGAAGGGGTACCTCGCGACCACGATGGACCAGATCGCGGTGGCGGCGCGGGTGTCGCGTCCGACGGTGTTCGCCGTGGGCAGCAAACCGCGTCTGCTGGCCCTGGCACGCGACGTCGCGATGGCAGGCAACGACGAGCAGGCCCCGGTCTCGAGGAGCGACAGCGCCCAGCGCGTGCTCGTCGAGCCTGATCCGAGGCGAATGCTCGCCCTGCTCGCAGAGCACGTCACCGGTGTGCAGGAGCGTTACAGCAGGCTGGACGAGGTGCTGCACTCCGCGGCCGACGCAGACGACGAGCTGGCGGATCTCTGGCGCACCAGTGAGGCCCAGCGGCGAACAGGCGCCACGTTGTTCCTGCACGCCCTGGCCGAGCGCGCGTCACTTGCGCTGCCCGAGCAGGAGGCGATCGATGTGCTCTGGGTCCTCATGGCGCCGGACCTCCACACCCGACTGGTGCGGGACCGCGGATGGTCCCGTCAGCGCTACGTCGGGTGGCTCGCGCACACCCTGCACGCGCAACTGGTGGATTGACCTACCGGGCGAGGTAGGTGGTGCTGCTGCTGTGGCGGAAGCACCGGCAGTCCTCGACGTAGGCGAAGTCCTTCACACGCGTGGCTCCGTCACGGCGGGCCTGCAGCACCTCGCTGCCATAGGTCAGGTGGCTCGACGAGATGCCCACTTTCACCGCGCCGTTGCGCAGGCCCGCGGTCGAAACCTCTCCGGCCGCGGTGAGGGCGCGGTCGAGGAAGAAGACGGCGTCGCAGGCGTGGAGCATGAAGGCGAGCGCGAGGGCGGGGCGGGTGTCCTCCCCCGCCGCTCTCATGAGGGCCTTGCAGCGCGCAGCCTCCTCGGACGTGTCCGGCGGGTTCTCCACCTCGTACAGCGGCAGGTAACCAGCGCCCATAGAGCCGCGGAGCTGCGAAGGCGGGACGTTCTGCGCGAGCAGCGCGGGGGTGTTGATCGTGTCCTGGATGACGTGCCGCGGCCGGTAGTCCTGACTCGCTGACGTCTGGAAGAAGAGCAGGTTCGCATCGATCACGTGCGTGATGCCACTGGCTCGGAACCGCAGGACGGCTCCGCTCGTGCTCGAGGACGTGTCGTCGAGGTTCCTCGAGTGCGCCTCCACCTCGTCGAGCCGTAGACCGTGCCTGACGAGCGCTGCGCGGGTGACGTCGACGACGTGCTTTCCGTCCGCGTCCTCGAACGACTGCATGCCGATCTTCACAGGCACCGGCCCCGGCCGTCCGGTCGCAGGGTCCCAGCCGGTGAAGAAGCCGCGGGCGACGAGGCGGTCGACCACGGCGCGGACGTAGCGGTCGACGCTCATGGCGGAGGGGGCGTACACACCGGGCAGGGTGTCGCCGTACAGCGAGGCGGCAGAGGAGATGCTCAGGGAGCTGATGATCGGGATGCCGGCCCTGCCGAGGCAGGCTCGCAAGATCCGGCTAGCGATCACGTTGACGACGACGAACGCCTTGGCGTCCTTCCAGGCGGCGCAGGCAGCGGCGTCCGCGGCGTCCGGGTTGCGCGAGCGCTCGACCGACGGAGTGTCGTGCGGCGCCAGCACCACACGGCGGCCTAGGACGCCGCCACGTGCGTTGAGCGCCGCCGCGACTGCGCGCATCTGGTTTTCCTGGTCGCCGGTGGAGACGCCTTCGACGCCCAGCGAGGAGGCGGCGGCCGCGCCGCTCTTGCTCGTCGGGAAACCGATGACCAGACGTCCGCCGGGCGCGACCGCTCGGCGCGGCGCAGCGCGTCCGGGCGCTGTCGCCCGCGACACCGCCTCGCGGGTCGCGGGGCGGATGCCGACAGCCGTCGACCCGCCCGCGCCGCCTTCATCGGTCACTCCCGCGCCTCCCGGGGCTCGCCCTGGTGCCGAACGGGCTCCTGGCAGAGCCTCGCCGGTCGCCGGGTCGACGACGGCGGTCCCGGGGTCGAGGGCCTGGGCCCCGGGCTGCTGCTGCGGAGCGCTGAGGTCGCCCTGCGCCAGCGCGGGCACCTGCTGCTCGAGCGGGACAGTGGTGCCGCAGGCGGTCACGCCGGCGACGGCGAGCACGACAACCGCGAGGCGCGCCTTCACGGTGCGCCGAACAGAGTCGCGAGGCCGTCGAGGACGACGTCGAGACCGGCGAGGAACAACTGCTCCGGGTCAGGGCGGGTCCCGTGAAGGAACATGAGCTGTGCCCGTGCGAGGGCGGGCGCGCGGCGGGCCTGCTCTCCGTCCAGCTCGTCCGCCGGCAGGTCCGGCCCAGCGGCAGTCGTGGCCGCGATGGTGCCGAAGACGTAGCCCAGGTACGCCTGCGACGCGGCCCACAGCCGCGGACCCTGCGCCACACGCAGGAGGACGTCGAAGACTCCGTCGAGCAGCCCGACGATGGCGTCGTGCGCACCGCCGTGCCGCAGCAGCGGCGTGGCGTGTGGATGACTCAGCCACACCCGGTGCAGCTCCTGGCCGCACTCGCGCAGGTATGCGCGCCAGTCGTCGTGATCGGCGGCCGGCTGCCTGACCTCCGACATGACGGCCTCGACCACGAGGCCGAGCAGCGCGTCGCGGCTGCTGACCCGGCGGTAGATGACGGACTGGAAGATCCCGAGCTCCTGGGCCAGGCGCACGGTCGTCAGCGCTTCCAGGCCCTCGGCGTCGATGAGCTGCAGGGCCGCCTCGACGATCCGCTCGAGCGGGGGTGAGCCCTTGCCTCGCTGTACCACTGCGGTCATGGAGACCTCCTTGTGATTGGCTATCACAACAGATGCGGCGCTCGACCGCAAGGCCTGCCAGCAGGGAGCGTCACCGTGGGTGAGCTGCACGACCTGACCGCATGGGAGCAGTGCGAGGCCCTGCGGCGTCGCGACGTCGGCGCCGTCGAGCTGTTGGAGCACTACCTGGCGCGCGTGCACGCACACGGCGCGCAGCTGGGGGCTTTCGTCACCCTCGACGAGGGTCTCGCGCGGAAGGACGCCGAGCGGGCAGAGGGCCTGCTCGCGTCCGGGGACGCGGGTGGGGTCCCGCCGCTCACGGGGCTCCCGATGGCGTTCAAGGACCTGCACCCGGTCGCGGGCGTCCGCACCACGTTTGGGTCCGCCGCGCTGGCCGACCACGTCCCTGCGGCGGACGGGCACGTCGTCGGACTGCTCCGTCGCGCCGGCGTCGTCACCCTCGGGACGACCCACGCCCCCGAGTTCGGCCCGACCTGCTTCACCGAGTCCGCCGTGGTCGAGCGCCCCGCGGTGACGCCGTACGACACCAGCCGATACGCGAGCGGCAGCAGCGGCGGGGCGGCAGCGGCCGTCGCCGCCGGCCTCCTGCCGGCGGCCCACGCCAGCGATGGCGCCGGCTCCACCCGCTCGCCCGCCGCGGTCTGCGGCCTGGTTGGCGTCAAGGCCAGCCGCGGGCGCGTGAGCCTCGGGCCGAGCGCTGGCTTCGCCAGCTGGGGCAGCGAGGGCCCCGTGGCACGCACCGTCCTCGACGCCGCCCTGCTGCTCGACGTGATGGCGCACCCGCCCACGGGCGACCTGTACGCGCTGACCCACGGCACCCCGTTCGTCGACGCTGCCCGGCGCGACCCAGAGCGACCGCTCCGGGTGCTGCGCTGGACCGACCCGGGCCGCGACCTGCAGGTCGACAAGGAGGTCGCCCGCGCTGTCGACGTGGCCGCCGCTCTGCTGCGCGACCTGGGTCACGAGGTCGTGGACGGGACCTGCCCACGGCCCTGGGACGACGCTCTCTTCGACGCGATGGTCGTCGCGTCGACCACCGGCCTGGCGGCGACCGTCGACGCCGTCGTACCACTGGACCGCCTCGACCTCCTGCAGCCCTACACGCGGTGGAGCGTGCAACGCGCACGCCGCTCCAGCGCCGTGGACCTGGTGAGCGCGATGTCGCTCCTGGCCCGGGCAGCCGCGGCCCACCTCGAGGTCGAAGACACCTACGACGCCGTCCTCACGCCTGTCACGACCCGGCCGGCGGTCACCCTCGGCTGGTTCCACGAGCAGGGCCCGGACGAGGTGGCCTCGCGGATGCTCGGCTGGTCCGCCTACACCCCCTGGGCCAACCTCACGGGACGACCGGCGCTCTCTGTGCCCCTGCACGCCACCCCAGAGGGCCTGCCCGTCGGCATTCAGCTCACCGCCCGGCGCGGCGACGACGCACTTCTGCTGTCTCTCGCCGGGCAGGTCGAGCGCGCGGCGCCCTTCGTCCAGCGTCACCCCCCGCAATGGGCGTCGGCGCCGGGGTAACCGTCCGCCTCCCTGAAGACGTGGTCACACGACGCGGATTTCGTGCATCTGCGCCGCAGGCAGCGGCAGGTGAGCAGTAGGCCGCACGACCGCCAGGGTGTCGTCCCATGCGGGGCGGCAGGCCTGGGAGAAGTATCCGGTCGGCGGAGCGAGAGTGAACGGGACTCTTGCCCCTGGCTGCGGTGCGGACACGCGCCAGGGGACGGTGGCCCTAGCCTCGACCTCGATGGACGCCCGTGACCTCGACGCCCTTGCCGACCTTGTCGGCGCCGGGGGAGTGGTCGCCCTGTCCGGCGCCGGCTTGAGCACCGGGAGCGGCACCCTGTACCGGGCTATGCAGAAGTGCTGTTCAGGGCCTGTGCAGCACCTCCGCTGACCGGTCCACGACGTCGCTGCAGCTCGTCGATCGGGGACTGCTGGCGCGACGTCGCCGGTCTTCTGAGCGGCCGGGCAGGACCCGGCGCGGCAGCTTCCCGCCTGCTCACACCGGGGCGGGTGCGATCACCTTCGGTCGGAGGCCGCGGCCGTGACGGGCGCTTCTGCTCGCAAGCAAGTGCGACCGACCGCGACACACCGCGAGTTTGCGGCGCTACAGGGCCGCGAGCGGGATCGACCTGGCGATCCGCCGGTAGCCCTCCCCGTTTGGGTGGATGCCGTCGCCGCTGTCCAGCCGTCGGCGCTATGCGTGTTGGCATGTTCGGGTCGCGGACGACGCACGTCGAAGTCGAGGCTGCGGTCGCACTCGCCGCTGCACGTTGCCGCCCTTGCGGATCCAGTCGTTGACCGCGTCGCGCTGGGCGTTCTGAGCGGCGGTGTAGGAGGCGCGGGGCGTGATGGTGGAGATCAGGACCCGGACGCCGCGAGCGCGGCGCCTGCGGGCGATGTCAGCGCAGCCCGGCGATGATCTCGTCGCGGTGCAGCTCCGCCGATGTCGTTGGTCCCGGCATAGACGAGGAGGTGCGTGATGCCGGACAGCGCCAGCGTGTCGTGCGCGAGCCGCTCCTCGACGGAGGGGCCGGCGCCGGGTGCTGCAGGCGGTCGCGCCGTGGTGCCGCCGAGGCCGTTGTTGACGACGGCCTCTGCCGAGCTGCGGGCAGCTCGTGGCGGATCCGGCGGCTCAGCCAGGACGGGAAATCGGTGTGGCCGTCGACGTCGGAGCCGAAGCCGTCGACGACCGAGCCGCCGGTCGCTGCGACGACCCCGCGCGAGCGAGGCGCCCCGGACGTCCACACCGGTCAACACGCAGCGTCGAGCGTGTCCGGCTGGGTGAAGGCTGCTGCCGCTCACTTCGCGCGTGTGGTCGCCCGACCCGGCGGTGCGACGTAGGAGGTGACGAACGAGGCGCCGTGCGCAGGCGCGACGGGTGCGCTGCTGCACGTGCAGGCTGACCGCCAGGTCCTGGCCGGCGGCAGGCGCAGCGTCGACGGGGTCGCTGACCACGGTGCGCGCCGGGCGCGACCGTGACATCGCGCCGCCCCGAGAAGGTGACGCTGCCGAGCGTGTGCGGGCGCGACGGCCGCGCCCGTCGTCGCGCCGCGCGACGGTGGCCGCGAGGACGGTCAGCGGGTGCGTCCCGCCGGGTCGACTCGCGCCGTACCGGTTGGACAGCCGGACCCGCACCTGCTGGCCGGAGCCGTGATGCGGACGATGTTGCGCACCGACTGGTCGAGCAGCGGGCCGGGGCCGCGCCCGCCGTCGAGCGGGTCCGCGGCCGAGCTCAGCGCGACGTTCTGCGGACGTGACCACGCGGTGGCCCAGCTGCCTGATGGGTGGGCGACGTGGCGACGGCGGGCATCGCTGCGGCGAGCAGCCCCCCGGCCAGCAGCGCCGCGACGAGCCGGGCACGGCTCATCCGCGGACCGCGGCCAGCACCTCGTCGCTGAACAGCACCGTGACGTGGTTGGCCACGACCCGCTCGGTGGTCAGCAGCGGCTGGCGCGCGGTCCAGGCGTCCACCACGGCCGGCGCCAGGAAGGGCTTCGCGCCGTCCTTCTTGCCCGACGTCGTCGTGAGCAGGTGCGCGGGGACGGCCAGCGTCGCGAGCGCAGCGGCGTCGGGGCCGTAGAAGGTGTCGACGGCGTCGTCGACGCACGTGCGGGGTCCAGCAGCGGGCGCACCCGGCCGGGCTCGCCGGCGAAGTCCTGCGCCACGACGTCGACGAGCAGGGGGCGCAGGTCGGGGCGGTCGCGCAGAGCGGGCCGATCTGCTCGTCGCGAGCGCCTCGACGCTGGGCCAGTCGCGGACGAGCCGGCGCAGGTCCGCGCGGAAGCCGAACCGCGTCGCGCGGGGTCCCGCCCAGAAGGGCAGCTTCGGCGGGACGCCGCCGTCGACGAGGACGAGCCGCGCGACGCGTCCCGCGGCCTCCTGCGCGACCACGGGCGCCAGGTAGGCGCCCATGCTGTGCCCGACGACGACGACGTCGTGCAGGTCCAGCTCCTCCAGCACGCGGGCGACGTCGCGGGCGTGGCCGCGCAGACCCGGCCGACCGGACACGTGCAGGGAGCCACCTCGGCCGCGCAGGTGCGGGGCGACGACGTCGCGGTCGCCCAGCCGGCGGGCCAGATGACCGAAGACGCGGCCGCTGCTGGTCAGCCCGGCGAGCGCGAGCACGGTCGGCCCCTCGCCGTGCCACCGGGACACGGCGAGGTCGCCGACGGTGCACTGGTCGTCCTGGCGGGTGGGGCTCACGGGGCGGCTCCGGTCGGGTGCGGGGCGGTGCGAGGTCACAGGCGGGCGGTGCCGGCGCGGTACGTGACGCAGCGGCAGGCGGTGTCCCAGCCGAGGTCGCGGACCGCGCCGGGGACGAAGAGCCGGCCGCCGGACAGTCCGCTGCTGAAGCCGACGGCGGTCGGGAACGAGGGGCCGACCCTGGTCAGCCCGGCGAACACGGCGGCCGGGGTGAGACCGCCTCCCGCCTCCGCCCCCTGCTTGACGAGGTTGCCGTAGTCGCACAGCGCGGTGGCGTAGGACTCGGCGAGCCGCTTGCCGGCGAACGTCTGCCCGGCCTTGCCCATGGTCGCCACGCAGGCCCGGCGCGGCGCGGAGGCGCCGGGGTCCTCGGCGCCGGAGACGTCGAAGGTGGGGACCCAGCCGACGCCGAGCGCGCCGTTGTTGGCGCCCGGCGGCGTGAGCGACGACTCCATGTTGTTGGCGGGCGCGTTGAAGGTCGTGATGCCGTACCGGGGCCGGTAGCCCTGGCCGTTGGCCGCGGTCTGGAACGCGGTGAGCTCGACGTCGGTGACGATGACGTGCGTGACGCCGTTGCCGTTGAAGTAGTTGACCGAGGCCTGCTGGCCGTCGCCGGGCTGGTCGTACTGGTAGACGAGCGCGCCCTTGCTGCCGGCTGCCGCCAGCTCCTTCTGCAGCCGCTTGCCGATCCGCGTCCCGACCTCGGTGCCGTCGACGAGGATCCCGACCTTGGCGGTGCCGGGGGCCGCGGTGCCCGTACGCACGTTCCAGCCGTCGAACCAGCCCTGGGCCCTGAGCCGCTGCACGAGCACGGGCGCGAGGGCGTCCCAGGAGACGCCGAGCGGCTGGTAGAAGTGCGGCGCCAGCGCCTTCCCCGCGGTGTCGTCGACGGTCTTCACGCCCGCGCTGAACAGCGGGATGCCGGCCTTGGCCAGGCAGGACCGGAACGGCGGGAAGTCCATCACGGTGACGATGTTGAAGACCGCCAGGACCCTCTTGTCCTCGGCGAAGTAGGTGCAGGTCGCCGCGCCGGTCCCGTTCGGGTCGCTGGCGGTCGCGAGCGTCGCCTGGTCGCGGAAGACCAGCACGACCTTGCGCCCGAGGATGCCGCCCTTCGCGTTGAGGTCGGCGGCGACGGCCCGGGCCTGGGCCTCGGTGTCGCCCGGGTCGACGCCGCCGCCGAACCGGGCGAAGACCTCCTTGGCGTCCTTCTGCGTGATGACGCCGAGGTAGACGTTCTCCTCGTCCCACCCCGGCCCCTTCGCGGGCACCGCCGCCGCGCGGGGCGCGGGACCGGCCGGGCCCGTCGTCGGCGCCGCGGCGCCGCGAGCACCGGACGGGGCAGCGGGACGCGCCAGGCCCCGCCGGCCGCCGGTGCCGGCTCCCGGCCGGCGCCCTCCGCCGCGGCCGGGGCGTCGACGCGCTCCTGCGGGACGGTGGCCGCGGGGCCGCCGGCGGGCGCGCCGGGCACGGGCTGCTCGACACCGGCAGGCGTCCCGCCCTCCCCGACGGCCAGCTGCTCCGCCGGGCCGGCCGGCGCGCCCTGCTGGTCGAGGGGCACGGTCGAGCCGCAGGCGGTCAGCGCCAGCGCGGCAGCGGCCACCCCGAGGCGGAGTCGTCTCCGCGGCGGCCGGGCCGGGCCGCGGAGCGTTACCGGGGCACGTCGAGGAGGTCATGGCAGCAAGCCTCGGACCCGGCACGACCGGCGGCAATGGGGCCACCTCCCGTCGCGGGCAGCCCGGTGTGGAGCAGGTCACCAGACTTCGGCCGGGCCCTTGACCCGGCTGATGTCTGCAGTGCAGACTCCACGGTCCCAGCCGGTGGCGTGCCCTACCGTCGTCGCGCGCCGTCCAGAGCGCGACGACGAGGCCGGGGGACGGGCGTTGACGGGACCAGCAGGACCGGTGGACGCGGCCCCTCGTGCCCCCCGCGCCCGGTACCACGCGGGGCTGAGCCGGGACGTCGTGGTGGCAGCAGCGGTGGACATGCTGCGCGCCGGCGGACCGACCGCCTTCAGCCTGCGCCGGCTCGCGGCCGACCTGGGTGTCGACACCATGGCCCTCTACAAGCACGTCAGGAACAGGGACGACCTGCTCGGCGCCGCCCTCGCGCGGGTGTTCGCTGCTGCACGCCCCGCCGGCGACGGCACCTGGTGGCAGCAGGTCGCCAGCACCTTCGCCGAGCACCGGCGGGTCCTGCACGCCGAGCCCTGGGCGCAGGTCGTCGTGCTGAGCCACGGGACCAGCAGCCCCGAGCCCTGGGTCGGCCTCGACGAGGCCCTGGCGCTGATGCAGCCCCACCTCGGCACCGACGGCGCCGCCCGGTGGGCGCGCTGGCTGGCGGCGTTCACGAACGGCTTCGTCCTGGCCGAGCCCGAGACCGGACGACGTCCCCGGGGCGCTCTTCGCCGACGTGCTGCCGCGGGTGGCGGCCGCGGGAGCCCGCAACGCGCTCACCGGCGAGCAGGACTTCGCCGACGGGCTCGACCTGCTGGTGAGCGCCATGCGCGCCGAGGCGGGCGGCACCGTCGGATGAGAGCTGCAGGCCGGCAGGTCTCCGCGATCGCACCCGCCAGGGTGTGCGCACCGCGTCGCGGCCAGTGCCGCACGCTGACCGGTAGGAGCGAACGTCGCGGCCGGCCGAGGGGCGCCGGAGTGTGATGGCGATGGGTCTCTGGCGGTGGTCGAGCGGGGGCGCAGCAGGGGGACCGTGCACCTAGCCTCGACCCGATGGACGCTCTGGACGCTCTGGACGCCCGTGACCTCGACGCCCTCGCCGACCTCGTCGGTCGCGGGGGAGTGGTCGTGCTCAGTGGCGCCGGACTCAGCACCGAGAGCGGCATCCCGGACTACCGCGGCCCCACCGGTGCGGCCCGGCCGAGCAGCCCGATGACCTACCAGGTGTTCGTCGGCGACCCCCTGGCCCGACGCCGGTACTGGGCCCGGTCGCACCTGGGCTGGCACGTCGTCGGCGAGGCCCGGCCGAACGACGGGCACCGCGCCGTCGCGGACCTGCAGGCGCTCGGACTGCTGAACGGCGTCGTCACCCAGAACGTCGACGGGCTGCACCAGGCGGCCGGGGCCTCGGCGGTGATCGACCTGCATGGCCGGCTGGACGCGGTGATCTGCCTCGACTGCGGTGCCCGCACCGCGCGCGCTGACCTCGGCCTGCGGCTCGACGCGGCCAACCCCGACTGGAGCGCGCAGGCCCTCGCGGTGCACCCGGACGGCGACGTCGCCCTCGCCGACGCCGACCTGGAGTCCTTCACCGTCGTCCCGTGCGAGGCCTGCGGCGGCGTTCTCAAGCCCGACGTCGTCTTCTTCGGTGAGAACGTGCCCCGCCAGCGGGTCCAGGACAGCTTCGGCCTCGTCGAGGGCGCCCGGGCCCTGCTCGTGCTCGGCTCCAGCCTGACGGTGATGTCCGGGTACAGGTTCGTCCTGCGTGCGGCCAGGCTCGGCGTGCCGGTGGCCTTGATCAACCAGGGGCCGACCCGGGGGGACGCGCAGGCGACGGTGCGGATCAGCCATCCCCTCGGGCAGGTGCTTCCGGCGCTGGTCGGCGTCCTGCGCCACCCCGCGTGAGGCGCCCGGGGCTGCGCTGCGGTCTGGACCGCAGCGACCTGCCGCTGGTGGTGGCGGTCGCGGTCGAGCTGCTCGTGCTCGTGCTGCTGCCACGGGTCGTCACCGTGGACGGGCCGGCCCACGTCTTGGGTGGCTGGGTGCTGGCCCACCCGCACGACCCGCTGCTGTCGCGGTACTACGAGATCGACCTCGGACCGGTTCCCAACCTGTTCACCAGCGTGCTGCTGGCCGGTCTGCTGCGGGTGCTCGGTGCCGACGACGCCGAGAAGGCGCTCGTGGCCGGGTACGTCGTGCTGCTCCCGCTCGGCCTGCGCTACGCGCTCCGGGGGGTCGACCCGCGCGCCGGGTGGCTGGCGGTCGTCGCCGTGCCCCTGACCCCGCACTACCTGTTCACCTATGGCTTCTACAACCTGTGCCTGGGGTTGGGCATGTCGCTGGTCGTCGTGGGACTGGCCCTGCGCCAGTGCGAGGGGTGGACCGCGAGGTCGGCCGGGCTGCTGTCACTCCTGCTGGTGCTGACCTGGAGCACGCACCTGCTGCCGCTGCTCGTCGCGGCCCTGCTCGTCGGCGTGCTCGCCCTGGCGCGGCTGCGCGAGACGGGCCGCGCCGGGCTCGTCCCGCACGTGCTGCCCGTCGTCCTGGCCGGCCTGCCCACGGCGGTCCTGTCGATGCTGTTCGTGCTGTCGGACGCCGCGGGCCGGGGTGCGCCCGAGCGCTCACCGCTGCGGGTGCTCGTCAGCGGGATGCTCGGGCTGAGCACGCCCCTGGTCGCCTACGACCCCCGCGAGGTGTGGCCGGCGCGGGTGCTGGCCCTGGTGCTGCTGGGTCTGGCGGCCGTGGCGCTGCGACGTCGGGTGGGCGGACCCGAGCGTCAGGCCCTAGCGGTCTGCGGACTGCTCGTGAGCGCGTGGTACCTCGCCTCCCCGGAGAGGTACGGCCCGCAGTACGGGTTCCTGAACGACCGGCTCAGCCTTTTCCCGCCCCTGCTGCTCCTGCTCTGGGCCGCCCGACCGGCGCCCCGGGGACTGCCGCGGTACGCGCTGGTGGGCGTGGTCCTCGGGTGCGCGGTGGCGGTGGGCGTCCTGCGGGCGCCGACGGAGGCCCGTTATCAGCGCGACGTGGCCGAGCTGCTGTCGGTGGCCGACGCCGTCCCGCCCGGCAGCCGGCTGCTCAAGGTGCAGCTGTGGCGCGACCCCCCGGCGGACGGGGACCTGCGCAACCCCTACCGGGACGCGTTGCGACACGAGGTGAGCCGGCTGGCGGTGCTCACCGGAGGCCTGGACATTGGGCACTACGAGGCGGTCACCGACTACTTCCCGGCGCGGTTCCGGCCGGAGAACGACCCTCGCGCGGCCGTCGACCCGACCGGGACCGGTCTGTGGCGGGTGCCTCCCCAGCAGGTCCGTCTGCGGCGGGACGTCGTCGACGTCGTGATCGTCCTGGGTCGGCGCCGGGCCAGCCCGAGACAGCTGCGGCTGGCCGACCCGGTGCTCGCCGACCTGCGGTCCGGCTACCGCCGGGTCGCGGTCAGCGAGCGCTCGGGGCTGGCCGAGGTCTGGGTCAGGAGGTAGCTCCCCGCTCCTGGGCCGCGCGCTCGGCCTCCTGGGCCGGCACGGCGCCGCCGTCGCCGTCCGGGGAGGCCACGCTCGCCTCTCCGGTGGCGGCAGGGTCGGTCAGCGGGTCGCCGCTGCCGGTGCGGGCGTCATAGGGCTCGGATCGGGTCATGCGGGCCTCCGGGGCGGGGAAGGAGCGGGACGGGCTGTGGTGAACACCACCGCCCTACCCCCGAACGCACTGGTCATCCTCGCGCCATCCGGGCGTCACCTGGGGCACACTCGGAGAATGTCCTGTCGACCTGTCCGCTGCCCGGCCGTACACGGCCGCGGTCGCCGTGGCCGTGGTCACCGCGACGGCCGCCGTGACCACCAACGCCCTGCTGGGCCTGCCGCTGCGGGACCCCGACGGCGTCGCCGGCCCGGCCTGGGTCCGCCTGCCCGGCATCGTGCTGATCTTCCTGGCCCTCGACATCGCACCGCGAGCGCTCCTGCGGTGGCGCACCGAAGGCGGCCCCCGGGCGGCGGTCCGGGCCGTCGTGGCCGACCGGTGGTCGGCGTCCCGGCTGGTGCTCGTCGCCGTCGGGCTCGCGAGCTTCTACGTCACGTACGTGTCCTACCGCAACCTCAAGGGTGCGCTGCCCTTCGTCCGGGACAGCCTGGCCGACGGCCCGCTCCTCGCGCTCGACCGGGCTTTCCTGCTCGGCTCGGACCCGAGCACGGTGCTCCACGCTCTGCTCGGCACGGGCGTCGCGGCCTACGTCCTGAGCGCCGTCTACATCGCCTTCCTCGGCTTCGTCCCGGTCTCGGTGGCCGCGTCGCTGGTCTGGACGCGGGACACCGGGCGCGGAGCCTGGTACGTCACGGCACTCGGCCTGTGCTGGTCGCTCGGCGCGGCGAGCTACTACCTCATCCCGTCGCTCGGCCCGGTGTACGCCCGCCCGGGCCTGTTCAGCGACCTGCCCGTCACCGGCGTCACCCGCCTGCAGGAGAGCCTGCTGGCGGCGCGGGTGGAGGTGCTGACCGACCCCTGGGCCACGAACGCGCTGCACGGCGTGGCCGCCTTCGCCTCGCTGCACGTGGCCATCATCTTCACCGCGGCGCTGGTCGCCCAGCGCATGGGGCTGGCTCGCGGTCTGCGCTACGCCATGTGGGTCTTCTTCGTGCTCACCGTGCTGTCCACCGTCTACTTCGGGTGGCACTACCTGCTCGACGACATCGCGGGCGCCGGGATCGGCTGGGTCTCGGTGTGGCTGGCCGGTCACGCCACCGGTCAGGTCGCCGCGCCGCAGCCGCGCAGCGCCAAGGTGTCCGTGCCCGCCTAAGGTCGGGGGACCCTGTCCCGTCCTCTGGAGGCGCTCCGTGAAGGTGCCGTTCACCACCGCCGACTTCCTCGACCGCGCGGAGCAGTGCTACCCCCTGCGGTCCGGGGTCGTCGACGAGCCGGGTCCGACCCAGGACGGCGGCCTCGGCACCGTCACCTACGCCGACCTCGCCGCCCGGGCCCGCGCCCTCGCGGCGGGGTTCGACGCACTCGGCCTCCCGCGGGGCGCCCGGATCGCCGTCGTCAGCCACAACAGCGCCCGCCTGCTGGAGCTGTTCTTCGCCGTGACCACCTGGGGCCGGGTCCTGGTGCCGGTGAACTTCCGGCTCAGCCGCGACGAGGTCGCCTACATCGTGGAGCACTCCGGGGCCGAGGTGCTGCTGGTGGACCCCGAGGTCGACGACGCCCTGGCCGACGTGACCGCGACCCACCGGTTCGTCCTGGGGACGGCGTCCGACCGGGCCCTGCTGCGTCCCGACGTCGCCCCCGAGCCCTGGGAGGACCCCGACGAGGACGCCACGGCGACGATCAACTACACGAGCGGCACCACGGCCCGCCCCAAGGGCGTGCAGATCACCCACCGCAACATCTGGGTCAACGCGGTCACCTTCGCCCTGCACGCGGGGGTCAGCGACCGCGACGTCTACCTCCACACGCTCCCGATGTTCCACGCCAACGGCTGGGGGATGCCGTTCGCGATGACCGGCATGGGGGTGCCGCAGATCGTGATCCGCAAGATCGACGGCGCGGAGATCCTGCGCCGGGTGCAGGCCCACGGCGTCACCGTCCTGTGCGCGGCGCCCGCCGTGGTCGCGTCGGTGCTCGACGCGGCAGCGACCTGGGAGGGGGAGATCCCCGGCCGTGACCGCGTGCGGGTCATCTGCGCCGGCGCCCCGCCCCCCAGCCGCACCATCGCCCGGATCGAGCAGGAGCTCGGCTGGGAGTTCAGCCAGATCTACGGCCTCACCGAGACCTCGCCCCTGCTGACGGTGAACCGGCAGCGGGCCGAGGAGGACGCGCTCGGTGTCGACGAACGTGCCCCCCGGCTGGCCCGGGCCGGCATGCCGGCCCTGGGCTGCCGCCTGTCGATCTCGGACTCGGGGGAGGTGCTCGCCCGCAGCAACGTCGTCATGACCGGCTACTGGGAGCAGCCCGAGGAGACTGCTGCCGCGCTCGAGGGCGGCTGGTTCCACACCGGTGACGGCGGCACGATCGACGACGAGGGCTACCTCACCATCAGCGACCGCAAGAAGGACGTCATCATCACCGGTGGTGAGAACGTGTCCTCGATCGAGGTCGAGGACTGCCTGTTCAGCCACCCGGCCGTGTCCGAGGTGGCGGTCATCGGGGTTCCCAGCGAGAAGTGGGGCGAGACGATCAAGGCGCTGGTGGTGCTGGCCGAGGGGCAGAGCGCCACCGAGGCCGAGCTCATCGCGCACTGCAAGGGACGGCTGGCGGGCTACAAGGCCCCGACGTCGGTGGAGCTGCGGGACGCCATCCCCCGCACGGCCACCGGCAAGGTGCAGAAGTTCAAGCTGCGCGAGCAGTTCTGGTCCGGTCGCGATCGGCTGGTCAACTGAGGCTGCCCTGGACCCGTGAGCTGTCCGCCGAGGACGACTTCGCCGGCAGCGTCCGGGTCGCCTGCGAGCGCATGGGCCTGTCGGTCATGACCTACGACGGCGAGAGCGTGCAGGTGCGCGGGCGCCGCCTGAACGGCCGGATCGCCCTCGACGACCTGCGCGCCCGCTGCGCCCTGCTGCCCCGCAAGGGCTGGGAGGAGGTGGTCGTCGAGGCCCTGCAGGCCCTGGCCGTGGCGCGGGAGGCTCGGGCCGACCTCGCCACCCTGGACGTGGCCGGCCCGCTCCTGCGTACTCGGGTGCAGTCGGAGGGGTCGGTCCTGGCCGAGGACGTCGTCGCCGCTGCGCTGTGCGAGGGGCTCGTCGAGGTCCTGCACGTCGACGCCCAGGGCGTGCTGACCACGGTGCCTCCGGGGATCGCGATCGGCTGGGGGGTGGCCGCCGACGCGCTGCTCGACCGGGGGCGGCGGCAGGTCCTGGCGCTGGAGACGCCGACGGTCGAGCAGGTCGACCTCGGGGCCGGGGGAGTGTCGGCCGTCCAGACGTCGTCGCCGTTCGCGGGCAGCCAGGTGCACCGGTTGGCCGAGCTGCTCGACGTCCCGCCCGACGGGGCCCTGGTCGCGGCCCCCACCCGCCACCTGCTGCTCGCGGCGCCGGTGCAGGGCCGGCAGACCACCCTCGACCTCGCCCAGGCGCTGCTCGTCAACGCCGACCGGCTGTGGGAGCAGGGCCCGGGTCCGCTGTCGCCCGACCTCTACTGGTGGCGGGACGGAGCGCTGCTGCACCTGCCCGGCACACCGACGTCGCTGTCGCCGCCCGAGGCCTTCCTGCGGGTCCTGGACGGTCTGCCGTGACGCGAAGCCGTCAGGTCGACCGCCGGTGAGCACCCGCTGGCTGTTCGCCGACCAGCTCGGGCCGCAGTTCCTCGACGAGCCGTCCCAGCCGGTGCTGCTGCTCGAGTCGACAGCGGTGTTCCGGCGTCGACACTTCCACCGGGCCAAGGCACACCTGCTGCTCGTGGCGCTGCGCCGCCGGGCCCGCGAGCTGGGGGACCAGGCGACCTACCTGCGGGTCGACACCTACGCACAGGGGCTCGCGCAGGTCGAGGGCCCGGTCAGCGTCGTGCAGCCGACCTCTCACGCCGCGGACAGCTTCGTGCGCGACCGGGGCCTGGAGGTGGTCCCGGACGGGCGCGGCTTCGCGACGACCCGGGAGGAGTTCGACGGATGGGTGGGCGGCCGCCGGCGCCTGCTGATGGAGGACTTCTACCGCTGGCAGCGCGTCCGGTTGGACCTGCTCATGGACGGCACCGAGCCGGCCGGCGGCCGCTGGAACCTCGACCACGACAATCGCGAGCCGCCCCCGAAGCGAGCGACGCTGGGGCTCGTCCCTCCCTGGGAGGTGCACGAGGACGATCTCGACGCCGAGGTCCGCGCCGACCTCGACCGCATGGTGCGGGACGGCACCGCGACGTTCGTCGGGCAGGACGTGGCCCGATGGTCGCCGGCGAGCAGACAGGAGGCGGTGGCCGCGCTCGCGCACTTCGTCGAGCACCGGCTGCCCACCTTCGGGGCGCACGAGGACGCCATGCTGGCGGGCGACCCCTGGATGAGCCACAGCGTGCTGAGCCCGGCGATGAACCTCGGACTGCTCCATCCGCTGGAGTGCGTCCAGGCTGCCGAGCAGGCCTACCGGCAGGGTCGGGCGCCGCTCAACAGCGTCGAGGGCTACGTGCGGCAGGTGATCGGCTGGCGGGAGTACGTCTGGTCGCTGTACTGGCACCTGCCTGCCGACTACCGGCAGCGCAATGCGCTCGACGCCACCCAGGACCTGCCCGACTGGTTCCGCGCCCTCGACGCCGACGCCGTGACGGCGAACTGCCTGAGCAGTGTCCTGCGGGACGTCAGCGATCGGGGCTGGGTGCACCACATCCCGCGCCTCATGGTGCTCGGTAACTACGCCCTCCAGCGGGGCTGGGACCCGGCGCAGGTCACCGCCTGGTTCCACGAGGCCTTCGTCGACGGCTACGACTGGGTGATGCTCCCGAACGTGGTCGGCATGAGCCAGCACGCCGACGGCGGACTCATGGCGACCAAGCCCTACGCCGCGGGCGGCGCCTACATCAACCGGATGAGCGACTACTGCAAGCCCTGCGCCTACGACCCCAAGGTGCGCGTCGGCCCGACGGCCTGCCCGTTCACCGCCGGATACTGGGCGTTCCTGGACCGCAACGCCGACCGGCTGGCCGGCAACCCGCGCATGCGCCAGCCCCTCACCGGCCTCGACCCGGCTGCGCGACCGCGACGAGCTCGTCGTGCAGGAGCGCGAACGGGGAGGCGACGCGCCCTAGCCCGGCGCGGAGCGGGAGCTAGCGCGGGGCCATCCGGATCGCGCCGTCGAGCCGGATGACCTCGCCGTTCAGCATCGGGTTCTCGACGACGTGGCGTACGAGCGCGGCGTACTCCGCCGGGTCACCCAGGCGCGACGGGTGGGGGACCTGCGCACCGAGCGACTGCCGGGCCGGCTCGGGCAGGCCCTGCAGCATGGGGGTGTCGAACAGGCCCGGGGCGATCGTGACGACCCGGATCAGCGAGGCCGCGAGGTCGCGGGCGATCGGCAGCGTCATCGCGGCGACACCGCCCTTGCTCGCCGCGTAGGCGGCCTGTCCGACCTGGCCGTCGAAGGCGGCGACCGAGGCGGTGTTGACGACGACGCCGCGTTCGCCGTCGATGGGGTCGGTCTGCGCCATGGCCTGGGCCGCCAGGCGCAGAACGTTGAACGTGCCGACCAGGTTGACGGTGACGACGCGGGCGAACGCCTCGATCGGGAGCGGCCCCTGGCGGCCGAGGACCCGGCCGGGGGTGCCCACGCCGGCGCAGTTGACCGTGACGCGGAGCGGACCCATGGCCACCGCTGCCTCGACAGCGGCCTGTACGGACTGCTCGTCGGTGACGTCCGTGGGGACGAAGACGCCCCCCAGGCGCTCCGCGGCGGCCGCGCCGTCGCTGCCGGGCAGGTCGACCACGACGACGCCGGCTCCTGCAGCGGCCAGAGCGGTCGCGGTGGCGAGACCGAGGCCGCTGGCGCCTCCGGTGACGAGGGCGACGGAGCCGTCGAGCTGCACGGGGGGGCCTTTCGGGAGAGGGAGCGGAACGGCGCGAGGCTACCGGCGCCGGGCGGCCTGCGCCCGCAGCGACAGGGCCGCGAGCAGGGCTTCGGCGTCCGCGACGTCGCGGTGGGCGGCGACGGCACCGGTGAGCCGCCGGCCGGCGGTGTCCGCCACGACCGTCGCCAGTCCCAGGCGTCGCTGCCACGGCCCCTGCAGCCGGCGCACGCTCTGCACCTTGGCCAGCGGCACGACGTCCGTGGTGGTGGTGAGGACGCCGGTCGTGGTGACCAGGTGGGCGTCATCGAGCCCGACCGCCAGCCGCTGCGCCGTCAGCGGGGCCCGCCACCGCGCCCGCCGCGGCACCCTGTGGTCGGCGACGGGCAGGGCGGCGCCCAGCACGCGCGCGACGACGGCGTCGGCGACGGCTCGCGGCGCCACCGGGAGCAGGGCCGCCGTGGCGGCCTGCTCCTCACGCCCACCGGACGACCAGCCGGCGACGTCGACCTCGACGCGGACCCAGCCGCGGGCCCGCCACAGCAGCGGCTCGGTCACGCGCACGGTCTGCACCCGGCCGGCCGGGACGCTCTGGACCCTGGTGTCGAGCAGACCCGACCGCAGGCGCAGGCCGTCGTCGGCCTCCGCGACCGTGGAGCCGTACTCGGCGAGCACGCGCCGCACCGCCAGCCCGGCGACGCCGAGGGCAATCGGCGCCACGGTGGCCAGCAGGGGGAGCGCTGCGGAAGCGTCGACGAGCAGGGTGACCACCAGGGCGGGCACGGCGAGCGCCGCCAGGACAGCCGGCGGGCCGAGCAGGACCGAGCCGATGAGCGCGCCGGTGGGCACCCGGACGAGCAGCCGCTCGTCACCGGCACCGGCGGCCCCCTCCGCCGGGGCCACCTCGAGCAGCACGTCACGCAGCGCGAGGGCGTCGGCCTCGGTCAGGTAGCTCAGCGGGGCCTCGGTCTCGCCGCCCCCGACCACCTCCAGGCGCAGCTCGGCCAGCCCCAGGACGCGGGCCACGAGCGGGCGCACGACGTCGATGCTCTGCACCCGGGCCAACGGCACCCGCCGGGCCCGCCGCACGAGCAGACCGGAGTCGATCTGGAGCTCGCCGTCGCGTACCCGGAAGCGGGTCGTCCGCCACGTGACGGCACCGGCCGCCACCGCGAGCGCGGTGCCGACGGCGAGCAGGACGAGCACCGCGAGTGTCGAGGGGGCGCGCCGGAGCCCCTGGCTCCCGAGCACGGTCAGCAGGACGACCAGGGACCGCCCACCGCGCAGCACGGGGGTGAGGGGGTGCAGACGCCTCCAGCCGTCGTCGCTGGTGGGCGTACCGGCGCTGGCTGCGACGGTGGTCGGCGGGTTCATACGCCTGCGGCGCGGGCCTCGCCGAGCGCGGCCAGCCGGTCGCGCAGCCGGGTCGCCTCGGCGGTGGTCAGCCCGGGAACCGCCGCGTCGGTGGCCGCGGCGGCCGTGTGCAGCACGACCGTGGCCAGGCCGTACCGGCGGTCGAGCGGTCCCGCGACGACGTCGACGAACTGCAGACGGCCGTAGGGGACGACGCTGAGCCGCCGGACCAGCACCCCGCGGCGCACCAGCAGGTCGTCGTCGCGCTCGAGGTAGCCCCAGGCGCGGAACCGCCGCTCCACGGCGACCCGGACCAGTCCGAGCAGGACGCCCGCGACCAGCAGCGCGGCGAGACCGGCGGCGGCTCCGGACGCGAGCGCGACGGCTACGGCGACGAGGACCCCGGCCGCGCCCACGAGCGCCGACGCGAGGGCCCGGCGGACCCGGAGCAGGGCGGGATCGGGGGTCCGCCAGACCTCCTCGACCATGATCGAAAGGCTACCGCCGGGGAACGCGGTCCGCCGTCCGGAAGGCACCCGCGCCGAGCACCCGGCAGACTGGGCGGGTGAGCACGCCCTGGTACCGCGACCGCCGGCGGCGCGACCGCGTCACCGTCTACGGCTTCGCCGTGCTCGGCATCGGCGGCATCCTGCTGGCCGGGTCCCTGCGGCTCGCCCGCGGTGACGAGCGGGTCGTCGTGGTGACCCTCGAACGCGACCCGAGCATCAGCGTCAGCCAGCTGGCCGCCGAGCGGCAGGAGCTCAAGGACGACTGCGGCGACCTGCCCGGGGTCACCCTGGTCGCCGACCAGGGCGACCCCGACGGTGCAGGGACGCTTCCCGGTGCGCTTCGCCATCCGGGGCGCCACCAACCCGCAGCGGGCCGCACTCGAGGGGTGCCTCGCCCAGCACGGCGACGTCGTGCGGGGCTACCGGGTCGAGGGGGAGTAGGCACCGATCCGGGCCAGCTCCTCGGGGGCCAGGGCAAGATCGGCCGCGGCCGCGCTGTCCTGCACCGACTCCGGGCGGCTCGCGCCCGGGATCGGGACGACGACGTCGGCCAGGGAGAGCAGCCAGGCCAGCACCACCTGCTGCGGCGACACCCCGTGGTCACGGGCGATCTCGGCCGGGGCGCCGTCGGTGAGGTTGCGGCCGATCCCGCCCAGGGGCGACCACGGCAGGAACGCGATGCCGAGCTCGGCGCACAGGGCGACCTCGGGCTCGCTGGTGCGGAACCGCAGGGAGAGCTCGTTCTGCACGGCGGCCAGCGGGGTGATCGCCGCGGCTTCGCGGATCTGGGCCGGGTCGGCGTTGCTGATGCCCACGCGGGCGATCTTGCCCTCCTGGCGGAGCTCCTCGAGCGCCCCGATCGACTCCGCCCACGGCACGCGCGGGTCGGGCCGGTGGAACTGGTAGAGCCCGATGGTGTCCACGCCCAGCCGGCGCAACGAGCCCTCGCAGGCGGCCCGCAGATGGGCCCGGCTGCCGTCGAGGGCCCAGTCGTCGTCGGTCGGCCGGGTGTGCCCGCCCTTGGTGGCGACCAGGACGTCGTCGCGTCCACGCACGGCCTGTGCCACCAGCTCCTCGTTGTGGCCGAGCTCTCCCGGTCCGGCGCAGTAGGCATCGGCGGTGTCGATCAGCGTGACGCCGGCGTCCAACGCCGCCTGCAGGGTGCGCAGGGCCTCGGGACGGGTCGGCCGCCGCTCCCGGGGCAACGACAGCGGCATCCCGCCGAGGCCGATCGCGCTGACGGTGCGGTCTCCGATGCGGCGTGTCTTCACGAGGGGCGCGCTACCCGCTGGTCGTGGGTGTAGACGTTCATCGACGCGCCGCGCAGGAAGCCCACCAGCGTCATCCCCGCCTCGTCGGCCAGGTCGGCCGCCAGCGACGACGGCGCACTGACGGCCGCGAGCATCGGCAGGCCGGCCATCCACGCCTTCTGGGTGAGCTCGAAGGACGCCCGGCCGCTGACCAGCAGGACGAGCCCGGTCAGCGGCAGCCGTCCTTCGCGCAGGGCCCACCCCACCACCTTGTCGACGGCGTTGTGCCGTCCGACGTCCTCGCGCAGCACCAGCATCTCGCCCGACGGCGTGAACAGCGCCGCGGCGTGCAGGCCGCCGGTGCGGTCGAAGGTGGCCTGCGCCTCGCGCAGCCGGTCCGGCAGCACCGAGAGCACCGCGGCCTCGACGACGACCGGGTCGTCCGCCACGTCGAAGCGGGTCTGGGTGCGCACCGCGTCGAGCGAGGCCTTGCCGCACAGCCCGCAGGACGAGGTCGTGTAGAAGCTCCGCTCCAGCGACGGGTCGGGGGCGGCACGCCGTCGGCCAGCACGACGTCGAGCAGGTTGTAGGTGTTGAGGCCCTCGTCGGTCGCGCCGGCGCAGTAGCGCATGCCGGCGAGCTCGTCGCGGGAGGCGATCACCCCCTCGCTGACGAGGAACCCGGCGGCCAGGTCCATGTCGTCGCCGGGCGTGCGCATCGTCACCACCAGCGAGGTCCCCCCCACCCGGATCTCCAGCGGCTCCTCCACCACCAGGGTGTCGGGCCGGACCACCTCGACCCCGTCGCGCAGCCGGACCGTCCTGCGTCGTGTCGTCGCTCGTCCCACCCGCCCAGGGTGGCACGACACCGGGTTCCGGCAGGCGCGGGTACGTCCGTGGGTGTTGGGTAGGGCGTCCGCACGTGCAGGTGAGGGAGGCTTCGTGGGTCTGAAGGACGTACTGCTGGGCTGGCCGGTCTACCGCCAGCTGACCGGCGAGGACCCGCTGGGTCGGGGCACGTCCGCCCGGTCGCCCCGCACGGCAGCGCAGCAGCCCCGGACGGCCACGGCCGACCGGGTCGTGTCGAGCGTCTGCCCCTACTGCGCGGTCGGCTGCGGTCAGAAGATCTTCGTGAAGGACGAGAAGGTCGTCCAGATCGAGGGAGACCCCGACTCGCCCATCAGCCGCGGACGGCTGTGCCCGAAGGGCTCGGCCAGCGAGCAGCTGGTCAACAGCCCCACCCGCGTCACGACCGTCAAGTACCGGGCGCCGTACGCCACGGAGTTCGTGGACCTGCCGCTCGAGACGGCCATGGAGATGGTGGCCGACCGGGTCAAGGACTCACGCGAGCGCACGTGGCAGGACGTGGACGACCAGGGCCGTGCCCTGCGCCGCACCCTCGGGTTCGCCTCGCTCGGAGGAGCGACGCTGGACAACGAGGAGAACTACCTCATGAAGAAGCTGTTCACCGGTCTGGGCGCCATCCAGATCGAGAACCAGGCCCGCATATGACACAGCGCCACCGTCCCCAGTCTGGGGGCCTCGTTCGGACGCGGCGGAGCCACGTCCTTCCTGCAGGACCTGCAGAACGCTGACTGCATCGTCATCCAGGGCTCGAACATGGCCGAGTGCCATCCGGTCGGGTTCCAGTGGGTGATGGAGGCGAAGGCGCGCGGAGCCAAGATCATCCACATCGACCCCCGGTTCACGCGCACCTCCGCCGTGGCGGACACGCACGTCCCGTTGCGTGCCGGGAGCGACATCGCCTTCCTCGGCGGCATCGTCAACTACATCCTGCAGAACGACAAGTACTTCCACGACTACGTCGTCGCCTACACCAACGCGCCGACCCTGGTCAGCGAGGACTTCGTCGACACCGACGACCTCGACGGGCTGTTCTCCGGCTACGACCCGCAGACCGCGACGTACGACGCCGAGTCCTGGTCCTACGAGGGACACGGCATCGCGGCGGCCGACCTGGGCGACGTCAAGGGTGGGGTCCCGCAGCACGCCGGCGGTGACGGCCAAGGCGACGACGATTGTCCACGTCGAAGAAGGAGCGCGGCTCCGGCCATGAGCTCGGTGGCCGGGGCGCGAACCTGGAGGAGACAGGGGTCTCGCGCGACGAGACGCTGCAGCACCCGCGGACCGTCTTCCAGACGCTGAAGCGTCACTACGCCCGCTACACGCCGGAGATGGTGGAGCAGGTCTGCGGTGTGCCGCCGGAGCTGTTCCTGCAGGTCTGTGAGGCGGTGACCGCGAACAGCGGTCGCGAGCGCACTACTGCGTGGGTGTACTCGGTCGGCTGGACGCACCACTCCGTCGGCGTGCAGTACATCCGCGGCTCGGCCATCATCCAGCTGCTGCTGGGCAACATGGGCCGTCCGGGCGGCGGGATCCTGGCCCTGCGCGGGCACGCGAGCATCCAGGGCTCGACCGACATCCCCACCCTGTTCAACCTGCTGCCGGGCTACCTGCCGATGCCGAAGGCGGGTGAGCACGACAGCCTGGGCGAGTACCTGGCGACCATCTCCAAGCCCGAGCAGAAGGGGTTCTGGACCAAGGCCGACGCGTACACGGTCAGCCTGCTCAAGAGCTGGTGGGGCGACGCGGCGACGGCGGAGAACGACTTCGCGTACGACTACCTCCCCCGGCTGACCGGGGACCACGGCACCTACCAGACGGCGTTCGATATGAACGACGGGAAGGTCGACGGGTTCTTCGTCGTCGGGCAGAACCCGGCGGTCGGCTCGGCCCACGGCAAGCTGCAGCGTCTGGGCATGGCGAAGCTGAAGTGGCTCGTGGTCCGCGACCTGCAGCTCATCGAGACGGCCACGTTCTGGAAGGACGGGCCCGAGATCGAGTCGGGTGAGCTCACGACCGAGGAGATCGGTACCGAGGTCTTCTTCTTCCCGGCCGCCACCCACGTGGAGAAGGAGGGCTCGTTCACCCAGACCCAGCGCCTGCTCCAGTGGCGGCACAAGGCGGTCGAGCCGCCGGGCGACGCCCGCAGCGAGCTGCATTTCTACTACCACCTCGGCCGGATGCTCAAGGAGCGCTACGCCGGGTCCACCGACCCCAAGGACCGCCCCCTGCTCGACCTCACCTGGGACTACCCGGTGGAGGGCGAGACGCAGGATCCGGTCGGTGAGGCGGTGCTCCAGGAGATCAACGGCAGGTTCCTGACCGGCGACAAGGCCGGTCAGTACCTGACCAGCTTCACCGAGATGGAGCCCGACGGGTCGACGTCCGGCGGGTGCTGGATCTACACCAACGTCTACAAGGACGGTGTCAACCAGGCCGACCGGCGCACGCCGGGCAGCGAGCAGAACTGGGTCGCGCCCGAGTGGGGCTGGGCCTGGCCGATGAACCGTCGCACGCTCTACAACCGGGCCTCGGCCGACCCCGACGGCAAGCCCTGGAGCGAGCGCAAGGCCTATGTCTGGTGGGACGAGCAACAGCAGACCTGGACCGGGCACGACGTGCCGGACTTCCCGCTCGGCAAGGCCCCGTCCTACCGGCCCGAGCCCGGGGCCAGTGGTCCGGACGCGCTCGCCGGCGACGACCCGTTCATCATGCAGGCGGACGGCAAGGGGTGGCTGTACGCCCCGAGCGGCCTGCTCGACGGCCCGATGCCGGCGCACTACGAGCCGCACGAGTCGCCGGTGCGCAACCCGCTGTACGCCCAGCAGGCCAGCCCGACCCGCGAGGTGTTCAAGCGCAAGGACAACCTGTCCAACCCCTCGGCCGGCACCCCGGGCAGCGAGGTGTTCCCGTTCGTGTTCACCACGTACCGGCTCACCGAGCACCACACCGCGGGAGGCATGAGTCGCTGGCTGCCGCTGCTGTCGGAGCTGCAGCCGGAGTTCTTCTGTGAGGTCTCTCCCGAGCTGGCCCGGATGCGCGGGCTCGAGCACCTGGGGTGGGCCACGCTCGTCAGCGCCCGCACCGCCATCGAGGCCCGCGTCATGGTCACCGACCGTGTGGTGCCGCTCACGGTGGGCGGGCACACCATCCACCAGATCGGCCTGCCCTACCACTGGGGCGTGGGGGGTGACGCCGTGGTCAGCGGCGACTCCGCCAACGACCTGTTCGGTCTGGCGCTGGACTCCAACGTGCACATCCAGGAGAGCAAGGTGGCCTCCTGCGACATCCAGCCCGGACGGCGGCCGCGCGGCCCGGCGCTGCTGCGCCTGGTCGAGGAGTACCGCAGCCGGGCCGGCATCACGGTCGAGACCGGCAACACCCGCCTGACCCCGGGCGTGACGGCCACCGAAGGAGCCCAGCAGTGAGCAACGCCCTGTCCGGACCGCTGCCCGATCCCGCCGGGGATGCGGGGTGGCGGTCGGACGAGCCCCGCATGGGCTTCTTCACCGACACCTCGGTCTGCATCGGCTGCAAGGCCTGCGAGGTGGCCTGCAAGGAGTGGAACGCGGTCCCCACGGACGGGATGAACTACCTCGGCTCGTCCTACGACCACAGCGGCGCGCTCGGCGCCGACACCTGGCGGCACGTGAAGTTCATCGAGCAGCCCAAGGCGCTGGGACGTCAGGAGCCCGGCATCGAGGGCACCCCGGTGGGCCCGCCTGCCAGCGACGTGCTCAACCGCACCGCGGACAGCGCGCTGTCCGGCGACCGCAGCACGCTCGGCACAAGCAACGTGGTGCAGCTCGGGATGCCGACCACCACGCTGCCCGGGGAGGCCGACGGCGGTCAGCGCGCGGAGTTCCGCTGGCTGATGGAGTCCGACGTCTGCAAGCACTGCACGCACGCCGCCTGCCTGGACGTCTGCCCCACGGGTGCGCTGTTCCGCACCGAGTTCGGGACCGTGGTCGTCCAGGACGACATCTGCAACGGCTGCGGGTACTGCGTGCCGGCCTGTCCGTTCGGCGTCATCGACAAGCGGGTCGGCGAGAAGGGTGTCACCAAGAACGAGGGCATCGCCCAGAAGTGCACCCTCTGCTACGACCGCATCGGTGACGGCCTGCAGCCGGCCTGCGCCACCGCCTGCCCCACCCAGTCGATCCAGTACGGCGACGTCGACGAGCTGCGCGAGCGCGCCCAGAAGCGGGTCGACGCGCTGCACGAGGCCGGTGTGCACGACGCCCGGCTGTACGGGGAGAACGGGCACGACGGGGTTGGCGGCCTGGGCGCGTTCTTCCTGCTGCTCGACGAGCCCGAGGTCTACGGGCTGCCCCCGGACCCCGTCGTCACCACCAAGGACCTGCCGCACATGTGGAAGCAGGCCGGGCTCGCCGCCCTGGCCATGCTGGCCGGCGCGGTGGCGGTCTTCGGGGGGTCGCGCCGATGAGCGACGGCACCGACGTCCCCCCCAACGCGGTGACCCGCAGCGGTCCGGTCGACCAGCGCGGGGCGGAGCAGGCCCTAACCGGCTCGGCGGGCGGCCGGCGTCGCAAGAAGGGCGACAAGAACGCCGTCGTCCCGGACGCCGAGTTCACGTCGTACTACGGCCGGCCGATCGTCAAGGCGTCGCCCTGGGAGAAGGACATCCCGGCGTACCTGTTCCTCGGGGGCGTGGCGGCGGGCTCCTCGCTCCTGTCGGCCGGAGCGGACCTCAGCGACCGTCCGGCCCTGCGCCGCACCGGTCGCCTGAGCGCGCTGGTCGCCCTGAGCCTGTCGCTGGTCGCGCTGGTCCACGACCTCGGGAGGCCCGAGCGCTTCCACCACATGCTCCGGGTCGCCAAGGTGACCTCGCCGATGTCGGTCGGCACCTGGATCCTCACCGCGTACGGGCCCTTCATGGGGCTCGCCGCCGTGAGCGAGCTGCTCCCGGCTCGCTGGCGCGGCAGCCTGCTCGGCCGCCTGCTCGGTCGGTCGGCCCGTCCCGCGGGGCTCGTCGCCGCGTCGCTCGCACCGGCGGTGGCCTCCTACACGGCCGTGCTGCTGTCGGACACCGCCACGCCCACCTGGCACGCCGCCCACTCCGAGCTGCCCTTCGTGTTCGTCGGCTCGGCCTGCGCCGCCTCCGGGGGCATGGGGATGATCGGCTCACCGGTCGACCAGGCCGGCCCGGCCCGGCGGCTCGCCGTCGGGGGGGCGCTGCTGGAGCTGGCCGTCGAGCGGAAGATGGAGCGCGGCATGGGCATCACCGCGGAGCCGCTGCACACCGGCACGCCCGGAACCCTGATGCGTGCCAGCTCGGCCCTGACCCTGGCCGGCGCGGTCGGGACGCTCCTGGTCGGTCGTCGCAGCCGCCTCGGCGCGGCGGCCTCGGGCCTGGCCCTGATGGCCGGATCGGCGTGCCTGCGGTTCGGAGTGTTCGAAGCGGGACAGGAGTCTGCCCGCGACCCCCGCTTCACCGTCGTCCCTCAGCGCGAGCGGCTCGAGGCCGGCGGCACCGCCCGCGCTCGATGACGACGCGCGGCCCCTCCTGACTCTGGAGCAGACATGGCCTACAAGACCCCGCAGGAGGCGTCTGCGTCCGCGGTCGTGGCCGGCATGCGCAAGGCCAACCTCACGTGGGAGAAGGCCCTGGTGGGCGGCTTCCTCGGCGGGGCCTACATCGCCTTCGGCAGCCTGGTCGCGATCGCGGTCTCGTCCGGTCTGGACCCCAAGACCTGGGGCACGCTGCCCACCCTGTTCACCGGCGCGGTCTTCGCTCTGGGGCTCATCCTGGTCGTCGTCGCGGGCGCCGAGCTGCTGACCGGCAACATGGCTCTGCTGCCGATCGCCCTCCTGCGGCGACGCATCACCCTCGGGCAGCTGGGGGTGAACTTCGGCCTCGTGCTGGTGGGCAATCTGCTCGGCTCGCTGTTCGTGGCCTACTTCCTGGCCTACAAGACCGGCGTGATCGGCGCGACCAGTGACGCCGCCGGGTCGGCCGGGCTCGAGCACCTGCGGGCCGTCGCCCTCGCCACCGGCAAGGGCGTCAGCGAGTCGAACGGCGAGATCTTCCTGCGGGCGGTCGGCTGCAACTGGCTGGTCTGCCTGGCCATCTGGATGTCCTACAGCGCCGAGGACATCGGCGGGAAGATCCTCGCGATCTTCTTCCCGATCATGGCCTTCGTCGCGATGGGCTTCGACCACGTCGTGGCCAACATGTTCTTCCTCCCGCTCGGCCACTTCATCGGCACGCCCGGACTCGGCTGGGACGACGTCACCCGCAACCTCGTGATCGCGTTCCTCGGCAACCTGATCGGGGCCGGTTTCTTCGTGGCCGGCATCTACTGGTTCCTGCACCTGCGGGGGACGCCGGACGAGGCGGCTGTTCCGCCGGCCGGCACGCAGACCGCGCCGCGCAAGGGTGCTCGGGTCCGCTGAGTACGCCCGCCGTCGCACCACAGCCCCGCACCGCACCGGACCGGGGGCTGCTGGCGCTGGGACTGCTGGCGGTCGTCCTGCTCGTCGACGCCCGACGCCGTCGCGCGAGGTCGCGGCGGCGCGATGCCGAGCCGGGCCGGCCGGCGCCCACGGTGGTGGCCACGGAGGGCGCCCTGTCCGGGGTCGTGCCCTCGGCCGTGCCGGCGCCGGGCGCGGTCCGGGTTCCTGGGCGGCCCCGCCTGTCACCCGTCCACGCCGGGTCGGTCGCCCATACCGCGGTGGTCGGCCTGCGGACCGAGATTCCGTTGCCCGTGGGCCGGCACGTCGTCGGACGCTCGCCGGACGCCGACGTGCGCCTGGACGACCCGTCGGTGTCCCCGCGGCACGTGCTTCTCGAGGTGTCGCCGGACGGGAAGGTGCAGCTGCACGACCTCGGAGCGCGCAACGGCGTGGCGGTCGACGGCGTGCCGGTCGTCTCGGCGCAGCTGCACGACGGGAACCGCCTCGACCTCGGTGAGGCGAGGCTGGTCTTCCACGCCGACCCGGCCCGGGACGACGGGGGCCGGCAGGGCGGCGAGCTGGGCGAGCAGCCCCACCACCGCGCACAGGGCCGCGACTGACCGGACGGGTCAACCGGCCCGGTGGCGAGAGCCGATCATCCGCGACCGACGGGTGACTGGCCGATCGACACCGTGGTGAGGATGCCCGCCCTCACCGCGACCGCCCCCCCGACGACGACGGCCACGAGGCCGGTGACCGCGAGGGGCAAGGAGCCCTCCACCAGGCTCAGCCCCAGGATCGCCGCCCCGACCGCGATGGCCGCCACGGCGGACCAGATGAGCGCCCAGCGACCACGTGTGCGCTCGGGGATGTCGGCGTCGCGCTCGGCCGAACCGCGGAACGCCGCCGGGGCGGCACCCGGCCGTGGCTCGGCCCACAGTGCCGGCCGGGGGAGGTCGGCAGGCGCCGGTGGCCTGAGGCCGTCGCCACTGTCGGGCAGGACCGCCGGGCCGTCGGGGGACGCGGCACGGGGGAGGTTGCTGTCGGGCTCGTCGATGGCAGGCATGCCGACTCTCTTCCCCCTGTTGGCGGGGCGTTAGCCTCCGGACGTCAGCGGCTCGTGGCTGTGCACCCGCGCAGGCCGACCTCCCGCTGCCCCGACCCAAGGAGTGCACGTGCTCGATCTGTCCGGGACCTCGTCGGTCGTGACCGGAGGGGCCTCCGGCCTCGGGGAGGCCGCCGCCCGCCTGCTCGCCGCGCGCGGCGCATCGGTCGTCGTCGTCGACCTGCAGGACGACAAGGGTGAGGCGGTCGCGAAGAGCATCGGTGGCGGTTACGTGCGCGCCGACGTCACCGACGCCGGTCAGATGATCGCCGCCATCGCGGCCGCCGAGGAGCACGGGCCGCTGCGCACCGCCGTCGCGGCCGCCGGTATCGGCTGGGCAGCGCGCACGGTCGGCCGCGACGGAACCTACGAGAGCGCGCACGACCTCGCCGCCTACGCGAAGGTCGTCTCGGTCAACCTCATCGGGGTGTTCAACACCGTGCGGCTCGCGGCCACGGCGATGAGCCGGCACGAGGCGGTCGACGCCGACGGCCAGAAGGGTGCGATCGTCACGCTGGCGAGCGTGGCCGCGTTCGACGGCCAGATCGGTCAGGCCGCCTACGCCTCCAGCAAGGGCGGCGTGGTGGGGATGACCCTGCCGGTGGCGCGTGACCTGGCCGCGGTCGGCGTCCGCCTGAACTGCGTGGCGCCGGGGCTCATCGACACCCCCATCTACGGCGAGGGCGAGGCGGCGGACGCCTTCAAGGCCCAGCTCGGCAAGAGCGTCCTGTTCCCCAAGCGCCTCGGCACCTCCGAGGAGCTGGCCAGCATGATCGTGGAGCTCCTGGTGAACAGCTACGCCAACGGCGAGACCGTCCGCCTCGACGGTGGCATCCGGATGCCCCCGAAGTAGGTCCGTCAGCGCACGACGACGGCTGCCTCGCGTCGGGGGACCACCTCACCGACGACGGGGCAGCCAGGGACCTCGCCGACCACGAGCAGTCCGCCGCTGGTCTGGGCGTCAGCCAGCAGCAGGAGCTCGTCCTCGTCGACCGAGGCGTCCAGGTGCGGCCGGACCCAGTCGAGGTTGCGACGCGTTCCGCCGCTGACGAAGCCGTCGCGCAGGGCCTCGCGGGCGCCGTCCAGGTAGGGGACCGCCGCGCTGTCGACGACGGCGGTGACCCCACTGGCGCGCATCATCTTGTAGAGGTGGCCGAGCAACCCGAAGCCGGTCACGTCGGTGGCGGCCAGGGCTCCGGCGGCCACTGCGGCCTGCCCGGCGTCCCGGTTGAGCGCGACCATGCTGGCCACGGCCTGGGCGAACACCTCACCGGTGCTCTTGTGCCGGTTGTTCAGGACCCCGACCCCCAGCGGCTTGCTCAGCGACAGGGGGAGCCCGGCGGTTGCGGCGTCGTTGCGCAGCAGGCGCTGCGGATCGACCAGACCGGTGACGGCCATGCCGTACTTCGGCTCCGGGTCGTCGATGGAGTGGCCCCCGGCCACGTGACACCCCGCCTCGCGGCCGATGTCGGCGCCACCCCGCAGCACCTCGGCGAGAAGCTCCATCGGCAGCTGCTCCATCGGCCAGCCCACCAGGTTGACCGCGACCACGGGCCGACCGCCCATGGCGTAGACGTCGGACAGGGCGTTGGCCGCCGCGATGCGACCCCAGTCGTAGGCGTCGTCGACCACCGGCGTGAAGAAGTCGGCGGTGGCCACCAGGGCGGTGCGGTCGTCGATGCGCACCACGGCGGCGTCGTCGCCGTCGTCCAGGCCGACCAGGAGGTCCGGCGAGCTGGGGGCCCGCAGGCCGCGGACGACGTCCTCCAGGGCTCCCGGCGGGATCTTGCAGGCGCACCCCCCGCCCTTGGCGAGCTGGGTGAGGCGGATGGCGGAGCTGGTCATCCCGCGACGCTAGGCCAGCAGGCGGCGATCAGCCCGCCGGGGGTGGGCCGGTACGCCCCGCCCTCGCCGAGACCAGCGTGGGCAGGGGAGGGGCCGGGACGTCCTGGAGTCGCGTGCGGGCCACCACCTGCTGCAGGGTCGCCACCCGCTCGGAACGACCGCGGCCGATGAAGCTGATACCCCAGTGCAGCAGCGCCGTGACCCGGCTCTTGAAGGCGGTCAGGTAGACGAGGTGGATGACCAGCCACATGGTCCAGGCGAGAAATCCCGACAGGCGCAGTGGCCCCACCTGGGCGACGGCCCGGGCCCGGGCGATGACGGCCATCGAGCCCTTGTCGACGTAGTGGAACGCAGACGTCGTGCTCTTTCCGTCGAGCCGGCGCCGGATCGTCTTCGCGACGTGCTTGCCGGACTGCAGCGCGACCTGGGCGACCCCGGGGTTGCCGGTGGCCGCCATGTCGCCGATGCAGAACACCTCGGGGTGCCCGGCCAGGCTGAGGTCGGGCTCGACCACCACGCGCCCGGCCCGGTCGGTCTCCACGCCGGTGCGCTCGGCGAGCAGACGACCCAGCGGGGAGGCCTGCACGCCCGCGGCCCAGACCTTGGTGCGGGCGACGATGCGGCGGCGCTCGCCGGAGCGGTCCTCCACGACGAGCCCCGTGGCGTCGACGTCGACCACCTTGGCGCCGAGCTGCACCTCGACGCCCAGCCGCTTGAGCTCGCGCTCAGCCTTCACCGACAGGTTGCCCCCGAAGGCGCCGAGCACCTCGTCGTCGGCGTCGACCAGGATGACGCGGGTGGTGGCGGGGTCGATGTTGCGGAAGTCCTTGCGCAGGGTGCGGCGTGAGAGCTCGGCGATCTGCCCGGCCATCTCCACGCCGGTCGGGCCGGCGCCGACCACCACGAAGGTCAACCAGGCGTCGAGCTCGTCCGGATCGGTCTCGAGCTCGGCCATCTCATAGGCCCCGAAGAGGCGACCGCGCACCTCCAGGGCGTCGTCGATCGTCTTCAGCCCCGGGGCGAACTCGCTGAACTCCTGGTTGCCGAAGTAGGACGAGCCGGCACCGGCCGCGACCACGAGCGAGTCGTAGGGGGTGACCGTCGTGCGGCCGAGGACCTGCGAGGTGACGGTCCGCCGCTGCACGTCGATGTCGTCGACCTCACCGAGCAGCACGGTCGCGTTCCTCTGCCGGCGCAGGACGCCGCGGGTCGGCGGAGCGATCTCGCCCTCGGACAGGATGCCGGTCGCCACCTGGTAGAGCAGCGGCTGGAACAGGTGGGTGGTGGTGCGGTCCAGGAGCGTGACCTCGACGTCGGCCCGCTTCAGCGCCTTGGTGGTGAACAGGCCGCCGAAGCCCGACCCGATGACGACGACGCGGTGCGGTGCGGAGGGGGGAGCCATCGCCCCAGTGTCCCCGCGGACGCTGCTCGCTCCAAGGGCTGACGGCGTGAGATCGCTCCCGCCGACGCGATCGGAGGGGCTAGAGCCGACCGGTCGTCCGGCGCAGGGCCGCCCGCTCCCGGGCGAGCTTCGTGCGGAGCGGGTGCAGGCGGTCGCGCAGCCCGCGCAGGTCGGACAGCTGCTGCAGCAGCTCGGCGCGGCGTCGGGCTCGGGACAGCTCCGGCTCGGAGGGAGGGGTCGGGGCCACGGCGTTGTCCTACCCTGTCCGGCCCTGCCTATCTGCCAGGCGCGCGACGGCGGCCGCGGCGCCGTCCGGCTTAGGGTGGACGGGTGAGCCGGCGCGAGGGACGGGCGGCCGGCAGCGGCGCAGAGTTCGCGGGGACGCCCGGCCCGACGGGCAGCGGGAACGACCCCCGCCGCCGCGTCCCGCGGACCGACGCCGTCCTGGCCGACCCCCGCCTGGCCGACGCCGCCCGCCGCCTCGGCGGCGCCCTGGTCAAGGAGGCCGTGCTCGCCGCCCAGGCCGCGGCGCGAGCCGGGACGCTGGCGCCCGAGGACGTCGCGGAGCAGGCCGCGCGCTCCCTGCCCCGGACCGCGTCCACGCTGCGGCCCGTCCTGAACGCCACCGGGGTGGTGGTGCACACCAACCTCGGCCGCGCTCCGCTGTCGGTCGCCGCCGTCGAGGCCGTGGTGGCGGCCGCCGGCTACAGCGACGTCGAGTTCGACCTGTCCACCGGCGCCCGGGCGCGTCGCGGACGCGGAGCCCTGGCCGCTCTCGGTGACGCCGTGCCCGGGGCGGGCCAGGTGATGGTCGTGAACAACGGGGCGGCTGCCCTGGTGCTCGCGACCACGGCACTCGCCGCGGGGCGGGAGGTGATCGTCAGCCGGGGCGAGATGGTCGAGATCGGCGACGGGTTCCGGCTGCCGGACCTGATCGCCTCCACGGGCGCGCGGCTGCGTGAGGTCGGGACGACCAACCGCACCCACCTGGCCGACTACGCCGACGCCGTCGGTCCGCAGACCGGGTGCATCCTGAAGGTCCACCCGAGCAACTTCCGGGTCGAGGGCTTCACGAGCGGGGTCGACGTCGGTGCGCTGTCCGGTCTGCCGGTGCCGGTCGTGGCCGACGTCGGCAGCGGACTGCTCGCCCCGGACCCGCTGCTGCCGGACGAGCCGGACGCGGCGACCGCCCTGCGCGCCGGGGCGTCGGTGGTCACCTGCAGTGGCGACAAGCTGCTCGGCGGACCGCAGGCCGGGCTCGTGCTGGGGCGCGCCGATGTCGTGGAGCGCCTGCGCCGGCATCCGCTGGCCCGGGCGCTCCGGGTCGACAAGCTCACCCTGGCCGCCCTCGAGGCGACGCTGCGGGGACCGGTCGTCCCGGTGCACCAGGCGCTGCGGGTCGACACCCGGGAGCGGACGCACGCCCTGGCGGCTGCACTGCCTGCGGGGAGCGCCGAGGTGGTCCCGCACGCGGGCGCGGTCGGGGGCGGGGGCGCGCCCGGTCAGGAGCTGCCGGGCTGGGCGGTCGCCGTCGACGCCGACCTCGCCGAGCCGCTGCGGGCCCGGGGCGTGGTGGGGCGGGTGAGCGACGGACGGCTCCTGCTCGACCTGCGCGCGGTCCCCCCGGACCGCGACACGGACGTGCTCGAGGCGGTCCGCACGTGCACGTCGTAGCCACGGCCGGGCACGTCGACCACGGCAAGTCGACCCTGGTCCGCGCCCTGACCGGCATGGAGCCGGACCGGTGGGCCGAGGAGCGGCGCCGCGGGATGACGATCGACCTCGGCTACGCCTGGGGCGCCCTGCCCTCGGGCGAGGTCCTCGGCTTCGTCGACGTCCCCGGGCACCAGCGCTTCATCGGCAACATGCTGGCCGGGCTCGGGCCGGCTCCGGCCGTGATGGTCGTCGTCGCCGCCGACGAGGGGTGGCGGCGGCAGAGCGCCGAGCACCTCGCCGCGGTCGACGCCCTGGGCCTCACGCGCGGCCTGCTCGCCGTCACGCGCAGCGACCTCGCCGACCCGGGTCCGGCCACCGAGCAGGCCCTCGAGCAGCTGCGCGGCTCCTCGCTGGGCGAGGTGGAGGCCGTGGCCGTCAGCGGTGCGACCGGAGCCGGGCTGCCCGCGCTGCGCGGCGCGCTGGACCGCCTGGTCGCGGGGCTCCCCGCGCCGGACACCACCGCACCGGTGCGCCTGTGGGTCGACCGTGCCTTCACCGTCCGGGGCAGCGGGACGGTGGTGACCGGCACGCTCGGCCAGGGCACGTTGCGGGTCGACGACGTGCTCGAGCTCGACGGCAGGCAGGTGCGGGTGCGCGCGCTGCAGAGCCTGGGCACGCCGTACGAGCAGGTCGGCGCCGTCGCGCGGGTGGCGGTCAACCTCCGCGGCCTGGAGCGCGACGACGTCTCCCGGGGGCAGCTGCTGTGCGCGCCCGGCGCCGGACGGACGACCTCGGCGGTGGACGCGCGGCTCACGCAGGTGGAGGGCCTGGCCGGTGACCTCGTCCTGCACGTCGGCAGCGCCGCCGTGCCGGTGCGGGTGCGTCCGCTCGGGGGCGACGTCGTGCGCCTGCAGCTGCACCGGCCCCTGCCGCTGCGGCCGGGGGACCGCGCGCTGCTGCGTGACCCCGGGCTGCAGGCGGTGGCCGCCGGGGTGCTCGTGCTCGACGCCGATCCGCCTGCGCTGCGCCGCCGTGGGGCCGCGGCCGCCCGGGCGGGCGACCTGGCGGCGGGCGTGCCCGACCTGGCCCAGGAGGTGCGCAGGCGCGGCGCGGTCCTGCGCGCCGACCTGCAGGCCCTGGGGGTCACCGGCGATGACGGCGACGTGCTCGTGCAGGGCGACTGGCTGGTCGACCCGGCCACCTGGCAGTCCTGGCGCGCGGCGCTGGTGGAGGCCGTCGACGCCTTCGACCGCACCCAGCCGGGCCTGCCGCTGGAGGCCGCCCGGCGGGCCGTCGGACTGCCTGCCCCCGCCCTGCTCGGCGCGCTGGTGCACGCCGCCGGGCTGGAGTCGGTGGCGGGACGGGTGCGTCGCCCCGGGACGGTGCCGAGCGTCGCGCCGGGCGTGGCCGAGCTGGAGGTCCGGCTGCAGGCCGACCCGTTCGACGCGCCGGAGCAGGCCGACCTGGACCGGCTCGGACTGGGCGCGCGGGAGCTGGCAGCGGCGGAGACCGCCGGCCGGCTGCTGCGCGCCGGTGGCGGCGGCGGGGGGCAGGTGGTCCTGCTCCCCGACGGGCCGGCCCGGGCGATGCGGGTGCTCAGCGGCCTGGCGCAGCCGTTCACGCTCAGCCAGGCGCGGCAGGCCCTGGGGACGACCCGGCGCGTCGCCGTCCCCCTGCTGGAGCTGACCGATGCCCGCGGCTGGACCCGCCGGGTGGACGGCAGCCTGCGCGAGGTGGTCCGCCGCTGACCGGGCGGTAGCGTCCGGACGACCTCTTCTCTGACCCGGGAGCTCCTCGTGCCGCAGACCGTCCGCGCCGTCGTCGCCAAGACCAAGGGCGCACCCGTCGAGATCGTGAACATCGTGATCCCGGACCCGGGGCCGTCCGAGGTCGTCGTGGCCATCGAGACGTGCGGCGTGTGCCACACCGACCTGCACTACCGCGAGGGCGGGATCAACGACGAGTTCCCGTTCCTGCTCGGCCACGAGGCCACCGGGCGGGTCGAGACCGTCGGGTCCGCCGTCACCAAGGTCGCGGTCGGCGACTACGTGGTGCTGGCGTGGCGCGCCCCCTGCGGGGAGTGCCGCGCCTGCCGCCGCGGCCGCGTCCACCTGTGCTTCGACAGCCGCCACCAGGGATCGACCATGACCCTGGAGGACGGCACGCCGCTGTCGCCCGCGCTCGGGCTCGGCGCGTTCGCGGAGAAGACGCTCGTCGGTGAGGGCGCGTGCATCAAGGTCGACGAGCGGGCCGACGCCGCCGCCGCCGGGCTCCTCGGGTGCGGGGTCATGGCGGGGTGGGGCGCTGCCGTCCACACCGCCCCCGTGCAGCAGGGCGACACCGTCGCGGTGCTCGGCTGTGGCGGCGTCGGTGACGCGGCCGTCGCCGGGGCCGTCTACGCCGGCGCGCGGCAGGTGATCGCCGTCGACCTCGACGACCGCAAGCTCGAGTGGGCCCGGGGCTTCGGCGCCACCCACACCGTGAACGCCGGGGCCGGCGACGTCGTGCAGGCGCTGAAGGACCTCACCGGCGGATTCGGTCCCGACGTCGTCATCGACGCGGTGGGCATCCCGGCCACCTACCGGCAGGCGTTCGAGGCCCGGGACCTCGCCGGCACCGTGGTCCTGGTCGGCGTCCCGTCCCCTGACGCGCGACTCGACCTGCCGCTCATCGAGTACTTCGGCCGGGGCGGGCAGCTCAAGAGCTCCTGGTACGGCGACTGCCTTCCCAGCCGCGACTTCCCGCTGCTCATCGACCTCTACCTGCAGGGCCGGTTCGACCTCGAGGGCTTCGTGTCGGAGCGGATCGGCCTGGAGGACGTCGAGGAGGCGTTCGCGAAGATGGAGCGCGGCGAGGTCCTGCGCAGTGTCGTCGTCGTCGGGACCGGCACGACGGGGGTCGACGCGTGACCGCGCGGATCGAGCACCTCGTGACGTCGGGGACGTTCAGCCTCGACGGGCAGACCTTCGACGTCGACAACAACGTCTGGCTCCTCGGGAACGACGACGAGGTGCTGGTGCTGGACGCCCCGCACGACGCCGAGGCGATCGCGGCTGCGGTGAACGGGCGGACCGTCGTCGCGGTCGCGTGCACCCACGCCCACGACGACCATGTGCGCTTCGCTCCGGAGCTCGCCGAGATGACCAGCGCGCCCGTGCTGCTGCACCCGGACGACCGGGTGCTGTGGGACCTCACGCACAGCGCGCACGAGCCCGACGGCGACCTGCGCGACGGTCAGGTGATCGAGGTGGCCGGGACGCGCGTGCACGTGATGCACACCCCTGGGCACGCCCCCGGCGCGGTGTGCTTCTCGGTGCCGGACCTCGGCGTCGTCTTCTCGGGCGACACGCTGTTCTCGGGCGGTCCCGGGGCCACCGGCCGCTCCTACAGCGACTACGGCACGATCCTGGACTCGATCCGCACGAGGCTGTTCGCCCTGCCGCCCGAGACGCGGGTGCTCACCGGTCACGGTGACGAGACGACGGTGGGAGCCGAGGCTCCCTCCTACGACGAGTGGGTCGCGCGGGGAGCGTGACGCTGCACCCGCTGCTCGCGCAGCGCTGGAGCCCCCGAGGGTTCGACCCACGGCAGGTGCTCGGACGGGAGCAGCTGCGGCCGCTGCTCGAGGCGGCGCGGTGGGCGCCGTCGTCGGGCAACACCCAGCCCACGCGCTGGGCCGTGCTGCTGCGGGACGACCCGCGCCACGCCGCCGTCCTTCTCGCCCTGCGTCCGGGCAACCAGACCTGGGCCGGCCGTGCGGCCGCGCTGCTGGTGGCGGTGGGTCTGACCGAGGACGCCACCGGCCGGCCGCACCGCACGTGGCAGCACGACGCCGGTCAGGCCGTCGCCCACCTGTCCCTGCAGGCCGTCGCCGAAGGGCTCCACACCCACCAGATGGCCGGGTTCGACCCCGACGCCGTCGTCGCCGCCCTCGGACTGTCAAAGGTGCAGCGGCCGGCGGTCGTTCTCGCCGTCGGGTCGCTGGGTGGTCCGCCGCTGGGCGAGGCCCTCGCCGCCCGCGAGGCCGCCCCCCGCACGCGGCTGCCCGTCGAGGACCTGCTGCTGTGAGCGCCTACGACGTGGTCGTCCTGGCCGGCGGCGGCGGCCGGCGGCTCGGCGGCGCCGACAAGCCGGGACTGACGGTGGGTGGCCGGACCCTGCTCGACCGGGTCCTGGGGGCCGTCGAGGGAGCGGCCGAGGTGGTGGTCGTCGGCCCCGAGCGGCCCACCGTGCGGCCGGTGCTCTGGGCCCGCGAGGAGCCGCCGGGAGGCGGCCCCGCGGCGGCCCTGGCGGCGGGGCTGCTGCACGTCACCGCGCCGGTGGTCGTGGTGCTGGCGGCCGACCTTCCCTTCCTGGACGCGGCGACCGTGCAGGTGCTGCTCGACGCCGTCGGGACGGGTGACGGCGCGCTGCTGGTCGACGGGGACGGGCGCGACCAGGTGCTGACCAGCGCCTGGCGCACCCCGGCGCTGCGCGAGCGTGCGGTGGGCGACCTGGCGGGGGCACCGCTTCGGGCGCTGCTGCGAGGCCTCGTTCCGGTGCGGCTCGCCGCCCCCGACCCCCGCGCCGTGCAGGACGTGGACACCCCGCAGGACCTCGCCCGGGCTCAGCTCGACCGGTCCGCCGGGGGCGGGGAGGCCTCGAGGGGGGCCGCCAGGCGGTAGCCGCGTTTCACCACGGTCTGCACCACGGTCCCTGCCGGCCCGAGGGCCGCGCGGAGCCGTCCCACGGTCAGCTCCACGGCGTGCTCGTCGGCGGCCTCGTCCGGCCAGGCGGAACGCAGAAGCTGTGACCGTGTGAGCACGCCGCCACCCGCCTCGACCAGCGAGGACAGCACGCCCGCCTGCCGGACGGTGAGGGCGACCGGGCGGCCGTCCACCAGCACGGTCTGCCCCCGCAGCTCGAGGCGGTGCAGCCCGGTGTCGATCCGCCGGGCCTGTCGCAACGGGAGCTGCTCGACGACGGTCCGCACGAGCGCGCCCAACCGGGCACGTTCGGGCTGCACGGTCGGGATGCCCAGGGCGTCGAGCGGCGCCGCGGTGACCGGACCGACGCAGACGGCCAGCACCCGGTGGCGCAGCGCTTCGACCACCTCGTCCTGCCGGCCCTCCTGCGTCGCGGTCCTCAGCAGACTCACCACGGCGGGGGCGCTGGTGAAGGTGACGCAGTCGACCGCACCGGTGGTC
This sequence comes from uncultured Actinomycetota bacterium, assembly GCA_963761695.1. Lineage (GTDB taxonomy): Bacteria > Actinomycetota > Actinomycetes > Mycobacteriales > SCTD01 > RYN-122. Next base: position 343,461 of record CAVXIB010000001.1, on the reverse strand, counting down.
AGCTGCGACACCAGACGCCGCAGGGGCGCCAGGTCGTCCGCGGCGACCCAGCGGTACACAGGCACCTCGAGCACGGCCGCGCCCCCGTCCCGCAGCGCACCGAGGAAGCCCGGCGTCGGCTCGCCGTGCAGCTGGACGACGACGGTGGCACCGCGCACGCCCTCGTCGAGCAGCCGCCGGAGCACCTCCTCGGACGCCTCGCTCTCCGGTGACCAGGCCTCGATGAGTCCTGCGGCCCGGACGGCCCCCCGGGCCTTGGGCCCGCGGGCGACGATCGAGGCCTGACCCAGTTGCTCGCGCAGGGCGTCGCCCAGGCCCCAGTCGTCGGCGGCCTGCAGCCACCCCCGGAACCCGATGCCGGTCGTGACGACCACGACGTCGGGGGCACTGACCAGGCACGCCCTGGTGGACGCGAGCAGCTCCTCGTCGTCGCCGGCCGGGACGATCCGGATGGCCGGCGCCTCGATCACCCGGGCGCCACGACGGACCAGCAGACCGGTCAGCTCCTCACGGCGACGGTCAGCGGTCACGGCAACGGTGAAGCCCTCGAGGGGCAGCGGAACGGGGAGGGCCACGTGCTCACCCTGCCCGTTGCACGTTGCCGGGCTGTTGCAGGGGTGTGCCGAGGGGCGGCCCTTCCGCACGACGGCACCACCCGGACGGGTGGTGCGGTCGTGGTCCCGACGCGCCGATGGCTGACTCGCCGGCACCAGACGCGACGTGGTGCTGCAGGAACAGCCTCGACCTGCCGAGGGAACGACCATGAGCCGTCGCGCCCCTGCCCCCGCCCCCGTCGCGCTCGTGTCCCGGTGGACCGGCTTCTGCCTCCCCTGCGACAACGCCGACCGGCCGCTCGTGCTGACCTGGTCCGGCCGTCGCGGCATCCGGGCGTGGTGGGCCGGCGACGGCTGGCACGAGGGCCGGTTGAGCCTCACCTGCGTGTGCTGCGGCGGGGTCGACCCGGTGGGGTGGGACGACGAGCCGGTCGCCGGCGCGACGGGTTCAGAGTCCGTGCCGGTGGCGGACGCCGACGTCGTCGCCACGCTGCCGAGTCCGCGGCCGGCCGTGACGGTCGTGCGGGTCCTCGACCTCGACACCGCCCCGCCCACCTCGACCGTCCCCGCCGAGCACCTGCCCGCCCAGCACCTGCCGAGCGGCAGTGCCGACGCCGACGCTCTCGACCTGCTGCGCCTCGTGGGCTGAGAGCCCTCCCCGAGGGACGGCCGCGGCGGTGACCCCGCTCAGCCGAGACGGACGAGCAGGCCGGCCCGGACGGCAGGCCACTCGGACGCCAGCAGGCTGAAGTAGGCGCTGTCGCGGACCGTTCCGTCGGTGCGCAGCCTGTGGTGGCGCAGCGTTCCGTCGTAGGAGCAGCCGAGCTTGCGCAGCGCCGCCTGCGACCGCAGGTTGCGGCTGTCGGTCTTGAGCGTGACGCGCTGCGCTCCGAGGTCGTCGAAGGCGTGCCCGAGCAGCAGCAGCTTGCATGCAGGGTTCACACGGGTGCCCCAGACCGACCGGGCGTACCAGGTCCAGCCCACCTCGAGGCCCCCGACCGACAGGTCGACGTCGAGGTAGGAGCTGCTGCCCTGCGCGCGGCCGTCGACGACGACGGCGTACGCCGTGCGGCCCGGGTCCGCGACTGCTGTGCGGACGACGTCGGCCATGTCGTCGTGGGTCCGCGGGTCGGCCCGCAGCCACGCCCAGGCGTCGGGGTCGTTCCCGGTGGTCGCGTACAGGTCGTCGACGTGCTGCGGCCCGAGCGGCTCGAGGTGGACGCCGGATCCGGTGAGGGGGACGCCGTCAGGCGTACGCACGGATGACGTCCCGACCGAAGCGGGCCATCTCCTCGCGCTGGGGCGAGAACTGCAGCAGCATGAGGTCGACGCCGGCGTCCTCGTAGGCGCGGATGCGGTCGCGCACCTGGGCGGGCGTGCCCACCAGGCCGGCCCGCAGGCCGCGGTTGGACACGCTGTACTCCTCCAGCGACACCTGCGACTCGAGCTGGCTGCCGGCCAGGAAGTCCTGGTAGCTGGCGTACGCCTCGGGCGAGGCCTGCACGTCCAGGATGCGGGCCAGCTCCTCCTGGGCCTGCGCCTCGGAGTCGCGCACGATGACGTAGCCGCTCACCCCGAACTGGAAGGTCCGACCGTGCTCGGCGGCCCGGGCGCGCATGTCGCGGACCTTGTCCGCGATCACCTCCGGCGGGTCTCCGTGCATGACGTAGGCCGTGCCGTGCCGGCTGATGACCTCCTTGGCCCGCGGCGACTCCCCGCCCATGTAGAACGTCGGGAGCTCCGCCGGCTTGGGCTCCAGGATGCAGCCCTCGAGGTCGTACAGGTCTCCGTGGTGGGTGACCGTCTCCTCGGTGAGCAGTCGCTGCACCACCTGGAGCCACTCCTCGGTGCGGGCGTAGCGGGCATCGTGCACGTCGAAGGGGGCGCCGTACTGCGTGGCCTCGTCCTTCCACCACGAGCTGACCACGTTGAGGCTGATCCGGTCAGGGGCCAGGACCGACAGCGTCGACAGGGCCTTCGCGGTGAGGCTGGGGGAGTGGTAGTTGGGGCGGACGGCGAGCATCAGCTCCAGCCGCGTCGTGACCGCGGCGACGGCGGGGGCCAGGGTCCAGGCGTCCAGGGACGGCGCCCGGTGCCCCTTGATGTCGTTGAGGTTCAGCTCGGCCAGCAGCGACAGGTCGAAGCCGTGCTGCTCGCTCTCGACCACGAGGTCGCGCAGGTAGGGCCAGGTCAGCGGCATCTGCTCGTCGGCCACGTTGCGGAGCCACCCGCCGAAGATGGGCATCCAGTATCCGAAGCGCATACGAGGAGTTTAGGCGTGAGCCAGGTCACCGCTTGCCGGTTGCTTGCAACTGGCAGCACCGGGCACAGGAAGGCCAGCCCACCACAGGAGGAGACCGCCGTGCCCGTCACCAAGGACATGCTCGTCAGCGAGCTGCAGAACCTGCTCCGCCTCACCGCGTCCGAGCAGACGATCGCCACCCTGCGCCGCACCCAGGCGCGCACCACCGCCCTCGAGAGCGAGCTGGCGGCCAACGTGCAGAAGGCGCGCGAGCGGGCCGCTCTGCTCACCACGGCCATCCGGCAGGTCGGCGGCGTGCCCGACGTCGTGGGCTCGGTCATCGGCCGGGTCGGTGCGTTCGCGACCACCCAGCTCAACCAGGTGCAGAGCCTGCAGGGCGCGCTGCTCGGCGACCTCACGCTCGAGCACCAGCTCCGTGAGCGCACGCGCTACGCCCGGACCCTGGCGCAGTCGCTGGACGAGCAGCAGGTGCTCGCCGTGCTCGACCGCCTGGAGACGGCGCACTCGGCCACCATCGACTGGCTGGAGGAGCGGCTCGCCGAGGTGGGCCGCACCGGTACCTCGCTGCTGCGCGCGACCCCGCTGCAGGCCGTGGTCGGCACGGCCCGCGCCTATGCTGCCGCGCCGCTCGCCGCCCTTGTCGGGACGGTCAATCAGGTCTCGGCCCGTCTGTGGCACAAGGCGCCCGGGCAGGTCCAGGACGCGCTGAGCGCCGCGGTCGCCGCCGCCGACACCGCACTGGACAAGGGTGTCCACGTGGCACGCGCGGCCACGCAGCGCACCGAGGAGGTGGCCGAGGCCGTCGTCGAGCGCGTCGAGGACTCGGTTGCGGAGGTGAAGGAGTCGGTCGCGGAGGTGGCCGAGACCGTGGACACCACCGTCGCGGACCTGGCCGAGGAGGCCAAGGACCACGCGGCCGAGCTCGCCCAGCAGGGTCCGGAGGTCGTCGACCTCGCCGGCACCGGGGAGGTCGCGCACCCGTTCGCGGGCTACGAGCGCCTGTCCGGCGACCGCATCATGAGCCACGTCCGCGACACCGACGACGTCGCCGAGCTGCAGCAGCTGCTCGCGTTCGAGGCCTCGCACAAGGCCCGCAAGGGTGTGCTCGCCGCTGCCGAGGAGCGGCTGGCGTCGCTCAGCGCCAGCGTGTAGCCGCTCACCGATACCTCGCGGCCGGCCCGGCGTCCCTCCTGCAGGAACGCCGGGCCGGCCGTCGGCGTTGTCGGCCGCATGGAGGAGTTCAAGGCCCGCCGGATCGTCGCGTCGCTGCGCGAGCGTGGGGTCCCCGCCCAGCTCGAGCGGCCGTCCACCTACCAGTTCGGGGTGGCGGTCGCCCTCCCCGACGGGCGGCTCGCCGTGTGGGGCGCGGACGCGAGCGCCTCCCTCACGGCGACGGTCCTGCGCGACGGCGTCCTCGTCGGGCTGGTCCCCACCGTCGAGGGGTCCGACCTGTTCGGCGAGGACGAGGTCGTGGAGACGATCGCGCGCACCGACTACGACGCCCCGGTCGCCACCGTGCGGCGCGAGCCGGCTCCGGCCGGGGCGCCCCTGCCGCGTCCGTCGCTGTTCCAGTGGCGCCGCGACGGGTTCCGCTACCGCGGCTGACGTCGTGCGGTGAGCGCCACGACGGCGGCGCCGGCCAGGGAGACGGCCGCCGTCAGTGCGACCGCGTGGTCCCAGCCCTCGGTGAGGCCTGCGGGGGCGCGCCCGGCGACGACGCTCACCAGGGTGATGCCGATCGCCGAGCCGACGTAGCGGGAGGTGTTGTTGGCCCCGCTGCCCATGGCGGCCCGTTCCGGTGGAACGCTCGCGACCGCTTCGCGGCCCAGGGCGGCGTTCAGCACGCCGAACGCCACCCCCGTCACGACCAGACCGGGCACGAGCCGTCCGAGCGAGGACGTCGGTGACAGCCCGGTGAGCAGAACCTGGCCGGCCGCGACCCCCACGAGGGCTCCGATCAGCAGCGAGCCGCCGGACAGGTGCACCGGCAGGCGGCGCACCTGCAGCGCGGTGACCACGCTCGTGCCGGCGAACAGCAGGGTCACCAGGCTGGCGGCGAGCAGGCTGCGGCCGAGGCCGCGCTGGACCAGCGTCGGGGTGAAGGCCGCCAGGGCGGTGGCCCCGGCGCCGTTGGCGAAGGCCGCCACGGTGGCCCCCACGAAGCGCGGCGACCGCAGGAGGGCGAGGTCGAGCATGGGGCTCGCGCCCCGGGCCTCGGCCAGGACGAAGGCGGTCAGGAGCGCGAGCCCGCCGACGAGCAGGCCGAGCTCGGACCCGCTCACGCCGTCGTGCCCAGCTCCCACCACGCCACTCAGGAGGGTGGCCAGGCCGGCACCGAGCAGCGCCGCCCCCAGCAGGTCAGGGCGCCGTCGCAGCGCCGCCCGTGACTCCCTCAGCGTGCGGTGGCCGAGCGCGGCCGTCACGACGGCGAGGGTCGCCACGACGAGGTAGGCATGCCGCCAGCTGTCGCCCTGGTCGACCGCCACGGTGAGCAGTCCGCCGGTGGCGATGCCGGCTCCCACGCTGGCGCCCCACACGCCGGTCGCGTGTGCCCGGGCCGGACCGGGAGGGAAGGCGTGGCTGATCAGCCCGAGGGCGCAGGCCAGGACGGCGCCGGCCCCCAGGCCGGTCACCACCCGCCCGACGACGAACACCCCCGGCGCGGGAGCCAGGCCGCAGGCGAGCGACCCTGCGGCGACCACGAGCAGGCCTGCGACGAACACCCGCCGACGGCCGAGGTCGTCGGCGAGGGCGCCCTGCGGGGAGCAGCCCGACGGCCAGGCCCAGGGCCATCGCGCTCAGCAGCCAGGGCAGCGTCGTCGGCGCCGTGTCCAGGTCGACCGCTGTCCGGGACGCGGTCGCCAGCGGCGTCACGAAGGCGATCAGGGCCAGCAGGGTCGCGCCGGCCGCCAGCGGAAGGGTGGCGCCCGGACCGGCGTGGGCAGCCGCAGGACCGTCGGGTGACACGGCGCCCGTGCTCCGGGGGGAAGCGGGGGGCAGGGGGAGCGACACGGGACCGCCTCGGTGGTGAGTAGGAAAGTCCTACTGACGGCAACCTAGCGAGGGTCGGTCTGATGTGCAAACCTTGTCGGGTGACCGTGCTCCCGCGCCTCGAGGACCTGCCCGGCCGTCCCTGCCCGATCGCGGGCGCGCTGGAGGTCGTCGGGGACCGCTGGGCCCTGCTCGTCGTGCGGGAGGTCTCCTTCGGCAACCACCGCTTCACCGACATCGCCCGGGGAACCGGCGCCCCGCGCGACCGCCTCAGTGCCCGCCTGGCCGACCTCGTCGACCTCGGTGTCCTCGAGCGGCGCCAGTACAGCGCGGCCCCGCCGCGGTCGGACTACCACCTCACCGCGAGCGGTCGCGACCTGCTCCCGGTCCTGCAGGCTCTGCTCGCCTGGGGCGACCGCTGGGTGGCCGACCCGCCGCCGGCGCGGGTGCACGACGACCACGACCTCGACGCCGCCTGGGTGTGCCGCACCTGCGGCGAGCCCGTAGGCGAGGCCCTGCCCCGGCGTCGGGAACCCTGAGCGCCACGGTCCGCGTTCCCGACCGGTCGGCGTCCGGAGGTCAGCAGGCGCAGGAGTAGCCGGTGCCGTCGGACAGCTCGGCCCACAGGACGTCGTAGGACGGCTCCGGGTCGTCGGGGTCGTGCACGCCGTCGACGAGCAGTCCGGGGCGGCCGGCGAGCAGGTCGACCCACTCGTCCTTGGTCACCTGGGCCTCCCAGACGGTGTTGGCCCGGGCGCGGACGAGTCGGGTGTAGTCGCGCAGGAACACCCAGCGGGTGCCGTCCACCTGCCGGCCGGCGTCGAAGGGGTCGCCGACCGCGTCACGGTAGGCCAGCAGGGGCAGGTCGATGCCGGCGGCGATCGGCAGGCCGACCCACTTCCACGCCCGCGTGTTGACGTCGAGCAGCAGGTGCTGACCGGTCTCGGCGTGCTGGACGAACTCGATCTCGCTGATGCCGCTGTACCCGAGGGCCTGCAGCACCCGCACACCGGCGTCGGCGATCTGCTGGTCCCACCGGGCGTCGGCCAGGCAGGAGGTCCCGAAGTCGGGCGGCCACTGCTCGAGCTTGCGGCCGGTGAACACGCCGCGCGCGGTGCCGTCGGGCGAGAGGTAGGAGGCGACCGACCAGAAGCCGCCCGGCTCGGTCGGCACCCACTCCTGGGCCACCAGCGACAGCCCCCGCTGGGCACACTCGGCCATCCGGGCCCGGAACTGCTGCGCGTCCTGCACCACGAACACCTTGGCGGCGAACGCGTCGTAGAACCCGCGGCTGTCGTCGGGCTTGAGCACGCAGGGGTAGGGGACGGCGTCGGCCACCGCGTCGACGGCGGCCGCGTCGCCGTCGAGGTACCACGATCGGGGGCAGGCCACCCCGAGCGCCTCGCAGGCGCGGTAGAGGTCGGTCTTGGACAGCGCGCGCCGGACGACGTCGTAGGGGGCGAACGGGAAGCGGTAGTGCTCCTCGAGCCGGTCGCGATGGCGCGCGAGCGCGAGGACCCAGTCGTCGTTGGTGGGGAACAGCACCGGTCGCTGCCCGAACGACGGCCCGAGGGCGAGCAGGTGCTCGGCGAGTGCCGCTCCGTCGTCGACCTCGGGCCCGGGCACGAGCCCGAGCCCGGACAGGTGCCGGCTGTGCTGTCCCAGCCCGCCCCGCTCCTTGTCCAGCCCGACGACGTCGACGCCCGCCCGGCCCAGCGACCGCGCGACCGCCAGGCCGGTGATGTGGGTGTTCATGACGAGCGCCGGAACGCCCGTCAACGAGCGGGCGAGGACCTGCTGACCGGAGAGCGCGAGCATCCGCACACCGTAGGGTCGGCCGCGGCGGGCAGACTGCTCGCGTGAAGCGCACCCGCCGCCCCGGTCCCGTCGGCGCCCCCGTCCCCCCGCTGCCGCTGCCGCCAGGTCGCACGGTCGTCGTGCCCGGCCGGGGCGAGTTCTTCGTCCGTGACACCGGCGGCACCGGGCAGCCGGTGCTGCTCGTCCACGGCTGGATGTTCCCGAGCGACCTCAACTGGGCGCAGACCTACGCGCCGCTGGCCCGCGCCGGGTACCGCGTGCTGGCGATGGACCTGCGCGGGCACGGCCGCGGCCTGCGGTCCTCCGACCCGTTCCGGCTGGCCGACTGCGCCGACGACGCCGCCGGGGTGCTGGCCGAGCTCGACCTGACCGACGTCCTGGTGGTCGGCTACTCCATGGGCGGCCCGGTCACCCAGCTCCTGGCGCGGCGGCACCCCGAGCGCGTCGGCGGCTTCGTGCTGTGCGCGACGGCGCTCGACTGGAGCGACCCGCGGCAGAAGGTGGTCTGGCGCACGATGGGCGGGCTGCGGCTGCTCCTCGGGCTGTTCCCCACCGGGGTCTGGCGCGCGGGTCTGCGCGCCGCGGGTACGCCGTCGGCGGGCAGTGCCTGGGTGGCCGGCGAGCTCGCCCGGGGGAGCGCCCGCGACCTCGCCGAGGCCGGTCGGGAGCTCGGCCGGTTCGACAGCAGCGGCTGGGTCGGGGCACTCCGGGCGCCGGGAGCCGTCCTGGTGACCACCCGCGACCGGCTGGTCCCGCCCCGCAAGCAGCACGCGCTGGCCGCCGCCGTCGGTGTCGCTCCGCACCTGCTCGACGCCGACCACGACGCCTGCTCGGTCGAGGCGTCCCGGTTCGTGGCCGTCCTGCTGGCGTGCCTCACGGCGGTGGGGCAGCAGGTCAGGTCAGCGGGTCGACCCGCCTGAGAAAGCCCCGTGCGGCGAGGAACTCCGACAGGCTGCCCCGGTGCTCCTCGCAGGCCACCCAGGTCTTCTCCCGGCCCGGCACGTGCAGCTTCGGGTTGTTCCACACCAGCAGGTGCACGGCGTCGGCCCGGCAGCCCTTGGACGAGCAGATCGGGGCGTCGCCCTCGTCGGGTCCGGTACCGGGCAGCATGGCTCTAGGACTACCACCCGGCTACGGTGACTCCTCGTGAAGGACCGCCTCGCCCAGCTGCGCGACGTCGACTGGGGCGCGGCGACCGAGCTGCGCTGGCACCTCGCCGGGAGCCGGCAGGCCGTACGTGCCCGCTGGTCGCTGCGCACCGCCCGGCGGGTGGGCAAGCGGGCCCACGTTCTGGGCTGGCCGACCGTGGACGCCACCGACCTCGAGGTGGGCGACGACTTCAAGGTCTGGTCCGGTCACCGCACCACGCTCATCAGCGGCTGGGGCCCGATCCGTTTCGGCTCCCGCTGCTTCGTCAACTGCGGCACGGTCATCATCGCGGTCAAGGGCATCGAGATCGGCGACGACGTCGCGTTCGCCAACGAGGTGATGGTGCTCGACAGCGACAGCCACGGCGTCGAGGGGCGGGCGCACGTCGAGGCGCCGGTGCGCATCGGCGACGGCACCTGGCTCGGCGCCCGGTCGATGGTCCTGCCGGGCGTCACGATCGGCAAGCGCGTGCTGGTGGCCGCCGGGTCGGTCGTGACCCGCGACGTCCCGGACGACGTGCTGGTGGCGGGCAACCCTGCGAGGGTGGTGCGCTCGCTGACCTACCCGGCGGGGTGCCGCAGGGCCTGGCACGACGCCTGGTGCCCGTGCCCGAAGGTGGCGTCCTCGGGGGACGACCCGACCGTTGCGGACCCGGCTGTCGCCGACGCCGCGCCGGTCGACCGGGACGACGCCACCGCCTGAGCTGAGTAGTCCTGCTCAGGCGGGTCGGGGACGCCGACCGCGATGCTGGCGGCGGCAGGACGTTCCCTGCCCCCGACGCCGGGAGCGCACCGTGTCCCTGACCTGCCCCGACTGCAGCGTGCCGCTGCCGGTCCCCCCTGCGCCGGCGTGCCAGGCGTGCGGGCTCCCGCTCCGGGGCCCCGCGGCCGGGCGCCTCTACGAGATCGACACCGCGCTTGCCGCGCTGCGCGCCGAGCGGACCGCGGTCCTCGCCGTCCTGCGCGGAGCCCCCGACGCCGGCCTCCGCGCGCTCGGGGCCCCCGGGCCGACCGTCCCGGTGGCGGGCCCGACCGACACCGCCGTCCGCGCGGCGCGCAGCCCGCAGACCGTGCTCCTGGGCCTCGGCGCCCTGCTGCTGCTGGTGGCCTCGACGGTGTTCCTCGCCGTCGTCTGGCTCCGCATCGGGGTGGTGGGCCAGGTCGTGGTCATGGCGGGCCTCACCGCCGCCGCCGGTGCCGGCTCGGTCCAGGCGGCGCGGCGCGGTCTGGGCAGCACCGCCGCCACCCTGGCCTGGCTGGCCGCCGGGCTCACGGCGGTGGCCCTTCAGGCGGGCCGCGGCCTCGGGCTGCCCGGTCTGTCGGACCTGCCGGGGACCACGACGGTCTCGCTCGCCGCCGGGGTCGGCGCTGTGGCGGCGGCGGCGGTCGCCCGTCGGACCGGTTCCAGGACCTTCGCCGCGCAGGCCGTGCTCTCGAGCGGCCTGGTGCTGCCGCCGCTGCTGGGAGAGCTGACCGGCCGCCCGTCGCCGGTGCTGGCCGCCACCGGGGTGTGGGCGCTCGCGGCGCTGGCCCTGGCCGCGCTGCGGCCCGCGGCGCTGCACCCTGCCGCGGCCGGGGTGGTCCGGGCCACCGGTGGGGCGGCCGGGGCCGTGGTGCTCGGCGGAACCGTCCTGCTCGGCGCGGGGGTGGTCGTCGCGGCTCCCGTCAGCCCCCTGGAGGGCCTGCGCTGCGCCCTGGTGGTCACGTCGCTGGCCGCGGTGGCCCTGGCGGGCGCGGTGCGCCGCCGGTCCGGGGCCCTCGGGGCCGTCGCGCCGTCGACGGGCGCCACGTCGCTCGTGCTCGCCCATGCCGTGGGCGGCGTGCTCGGGGACCGGGCGTCGTGGGTGACGGCGGCCGGGGTGCTGGGCGCGCTGGCAGCGGGCGCCCTGCTGCGCCGACGGAGGCCGGCCCTGCGCTGGTCCGGGGTGGCCGGCGCCACGGCGGCAGGCCTGGCGCTGGCCCGCGCACTGACCGAGGGGGACTGGTCGGGAGTCGCCCTGCTCGCGGGTGCCGTGGCGTCCACCGCCGTCGCCGTCGCCGTGCAGTCCCGCGACGACGTGCGGGTCCGCACCGTCGCGCTGCCGCTCGCGTTCGCGGGGGCGGGTGGTGCGCTCGTGTCCGCTCTGGCCTCGCGGGAGGCGACGACGCCGTCGCTCGTCGTGGCCACGGCGGTGGCCGCGGCCGTCACGGTGCTGGGGGCGGCCTGGTACCAGGAGGAGCCGGAGGAGCCGGGCCTCGGCGCGGTCGCGCTGTTCGGCCTCCTCGCCGCCCTGACGGGGGCGCTGTCCCTCGGCGCACCGGCCCGGCCCTGCGCGGCGCTGCTCGCGGCCGGCGGGCTGCTGGGTCTCGGCTACGCCTGCCTGCCCCGACGGGGGTGGGTGTCGCCGCTCGGGGTCCTGCTGTCCTCGGCGGCCTCGTGGACACTGCTGGCCGACACCGGGGTCCACCAGGTCGAGCTCTACACGCTGCCCGTGGCGGCGCTGCTGCTCGTGGTCGGCCTGGTCCGCCGGTCCCGTGAGCCGGACGCCCCCAGCTGGGCGACCGTCGGTCCGGCCGCGGCGATGGCCCTGCTGCCGGGCGCGCAGGTCGCCGCGGCCGCTCCCGGCTCGGTGCGCCTGCTCCTGACACTGCTGGCCGCGGCAGGGGTGCTGGGCCTCGGCGTCCGGCTCCACCTGCGCGCCCTGGTGGTGGTCGGCGGCCTCGTGGTGGGGGAGCTGGCGCTGGTGCAGGTCGGGCAGGCCGCGCTGTACCTGCCGCGCTGGCTGCTGCTGGCCGTCCTCGGCGGGCTGCTCCTCGGCGCCGGCGCCACCTACGAGTCGCGGGTGAAGCAGGCCCGTGCGGCCGGGCGCTGGGTGGCCGCGCTGCGCTGACAGGAGCACCATCGACGGGTGACCGTCGAACCGCTGAGCGCCACCTCGCTGCACCCGGTGCGGCGGCCGGTCTTCACCCAGCACTGGGGTGAGCTGGCGTTCCTGCACTGGCCGGTCGAGCCCGCGCTGGTCGCTCCGCTGCTCCCCACCGGCACCTTCCCCGACGTCGTGGACGGCCAGACCTGGGTGGGCCTGGTCCCGTTCCAGATGTCGCGGGTGCGGATCCTCGGGACGCCGCCGCTGCCGTACCTGTCCTCGTTCGCGGAGACCAACGTGCGGCTGTACGCCGTGGACGGCACCGGGCGTCGCGGGGTGGTCTTCCGGTCGCTCGAGGCCGCCCGGCTGCTGCCCGTGCTGGCGGCCCGGTGGAGCTACCACCTGCCCTACCTGTGGGCCCGGATGCGGCTCGAGCGCGACGGCGACGTCCGCCGCTACACGACGTCGCGCCGTCGTCCCGGCCCTCGGGGGGTCGGCGGCACCGTGGCGCTGCGGATCGGCGCACCGGTCGTCGCCGACCCGCTCGCGACCTTCCTCACCGCCCGGTGGGGGCTCTACAGCACCTGGTACGGCGGCCGGACGGCCTGGGCCCCGGTCGACCACCCGTCCTGGCCGCTGCACGCCGCGACCGTGCTCGAGCTGGCCGACGACCTGGTCGCAGACCGCGGGGCTGCCGGCGCCGCAGGGCGCGCCGCACGTGCTGTGGTCGCCGGGTGTGGACGTCCGGATCGGGCGACCGAGGCTGCTCCCGGCGTCGCGCTCCTAGCGGGTGCAGTCCAGGACGAGCTTGCCGGTGCTGCTGCGGTCGCGCAGGGCCTCGTGCGCCCGGCGGGCCTCGCTCAGCGGGTAACTGTCGCCGACGACCGGACGCAGCGTCCCGGCCTCGACCATGGCCAGCAGCTCGGCCATCTGCGGCTGCAGCAGCTCGGGCCGGGTCAAGCAGTGAGCCAGCCAGAAGCCGACGACCGCCCGGCTCCGGCTCATCAGCGCATTGACGTCGATGGGCGACGGGGCCTGTCGTGACGCCATCCCGAAGACCGCGAGCCGCCCGAAGGGCGCCAGCGCCGCCAGGGAGGCGTCCGTGGTGGTGCCGCCGACCATCTCCAGCACGACGTCGACCCTCCTGCCCTCGTTGGCCTCGACCAGCGCCGCCTTGAGGTCGGCCTCCCCGGCCAGGACGCCGGCGTCGGCGCCCAGGCTCCGGGCGAGCTCGAGCTTGTCCGGACTGCCGGCGACGGCGATGACCCGCCCGGCGCCCCAAGCCTTGGCCAGCTGGACGGCGAGCGTGCCGACACCGCCGGCCGCCGCGTGCACGACCACGCTCTCGCCGACGGCGAGGTGGGTGCTGGTGCGCAGCAGGTGCCAGGCGGTGAGGCCCTGGACCATCAGCGACAGGGCCTGGCCGTCGGTGACCCCGTCGGGGAGGGGGAACGACAGGTCGGGCAGGACGAGCGCCTTCTCGGCGTACCCGCCTCCCATCGCGAACGCGGCGATGCGGGTGCCGTCGGGCAGCGTGCCCACGACCTCGCTGCCCGGCACGAGGGGCAGCTCGGTGCGGGACAGGTAGCTGTCGTCCACCTGGTGGGTGTCGGCATAGTTGACGCCGGCACTGGTCACGTCGCAGAGCTGGACGTCGCCACCGGGCACCGGGTCGGGAAGGTCGGTGAGCGTCAGGACCTCGGGTCCGCCGAACTCGGTGATCTGGATCGCGCGCATCGGCGGACCCTAGCGTCGCCGACCGCCGGGCTCTGCCGGACCGGCCGGGGAGGGGTCAGGCCGCCGCGGCGTCGCGTCGCCGGTTGACGACCTCGGTGACGTGGCCGGTTCCCACGGCCGCCAGCATCAGGGCGGCGAACACGACCACGGCAGCGGGCAGGTCGGTGGGGCGCGAGGGCCCGGTCGACACCAGGCCGGCCGGCGAGACGGCGAGGGGGGCGGCCAGGAGCGGGTCGGGCCGGGAGGCGCCGACGCCGGGGAGACCGGCCGAGACCGGCGCCAGGGCGACCCCTGAGCCGCCCAGGTCCGCAGCGGTGGCGAGGCCGCCGCCGAGGCGGGACGGGTCCACCTGCGCGGTGCCGGTGTCCGACACCACGCCCGACGAGCTCGCACCCGTCGCCGCGGAGGCAGCCGGGGCCGCCACCGGGGAGGCAGCGGACGTCGAGGCCGGCGCCACGGTGCCGGGGGCCGACGGGGCCGCCGAGCCGGCCAGCCCGGCGGCCGGGGGCGCCGTCGGGACGGAAAGGGGCGGGCGGGCCGGCGAGGTGGGCCGCGGCTGCGGGCGGGTCGGGCTGCTGCTCGGGGCGGCGTCCCCGGACGGGGCCGTGACCGGCGCCGCGACCGTGACCACGGCCTCCTGGACCGGCTCGGGGAGTGCCTCCACGACCGGCTGCGCGACGGGCGCGACCACGGCGATCACGGGGTCGACGACCGGCGCCACGACCTCGGTCACCGCGGGAGGCAGGGTCGGCGGCGTGACGGGGAGCGGGAGCGGACCGGCCGCCGAGGCGGCGGGCACGCCCAGCAGCACAGGCGCTCCGAGCGCCAGCAGCAGCAGGCCGCCGCGGAACGGGGAAGCTCCTGAGTTGCGTGTCGTCACTGACCACTCCTGTCGTTGCTGGTGCTGCAGGTCACACCGGTCAACGACGCAGCGCACCGATGGTGACGCACAGTCAGCGGTGGCAGGGCAGACTGCGCCGTATGGCGGAGCAGACCACGGTGATCCGGCCCTCGGCCGTGCTCGACGAGCGGGCAGCGCGCGAGGTCGTGCGCGAGCTGGAGTACCGGGACGTCGGCCGCGGTGGGGTGTGGAGCGCGAGCCCGGGCCTGTGGCAGCGCTACGACCAGCCGTGGAACGCGGTGCCCTCCGGGCGGGGGACGGCGGTGCTCGTCGGCAGCATCGGTGCCGTCTACGGCCAGCCGGGCAAGTACGACATCACCCTGTATCGCGCGACCGTCACCCAGGCGGGTCAGGACCTCGGCTGGGGGGTGAACGAGCTCTGCGACGACGCGCTGCAGTACGCCGGGCTGAGCCTGGCGACGTGCCCCCGGGCTCAGCTCATGGAGCCCCCGCTGCCGGATCCGTTCCGGCGCTGAGTCGTCCGGGGTCGCCGGGAAAGCGCTGGCCCGGGGGGCGCTGACCGGGAGGGAGGACCGGGGCCTTCGTCGTCGCCCACCAGGCGACGCAGCGTCGGCACCCGGCCCGGCTGATCACGCCGACGGCACCGAGCAGTGCGACCGCCACCACCCAGCCGAGGGGGCCGTGGGCCGACAGGCTGACGACCGCCGACAGCAGGAGCAGCAGCGGGGCGACGAGCACGAGGGCGACGAAGGGCAGCGTCACCCGGTCATGGTGGGGCCGTCGGGCGGCGGGCGCACCTCCGAGGCGCGAGACTGGCCGGGTGACCGACCTGATGACCACGATCGACGAGCGTCCGGCCTCGCCGCCGGCCGTCGACGCCCTGCTCCTGGTCTCGTTCGGCGGACCCGAGGGCCCCGACGACGTGTTGCCGTTCCTGGAGAACGTGACCCGGGGGCGGGCCATCCCGGCGGAGCGGCTGCGCGAGGTGGGCCGGCACTACCTCGACCTGTTCGGCGGGGTCAGCCCCATCAACCAGCAGGCTCGGGACCTCAAGGCTGCCCTGGAGGCGGTCCTGGCCGAGGACGGCCCGGCCCTGCCGGTCTACTGGGGCAACCGCAACTGGCACCCCTTCCTGGCCGACACCCTGCGCACGATGGCCGACGACGGCGTGCGGCACGCCCTCGCCCTGACCACGAGCGCCTTCCCCTCCTACTCCGGCTGCCGGCAGTACCGCGAGGACTGGACCCGGGCGCGGATCGAGGTGGGCGAGGCGGCACCCCTGGTGACCAAGGTGCGGCACTACTGGGCCGAGGAGGGCTTCCTGCAGCCGATGCGGGAGGCCGTGGCCGCCACCGGCGCCGGCCCGCTGGCCCGACTGCTGTTCACCGCGCACTCGATCCCGCAGTCGATGGCGGCCGGCTCGGGGCCCGACGGCGACGCCTACGTGTCGGCGCTGCGCACCGCGAGCGCGTCCGTCGCCGGGGAGCGGCCCTGGGAGCTGGTCTTCCAGTCGCGCAGCGGCCCGCCGCAGGTGCCCTGGCTCGAGCCCGACGTCGGGGACCGCCTCGCCGCGCTGCACGCCGAGGGTGTGCGGGAGGTGGTCATGGTGCCGATCGGGTTCACCAGCGACCACGTGGAGGTGCTCTACGACCTCGACGTCCAGGCGCAGGAGCGGGTGGCCTCGCTGCCCGGCATGCTCGCCCACCGGGCCGCCACGGTGGGGACGGCTCCCGCCTTCGTCCGGATGCTGCGCGACCTCGTCGTCGAGCGCCTGGCCGCGCCTGTGGAGCTGGCCGACCACGGAGGTGTGGCCACGCACGACCGCTGCCCGGCGCGGTGCTGCCCCGCGCCGGCGCGCCGCCCCGCCTGACGCGACCCACCCGGACACGGCGCCGGCCCGGTCCCCGCGAGGGGGACCGGGCCGGAGCGCGCCAGCGACTAGACCGGCGGGCTGACGGCCTCGCCCTGCACGGTCGGGCCCTCGGTGCCCTTGTCGTTCCAGTCGCTGCGCCAGGAGGCCTTGTCGAGCGCACCGACCTCGACGAGGCAGTCGTCCACGCTGCGGGTCGTGCTGCAGACGGCCACCCGACCGGCCTTCTCGGCGTCGACGAAGCCCCAGCCGTAGCTGTTGTCGAAGCCCTTCGTGCCCTGGTCGCTGCTCGTGCGCTCGAGGATCTCCTCGATCTGCTGCGGCGTGAGGTCCCTGTTGGCCTGCAGCAGCAGGGCGGCGACGCCGGCGATGTGCGGCGTCGCCATGGACGTCCCGCTGATCGCCATGTAGCGGGCGGCGTCGGCGCCGAGACCCGGCACCGACAGGCCGAGGTCGTCGCTCGTGCCGGCCGCCCGCGCCGCGATGATGTTCGAGCCGGGGGCCGCGATGTCGACCTGCACACCGCGCGAGGAGAAGCTGCTCATGGCGACCTTCCCGGCCGACGTGACGGTCTTCTCGGTGCTCGCCACGGTGATCACCGGGCCGATGGCGCCGGGCCAGGCGATCGTGCCGTCGGACGGGCCGTCGTTGCCTGCGGCGAACACGAACAGCAGGTTGCGCTTGGCGATGGCCGCCCGGATCATCAGGATGATCGGCTCGGTGTCGGGGTCGTCCACCTCGTAGATCGACCAGGAGTTGCTGACCACCTGGATCCCGAGGGCCGGGTGCTCGGCGATGTACTCGATGGCGGCCATCGAGTTGGCCTCCCAGCCGAAGTCGAAGCCGCTCTGGGCCGGTCCGTAGACCTTGAAGCCGTAGAGGGAGGCCTCGGGGGCCACCCCGGTGAAGTCCCGGCCCGACAGGCTGGCCTCGCCGGTGCCGGCGATGGTGCTCGACACGTGGGTGCCGTGCCCGTTCTCGTCGATCGTGGCGTAGGGCGAGCTGGCCTCCGCGACGTCGTCGCTGATGATGCCGTCCTGGTACTGGTCGTACAGGTAGCTCAGCTCGAAGTTGAAGACACCCTTGAACTTGCCGCCGTCGAGGTCGGGGTGGCTGGTGTCGAAGCCGGTGTCGAGCACCGCGACGTTGACGCCCTTGCCGGTCAGGCCCGCCTTGCGCGCGCTGGGGGCCGCGCCGTCGGACACCACCTTGATGGCCTTCTTGCTGGCGTCCAGGGTCGGCTTGATGCCGTGGTCCTGCTGCACCCGGACGACGCCCTGCAGCCGGGCCGCCTTCTCGAGCAGCAGGCGCGGCGCGACCACGGCCACGGCGGGCGTGAGGGAGAACCGGTGCATCCTGGTGATGCCGAGGGCGCGCAGCGCCGCGACGTCGCGGTCGCGGACCGGTCCGGAGAACTGCACGAAGGCGTGCAGGTCGCCGGCGACACCGGTGACGACGTCGACGGGGGCGGCCGCGCGGGTCGGCGCGGCCGGCAGGCCGGGGGAGGCGAAGGCCGCAGAGGCGGACAGGACGAGGGCCGTCAGAGCGGAGGCTCCGACGAGGCGGCGCGACATGGTTCTCCTGGAGGTTCGCTGGGGTGCCCCAGGAGTTCGACGCGCCCGCCCGGACTCCTTCCCGTCAGGAGACGGCGCCGAGGCCCCCGTCGACGACCACGACCTGCCCGGTCACGTAGGCGGACCGCACCAGGCCCATGACCACCTCGGCGACGTCGTCGGGCGTGGCGGACCGTCGCAGCGGCGCCGCCGCCTGGACGAGCGCGCGCACCTCGTCCCAGTCGGCCGTCCACGGGGTGTCCACCAGCCCGGGCGCGACCGCGTTGACCCGCACGTCCGGCCCGAGGGCCTTCGCGAGCAGGACGGTGGTGTGGTTGAGCGCCGCCTTGCTCGCCGCGTAGGGGATCGAGGACCCCGTGGGCCGCACGCCGGCCAGGCTGCTGATGTTGACCACGCACCCTGGAGCGGCGGCCCGCAGCGCCTGCTCGGCGGCGGTGACCAGCACGAACGGGGCCACGACGTTGACGTCGTACAGGCGCCGCCACAGGTCGGCGGACGCGGCCGGGAGGTCGGAGTGCGGCACCACCTGGGTCGCCCCGGCGTTGTTGACCAGGACGTCGAGCCGGCCGTGCAGGGCCAGAACCTGGGCCACCAGCCCGCGTGCCTGCTCGTCGTCGGAGAGGTCGGCCTGCACGTAGCTGCCGCCGATCTCGTCCGCCACCTCCTGCCCGGCGCCGGTGCTCGAGCGCGACGTGACGACCACGTGGTACCCGTCGGCGGCCAGGCGCCGGGCGACCTGCGCGCCGATGCCGGAGGACGAGCCGGTGACCAGGGCGACGCGGGGATCCATGGGCCTAGCGTGACAGCACATGGGCGAGTGGTGGCGCGACGCGGTCGTGTACGAGGTCTACCTCCGGTCGTTCGCCGACGCGGACGGCGACGGGATCGGTGACCTGGAGGGCCTGCGTGCCCGCCTTCCCCATCTGGTCGACCTGGGGGTCGACGCGCTCTGGCTGACCCCCTTCTACCGCTCGCCCATGCACGACCACGGCTACGACGTCGCCGACCCGACCGACGTCGACCCGCTGTTCGGCGACCTCGCGGGCTTCGACGTCCTGCTCGCCGAGGCGCACGCGGCGGGCCTGCGGGTGCTCGTCGACGTCGTCCCGAACCACACCTCGAACGAGCACGTCTGGTTCCGGGAGGCCCTGTCCGACCCGGCCTCCCCGATGCGCGAGCGCTACCTGTTCCGGCCCGGTCGCGGCGACGGGCCCCCCAACGACTGGCAGAGCGTGTTCGGCGGGCCGGCCTGGACCCGGGTGCCCGACGGGCAGTGGTACCTCCACCTGTTCGACAGCAGCCAGCCCGACCTCGACTGGACGTGTTCCGCAGTGCACGAGGAGGCCGAGCGGGTGCTGCGCTTCTGGCTCGACCGGGGCGTCGACGGCTTCCGGATCGACGTCGCGCACGCGCTCTACAAGGCGCCGGGCCTGCCGGACCAGGGACCGACCGGCACGCACGACCGCTACGACGCCCTGCAGCAGCCGATGGCCTGGGACCGGCCGGAGGTCGTCGGGGTCTACGCCTCCTGGCGCCGCGTCACCGACTCCTACGACGGCGACCGCCTGATGGTCGGCGAGGTCTTCCTGCTCGACCCCGCACGCGTGGCCCGGTACGTCGAGCCGGGGCGCCTGCACCAGGCCTTCAACTTCAGCGTGATGGCGCAGCCCTTCGACGGTCCGCGGCTGAGGGCCGTCATCGAGCAGGGGCTGGGCTTTGCGACCCCCACCTGGGTGCTGAGCAACCACGACCTCGTCCGCCACGTGACCCGCTACGGCGGGGGCGACCTCGGTCGACGCCGGGGCCTGGCGGTGACGGCGCTGCTGCTCGCGCTGCCCGGTGTGCCCTACCTCTACGCCGGTGAGGAGCTCGGCCTGGCGGAGTCCGACGTCCCGGACGCCGCCCGGCAGGACCCGGTCTTCCGACGCACCGGCGGCCAGATCTTGGGGAGGGACGGCTGCCGCACCCCGCTCCCGTGGGCCGCGGCGGGTCCGGGGCACGGCTTCACGTCCGGCACCCCCTGGCTGCCGTTCGGCGACGACGCGGCGGCCCTGGCCGTCGACGTGCAGGCGGCCGACCCGACGTCGGTGCTGTCCACCTACCGGCGGTTGCTGCACCGGCGCAGGGAGCTCCGGGCGGACCTGCCCCAGGAGGTGATCTGGCTGCCCTCGGCGCCGGACGTGCTCGCGCTGCGGCGCGGGGCGCTCGTGTGCGTGCTGAGCACCGCGGGCGAGGCCGTGCAGGTGCCCGTCCCGGGCGTGAGCGAGGTGCTCGAGGCGACGGCGCAGGGCGTCGTCCTGTCCGGGGGCGTGCTGACGCTGCCGGCTGCCACGACCGCCTGGCTGCGCTGAGCGCTGTCGGCGGCCCTACGCGTCGAGGTCGGCCTCCTCGACCGCCTCGCGCGGGATCCCGAGCAGCGACAGCAGGGCGTCCAGGAACGGCACGGACAGGGCGGTGTCGGCCGCCTCGCGCACCAGCGGCTTGGCGTTGAAGGCGACGCCGAGCCCGGCCGCCTGGATCATGTCGAGGTCGTTGGCTCCGTCGCCCACCGCGACGGTCTGCGCGAGCGAGAGCCCCTGCAGCGCGGCGAACTCGCGCAGGGCGTCGGCCTTGGCCGCCCGGTCGACGACGGCCCCCACCACCCGTCCGGTGAGCCGGCCGTCGACGATCTCCAGGACGTTGGCGCGGGCGTGGTCCAGCCCGAGGTCGCGGGCGAGGTCGTCGGTGACCGCGGTGAAGCCGCCGCTGACGATGCCGACGGCGTAGCCCAGCCGCTTGAGCGTCCGCACGAGGGTCCGCGCTCCGGGGGTCAGCCGCACGGCCGCGCGCACCCGGTCGACCGCGTCGACCGGCAGGCCCTCCAGCAGGGCCACCCGGGCGCGCAGCGACTGCTCGAAGTCGAGCTCGCCGGCCATCGCCGCGGTGGTGACCCGCTCGACCTCCTCCAGGCAGCCGGCCTCGGCGGCCAGCATCTCGATCACCTCTCCCTGCACCAGGGTGGAGTCGACGTCCATGACCACGAGCCGCCGGCCGCGGCGGCGCAGCGAGGCGCGTTCGACCGCGACGTCGACCTGCTGCAGCACCGCCTCGGCGGCCAGCTCGGCCCGCAGGCGGTCGGTGTCGCCGCCGGCCACGACCAGGTCGTAGGAGGCCATGGGGCGGGCCGACAGGCGCACGACGCGCTCGACGTTCGCGCCGCAGGAGGCAAGGCGCCGGGTGACCCCGGCCAGGGCGGCCGGCGGCAGGGGCGCGCCCAGCACGGTCACATGGTGGCGGACGGCGCGGACCTCGTCCTCGGCGTCCTCGAGCGGTTCGAACTCCACCTCGACGCCGACGTCGGCGGCGGTGCGGGCCAGGGCCTGCATCACCTCCGAGCCGGGACCGCGCCCGCTGATCACCAGACCGAGCAGGAGCCGGCCGTGCACCACCACCTGCTCGACGTCCTCGATCGTGGCGCCGTGCTCGGTCAGGGCGTCGCAGAGCCGGGCCAGCACGCCGGGGTGGTCGCGTCCGGTGACCGTGACGAGGGTGCTCATGCGGCGTCCTGCCCGTAGGCGTTCCAGGCGGCGACCCGGGCCCGGCGGATCAGCCGGGCCAGCTCGCGCAGCGAGGCCTCCCGGGCCACCGCCTCGCGGGTGTCGACCGCTCCGTCGGGCCCGCCCGAGGCGAGCTCCAGGACGCCGGCCAGCTGGCGGGCCTGGACGAGCAGCGCCCGGGCCCGCTCGGGCCAGCAGGCGGGCAGCTCCTCGCTGTCGATCCCTGACCGGGCCTGCCGGCGCAGGTCCTGCAGCGCTCCCGCGAGCTCGGGCCGCCAGCGGGCGACGTCGAGGTCGCGCAGGGCGGCGGCCACCTCCACCACGCCGCGCCGCAGGTCGTGCTCGGCGTCGTGCAGGAACGGACCCGGGTCGGGGCCGGCGCGCACCACGTCGTAGGCGGTCCAGCGCACCGTGGTGACGGTGCCGTCGAAGGCCGAGCCGTGGGCGGTCACGCTCGGGACCAGACCCGCGCCGGTGCCGTCCTCGCGCAGGGCCAGCACCCCCTCCGACGCCGTCAGGGCGGCCGCGGTGAACGGTCCGGGCCCGGGCAGCCCCACGACGTCGCCCGGGGCGGGCAGGACCAGCCGCAGGCGGCGAACGCCGTCGGCTCGTAACCGGGTCAGGGCCCGGTCCAGGGGCAGGTCGTCCGGGGCCAAGCCGGTGACGACGGCGTCGTCGTCGAGGGCCCCCGCCCGGGCCTGCAGCTCGGGGAGCGAGGCCTCGCCGGCCAGGAAGGCGGTGCCCCAGGAGGCCAGCAGCGCGCTGCGGGGGGCGTCGGCGGTCACGACCGGCGAGCCTAGGTCGTGCGGGGCGGGTCTGCCCCTAGCGTCGGGAGGTGCGCAGCAACCGGACCCCGCCGCCGTCCACCCCCGACCGGGTCGCGACCGGCCCGGCGTCCGTGCGGTACGCCCCCGACGTCATCGCCGCCGCGCGACGCCCCAAGCCCCCTGCCCCCGTCGTGCCGGCCGACCTCGGTCTGGTCGTCGAGGAGGTGGGTACGGGCTGGTGCGGCGCGGTCGTGGAGTGCGACAAGGAGCGGGTGTCGCTGGAGGACCGCCGCGGCAAGGTGCGGGTCTTCCCCCTGGACGTCGGGGGCTTCCTGCTCGAGGGCGCCGTGGTCACGCTGACCCGGCCGGTGGCCGCCCGCGTGGCGACTGCGCGCGTGTCGGCGAGCGGGTCGGTGGCCGTCCAGGGCCTGACCGCACGGGTGGCCGTGGGCAGTCGCATCTGGGTCGAGGGCAAGCATGACGCCGAGCTCGTCGAGCGGGTCTGGGGTCACGACCTGCGGGTCGAGGGCGTGGTGGTGGAGCCGCTCGACGGCGTCGACGACCTCGCGGCGCTGGTCCGCACCTTCGCGCCCACGCCGTCCCGTCGGCTCGGGGTGCTCGTCGACCACCTGGTGGCGGGGTCCAAGGAGAGCCGGGTGGTGGCCCAGGTGACGAGCCCGCACGTGCTGGTCACGGGGCATCCCTACGTCGATGTCTGGCAGGCCGTGAAGCCCTCGTCGGTGGGGATCGCTGCCTGGCCGGTCGTTCCGCGCGGGGTCCCCTGGAAGGAGGGCGTGTGCGCCGCGCTGGGCTGGGGTGAGCCGTGGGAGGGGTGGAAGCGGGTGCTGTCCTGCGTCGACAGCTATCGCGACCTGGAGGTGCCGTTGTTGCAGTCGGTGGAGCGCCTGGTGGATTTCGTCGCGCCGCCGCCGCAGGCGTAGCGGCGCGCAGAGGGGACAGCGCCGCCGCCGCAGGCGTAGCGGCGCGCAGAGGGGACAGCGCCGCCGCCGCAGGCGTAGCGGCGCGCAGGAGAACCGACATCCGTGGCGAAAGGGACACGCATGTCGCGCCGACTCCTGGTCCGTACCGCCGTCTCCGCCGTCCTCGCGGGCCTGGTCCTGACCGGTCTACCGGCCCAGGCCGAGTCCGCGCCGACCACGAGCATCGGCTCGGTGTCGACGCCGGGCCTGAGCTCGAACTTCACCCTGCTCGGCAGCACCAGCCTGGACGGCCGCGGACTGAACAGCCCGCTGGCGGTCGCCGGCGACTGCGCCTACATCGGCGACCGCGACTTCACCGGCGCGGTCCGCAAGAACGCCGGGGTCGCGATCGTCGACGTCCGCGACGACGCGGCGCTTGCCCGGGTGGGGACGATCCCCGCCGTCGAGGGCGTGACGCAGCGCGAGCTGCGGGCCGACCGCGACCTCGGCCTGCTGGTCGTCATGACCTACGGCACGACGGGGGCGACGACCGGCAACGCGATCGAGGTCTACGACATCGCCGCCGACTGCACCAAGCCCGTCAAGCTGTCGACCTATGACTTCGGGGCCCGCCCGCCGCACGAGTTCTTCTGGTGGAAGGACCCGAAGAACGCCGGGCGGTCGCTGCTCTACGTGACCACCACGCTGTTCGCCCCCGACCTGACGGTGCTCGACCTGACCGACCCGACGTCGCCCAGCCTGCGCACCACCTACGACCTGGGCGTGGACCAGGCCGACCAGCCGGCCGACGCCGCGCTCACCTCCGGCTCGGGGTACCTGCACTCCCTCTCGGTGAGCGACGACGGCAGTCGGGCCTACATGGGCACCTGGGACTTCGGCACCTACGTGGCCGACACCTCGCTGGTGGCCGACCCGGCGATCCCGCTGCCGGTGATCCTCCCCACCGGCGCGGCCGGCCGGCTGGACTACGGCGGCAACGTCCACGGCACGGTGCCGCTGCCCGGCCGCCCGTACGGGGTGATGGTCGAGGAGGCCTACGCCAACGCCGGCAAGGGCTGCCCGTTCGGCTGGCTGCGCATGGTCGACCTTCACGACGAGGCCAACCCGAAGGTCGCCGGGGAGTTCAAGCTCCCGGAGAACGACTGCGCGAAGAGCCAGGCGGTCAACGGCACGTTCACCGCGCACAATCAGACCACCTTCCCGAACGTGGCGCTGCTGACCTGGTACGCCGGGGGTCTGCGCGCCGTGGACGTGAGCGACCCGAACGTGCCGGTCGAGGGCGGGGCGTTCGTGCCGAGGGGCACGGTCAAGACCGGGACAGAGCGCGACGACCGGCTGTTCTTCGCCGGCAGCAAGGTGGCCAAGCGCTCCGGCGCAATGTGGAGCTACCCGGTGGTCCAGGACGGCAAGGTCTACGCGGTCGACATCGACCTGGGGCTGTTCGTCCTGCGCTACACCGGTCCGCACAGCAGCGAGGTCACGGACGCCGCGTTCGTCGAGGGGAACTCCTCGCCGTCGAGGTACACCGCCGACGCGCCACGCCTGGTGCGGCCCGCGACGATGCAGGCCCGCATCGACGCCGTCCGCGTGCCGCGCACCGTGCGTGACCTGACCCCGACGCTCCCCGGCTCGGCCCGGCGGGTCTGGGACTTCGTCTGCTGACCGGTCCCGGACCGGAGCGTGACCGCCTCAGGCCCGGCGTGACCGGACCCGGGGGGCGTGTCGTTCCGGGGGCCGTCGGGGAGCCCTGACCTAGGCTCTCGGAGGTCGCCGCCGCGACGCGGTCCCCCCGCCCGGTCCGGGTCGGAGGGCCCTGGAGCCCCCGTCTGCGAAGGCTGTTCTTGACCGCCCCTGCCCGTTCCGCACCGCGCCTGCCGCAGCCGGCGGCGCCGCTGCGGGTGTGGCAGCAGCAGGCCCTGGCCGCCTATCTGGAGGCGGGCCGGCAGGACTTCCTGGTCACCGCCACGCCGGGAGCGGGCAAGACCACCTACGCCCTCACCCTCGCCGCCGCGCTGCTGGCGGACCGGACCGTCGACCGCGTCGTGGTGGTCTGCCCCACCGACCACCTGCGGACCCAGTGGGCCCAGGCCGCCGCCCGGGTCGGCATCGCGCTCGACCCGACGCTCAGCAACGCGGTGGGACCGGTCCGGGCCGACGTCCAGGGCTACGTCACCACCTACGCCCAGGTGGCCGGCAAGCCCGCCCTGCATGCCGCCCGTACCGGTCTGCGCTCGCTGGTGGTGCTCGACGAGGTGCACCACGCCGGTGACGGGCTGAGCTGGGGCGAGGCGGTCGCCCAGGCCTTCGGCCAGGCCAAGCGCCGGCTCGCCCTGACCGGCACCCCGTTCCGCACCCGCCCCGACGAGCGCATCCCGTTCGTGCGCTACGAGCCCGACGGCGACGGCGCCCTGGCGAGCGTCGCCGACTACGCCTACGGCTACCGCCAGGCGCTCGCCGACGGCGTCGTGCGCCCCGTGGTGTTCGCGGCCTACACGGGAGTCTCGCGCTGGCGCAACAGCGCCGGGGAGGTGGTCGCGGCCTCGCTGTCGGACCCGTCGACCCGCAGCATCGAGGCGACGGCGTGGCGCACCGCGCTCGACCCGGGTGGTCAGTGGGTGCCGCACGTGATCGCGGCCATGGACGAGCGGCTCACCCACCTGCGCGAGACGGCCGTCCCCGACGCCGCCGGGCTGGTGCTGGCGAGCGACCAGGACGACGCCCGCGCCTACGCCAGGATCGTCAAGCGGGTCACCGGCAAGGCGCCGGCCCTGATCCTGTCCGACGATCCCAAGGCGTCCCAGAAGATCGCCAAGTTCGCGGCGTCGGACCAGCGCTTCGCGGTCTGCGTGCGGATGATCAGCGAGGGCGTCGACGTCCCGCGCGCGGCGTGCCTGGCCTGGATGACCTCCTACCGGACGCCCCTGTTCTTCGCCCAGGCGGTCGGCCGCGTCGTCCGCGCGCGCAACACGCACGAGTCCGCGACAGTGTTCCTGCCAGCGGTCCGCCCTCTGCTGGCGCTCGCGGCCGAGATGGAGACCGACCGCAACCACGTCATGCCGCCGCCCAAGGCCGCCCCGGACGGCGACGCTCTCGACCTCCCGCCCCGCGAGGCGCGCGAGGAGGAGACCGTCGAGCAGTGGAAGGCCCTCGGCGCCGACGCCGAGTTCGCGCACGTGCTGACCGGCGGCCGGGCGGTCGTCGCCGCCCTGACCGGCGACGACGCCGACTACGTCGGCCTGCCGGGGCTGCTGACCCCGGAGCAGACGGCCTCGCTGCTGGCCCGACGCGACGAGGACCACCGCCGCCGGGCGTCAGCCTCCAGCGAGCCCGACGACGACGAGCCCGTGGTCGTCGAGGGCGGGCGCGCCTGGGAGCAGGCGGGTGCGCTGCGGCGCGAGGTGAACAGCCTCGTCGGTCAGCTCGCGGCCCGCACCGGTGCGCCGCACGGGGTGCTGCACGGACGGCTGCGCAAGGCGGTGCCCGGACCACCCTCGGCCGCGGCGACCACCGAGGTCCTGGAGCAGCGGCGCGACTGGCTGCTGGCCCAGCTCACCCGCTGAGCCGGGCGGATCGGCCGCTAGTGCGCGTCGTCCATCATCCGGCTGGTGAACGCCAGCACCACGCCGATCAGGCCGATCACGGCGCCGACCACGGTCAGCGGGACGTTCTGCAGGACGAACGCGAACGCCAGCACGATCGAGGCGACGGTGATCAGGCCGACGACCACCCACGAGCTCGCCTTGTGGCCGGGGCCTCCTGCGACCGAGCTGCTGCGGGCCATCGAGGTGTCGCCGAGGTCGGCCATGGGGTCGCGCCTTTCAGAGGTGGTCCTGGTCGGGTGAGGAGTCTAGGCGTCCGCACCAGGGGAATCGCGAGCCCCCCGCCGGGGCTTGTCGCCTGCATGAGCCTGCTGTTCGAGCCCCTCGTCCTGCGCGGCACGACCGTGCGCAACCGCGTGTGGGTGTCGCCCATGTGCCAGTACTCC
The DNA here is from genome assembly GCA_963761695.1 of uncultured Actinomycetota bacterium. Classification (GTDB taxonomy): domain Bacteria; phylum Actinomycetota; class Actinomycetes; order Mycobacteriales; family SCTD01; genus RYN-122. The sequence goes on along the minus strand of CAVXIB010000001.1, from coordinate 316,569 downwards.
GCCGTCGACGGGATGCCCGACGACTGGCACCTGGTCCACCTCGGCGCCCGCGCCGTCGGGGGCGCCGGGCTGGTCATGACCGAGGCCAGCGCGGTCAGCCCCGAGGGCCGGATCAGCCCGCAGGACGCCGGGATCTGGAATGACGACCAGGCCGCGGCCTGGCGCCGCATCACCGACTTCCTGCGCAGCCAGGGCGCCACCAGCGCCATCCAGCTGGCGCACGCCGGCCGCAAGGCCAGTGCGCACCGGCCCTGGGACGAGCAGGCCGGCGTCGTGCTGCCGCAGGACGGCGGCTGGCAGCCGGTCGGCCCGAGCGCCGTCGCCTTCGAGGGACTCGCGGTTCCGACCGAGCTCGACGACGCCGGCCTGGCGAAGGTGCGCGACGACTTCGTGGCGGCGGCCCGTCGCGCCGTCGACGCGGGCTTCGACGTGGTCGAGGTGCACGCGGCGCACGGCTACCTGTTCCACTCGTTCCTGTCACCACTGTCGAACCTGCGCACGGACGGCTACGGCGGAGGGCTGCAGGGTCGGGCCCGGCTGCTGCTGGAGGTGGTCGAGCAGGTCCGGGCCGCGGTCGACGTCCCGCTGCTGGTGCGGATCAGCGCCACGGACTGGGCCGAGGGCGGCTGGGACGTCGAGGAGTCCGTGGAGCTCACCCGGATGCTCGCCGACCGGGGGGTCGACCTCGTCGACGTCAGCTCGGGGGGCAACGTTGCGCACCAGCAGATCGTCGTCGGGCCGGGCTACCAGGTGCCGTTCGCGGCCGCTGTGCGCAAGGCCGGGCTGCCCACCGCCGCCGTCGGCATGATCACCGACCCCCGCCAGGCCGAGCAGGTGCTCGCCGAGGGCCACGCCGACGTCGTGCTGCTCGGTCGTGAGTCGCTGCGTGACCCGAACTGGCCGCTTCGGGCGGCGGTCGAGCTCGGCACGTCCGTGACCTGGCCGGTGCAGTACGACCGCGCCCGCCCGCGGGTGGCCGCCGACGGCAGCCGCCTGCCCGCGGCGGCCGGCCAGCGTTGAGCCTGATCACCGATCCGGCCGACCCGGCCGTCGCCGACTACGTCGGCCTCACCGACGGCGTCCGGCGGATGCGGCACGACCCGCAGTCGGGGTTCTTCATCGCCGAGGGCCTCAACGTGGTGCAGCGGACAGCGGTCAAGGGCTACCCCTGCCGGTCGCTGCTGGTCTCCCCGTCGCGCTTCGACGACCTGCCGGACGACGTCAAGGCGCTCGGCCCGGTGCACGTCGCCTCCTACGAGGTGCTCGAGGCGGTGACCGGCTACCACGTGCACCGTGGCGTGCTGGCCTCGTTCGGCCGCATCCCGGTGCCGAGTGCCGACGAGGTTCTCGCGAGCGCCCGCAGGGTGGTCGTGCTCGAGGACGCCACCAACCACACCAACCTCGGGGCGGTCTTTCGCAGCGCCGCCGGGCTCGGCATCGACGCGGTGCTGCTGAGCCCGCGGTCCTGCGACCCGCTCTACCGCCGTACCGTGCGGGTGTCGATGGGCCAGGTCTTCGCCGTGCCGTACGCGTTCTTCGACGCCTGGCCCGCCGGTCTGCAGCAGGTCCGCGACGCCGGCTTCCGGGTGCTCGCCCTGACGCCGGCCGCCGACGCCGTGCGCCTGGAGGACGTCGCGTTCGGCCCGGACGAGAAGGTGGCCGTGCTGCTGGGCAGCGAGGGCCCGGGCCTGACCGCGGAGGCGATGTCGGGCAGTGACCTGCGGGTGCGGATCCCGATGGCCGCCGGCGTCGACTCGCTCAACATCGCCGCCGCGGCCGCCGTGGTGTTCTGGACGGTCGGGGTCCGCCCCTGACCGGGCGGGGGTGGTCCGAGCGGTGCCGGCGGCCGTGGCACGCTCGGCACATGCTGCGCGCCCTGCTCCTGCTGCCCCTGCTCGTGCTTCCCGCTGCCTGCTCCGGTGGCAGCGCCGACGACCCGGCCGTTGCCCAGAAGGCCGCCTTCGTCAAGGAGGCGGAGGCCATCTGCACCCGGGCGAACACCGCACGCAGCAAGGTGTCGATCACCAGTGACGCGAACGCCATCCCGGTCGCGGTCCGCATGCTGGTGACCATCGCCAGCGACGCCTCCGCCGAGCTCAACGCCCTCGAGCCGCCCGAGGCCGACGCCGCCGAGCTCGATGCCAAGCTGCTCGCGCCGCTGCGGGCCCAGGTGGGCAAGGGCCAGGCCTACGCGCGCCAGGTTGAAGAGACCGCGGCCAAGGGCGACCAGGCCGCCGTGCTGGCCCTGCTGGGCAAGGCGCCGCTGAGCTCGGACGCCGATCTCGGCTTCGTGAAGGACTACGGACTGCCCGCCTGTGCGAAGGCGGCCGACTTCTCCCGCTGACCGCGCCCGGGTGACCGCGCTCACCCGTCCGGTGGGAAGCCTGCCGGCCCGCGGACGCTTGGTAGTTGCAGAAGCAACAGCCAACGTCGTGGAAGGACCTCCCGCATGAGTGTCGACCTGTTCGCCCCGTACCGCCTCGGCCGGCTCGAGCTGAAGAACCGGCTCGTCATGGCCCCCATGACGCGTAACCGCACGCCGGACACGGTGCCCGGGCCGCTCAACGCCGAGTACTACGCCCAGCGCGCCGGCGCCGGCCTGATCATCACCGAGGGCGTCCAGCCGTCCGCCGTCGGCCAGGGTTACCCGGGCACCCCCGGGCTGCACTCCGACGCGCACACCGAGGGCTGGCGCGCCGTCGCCGACGCCGTGCACGCCCGCGGCGGAGCGATCATCGCGCAGATCATGCACGCCGGTCGCATCAGCCACCCCGAGCTCATCGGCACGTCGCCGGTCTCGGCGTCGGCTACCACCCCCGCCGGTGAGGTCTTCACGCCGAGCGGCATGAAGCCCTTCGAGGCGCCGCGCGCCCTCGCCGCGGACGAGCTGCCCGGCGTCGTCGCGGAGTACGTCGACGCCGCCCGCCGCGCCGTGGACGCCGGCCTGGACGGCGTCGAGCTGCACGCCGCCAACGGCTACCTGCTCCACCAGTTCCTCGCGGACGGCATCAACACGCGGACCGACGCCTACGGCGGCTCGCCCGAGAACCGGGCCCGCTTCGTCATCGAGGTCGCGCAGGCCGTCGTCGCCGAGATCGGCGCGGACCGGGTCGGCATTCGCATCAGTCCCGGTGGCGCCTTCAACGACGTGTCCGAGACCGAGATCGACGCCACCTACGGGGCGCTCCTGACGGGCCTTGCCCCGCTGGGGCTGCTGTACCTGCACGTCATCGCCGAGGCCGACAGCGGCTACGCCGAGGGCCTGCGCAAGCAGTTCGACGGACCGGTCATCGTCAACACGGGCTTCGCCGGTCCCTCCGACCTCGAGACCGCCACCACGGTGGTGTCCGAGGGCAACGGCGACCTGTTCTCCGTCGGCCGGGCGTTCATCGCCAACCCCGACCTCGTGGAGCGGCTGCGTTCCGGCGCTCCCCTCGCCGAGGGCGACGAGGCCACCTACTACGGCGGCGACGCGAAGGGCTACACCGACTACCCGAGCCGGTAGCCCCCTCGTACTCGGCGCCCGTCCCTGCGACCCAGGGGCGGGCGTCGTGCTGTGCACGTCACCCGATCGAGTGACCGTCCGCTCTCAAGACCGTGGGTCCGCGCTGCCGATCTCCGGAGAGCACGCGCACCAACGGGGACCGGCAGCCTGCCGGACCCGCGGAGGCTGTGATCCGGACGGTCCACACCGACGTCCCTGGCCCGCCAGGGACGCACGGAGAGACACGGTCGCCTAGACCGTCCGGGGAGCCAGTGGCGAGACCGACCGGCCCCGACACGACCCCCCCAGGGTCGCCCACCGGAGACGGAGCACCACCATGATGAGTTCGACCCTGATCCGCCGTACCGCTCGTCTGACCGTCCTGGTCGGTGCCCTCCCGCTCGCTGCCGCTCTCACCTTCGGTGGGGGGGCGGCGAACGCGGTGCCGGTCGTCAAGGCCGGCCCGACGATCTCGCACGGTGCCAACACGACCACGGACAACATGTTCCTGCCCGTGGAGGGCCAGACCGCCGGCAACGGCGGGACGGCCAAGGGAATCGCCTCCCGCGTGGGCCGCGCCGACGACAAGATGCCGTTGGGGCAGTCGCTGAACGACCACAACAACGGCTACGAGTGTGACGGCAACATGGGCATCGCCCGTGGCAACCCCGCCCACAGCAACCTCTGTGGCGCGGTGAACACGGAGAACTAGCCCGACCCGCACGACGGCGCCGGCCCGGGAGCTCCTTCCCGCGGCCGGCGTCGTGCTGCGTCCGTCAGTCGGTACCGGCACCGGCGTTCTGCTCGTCGACGGCGATCGGCGCCCGCAGCAGCCCGTCGGGGATGCCGAAGCCCTCGACCAGCGCCAGGGCGTGCGGGCGCAGCTCGCCGCAGAGCCCGTTGACCTCGGTGACGAGCGCGCGAGAGCTGTCGGCGTCGAGGAAGCCGTGCTCGAGCCACCAGGCCCGGTCGCTCTCGATCGTGCTGAGGGCGGCCAGGTCGCGGACGGCGGGGAGCACGGCGAGGTCGGACGCCTCGACCGCTGCCGCGAACTGCTCGTGCACCACCCGGTCGACATGTGCGCGGGCCGCTGCCAGGGCGTGGTCCTGACAGTGCGACAGCGCACGCAGAGGGTCCATCCCCTCCCCGGAGGTGAGCGCCCGGAGCCGTCGCGCCAGGCTGTCGACGAGCCGTTCCTCGCGGAACGCCAGGGCCGCCGCCTGCCACTGCGGGTCACGCAGCGACGGCGTCGGCACGGTGAAGCGGTCCAGCAGCCGGGAGACGCCGCGCGAGGTCAGGTGCCGAGCCATCCCGACGGCGTCGAGGTCCTCGAACTGCGAGGCGTACTCCCCGAGCAGGGTCTTGGCCACGAGCTGCAGCAGCACCGTGTTGTCGCCCTCGAAGGTGACGAACACGTCGGAGTCCGCGCGCCAGGCGGCGAAGCGGTTCTCGGCGAGGTAGCCCTTGCCCCCGCAGCACTCGCGGCTGTCCTGCACGGCGTCGATCATGTGCCAGGTGCAGGCGGCCTTCAGCCCGGCGGCCAGCGACTCGAGCTGGCGCTGCCGCTCACCCCCGGGTTCTCCGGCCTCGGTCTGCCGCACCACGGCCACGTACTCGGCCGTGAGGTGGTCGTGGGCCGCCTGCAGGGCGTACGACGCGGCGATCTTCGGCAGCAGCCGCCGCTGGTGCGTCAGGTAGTCCATCAAAGGCGTGTCCATGTCGAGCCCGCTGCCGAACTGACGGCGTCGTTCGCCCCAGCGGACCGCCGTCGTGAGCGCGTTGCGGGCGACCGACAACCCCGCGCCGGCGATGCAGATGCGGCCCTCGACGAGCGCGCCGATCATGGAGAAGAACCGGGCTCCGGGCGAGGCGATGGGCGAGCTGTACGCGCCGTCCTCGTCGACCGTGGCGAAGCGGTCCAGCAGGGCGTCGCGGGGGACGCGGACCGCCGACAGGCGCAGCCGGCCGTTGTCGACGCCCTGCAGCCCCATCTTGTCTCCGCAGTCCTCCACCTCGACCCCCTCGAGGAGGGTGCCGCCGTGGTCGCGGACGGGCACGAGGAAGGCGTGGACGCCCCGCTGCTCCCCGGCGACGTCGAGCTGGGCGAACACGACCGCCATCCGGGCGTGCCGGGCCAGGTTGCCGATCCAGTCCTTGCGCGCGTCGTCGTCGGGGGTGTGCAGGACGAACTCCGCGGCCGCGGCGTCGTAGCGGGCCTGCGTGCGGATGCTCCGGACGTCGGAGCCGTGGCCGCTCTCGCTCATGCCGAACGCCCCGGGCAGGTCGAGCGTGCCGATGTCGTGCAGGTAGGCCCGGTGGTGCTTCTCGGTGCCCAGGCGGTGGACCGAACCGCCGAACAGGCCGAACTGCACGCCCACCTTGACCAGCAGCGAGAGGTCGCCGTGGCCCAGGGTCTGGAAGCCGGCCACCCGGCCACCGGGGTCGTCGGCGCCGCCGTACTCCTTCGGGAAGCTCTGGGCTCCCGAGCCGGTCTTGGCCACCGTGCGGCACCACTCGAGCACGAGGTCGCGGTAGGCGTCCCGGGGCAGTCCGTCTGCCTGGGCGAGATCGAGCCCGAGCAGGGCCTCGCGGGTGGCCTGGCGCTGGGCGGCGTGCGGTCCGTCCAGCAGGGCCTGCAGCGCGGCCACCTCCGCCCGGGTCAGCGGATCGGTCGACAACGGCACGACGTCGGCGGTCATGCGCGGGCCTTACCCCGGGGACACCTGTCGATGCCCCGCGGACGGGGTCAGAGCAGGGGGACCAGCAGGATCAGCCCCGGCAGGGCGGCTGCCACGCCGGCCCCGAGCAGCACGAGCGCGCGTCCCGCGGGGGGCAGGGCGACGGGTGGGGCCAGCAGCCGCCCGGCACGCAGCAGCACGCCCCGGTCTCCGGCCGAGAGGGCGCCGTCGGGGGTGTGCGGGCCGGCCACCTTGTAGAGGGCGCGGGCGAGGACGGCCCGGTCGTGCCGCCGAGTCGCCCGGTCGTCGGCGAGCATCTCGACGAGCAGGGCGACCTCGTCGGACGCGGTGCCCACCGCCGCCACGGCGGGCAGCGTCGCCCGGAGGGCGCTGAAGGGGAGCACGACCAGGTCGTGCCGCTGGTCGAGGTGGGCGCGCTCATGGGCCAGCACCGCCTCCACCTCGGGTCCGGACAGCCGCAGCAGCGCCCCCTGTGACACCACGACGCGGGGTCGCAGGCCCGGCAGGCAGTAGGCGACGGGGAGGTCGGAGGCGAGGACGCTCGCGCCGCGCACCAGCGGGTTGCGGGTGGCGAGCAGGTCGACCAGCCGACGGTGCTCGCGCCGGGCCCGCAGCGTCCGGGCCGCCGACAGCAGCAGCACCTGCAGCAGCCGGCCCAGCAGCAGGACGGCCACGATGCCGGCGAGCGCGGACCACCAGGGGGGAGCGGTGTCCAGGGCGCTCAGGGAGCCGGGGTAGGTGTCGCCGTAGGGCAGCAGCGCCACGGTGACCGCGAGCTCGACGGCGAGCAGGCCGGCCGCCAGGCCGAGCGCCTGCCACAGCACCAGCGCGAGGCCCGGGCTGCGGGTGGGCCACGACGACGCGGCCAACCGCCGTGGAGCGACGGCCAGCGCCGCGAGAGCGGCGACGAGGACGACGGCCGCGGCGGGCACGGGGTTAGCGGCTCTCGAGCGCGGCGCGCAGAGCGGCGGCGTCGTCGGGGCTCATCGCCCGGGCGAAGTGCTGCAGCACGGCGCGGCGGTCCTCGGCCTGCCCGAGGGCCTGCTCCAGCAGCACCGCGACGTGGTCGGCCCGGCTGCCCGTGGGGAGGTAGGTGTGGGCCCGGGTGCTCTTGTCGCGCTGCAGCAGGCCCTTGCGCTCGAGCCGGCCGAGCACGGTGAGCCAGGTCGTGTAGGCCAGGCCGCGGTCCGCCAGCGCCGCGGCCACCTCGCGGGCGGTGAGCGGCTGCCCGCCCTGCCAGACGACGTCCATGGCCGCTCGCTCGAGGCCGGCCAGTCGTGGGGTCACACCTGGAACCCTACGACGCCCGGTAGAAGTTCTACCTGTCGTAGTAGACACTGGCCGTACCCCACCCGAGGAGTGCCCGTGCCCGACGTCGTCGGCACCGCCCAGCCCCCCGGCGCCCAGTCGTGGCGCTGGGACTGGCAGCTGCTGTCCGCCTGCCGAGGTCGTAGTGACCTGTTCTTCCACCCGCACGGCGAACGTGAGCCGATGCGCAGCGAGCGTGAGGCCGCTGCGAAGCGGATCTGCGCGTCCTGCCCGGTGCAGCCCGAGTGCGTCGACCACGCGCTCGTCATGCGCGAGCCCTACGGCGTCTGGGGCGGCCTGAGCGAGACCGAGCGTGAGGCGCGCCTGCACGGTCCGCGCCCCGTCCGCAAGCGGTAGGCGGCTGACCACACGTCCGCCACACGCCCGGCAGGGTCGACTGAGGGCGTGGACCTGGTGAAGGACGTGCAGGAGGGGCAGCCGATGGCGCCGAGCAGGACGACGACGGGCTCGCGGAGCAGTGCAGCCGGACCGGGCAGTGCCGAGCTCGAGCGGGCGCTGTTCGAGGTCAAGAAGGTGGTCGTCGGTCAGGACCGGATCATCGAGCGGATCCTGGTCTCCCTGCTGGCCCGCGGCCACTGCCTGCTCGAGGGGGTGCCCGGCGTCGCCAAGACGCTCGCGGTCGAGACCCTGGCGAAGGTGGTCGGCGGGTCGCACGTTCGGCTGCAGTTCACGCCCGACCTCGTGCCGAGCGACATCGTCGGCACCCGGGTCTACCGCCCCTCGCGGGAGGCGTTCGACGTCGAGCTCGGCCCGGTGTTCGCGAACCTGGTGCTGGCCGACGAGATCAACCGTGCGCCCGCCAAGGTGCAGTCGGCGTTGCTGGAGGTGATGGCCGAGCGGCAGGTGTCGATCGGCGGCACCACCTACCCGCTACCCAGGCCCTTCGTGGTGCTGGCCACCCAGAACCCGATCGAGAACGAAGGCGTGTACCCCCTGCCGGAGGCGCAGCGCGACCGCTTCCTGCTCAAGGTGGTGGTCGGACACCCGACCATGGCCGAGGAGATGGAGATCGTCCGGCGGATGTCGGTCAGCCGGCCGCACGCCGAGCAGGTGCTGTCCCTCGAGCAGCTGGTGGCCCTGCAGGAGATGGTGGACGAGGTCTTCGTGCACCACGCCGTCGCCGAGTACGCGGTGCGCCTGGTCATGGCGACCCGCGAGCCCGAGCGCGTGGGGCCTCGCCGACCTCGGTCCGCTGCTGGCCTATGGCGCCTCGCCCGCGCGGTTCGCTCGGGCTGGTGCAGGCGGCCCGGGCGCTGGCCGTCCTGCGGGGGCGCGACTACGTGCTGCCGGCCGACATCAGCGACCTCGCCGTCGACGTGCTGGCGCACCGGCTGGTACTCACCTACGAGGCCCTGGCCGACGAGGTGTCCGCGGTGAGCATCGTGGCGCGCGTGGTGGCGACCGTGGAAGCCCCGGTCGTGTCCCCGTCGCAGGCGGTCGGCCCCGGTCCGGAGTCCGGTCGCGACGGCGGACGCGTCCCCGCGTGAGGAGCGTCGGCACGGGGCTGACCCCGGTGCCGCTCGCCGCGCCGCACGTCGGCCCGCGCCCTTCAGCTCGATATCAGCCGCCGGCTCGACGGGCTGCTGCAGGGCGACCACCTCGGGTTCCTGCCCGGCCCGGGAAGCGAGCCGGCCGAGGCCCGGGTCTACGCCCCCGGCGACGACGTCCGGCGGATCGACTGGGCCGTCACGCGCCCGCACCTCGACCTCCATGTGCGCGACGCCGTGGCCGAGCGCGAGCTGGAGACCACCCTGCTCGTGGACCTGACCGCGTCCATGAGCTTCGGCACCGCGCGCACCGAGAAGCGGGAGGTGGCGATCGCGGTCGCCGCCGCGGTGGCCCACCTCGCGGCCGGACCCGGGGACCGGCTGGGAGCGGTGCTGCTGGGTGAGCGGGTGCGCCGGGTGCGGGCCCGAGCCGGGCGCGACGCCGGACTGGCCCTGCTCCACCTGCTCCTCACGGCCCACGCCCGGAGACCGGCGGACCCTCGCTGGCGCAGGGGCTCGCGGCGGCCGCCTCGCCGCCCCGACGCCGGGGGCTGCAGGTCGTCGTGAGCGACCTGCTCGAGCCGGGACCGGCCACCGGGGAGCCCACCTGGGCCGGGCCGCTCCGGCGGCTCGCGCTGCGGCACGAGGTGGTCGTCGTCGAGGTGGTCGACCCGCGTGAGCTGGCGCTGCCCGCCGTCGGGACGCTGCGCCTGGTCGACCCCGAGACGGGTCGCCAGACCGAGGTCTCCACGAGCACGGCCCTGCGCGATCGGTACGCCGCTGCGGCCGCTGCGCGCCGGGCGTCCTATGCGGCCGCCGTCCGCCGGGCCGGGGCGGGACACGTGGTGGTCCGCACCGACCGCGACTGGCTTCCGGCTCGCCCGGTTCCTCGCCGTCCGCCGGCGGGTCCGCGCGGCGGGTCGGGCCCGATGAGCCGGCCGACGGCACGCTCCCGCGCGCTGCGTCAGGGGGGTGGTCGCTTGGGGAGGCTCTCCCTGCGCGCTGCGTCAGGGGGGTGGCCGCGTGGGGGTGTGCTCGGACCCTGACGCAACGGGGAGGGGGAGGCTCTCCCGCTCGCTGCGTCAGGGGGGCGGCCGCGTGGAGGTGTGCTCGGACCCTGACGCAGCGGGGCGGGCGAGGCTCCCCTGCGCGCTGCGTCGGGCGGGCGGCCGCGTGGGGAGGCTCCCCTGCGCGCTGCGTCAGGGGGGAGCCCGCGTGGAGGTGTGCTCGGACCCTGACGCAACGGGGCGGGGGAGGTTCCCCTGCGCGCTGCGTCAGGGGGGAGCCCGCGTGGAGGTGTGCTCGGACCCTGACGCAATGGGGAGAGCAGCCACGGCGGGAGCGGCAGCAGCGGCGGCCACCCCGGCAGCGGCAGCCGCGCCACCCCCACCGCAGCCCCCGCCGGGCGCGGGCGAACCCTCGAGGAGCGGCGACGATGAGCTTCCTGTCACCGGAGCGGCTGCTGCTGCTCCTGGGCGTCGTCGCCCTCCTGGCCGTCTACGTGGGGCGGCAGCGACGCCGTCCCCCGGCTGCGGTGCGGCTGCCAGGACTGGACCTGCTCGCCGACCTCGTTCCGCCCGGCACACGTTGGCGCCGGCACGTCCCGACCGGCCTGCTGCTGCTCGCCCTGACGGCGCTCACGGTGGGGTTCGCCCGGCCGCAGGCCGACCGGGAGGTGCCGCGGGAGCGCGCCACGGTCGTGGTGGCCCTCGACGTCTCGCTGTCCATGCGGGCCGGCGACGTCGACCCGGACCGGATCAGCGCGGCGAAGGCGGCGGCCAAGCGCTTCGTGGCCGGGCTGCCCCGCCGGTTCAACGTCGGACTGGTGGCCTTCAGCGGGACCGCCTCGGTGGTGGTGCCGCCCACCCTCGACCACGCGCAGGTCCAGCAGGCCGTCGACGACCTGCAGCTGGGTCCGGGCACGGCCATCGGCGAGGCCGTCGTGGCCTCGCTGGCGTCCCTGGCGTCGGTGCCCGGTGACGCGGGCCTCCCGCCGCCGCCGGCCCGGGTGGTGCTGCTGTCGGACGGTGCCAACACCCAGGGCCGTCCGGTCGATCGTGCCTCGGCGCTGGCCCAGGACGCGAAGGTCCCGGTGTCGACGATCGCCTACGGCACCGGCGACGGCGTCGTCGAGGTCGAGGGGCAGCGCATCCCGGTGCCGGTGGACGGGCCGGCGCTGGCCCGGCTCGCCGAGCAGACCGGCGGCCAGGCCTACGAGGCCGAGAGCGGGGAGCAGCTGACCCGGGTGTACCGCGACATCGGGAGCTCGGTCGGCACGACCGTCGAGAGGCAGGAGGTCGGCGACCTGCTCACCGGGCTCGGCCTGCTGCTCGGCGTCGCTGCGGTCGCGACCTCGCTGCTGTGGTCACCGCGTCTGCCGTGACTCCTGCGCTCGGCCCGGTCAGGCCTGCGGTGCGGCCCGGTCCAGCAGCGCCACCAGGCGCCGACTGACCTCGTCGCTGCGCTGGATCTGCACCATGTGCCCGACGCCGGGGTAGACCACCAGCTCGCTACGGGGCAGGGCCGCCGCGATGGCCAGGCTGTGCGGCAGAGGGCACAGCAGGTCGCGCTCCCCGGCCAGCACCACCGAGGGAATCTCCCGCAGCGCGGCCAGGGCGGTCACCCGCTCGTGCCGGGAGAACGCCGGCAGGAAGGCCGCCATGGTCTCGGCGGTGCAGGCGGCCTGCACGTCGAGCACCTCGCGGACGTGCGCCGGGTCGGCGTCGCGCGGCAGGACCAGCAGCCGCTCCAGCACGGTGGAGGGGCGCTTTCGGCCGCGGGCCTCGTCGCGGACGGCCTTCTCGTAGGCCCGCGGGAGGACCTTCTTGACGACCCCAGCGACCGGGGCGGGCAGGCCGTAGGTGACTGCGTCGAGGCCTCCCGCTGAGGTGGCCACGAAGGCGGCGCCGACCACGCGCCCCCCGTCCTCGGGACGGCCGAACAGGTCGGGCCGCTCCTCGGCGAGCGCCATCATGGTCATGCCGCCCATGGAGTGCCCGGCCAGCACGACCGGTCCGGTGGGGGCGACGGCGTCGAGCACCAGGACGAGGTCGGCGGCGAGCCGCTCCAGGTGCGCGTGCTCGCGCGCGGTGGCGGCCGAGGCGCCGTGACCCCGGTGGTCGTAGACGACCACGCGCAGGTCGGGGCGGGCCTGCACCAGGTCGCGGACCTGGCCGGACCAGAGCCGGCTGCTCTGCACGTAGCCGTGCAGCAGGACCACGGAGGCGGCGGCGTCGTCGGGGCCGTGCACCTCGACGTGCAGGTCGACGCCGTCGGGCGTGGTCACCGTCTGCTGACGGCCCAGCAGCGGCGGCGGGGAGGTGACCTCCGCGACCGCTGCCGGGCGGGAACGGCGCCGGGCCACGGCGACGCCGGCAGCGACGAGGGCACCGGCGAGCAGCGCGCGCCTCACGCGGACACCGTCTCCGGCAGTCGGCTCGCCGCGGTGCGCAGCTCGTAGGAGGCGGCGTCGAACCGGCGCATCTGCCGGTCGAAAGTGAAGGTGTGGGTCGGCCAGAGCGTGAAGTTCTTGCCGTCGGCGTCGCGATACCAGGCGCGGCACCCGCCCTGGTTCCAGACGGTGGTGTCGAGCCGGGCGTGCAGTGCCCGGTTGTAGGCGTCCTGGGCCGCGGTCCGCACCTCGAGCGCACCGTGTGTGCCGAGGGCACGCAGGGCTGCGGCGACGTAGGCGATCTGCGACTCGATCATCAGCACCACGCTGCTGTGGCCCAGGGCGGTGTTCGGGCCGAGCAGCAGGAACAGGTTGGGGAACCCGGCCACCGTGGTGCCGCGGTGGGCCTCGGCGCCGGTCGCGGCCCAGGTGTCGGCCAGGCTGCGTCCCTCGCGGCCCACGAGGGCGTGGCCGATCGGGATGTCCATGACGCGAAAGCCCGTGCCGTAGACGACGACGTCGACCTCGTGCACGCGGCCGTTCCCGTCGACGACGCCTTCGGGGACGATCTGCGTGACGCCGGTGGTGACGACCTCGACGTTCGGCGAGGCCAGGGCCGGCAGGTAGTCGTTGCTGAGCAGCACGCGCTTGCAGCCGAGGGCGTAGTCGGGGGTGAGCGCGGCCCGCAGGACGGGATCGGGCACCTGCTCGTCCAGCATCTTGCGCGCCTCCTGCTCGGCCAGGCTGCGCAGCCGGCCACCCTTGGTGAAGGCCAGCAGGTTGAACTCGCGGAGCGCGTAGATCGCCCCGCGCGCCGCCTTCTGCGCCAGCGGCAGCCGGCGGAACAGCGACTGCTCGGTGCCGGTGATGTCGCGGTCTCGGCGCGGCACGATCCAGGGCGGGGTGCGCTGGAAGACCGTCAGGGAGGCGGCGACCCGCTGCAGCTCGGGCACGAACTGGATGGCGCTGGCGCCCGTGCCGACGACGGCGATCCGCTTGCCGGTCAGGTCGACGTCGTGGTCCCACCGGGCCGAGTGGAACGCCGGACCGGCGAAGGTGCCGACCCCGGGGACGTCGGGGTAGCTCGGCTCCACGAGCCCACCGCACCCGCTGACGACGACGTCGGCGGTCATCGGGCCGCGGCTGGTCTGCAGCCGCCAGACCATGGCCTCGTCGTCCCAGGTGCCGGCGTCCAGCGAGGTGGACAGCCGCAGGTGCGGGCGCAGTCCCTGCTCGTCGGCGACCCGCTCGAGGTAGTCGCGGATCTCCGGCTGACGGCTGAAGACGTGCGACCAGTCCGGGTTCGGGGCGAAGGAGAAGGAGTACAGGTGGCTCGGGACGTCGCAGGCGCATCCCGGGTAGGTGTTGTCGCGCCAGGTGCCGCCGACGGCGCCCGCCCGCTCCAGGACGACGAAGTCGGTGATGCCGTCGCGCTTGAGCTGCACGGCCATGCCGAGCCCGGAGAAGCCGGTACCGACGACGCACACGCGGACGTGGTCGGGCAGCGGGGCGGTCACGTCCACGGCTGCACCACCAGGCGGATCGGGTTGCCCTGCTTGCTGGTCAGCTGCTCGACGCCGCTGGCGACCTCCTCCAACGGCATGAGCCCGCTGACCGACCCGCTGATGTCGAGCCGGCCGCTGCTGACCAGCCCGACGAGGTCGTCGAGGTGCTTGCGCTTGTAGCCGAGGTGTCCGAGGAGCGACTGCCCCTGCACGCCGAAGAAGACGCCGAGGCCCAGCTCGATCGGGTCCAGGCTCAGGCCCACCATCACCACCCGCCCGAACCGGGCCAGGCACTCCGCACCCTGCTTGAGCACGGCGTTGGCTCCGACCAGGTCGACGGCGACGTCGACGCCGCGGCCCCCGGTGAGGCGCCGGACCTCGGCCACGATGTCGTCCGCCCCGGGGTCCAGGGCGTGGTCGGCGCCCAGGCGCAGCGCCCGCTCGCGGGCCGCCGGCGACGGGTCGATGGCGATGATCGGGGAGGCGCCGACCAGGCGGGCGGTCTGCACCGCGTGCACGCCGAGGCCGCCGATGCCCCACAGGGCGATGCTCTCCCCGGGCAGGAGCCTGGCCCGGTCGGTCAGGGCGGCGTAAGGGGTGGCGACGGCGTCGGCCAGCACGCAGGCGCGCTCCAGGGGGAGGTCGTCCGGCACCGAGGCCATGCCGCCGAAGCTGGTGAGGACGAACTGCGCCCAGGCGCCGTCGTAGTTGAAGCCCATGATCTCGAAGGCCTCGCACTCCTCGAACCGGCCACGGTGGCACATCGCGCAGTTCGAGCACTGGCGGCCGCCGGCCATCACGACGCGGTCGCCGACCTGCCAGCCCTGCACGTTCTCCCCGAGCACGGCGATGGTGCCGGCCGCCTCGTGGCCCGGGGTGACGACCGGGCAGCGGCCCGGGCAGGGTGCCCTCGAGAGGTGGACGTCGGACAGGCAGATGCCGCAGGCCTCCACCTTGACGAGCACCTCGTGCGGTCCGGGCACGGGGACCGGAACGTCCTCGACGGTGAGCTTCTTCGCGGCGGCGTCGAACCGGGCCGCGCGCATCGTGGTGGGGAGGGTCATGGTCATGCCTCGCCTCCAGCAGGGTGCGGAGCGGCCTTGCGGTCGGTCTTGAACACGCTCGTCATCGGCACGCTGTCGACGATGCGGACCTCCCGCGGGTACTTGGCACCGCTGATGTGCTCCTTGCGTGAAGGCGATGAGGTCGGCCGGTGAGGCGGTGGCGCCGGGGGAGAGCTGGACCACGGCGACCACCTCCTCGCCGACCCTGGGGTCGGGCCGCCCGACCACGGCGGCGGCGACCACCTCGGGGTGGGCGAGCAGGACGTCCTCGACGTCGCGCGGGTAGACGTTGAAGCCGTTGCGGATGATGAGGTCCTTGAGCCGGTCGACGACGTAGAGGTAGCCGTCGTCGTCGAGGTGGCCGACGTCGCCGGTGTGCAACCACCCGCCGCGCAGCGTCTCGGCCGTCGCCTCCGGGGAGCTGCCAGTAGCCCTTCATGAGCACCGGACCCTGCACGCAGATCTCGCCGTCGGTGCCCGCCGCCAGCACGTCGCCGTCGGGGCCCTCGACCTGCACCTGCACGCCCTGCACCGGCTGGCCGACGCTGCCGAGCCGCCGCTGCTCCAGCGGCTGGGTGCTGATGAGCGCGCTCGACTCGGTGCAGCCGTAGCCCTCGCGGACCTCGAGGCCGGGCACCCGTCGCTCGATCTCGTGGGCGAGCTCCAGCGCCAGCGGTGCGCCGCCGCTGCTGACCCGCTCCAGGCAGGACAGGTCGTAGTCCTCCAGCGGGGCCGCGAGCAGCATCGAGATCATCGACGGGATGAGGGCCGCCGACTGCACCCGGTGCTCCTGCACCAGGTCCAGGAAACCCGTGGGGTCGAACCAGCGCATGAGCACCG
Source organism: uncultured Actinomycetota bacterium (assembly GCA_963761695.1). GTDB lineage: Bacteria > Actinomycetota > Actinomycetes > Mycobacteriales > SCTD01 > RYN-122. The sequence goes on along the minus strand of CAVXIB010000001.1, from coordinate 300,770 downwards.
AGACGCCGCGCTCGACCGCGTGCAGCCCGGTCACGGACACCATCAGGCCGTACACGTGGGCGAGCGGCAGCGGCAGCAGCCCCCGGGTGCGGCCCGGGCGGTAGCCCGACGACGTAGCCGGCGTGCCCGGCGGCGTCGAGGCCCGGCGTGGGTCAGGACGACGCCCTTGCTGCGACCGGTGGTGCCGCCGGTGTAGAGCAGGGCGGCCATGTCGTCCGGCGAGCGTCGACCAGGCGCGAGCTCGGCGCCCCGCTCGAGCTGCGCGAAGGGCACCGTGCCGCGGTGTCGGCGTCGGGCAGGTCGCCGACGACGACGACCGGCAGGGTGGGCATGGCGGCCCGGACCTTGGCCAGCCACTCCGGGGTGGTCACGACGGCGCAGGCGCCGGAGTCCTGCGCGACGTGGCGCAGCTCGTCCTCGGTGAGCAGGAACAGCACCGGCGTGGGGACGGCGCCGGCCCGCCACAGGGCGTTGTAGGTGATGCCCACCTCGGGGCAGTTCGTCATGCAGACGATGACCCGGTCGCCGGGGCCGACGCCGAGGGCCGCGAACCCCCCGGCCGCGGCCCGGGCGCGGGCCGCGAGCTCGGCCGAGCTGTGCCACGCCCCCTCGAACAGCAGCGCCGGTGCGTCGCCGAGGCGCTCCAGCGCCAGCTCGGCGCGACGGCCGAGGGTGGTCGGCGCAGGCGGGTCGAGGGGGGCGGGGTCGAGCAGGGTCATCGAGGTCCTTGGGCCGCGGCGGGGGTTCTGGAGGGCGAGGGTGCCACCCCGGCCAGCAGGCGGCGCACCCCGGTCCGCAGGACCGCCTCCGCCTGGGCCGGGTCGAGCCGGCGGTCGTCGCGCAGGGCGTCCCAGGCGGGGCTGCTCGCGACGAGGTAGAGGTCGTGCAGCAGGGTCGTCCGCACGGCCGGGTCCAGCGGGTCGAGCTCGGTGGCGAACACCGCGCCGATCTCGGCGTCGCCGATCGAGACGTAGAGCTTCCAGTTGCGGTCGAGCTGGGCCGAGTACGGCCGGCGTAGCCGGGTGGCCCGCATGACCGGCAGCAGGGCCTCCAGCACCAGGGCGCGGGACGCGCAGAACCGGTCGAGCCGCTCCTCGAAGGGCAGGTCGGCGGACGGAACGTCGGCCAGGGCGGAGATCTTGGCGAGCTCGCGCCGGCCCCCCTCCAGCCACAGCGACTCCATGTCGGAGAAGTGCCCGTAGACCGTGCGCAGGGCGACGCCGGCCCGGGCCGCCACCCGCTGGGCGGTGGGCTGCAGGTCACCCTCCTCCTGCAGGGCCAGCAGCGCGGCGACGACGGCGTCGCGGGTGCGCTGGGCGCGCAGGGTGCGGCCGTCGACGACGACGGGGTCCGGCGCAGCGGGGGGCTGGTCGGGCGGGTCGAGGAGGGTGCTCGGCACGGAGCCGGCCTCCCGGGGCAGGACTGCGGTCACCGAAGGCTCCTGGGGGCTTGGGTCCGGACGCGGGAGAAGCGGCCGATGCCTCGGGTCGGGGAGGTGGTGGGGGCGTCCGCCCGCAGCGCGGGGGCAGCGGCGGCGCCAGGTGTCAGGGCGCGGGACCGGCCGCCGAGCAGCTGCGGCGCCGGCCGCTGCTGCCCGGCCGCGTAGCCGGCGCGGCGCTGACGCCGACGAGGGCCAGCAGGGCGAGCAGCCGCGGGCCGCCGTCGTCGCCGGAGCGGCTGGCGGCGAGGGTCGCGGCGGGAAGCACCTGGTCGGGCGCGAGGGGTGCGTCGACGGCGGGTGCCGGCAGGGCCTCGGCGACGTCCGGGTCCGGCGCGGGCACGACCGGCGCCTCGGCGGGGCCGGCGGCGAGGTCGGCCGGGACGCTGCCGGCTCCCCGAGGTCGCCGGAGGGCAGCGCGGGAGGGGCGGCCGTGGCGGTGCCCCCGGTGCCGCCCGGCGCAGGCGGGACGTCGGGCTCGGGCGCCGCCGCCGGCGGGGAGGGGGCGGCGTCGGCCTCGCTCGGCGTGAAGGCCGGGTCGCCGAGGTCGACGGAGAACGGCGTCGTGCCCTCGGTCAGCGGCACCAGGGCGACGCTGAGGGGCCCGGCGGAGGAGGTGAGCCCGTCGAGCGGGAAGCTGACGCTGAGCCCGTCGGCGGCGAGGCTGCCGAACGCCGATCCGGCGGCGCAGTCGTAGCCCGGACCGTCGTCGAAGGGCTGGTTGCCGCCCGGCTCCCAGGTGGGGGTGGTGGTCGGGCAGGCAGACAGCTCGGGTGTGCCGAGGACACTGTCGGGGCGGACCGCCAGCACCAGCTCGCCCGCCGGGGAGCCCAGCAGCAGGGTGGCGTACGCGGTGGGACGGGCTCCGGTGCCGGCGACGCGGAGGTCGCCCTCGGCGGCCGTCGGTGCGGGCAGCGCCAGGGGACCCGCGCTCAGGGCGGAGAACCAGGCGGCGCGCTCCGGGGCCTGCGCGAACGCGGGGCCTGCCCCCACGGCCACCAGTCCTGTGGCGAGGGCCAGCACGCCGAGCCGCCTCATGTGCGCTTCCTCGGTTCGGCCCGACGACGGCGGGCGCCGGCGAGCGGCTCGGCGTCGGCCTGGACCGGGCGGCGGCGCTGCCGCACCGCGGCGCGAGGGGCGGGTGCGTCGTCGGTCCCGGTGCCGGACCGCTGGATGGTCGACAGGTCACCGCCGAGGTAGGAGCTGATGACCCTGGGGTCCGACAGCACCTGCTCGGGCGTGCCCTGCAGGACCACCCGGCCCAGCTCCAGGGCCACGATCTGGTCCGACAGCGACGTGATCAGCGGCATGTCGTGCTCGATGATCAGCAGCGCGCAGCCGGTGGCCCGCTGGATGTCGCGCAGCAGCGGGCCGAGCGCCTCGGTCTCGCGCTGGGCGATGCCCGAGCTGGGCTCGTCCAGCAGCAGGACCGTCGGGTCGTGGGCGATCGCCATGCCCAGGTCGACGATGCGCCGGGACCCGGTGGACAGCTCCGAGACGAACTTGTCACGGAACGCGCCGAGCCCGAGCAGCTCCACGAGGTCGTCGACGGTGAAGGCGACGTCCTCCTCGCTCTCGCGCATGGCGGGCGTGGCGAACAGGGCGCTCACGTGGTCGCGCACCTCGATGTGGCGCTCGAGGCCGAGCGCGAGGTTCTCGGCCACGGTCAGGCTCGGGAAGATGCGGGCGTCCTGGAAGGACCGCCCCAGGCCGACGGCCGCCCGCTGCTCGGCGCCCTGGCGCGAGACGTCGCGACCCTGCAGGGTGATCCGCCCCTCGTCCTGGGGCAGATGGCCGCTGATCATGTCGAAGATGGTGGTCTTGCCGGCCCCGTTCGGGCCGATCAGCCCGAGAATCTCGTCGGCGTGGACGGTGAAGTCGACGCCGGTCACGGCCTGGATGCCGCCGAACCGCTTGGTCAGCCCCTCCACCTGCAGCACGGGGCGCTTGGCCGGACCCGCCAGCGGGGTGCGCTCGCGGGTGGTCGCGCCACCGCCGCTCGGTCCCTGGTCGCCGCTCATGCCCTTGCTCGCGCCCTGGAGGAACACCGAGCGCAGGATGTCGTCGCGCTCGAGCAGCTCGGCGGTGGGCCCGGAGAAGCGCACCTCGCCCTTCTCCATGAAGAAGGCCTTGGTGGCGATGGTGAGGGCGACGTTGATGGACTGCTCGACCAGGATGATCGTGCAGCCGCCACGGTGGATCTCGCGGACGATCTCCAGCAGCTGCCCGACGATCGCGGGGGCGAGCCCGAGCGACAGCTCGTCGATGATGAGCAGCTTGGGCTTGGCCACGAACGCCATTCCCAGAGCCAGCTGCTGCTGCTCGCCGCCGGACATGTTCCCGGCCAGCTGGTCGTAGCGCTCGCGCAGGCGCGGGAACATGTCGAGCACCACCTCGGTGCGGGCGGCGATCTCGGCCGGGTCCTCCTTGGCGAACAGCCAGGCGCCGACCGTGAAGTGCTCGGCGACCGTCAGGGTCGGGAAGACGGCCTTGCCGCCCGGCACCTGCACGATCCCGCGGCGCGCGCTGTCGACGGCGTCCATGGCGGTGATGTCGACGCCGTCGAACACGATGGTGCCGGCGGCGGGGGTGACCAGGCCGGAGACGGCCTTGAGCAGGGTCGACTTGCCGGCCCCGTTGGTGCCGAGAAGGGCCACGATCTCGCCCTGCTGCACGTCGAGGTCGACGCCGAACAGCACCTGCACCTTGTCGTAGGCGACGTCGACGCCCCGGCACGACAGGAGCGGGCCGTCGAGGGGGTGGGCCACGTCCTGGACGGTGCGGCGCTTGGGCAGGCCCCAGCTCATCGACGTCCTCCGGGAGTCAGGGCGGGCGTGCCGCCGCGCAGGTGGTCGTGGGCGGCGGCCTCGTCGAGGCTCAGGGCGTCGGCGCAGACCGGACAGACGATCGGCCGCGACAGCTCTGTCGCCGCGGCCACCTCCTCGAAGCGGTGCTCGGCCTCGACCGTGGTCACCTCGTCCTCGCGGGGGTCGGCCACCAGCCGGTCGGCCACCAGCGACGGGACGTGGATGCCGTGCTTGTCGGCGAGCCGTCGCAGGTAGGTGTCGCGCTGCTCGAAGGCGTAGCCGGCCAGGCCTCCGGGGCTCTGGTAGAGGTTGAGGATCAGCAGGGGTCCGGTCAGCAGCAGCGGCACGACCTCGACGAAGGTGTTGCCCAGCCCCTGCCACAGGTTCGGGCCGAACAGCACGGTCGCCTCGAACAGCACCACGCCCACGACGGCGGCCCACACGCTGGTCAGGCCGGCCACGGTGGCGGCCAGGAAGATGAACACGCTGGTCAGGACGTCGTAGCTGCCCGGGATGACGTCGTGCTGGAGGTAGGCGAACAGGGTGCCGGCCAGCCCGGCCATGCCTCCGCTGACCGCGAACGCCGCGAGGCGCACCTTCACCGGGCTCATGGCGTAGGAGGCCGCGGCCCGCTGGTTGTCGCGGACGGCGATGACCACCCGGCCGCTGCGGTTGCTGCGGAACGCCAGGGCGGCGGCCATGGTCAGGGCCAGCGCACCGAGGCAGACGAAGTAGAAGGCGCGGTCGTCCTCGAGGTCCCAGCGCCCGTACAGCCGCGGTCGGCGCAGGGCCGCGGTGAACCCACCGGGCAGCAGCAGCCGCCCGATGGTGAACCGTTCGTTGAGGATGTAGTTCTCCATGGCGTAGCCGAAGGCCAGGGTGGTGACGGCCAGGTAGAGCCCCTGGATCCGGATGGCCGGCAGGCCGATGACCACGGCGGTGACGGCTCCGGCCGCGATGCCGATGAGGCAGGCGACGAAGAAGTCGATGTTGTGGTCGACGACGATGCCGCCGGACACCGCCGCGCCGATGCCGACCAGGCCGAACTGCCCGAGGCTGATCTGCCCGGCCCAGCCGGTGAGGATGACCAGGCTGACGGCGACGATCCCGTACAGCGGCAGCAGCGTCAGCGCCGACAGGCTGGGGTCGCCGACCAGGAAGGGCGCGCCGAGGGCGGCCGTCACGGCGAGGGCGTACAGCACGACCCGGGCCCGGCGGACCTCCGGCACGTCGCGCAGCTCGACCGGGACGGGCCGGAACACCTTGACCGACTGCCAGGTGGAGACCCCGCTGTCCTTGGCCCGGGACAGCACGCTCTTCTGCACCAGGAGGGCGACCAGGATGATCACCAGCATGAGCGCCGCGGCGATGTCGTTGCTCCCGGTCTTCGCCACGCTGGCGAAGATGAGGATGCCGATGCCGGTGCCGGCGAACAGGGCCAGCCCCATCTTCTCGAGCCCGGCGACCACCGCGGCGGCGAGGCCGTACAGCAGGGTGTCGAAACCGAGGGTGGCGTCGCTCGGCACGCCGATGAGCGGGGCCTGAGCGAAGATCGCCAGGCTGGACAGCAGGCCGGCCAGGGCCCAGGCGACCGTGCCCACCTGCTTGACCGGAATGCCCAGAAGCGCGGCACGTTCGGCGTTCTCGGCCGAGGCACGCACCGCCATGCCCATGCGGCTGCGGGAGAAGAACAGCGCCAGGCCCGCGGTCGACAGGCCGACCACGAGGAAGGCGAAGACCTGGTTCCCGGTGAGGATGGGCTCCCCGCGGGAGCTCTCGTAGGCCAGGCCGCTCCACGGCGTCGCGACCACCGGGGGGGAGTCGGCCCGCTCCCCGAACCAGACGGGGAGGAAGAAGCCGATCACCGCGAAGCTCTGGGCCAGGCCGATCGTGACGACGGTGACGATCAGCCGGGGAGCCTTGGCGAAGCGGCGCATGACGAGCTTGTCGGTGAGCGCCCCCACCAGCAGGCCGCCCACGACGGCCACCGGGAAGGTCAGCAGGTAGCTGACGCCCTTGCTGGTGGTGAGCAGCAGCGCGAAGATCGCCGGAACGGCCCCAAGGGCGCTGGCCGCAAAGTTGATGATGCGGCTGGTCCGGTAGACCAGCACGAGCGCGACGGCGATGATCCCGTACAGGGAGCCGAGCGCGATCCCGTTCATGATGTTGGCCGGCGACAGGCCGACGACCACGTTCATGAACAGCAGGTAGCCGACGGCGACGGCCACGTAGCGCGCCGCCGTGGGGCCGCGGCCGGGTCCGCCGAAGGTGCCTGCGGCCAGAGACCGCGCCGAGGCCCCGAACCCGGAGAGCCCGCCGCCGGCGGAGTCGCGGGTCATGGTGTCGGCCGTGCTGTCCGTCATGCTCAACGCCTCTCGGCGACGGTCGGCACCGGAGGCTGGGCCGCCCCGGGGAACTGGCCGAGGCCGAACCGCTTGCCGCCGTAGGCCTGCGCGAACGCGCCCTTGACGTTGTTGTACGGGCTCGTGCGGTTCTTGTTGAAGTAGGTCACGAGCACGTCCTGGGTCCAGGACAGCTCACCGTTGACGAAGGCCCGCCGGCTCAGGCCGGTCGACCCGCCGCCCCGGCTGCCCAGGCGGGGCGCGGCGGCCGCCATGTTGGCCGGGGTCAGCGTGGATCCGGTCATCTGCAGCAGGCTGGCGAACATGTTGTAGTTCTGCCAGAAGATCTCCAGGATCGCGGGCTGCAGCGGCAGCGCCGCCTTGGACTCCCGCTGGAAGACCTTCACACCGCCGAGCGCGGCGGGGGCGACGGACTTCTCGGCCGACCCGAGCCCGAGGGCGCCGTCGAACGCGCAGCCGCGCGAGCGCTGCGGACAGGCGAGGTCGCCCTCGTAGGTCTGACCCGCCGGATCGGTGTCCTGGGCCTGGTTGCTGGCGAACAGCACCTCGGGCCAGTAGTTGTTGTTGGTCGCGGCGTTGTAGGAGAACTGCGGAGCCACCGGGTCGCAGAAGCAGACGACGCTGGTCGCCGGGTTGTTCGGCGAGTTCATCACCGCGGTGCCGGCCTGCGACTGGGTCGCCGCCGTCCCGACGTTCTGCTCGTAGAAGTACTCGTGGCCCTTCACCGAGGCGCCGCAGCCCTTGCTCAGCGCCGGGTAGAGCACCTTGCGGATCACCCGCTCGTTGTCCGGGTCGTTGGTGCTGACGACGCCGAGCTGCCGGGTCGTCTTGCGGAAGTCCTGCGCGGCGTTCTGCGCCCCCGCGAAGACGGCCGGCTTGCCGTTGAGCTGGCCGCACCACCACTGTGCGAACAATTTGCTCATCTTGGTGCTGCTCACGCCGTAGTCGTAGTTGTAGGGCTTGAGGGCGTTGCGGAACTCCTCCGAGAAACCGGCGCCGCCGAAGGTGACGACCTTGAGGCGCGCGAGCTCGGCGAAGCAGGCCGAGCACACGGTCGTCTGGAAGAAGACGGCGTAGGGCTTGAACTGCTTGGCGATCCGGTTCATCTCGCCGTTGAGGCACTGCTGGTCCGGCGGCACCGTGCGGCAGGTGCCCTGGAAGGTCTTGATGTCGATCTTGCGACCGGCCAGGTTGTAGTTCTTGTTCATGAACGACTGGTAGGCGGCGTTGGCGATCCGCGCGTTGGAGGCGTCGTAGAACAGGCCCTGGGCCCGCAGGATCGCGTTGACCTCGGCGCCGTAGTCGGGGATGTAGTGGACGACGACGATCTTGTCCTTCGTGACGCCCTGGCTGGTGGCGCCGGCGTTCGGCACGGCCGCTCCCGGGCGGCCCGGGACGCAGGGCGGCGCGAAGTACTCGATCTTCGGGTCGAACTCACGTCCGGCGACGCAGTGCGAGACGTCGCCGGTGGTGGCGTTGCTGCCGGTCGGTCCGGGGGCGGTGCTGCCCGTCCCGGCCGTTACCGGGGTGCTGCCGCCGGTTCCGGCCGAACCGCCGCCGCCCGTCCCGGCGCCCGTGGTCCCCGACCCGCCGCCGCCACCTGGGTCGGTCGCGGTCCCGGCCGTCCCGCCGGGCGTGGCCGGGCTCCCGCCGTCCGTGCCGCCGTCAGGGCCGGCGACGACGCCGACGTCGCCCCCGACCTCGCCGGGAAGGGCTGCCGACCCGTCCCCGCCGACGGCGACCGGTGCACCGGCGGCCACCGCCGACGCCTCGGTCGGGGCGGTCGACGGCGCGACGAGCACGACGACGAGCTGGACGGCGGCCAGCAGGGCCAGCGGCCCGTACTTGCGGGCGGGTGAGCTGCGGTACACGAGGGCTCCAGGGGGAGGCAGCGGAGGTGAACGCCCTGTGAGCGGCGTCACGTCCCAGCACTGTGGTGCATGGTCCGGCCCCCGCGCTAGGGAGGTTGCACGATCCGTGCACGCATCTTTCCGCCACCCCGGCCGCCCGTGTGCCGGGCGTCGTACGGTGCTCTCCCCGCCGCCCCGAGAACGAGGTCTCCCGTGCCGCTCGACCCCGCCGTCCAGGGGATGCTCTCCCTGCTCGCCTCCATGGACCGGCCGCCCCTGTCCGCCGGAACGCCCGAGCAGGCCCGGGCCGGGTTCCGGACCCTCACGGTCGACCTCCGCGATCCGGCGGCGGTCGTCCCGGTGGCCTCGGTCGAGGAGCGCGTCCTGCCGCTCGGGGGGCGCGACGTCGCGGTGCGGCTGTACCGGCCGCAGGGAGACGGGCCGCACCCCACCGTCGTGTTCTTCCACGGTGGCGGCTTCGTCATCGGTGACCTCGACACCCACGACAACCAGTGCCGGTGGATCTGCCGGGAGAGCGAGGTCGTCGTGCTGTCGGTCGACTACCGGCTGGCACCCGAGGCGCCGTTCCCGGCGGCGGTCGACGACTGCCTGGCGGCCACGCTCTGGGCGTTCGACCACGTGGCCGAGCTCGGCGGCGACGCCGCGCGGGTGGTCGTCGGCGGTGACAGTGCCGGGGGCAACCTTGCGGCGGTCGTCGCCCAGCAGCTGCGTGACGCCGGCGGCCCGGTACCGGCCGCCCAGCTGCTCCTGTACCCGGCCACCGACTTCGTCGACGACGGCGGGCAGACCCATGCCTCGCGGGTGGCCAACGCGGAGGGCTACTTCCTCACCGCCGACGACATGGGCTGGTTCGGCGACAACTACGCCGGCGGCGCCGACCGGGCCGACCCCCGCATGTCGCCCGCGCGCGGACGCCTGGAGGGCCTGCCCCCGGCCGTGGTCGTGACCGCCGAGTTCGACCCCCTGCGCGACGAGGGGGAGGCCTACGCCCGCGACCTTCGCGCCGCCGGCGTCGAGGTGGTCGCCCGCCGGTTCGACGGGCTCATCCACGGCTTCTTCGACCTCGCGGCCCTCTCGCCGGCCGCGGCGGACGCGGTGCGGGCCACCTGCGCCGACCTCACGGGGCTGCTGCGCCGCTAGGGCGAACCTGTCGGACCCCCGTGGCACGGTCGGCGGATGGAGTTCCTGTCGCTGCTGCTCGCGCTCGTCGTCGGTCTGCTGGTCGGTGTGGGCTGCGGCCTCGCGGTGGCTGCCGCCCGGGCGGCGCCCCTGCGTGACCGGGTGGCCGCCGCCGAGCTGGCGCAGGCCCGGCTGCGGGCCGACGACGCCGACGCCGTGCGGCGCTCCCAGGCGGTCGAGGCCTTCGTCGAGCCGCTGCGCGACCAGCTCGACCGCGTGGAGGGGCAGCTGCACGCGCTCGACCGCGAACGGGTGCGCGCCGCGGCCGAGCTCCGTGAGCAGGTGAGCACGGTCGCCGCCGGATCGGCCCGGCTGCAGCAGGAGACCGGCGCCCTCGTGGACGCGCTGCGGCGCCCGCAGACGCGCGGTCGCTGGGGCGAGCTGACCTGCGACGGGTCTGCGAGCACGCCGGGATGCTCGCCCGCTGCGACTTCGACGAGCAGGCGAGCGTGGCCGGCCCCGGCTGGCGTGCTGCGCCCCGACCTCGTCGTGCGTCTGGTCGGCGGCCGCTCGGTGGTCGTCGACGCCAAGGTCTCGCTCGCCGCCTACCTCGAGGCGGCCGAGAGCCCGGACGAGGTCGCGCGCTCCCGGCGGATGGCGGCCCACGCGCGGCACCTGCGGGCCCATGTCGACGCCCTGGCCGACAAGGCCTACTGGCGGCAGTTCACGAGCACGCCCGAGTTCGTCGTGCTCTTCCTGCCCGGAGAGGCCCTGCTGGGCCCGGCGCTGGAGGCCGACCCGGGGCTGCTCGAGCACGCCTTCGCCCGCAGGGTGCACCTCGCGACGCCGACCACCCTGCTGTCGCTGCTGCGGACGGTGGCCCACGCCTGGCAGCAGGAGACCCTGGCCCAGGACGCGGCCGCGGTCCTGCAGGCCGGCCGCACCCTGTTCGAGCGCCTCGGCACCTACGGGGCCCATGTCGACAAGCTCGGCCGGAGCCTGGCCCGTACGGTCACCGACTTCAACGCCTCGGTCGGCTCCCTGGAGCGCACGGTCCTGCCCTCGGCCCGGCGGCTCGCCGACCTGGGTCTGAGCGGCCCGCTGCCCGAGCCGTCCGCGGTCGAGGAGGTCGTGCGGCCGATCTCGGCCCCGTACCTGGTGGCGGGCGTCGGTCCCTGAAGGCGGCCCGACGATCGCCGGGGTCGCCACTGTCGCCGAGGACCGGCTGGCAGGATGGCTCCCGGTGGTCCACGCGCCGGACCCGCCGCTGCGTCGGGCACCGCGTGCCGGGGCAGGGCCGACGAACAGGCCGGGAGCTGTCGGCGGCAGGGGCGGTCGGGCAGGAGCAGGCGGGAGCGGCAGTCAGGAGTGGCGATGCACAGCAGGAACGGACTGGTGATGGCGGGCGCCGCTGCCGTCGTCACCTGCCTCGCCCTGCTCGCGGCGCCGTCGGCACCTCCTGATGCGCTGGCGGGTCCGGGCGCGCCGGCCGGTCCGGGCGCGGCGGCCGGTCCGGCCCTCGAGGCCCCGGCCGGTCCCGCGGCGTCCGTCGTAGCGCCGGCGGAGGCTGCCTCCGGTCGCCCGTCTGCGAGGGCCCTGTCGGCGACCGCCGCGCCGGCACGCCCTGCGGTGGCCGCCCGGCAGGCGCCGGTCGCTCCGCCGGTCGAGGTCGTCGCGGGCCCGCCGGAGGAGGCCGCCGACGTGGGCCGGGTCGACCGCTCGCCCAGCCCGCGGGCCTCCGTGGCGTCGCCGCCGGCGAGCACGAAGCGGGTCGTCGTGGGCAGCGACGACTACCTGTTCATCTCCCAGGACTGGACCGTGGCCTGCCAGTACGCCGGCAAGGCCGCGCAGGCCGCCGCGGCGATCGCCGAGGTCACCCGGGTGCTGCGTGACTCCGGCCGCCCGACGGTGCTGGCCATCGGGCCGAACAAGGCCAGCGTGATGACGGCGCAGGTCCCCGCCGACGGCGTCCCTCAGCGGGCCTGCGGGGAGCAGAGCAGCCGCGAGTACTGGGACGCCCTGACGCGGGACGGCGGCCCGAGCGTGCTCGACCTGAGGCCGGCGCTGCGGCAGGCGTCCCGCAACGAGCAGACCTACTGGCGGCTGGACACGCACTGGAGCCCGACCGGCGGGAGCGTGTTCGCCCGTGAGCTCGCCAGGGTGCTCGACCCCTCCCTGCTCGTGGCGCTCGGTGGCGACCGCGGGACCTATCGGCTCGACGGCGACCTCGCGCGCACCCTCGGCCGCCCCGAGATCGAGGAGATCGGCGCGCGGACCACGACGAACGAGGGCGTCTCCTTCACCGAGGCGCCGCCCCGCTCGGTCGGTCTGCGCAACGTCGTCCGCAGCACCACGACGCAGGTCGGCCCCGGCGGCCGGGTCGTGCCGGGCCGCACGGTGTTCGTGGGCGACAGCTTCACCGCGATCGCGGTCGAGCAGCTCGCCCCCCTGTTCGAACAGGCCGTGTTCGTGTGGGCCATCCCCGGGGACCCGCTCCAGCCGGTCCTCGACGAGCTGGAGGCGGCCGACCGCGTCGTCCTCGAGAGCGTCGAGCGGGTCGGCTGGCAGTTCCGGATGATCGGGCCCGACGTCGCCCCCGCTCTGCGCGGGCTGTCCCCCGCCCCTGACCTGTGAGGTCGTTCACCCGCCACTGCGGGCAGGAGAACCGGTAGCGGCGGCGAAACAGGAACGACACCCTGTCAGAAGGAGCTCTCCCGTGTCGTCTCGTCGTGCGGTCACCGGCAGCCTGGTCGCGCTCTGTGCGCTCACCGGTGCCGGCCTGGCCTCCGCCGCCCCTGTCCTGCGGGCCCCGGTCGTGCCGTCGCCCGCGACGCCAGCCCGGTGGTTCTGACCGGGTCGCAGCTGCCGGCCTGGAGCCGGTCGGCGGCGGTCGGTGCGGCCGCAGCCCTACCCCAGCGGTTCGAGCCAGGGCGGCGACAGCCGCCGCACCGCCCACAACGGCACGCTCGTCGTCCCGCCGGACGCCCGCACCGGCGTGCCGGTCGACGAGGTCGCGGCCTACGCCTGGAGCGCGCAAGCGGCTGGCGCGAGGTGCCCGTGCAGGTCGACGAGCGCTTCCCGCACTTCCTGGCCAACGGCCGCTCCGACTTCTCCTTCTACAGCGGCACCGACCAGGAGCTCACCTACGCCTGGGCGCCCGAGCGCGCACAGCGTGGGCGAGGAGGCCTGGAAGAAGGTCTTCGGCACCTGCGCGGCCCGCTACGCCGACCGCCTCGACGCTGACGGCCGACATCGCGCAGGCGACCAAGGACGGGGTCTTCACCCCCGGCCCGCAGGAGACGGCCGCAGGACTACACCCGGGCCATGGCCGACCCGGTCGCCGGCCTCGACGACGACGACGAGATCGCGCTGCAGGCCGCGCGACGCCGGCCCGATGGCGCCCCGCCGGGACCGCCGCCCCGTCCGGCGCCACGACGGGCAGACCGTCGCGTCGCCGACCCGCTCGACCCGGCCGGCACGCGCTACGTCTACCTGTTCCGCAAGGCCGGCGGGTCCCGCGTTCACCGCCGCCGACGGCGCCGTGCAGATGGTGCGCGGCGACGACGCCGACCGCTGGATCGACCGCCGCAGCTTCGCCGACGCCGACCCGCAGAAGCTCGGCAGCAGCAACACCGGCTACGGCGCGAACCTCCCCGGCCCGGTCTGCGACACCGACCCGGTCACCGGGGCCGTCGCCGCCCGGCCCAGCACCGACCGCTTCCCCAGCGACGCCATGACCGTCACGCACCCCGACCTACCGCGTCTGGCGCGCACCGGGCCGCTGGATGGTCCGCGAGCTCGCCGTGCGTCGGCCGGACAAGGTCGGCGTTCCGGGCAACGGCGACGGCCTCTACGGCGCCGACCTCATCGACCGCTGGAAGGGCCGCGCCTTCCAGCAGAGCCCCGACTCGAGCATCAGCGTCGTCGGGTTCGAGGACGAGCAGGTCAACTGGGAGGCCAACGCGAGCCTGCTCGGCTGGCGGCAGGGCCCGGTGCGGGCGATCCGCGAGGTCTGGGGCGCCGACTCCGGCACCAACGTGACCAAGACCGAGACCTACTACCGCGACGCCGACGTCTACCGCTACCGCGTGCGCGTCCACCCGATCCCGAGCGACGGCCTCTACACCTCCTGGGACTACAACAAGGGCGTCGCCGGCACCTACTACAACCTGGTGCACCCCGAGGGCGTGCCGATCGACGGCGTCAACGACGACGTCGGCAGCATCGACCAGCTGCCGGTCACCGGCCAGCCGGCCTACTTCGACGCCGCCGACCCGACCTTCGACCTTCCCAGTGCGGTCGACCGACCCGAGCAGGTGGCCGGCAAGGGCGCCAACGGTTCGCTGGTCTACGTCTTCGAGTTCAAGGGCGCGACCTCGGCGACCAACGCCACGGCGGTGCCGTACTACCGCGACGACGCCTGCCTCGACGACGGCACCGGCGACGACCCGGTGCAGCGCCCCTGGCCGGGCGAGGCGACCACGGACAAGCGTGTCCAGGACGGCTACGCGGCCCTGGCCGGCAAGACCTACGCGGACCTGACCTGCACCGACAAGCAGGGGGCCTTCGCCAGCCACGGCATCCACTTCTTCGCCACGCACGACAGCGACAACGCCACCCTCGGCGTGCCGGTGACCGAGATCGACGGGCAGCAGTGGCGCTACAGCGTGCCGATGCAGGCTCCGCGCAACGTGCTGGCGCAGTACGCGCCGAACGTCGTGACCCCCCTGCAGACGGCGGTGCTGCCCTACTCCTGACCGGGCTGCGGGTAGGGCGTGCGCCCCTGCGCGAGCATCTGCACGAACTCCCCGATCCGGCGCTCCCGGGTGGCGACCCGCTTGGCGGTCGTCACCCGGTGCAGCACCGCATACCGGTTGGTGGCGCTGAGGCCGTCGAAGGCGGCTGACGCGGCCGGGTCGGCGTCGAGGGCGACCCGCAGGTCCGGCGGTACCTCGGCGGTGGACGCCGGGGCGTAGGCGCGGTCCCACCTGCCGTCGGCCTGGGCCCGCTGCACCTCGCGCAGCCCGCCCGGGCGGAGCCGCCCCTGCTCCTGCAGCCGCTCGACCGCCCGCACGTTGACCTGCGACCACAGCGACGTCGGGCGGCGGGGGGTGATGCGCTGGCGGTACCAGGGGCCGACATCGGAGGCCTTCTGCCCGTCGATCCAGCCGAAGCACAGGCAGGCCTCGACCGCCTCCGGGTAGGTGAGCGAGGCGATGCCGGACCCCTTCTTCGCCAGGCGCAGCCACAGGCCGCGGGCCCGGTCGCCGTTGTCCAGCAGCCAGGCCTCGAAGCTGGCCTGGTCGGGGAACGCCTGGACCGGAAGGCCGTCCGGCGCAGGGGTGGGGGGCTCGTCTGTGAGTTCGGGCACAGCACCATCCTGGCCTGGTGGGGAAGCCAGGCCTCCGCGAGACTGTTCGAGTCGAGCAAGCGCCCCTGTCGTCGAGACCGTAAGCAGGCATCCCCGGTGGCCTCACCCACAGCAGACCGTCCGCTCCGCGTTGCCGTCGTCGGCGCCGGACCTGCCGGCATCTACGTCATCGACGTGCTCCACAAGTCGGGCACGCCGGTCGACGTCGACCTGTTCGAGAAGCTGCCGGCGCCCTACGGGCTGATCCGCTACGGCGTCGCCCCCGACCACCCGCGCATCAAGGGCATCGTCAAGGCCCTGCGGCAGGTGCTCAGCAAGCCGGGCGTGCGGCTCCTCGGCAACGTCGAGTACGGAGTGGACCTCTCGCTCGAGGACCTGCAGCGGCACTACGACGCGGTCGTGTTCACCACCGGCGCCGAGAAGGACCGCGACCTCGACATCCCCGGGATCGACCTGCCGGGCAGCCACGGCGGCGCCGAGTTCGTGTCCTGGTTCGACGGCCACCCGGATGTGCCGCGGACCTGGCCGCTCGAGGCCCGCAGCATCGCGGTCATCGGTGCCGGCAACGTCGGGCTCGACGTCGCCCGGATCCTCAGCAAGACCGCCGACGAGCTGCTCGTCACCGAGATCCCGCAGAACGTCTACGAGGGCCTGCTGGCGAGCCCGGTCGAGGAGGTGCACGTGTTCGCCCGGCGTGGGCCGGCCCAGGCCAAGTTCACGCCGCTGGAGCTGCGCGAGCTCGACCACAGCCCGAACGTCGAGGTGCTCATGGCGCCCGAGGACTTCGACGTCGACGAGGAGAGCACCACCGCGATCAACACCGACAACCAGACCAAGCTCGTGGTCCGCGAGCTCGAGCGCTACGCGATGCGGACCGCCGAGAACGGGACCGGCCCGCGGCCGCGCAAGCTGTGGCTGCACTTCTTCGAGAGCCCGGTCGAGGTCTACGGCGACGGCGCGGTCGAGGGCCTGCGCACCGAGCGCACGGAGTACACCGGTGACGGCGGCGTGAAGGGCACCGGGGTCATCAACGACTGGCCGGTGCAGGCCGTCTACCGGTGCGTCGGCTACCGGAGCACCCGCCTGGCCGGGTTGCCGTGGGACGAGGCCAACCACGTCCTGCCGCACGACCGCGGCCGGGTGCTCGACGGCGACGGCGCCGCGCTGGCGGGCATCTACGCCAACGGATGGGTCAAGCGCGGTCCGGTCGGCCTGATCGGCCACACCAAGGGCGATGCGATCGAGACCGTCGGCAGCCTGCTGGACGACCTTCCCGGTCTGGCCGAGGCTCCCGAGCGCGATCCCGCCGCCGTGACGGCGCTGCTCGAGGCGCGCGGAGTCGCGTACACCACCTGGGAGGGCTGGGAGCAGCTCGACGTGCACGAGCTCCAGCTCGGACAGGCCTTCGGCAAGGTGGCCCGCAGCGGCCGCGACGGGGCCGCCGAGGAGGTCGACCGCGAGCGGGTCAAGGTGGTCGAGCGCGAGGTCATGGTCGAGGTGAGCCGCCGGGCGCTGGCCTCGAGCGTCCGGGACTGACCGGCATCCGGTAGTCCTTTCGGCGTGCCGCGGGGGCCCGAAGGGACCATCGACGTTGCGTACGTGATGCGTGACCCTGCGTGAGGGCAGGTGGCCCCGAGGGCTGGAGCGTGGGTGTACGTCGCGGCGCTGAGCGTGGCCACGGTGATCGCGGTGGCCTATCTCGCGATCTTCTGGACGATCGCCCGCAAGGTGCTGCTCGTCGACGACCAGTGGCGTCGCAATCCGCTCGCCCTCGCCACCGCCGGGATCTTCTTCAGCTGCGGCATCGGTCATGGCCTGCACACCGTGCACCTGCTCGAGCACGGCCCGACCGCGGCGCTCCTGTTCGACCCGCACGTGGTCGCCTGGGACTTGACGACCGCCGTCGTGGCCACCTGGTACTGGTCGCTGCGCCACGGTCTGTCGGCCCTCGGGGGCAGCGGACAGCTGTTCGAGGACGCCCGGACCCTCGAGCGGACCCAGCTGGCCGAGGTCCTGCGGGAGCTGTTCGACGGTGTCCACGTGCTGTCGCGCGGAGCGCACCGCTCCGAGCTGCCCGCAGCGCTGCGGTCCCTGCCACCGGACCGCGTCGAGGATCTGGTGGCCGACGTGGACGGCGATGGTCGGCCCCGGTCGCTGGAGGCCCGGACGGCGGACGGGGCGGTCCTGGAGGTCCGGGCCAGCCTCTGGACCGACCAGGTGGTGCTCGCCTGGCGCGACGTCACCGCACTGCGGGAGGCACAGCGCGCCCACGCCGACGTGCAGGCGCAGCTGGCTGCAGCCTTCGACGCCGCCCCCGTCGCCATGCTGGTGCTCAAGGACGGCATCGTGGACCGCGGCAACCGGGCGCTGCAAGCGCTGACCGGGGGACGGCCGACCACCGGCCGGTCGCTGGACGAGCTGTTCGCCGCCGACGTCGGCCCCGGAGCCGGGGAGCGGTTGGCCTCGCTCGGGGCGGGCGAGCGCACGACCGGCTGGGAGGCCCGCCTGCTGCAGGCGGACGGCCGCAGCCGGTGGGTCGAGGCGACGCTGGCCGACGTCGTCGGCGACGGCGGCGCGGCGCCCGGTCAGGTGGTCGTCCACCTGGTCGACGTCGAGGACCGCAAGGCCTATGAGGACCGGCTGCGGCACCTGGCCGACCACGACCCGCTCACGGGGCTGGTCAACCGCCGCCGGCTCGACGAGGAGCTGCGCCGGCACTGCGATGGTGCGTCGCCCGGGCAGGATCGCGGGGCGCTGCTCCTGCTGGACCTGGACAACTTCAAGGACGTCAACGACACCCTCGGACACGCCGCCGGCGACCGGCTTCTGGAGGGGGTGGCGCAGGTGCTGCGGCGGGAGGTGCGGGACGGCGACGTCGTGGCCCGGCTCGGCGGCGACGAGTTCGCGGTGCTGTCACCGACCGCTGACCGGGCGCAGGCGATCGCGCTCGGGAACCGGCTGTGCCGGGCGGTCCGGGAGCACGCCCGCGTCGTCGGTGGCAGCACCGAGGCGACGGGCCGGGTCACCTGCTCGCTGGGGCTGACGCTGTTCGCCGGCGGTTCCACCCCGGAGAGCGCACTCGTGGCCGCCGACCTCACCCTGTACGACGCCAAGGAGTCCGGTCGCGACCGGGTCGCCGTCTACAGCGACGACGTCGAGCACCAACCGCTGACCAAGTCGCGGATGCAGATGCTCGACCGGCTCCGCCGCGCGCTCGCTGCCGGGACGCTGGCGGTGGTGGCCCAGCCCATCGTCGACCTCGCCACCAGGTCGGTGGTCCACGTGGAGCTCCTGCTGCGCCTGCCGGACGACGAGGGTGCGCTGCTGCCGCCCTCGGCGTTCCTGCACCTCGCCGAGCAGAGCGACCTCGTGTTCGAGGTCGACACCTGGATGACGCAGTTCGCCGTGGGCTACGCCGCCCGCCATCCCGGCAGCTCGGTCTGTGTCAACGTCTCGGGGCGCAGCCTGTCCGACCCGGCGACGGTCGGCCGGCTCGTGCAGGTGGTGGTCGACGCCGGCCTGCCCCCGGGCGTTCTGGTGGTGGAGGTGACCGAGACGGCGCCCATGGCGCAGCTGCACACCGCACGGTCCGGACTGACTCGTCTGCGCGAGGCGGGCTGCGCCGTGGCGCTGGACGACTTCGGGGCGGGGTTCGCCGGGCTGTCCTACGTGAAGCACCTGCCGTTCGACCTGCTCAAGATCGATGGCCAGTTCGTGTCCGGCTGCGTGGACGACCCGGCCGACCTCGTGGTCATCGACGCCGTGGTCCGGCTGGCTCGTGGCCTCGGCAAGGCCGTCATCGCCGAGCACGTCGAGAGCGAGGCGATCGCCCGCCTGCTGCAGGCGCACGGCGTCGGGCTGGGTCAGGGGTTCCACCTCGGCGAACCCCGCCTTGTCTCTGGACTGCCGCGTCCACGCACGGCCCCGGAGGCGGGCCGCCTCCCGGTCTGACACCCTCGGCGGATGGCCGTCGACCCGCCCGTCCTGCTCTCGCCCTGGGCCACCCCTGCACGGCTGGCGCTCCAGGACCAGGCCCGGGCGTTCACGCTCGAAAGCGTGCTGCCGGTCGCCGACGCGCTGGACCCGCAGAAGGCGGAGATGCCGCGGTCGCTGATCGACGACATGGCGCGGCTCGGCTGGTTCGGCATCACCGTGGCCGCCGAGCACGGGGGGCTGGGACTCGGCGTCTTCGAGTACTGCCTGGTCTCGGAGGAGCTGGCCCGGGGCTGGCTCAGCGTCGGCAGCATCCTGGCCCGCGGGCAGGGACTCGGCACGCAGGTGCTCGACGACGACCGGCGGGCCGAGCTGATGCGCCGGTCGGCCGCGGGGGAGTGGATCGGCGCGATCGCGCTGTCGGAGCCGACGGCGGGCAGCGACCTGGCGGGGGTGCAGACGAGGGCGGTGCGGGACGGCGACCACTGGGTGCTGACCGGTCACAAGCGGTGGGCCGGCAACGCCCTGGCGGCGGACTTCATCGAGGTGCTCGCCCGGGTCCGCGACCCCAGGGAGGGCGAGTCGCGCTCGGCCGGTCTCGAGCCGTTCCTGGTGGTGAAGGAGCGCGGAGCCTTTCCCCCTGGGATCACCGGCCATCCGATCGACAAGATCGGTTACCACGGCTTCCTCACCTGGGACCTCGAGCTCGACGGCCTGCGGGTGCCCGACGCCGATCGCCTGACCGGTCTGTACGGCGACGACGGCGCCGACGCCGACGAGGGTGGCTTCGCCTCGGTGCAGCGCGGCCTCAACATCGCCCGCGTCCACACCGCCGCCCGGGCTGTTGGCGTGGCGCGCGGGGCGGTCGAGGACACGGCGGCCTACCTGGTGGAGCGCGAGCAGTTCGGCCACCCGCTGGCCGACTTCCAGGCGCTGCGCTTCGCTCTGGCCGACATGGCCGCCGACGTCGCCCAGGCCCGGGCCTTCTGGCAGCAGGTGGCCCATCTGCTGGACGAGGGCGTGCCGTGCGAGCGTGAGGCGGCCATGGTCAAGCTCATGGCGACGGAGATGGCCGTGCGGGTCACCAACGCGGCCATGCAGCTGCACGGGGGAAACGGCTACACGACCGAGCGCCGGGTGGAGCGCTACTGGCGCGACGCCCGGCTCACGACCATCTTCGAGGGCACCAGCGAGATCCAGCGACGCATCATCAGCGACCGGATGCTGCCGCGGTCGCCCCTGCAGTGACCGGGGTGCATGTCCCCGAGCCCTGCTGCTGCCGGACCCTACGGTGGATCACACGTCGGTGAAGTGCTCCACGTGCGGCGGCTGGGCGAAGTGCGGACCGATCAGGGCACGCCACTGGCCGAAGCCCTCGCCGTTGCGGAAGACGTCGTGCGCCTGCACGGAGTCCCACTCCACCAGCAGCACGAACCGGGTGGGCGTCTCCACCCCGCGGGTCATGCGGATGCTGCGGCAGCCGGGCGTGTCGGTGACGAAGGCCCTGGCCTGGCCGTAGGCATCGGCGAAGGCGTCCTCGGCACCGGGCTTGACGTCGATGAGGGCGACTTCGAGGACCATCCCGCGACCCTGCCATAGCCGCGGCGCTACTTCGCGAGCAGGTCCTGCAGGGCGCAGACGGTCCGCCAGTTCCGGGCGGTCGCCGTAACCCCGAGGCCGGTGAGCACCCGTTCCAGGCGTGACCTCTGCACGCCGCCGGCGTACCAGAGGTAGGCCTCCCGGCCGCGCACCACGATCTCCTCGGGGAGCAGCGCCGCGTGGTCGATGGCCCCGACCGCCGTCGCCGCCGGCCGGCCGGACAGGAAGGCGACGTGTAGCAGCTTGGGATCGAGGTCCCGGTCGGCCCAGGGGCTGCCGGCGACCACGGCGTCGAGGTCGGCGGCCCGGCGGGCCATCACGGGGACCTCGATGCCGGCCCCGGCCAACGCGGCGCGTGCGGCCTCGACGACGTCGGCAACGCTGCGCGTGGTGGTGACGACGGCGTTGCCGCTCTGCAGGTAGGTGCCCACCTGCGTGCAGCCGATGCCCTCGAGGAGGCCGACCAGCTCCGGCATCCGCAGGCGGTTGCTCCGCCCGACGTTGAGCCCACGCAGCAGGAGCACGACCCGGGTCATGTCGCCGAGTGTGCCCGGTCGGGTGAGAAGAACGGCGGAGGTCGGGTCGATGCAGACCGGGACGACAGGGAGGTCGCCGTGGCGAGGAGTCAGGAACCGAAGGCGGGCAAGGCGGGCAAGGCGGGCAAGGCGGGCGCCACGGGTGAAGGTCAAGGGCGCGCTGATGGACCGGGTCACCACCCTGGTGGCGGTGCTGTTCGCGGTCTCGCTGGTGGCGCAGCGCCTCGTCGGGGGCTGAGCGGGCTCAGGCGTCCTCGCCGGCCGCGGTCCGGACGTCGAGGGCCGCCAGGTCCAGGGCCTCCTCGGCCCGCTCCACCGCGCGGGAGGCGGCGTGCACCGCGGGCAGGTCCGGGACGCCGCGCTTGCTGCGGGCGGCCCGGGCCGCGGTGTGTGCCTCGGACTCCAGGTCGTCGAGCGCGGCGGCAAGGTCGCGACGGGCCGCCGCCAGGGCCTCGTGCTGCCGGGTCAGGTCCTCGCGGTCGGGTCGGCTCACCGGACCGACGGTAGTTGCTATGGTGGCGCCGCCCCGGTGCACGTGACCGGGTCACCTCGTCCGGGTGGCGGAATTGGCAGACGCGCTAGCTTGAGGTGCTAGTTCCCTTTGCGGGGAATGGGGGTTCAAGTCCCCCCTCGGACACAGAACCACGAGGCCTCTGACCTGCACGATCAGGTCAGGGGCCTTCGTCGTTCCCCGGCGCAGCGATGCCCCTGGCGCACGGGACGCCGGCTCGGACGACGGGAGCACGGTGCGACCGGATCGGGGCTGAGGCAGGACGGAGGGGGTAGGTCGGTGGGGTCGGTCGGACGTTCCGCAGGTGGGGCGCTCGACCCGACCCACCGGCACGACCACTCCAGCAGACGAGGACCCCGCGTGACCGCGACACAGGATGCACCCGCGAGCAACGCCGGCGAGCGCCGCTACGCCACCGTCAACCCCTTCACCGGCAAGACGGAGAAGGAGTACGACTACACGCCGACCGAGGCGATCGACGGCATCGTCGCCACGGCGCACTCCGCCTACCAGACGTGGAGCCAGCGCCCGGTCGCCGAACGGGCCGCCGTCGTCAAGCGCGCCGCCGCGCTCATGGACGAGCGCCGCAACGACCTCGCGAAGCTCATCACCACGGAGATGGGCAAGCGCGCGGAGGAAGCCGTCGGCGAGCTGATGCTCTGCTCGATGATCCTCAACTACTACGCCGACAACGGACCGGGCTTTCTCGAGCCGACCTCCATCACGCCGATGATGGGCAAGGGCGAGGCCATGGTCGAGACCCTCCCCATCGGCGTCCTGCTGGCCATCGAGCCGTGGAACTACCCCTTCTACCAAGTGGTCCGCGTCGCCGCCCCGAACCTCGTCCTGGGCAACACGGTCATCCTCAAGCACGCCGAGATCACCCCGCAGTGCGCGGAGGCGGTGGAGAAGCTGTTCACCGACGCCGGCGCGCCCGAGGGCGTCTTCACCAACACCTACCTTCGGATCGACGATGTCGAGCAGGTCATCGCCGACGCGCGCATCCAGGGGGTCACGCTGACCGGCAGCGAGCGGGCCGGCAGCGCCGTGGGCGCCCTCGCGGGCAAGCACCTGAAGAAGTCGGTGCTCGAGCTCGGCGGCAGCGACCCGTTCATCGTGCTCGACGCCGACGACCTCGGCGCCACCGTCAAGGCGGCCACCATGGGCCGGATGCAGAACACCGGCCAGGCCTGCACCGCATCCAAGCGCCTGATCGTCACCGAGGAGTTCTACGAGCCCTTCGTCGAGGGCCTCAAGCAGGCGTTCTCGACGTTCACCCCGGGCGACCCGGCCGACCCGTCGACCTCGCTGGCCCCCCTGTCGAGCGAGCGCGCGGCGAAGGACCTGCACGCGCAGATCCAGGACGCCATCGACAAGGGCGCGACCGTCGTCGCCGGTGGCGGCCGTCCCGACCACGAGGGCGCGTTCGTGCAGGCGACCATCCTCACCGACGTCACCCCGGACATGCGGGCCTACAGCGAGGAGCTGTTCGGCCCGGCCGCGGTCGTCTACAGGGTCAAGGACGCCGACGAGGCCGTCGCCCTCGCCAACAGCAGCGTCTACGGCCTGGGCGCCACCGTCATGGGCAGCGACCTCGAGCAGGCCCGTTCGGTCGCCGACCGGCTCGAGGCGGGCATGGTCTGGATCAACCAGCCGACCGGGTCCTCGCCCGACCTGCCCTTCGGCGGCGTGAAGCGGTCCGGCTACGGCCGCGAGCTGTCCGAGCTGGCCATGTCGGAGTTCGCCAACCGCCGGCTGCTGCGCACGGTGCCGGTGAAGAAGGCCGACAAGCCCGCCGCCGGGTAGTCGTGGGGTCGGGCCCGGGCAGCGCGAACGCCCGGGCCCGCCTCCCGGCGAAGACGCCCCCGTCAGGGGTGGGTCGGAGCGGGCGCGCCTGCTGAGGGTGCACCTGTGCGAGCCACCCCCGCCAGAACGTGAAGGACCCTCGCGTTCTGCGGAGCGGGCCAGTACCGTTCCGGCGTGCGCCGCCGCCCTCTCGCCGTCCTGCTCGCCTCCGCCGCCTGCCTGCTGGGGCTGGCCCTGCCCGGCTCGGCGGCCGCCCCGCCCGCCGACGGGCTCCGCGCCGGGGTGGGCCGGGCCGACCTCACCAGTCCCACCGGCTACTACATGCAGGGATGGGTGCGCAGTGACGCCGTCCTCGACGGCGTGCACACGCGCATCGAGGCCCGGGCGATCGTGCTCGAGCGTGGCGGCAGGAAGCTGGCGCTGGTCGCGGTGGGGCTCAACGGCGTCGCCGGAGGGGTGGTGGCCGAGGCGGCCGCCCGGCTCAAGGCCCGCGGGTTCGGCGAGGACAACATCGTGGTCAGTGCCAGCCACACGCACGCCGCCCCCAGCGGCTACTACAACTACGCCACCTACAACACGGTCTTCATGAGCACGAGCACTCCGACCGACCAGAACGTGGCGGGGGCGCTCGATCCCCAGCTGTACCGGTTCGAGGTGGACCGGCTGGTCCAGGCCATCACGGCCGCCGACGACGACCTCGCCCCCGCCAAGCTCGGCTGGGGTACCTCCAGGATCGTCGGGTTGACGGCCAACCGCAGCCTGGAGGCGCACCTGCACAACCACGGCATCACCGAGGAGTACGGCAGGGGATCGGTCTCGCAGGACCCGGCCGGGGCCGTGCACACCATCGACCCCGAGGTGCAGGTGCTGCGGGTCGACAAGCAGGTGGCCGGTCGCTACCGGCCGGTCGGCACGTGGTCGACCTTCGCCGACCACGGCACGGTCAACCGCTACACCTTCGGCGTCTACAACGACGACCACCATGGGGCCGCGAACCGCGAGGTCGAGCGCGTCCTGCGGGCCGAAGGCGGCGTCCCCGCCGGGCAGGAGGTGGTGAACGCCTACGGCAACACCGACGAGGGCGACATGAGCGCCGGCCTGACCAGCACCGGGCCGGCCTACGCCGAGGAGGTCGGACGCCGCGAGGCCAAGGCGATGATCGAGGCATGGCGCAGTGCGGGCGGCGCGATGACCGACCGCCCCGCCCTCGACACCCGGTGGACCCGGCTGTGCTTCTGCGGTCAGGACACCGCGGCCGGCCCCACGTCGAAGACGGCGATCGCCGGCCTCCCGCTGTTCACCGGCTCCGAGGAGGGCCGCGGGCCGCTCTACGACGTCACCCAGCAGCCGTTCGAGGGCTACCGCCTCCCGGTGGCCGACCCGATCGACCCCACCCACGGGGTGAAGATCCAGGTGACGCGCGAAGGGGGAGGGCCGCCGCCCGCCGTGCCGCTGCTCGTGGCGCGGATCGGGCCGCGGGTGGTCGCGACCGTTCCCGGCGAGATGACCGTCGAGATGGGCCGCCGGGTGCGGGCCGCTGTCCTGGCCGCCTCCGCCGGCAGCGGCGTGGAGGCCGTCCAGATCAGCGGCCTGGCCAACGAGTACCTGTCGTACTTCCCGACGCCGGAGGAGTACGACATGCAGCACTACGAGGGCGGCTCGACCATGTTCGGCCGGACATCGTCGGTGCTGGTGCAGGAGCAGCTCGCGGCGCTCGCCGGGCAGCTGCGCTCGGGGCAGCCCGCAACGGCCCCCTACGCCTTCGACCCCCGCAACGGCGTCACGGCCGACGGGGCGCCCGTTCGGCCGGGGGGCGACGTCCGCGACGGCCCTCGCCCAGCCCGCGGCCGTGCAGCGGCTGGCCCGGACCACCTACGCCTGGCAGGGCGGCCCACGGGGGCTGGACATGCCTGCCGGGAAGCCCTTCGTCACGGTGGAGCGCAAGGCGGAGTCGGGATGGGTGCGGGCCACCGACGACCTGGGCCAGCAGCTGCTGTGGACCGTCGACGACGACGGCCGCTACGACCTGCAGTGGGAGGTCCCGCGCGCCGAGCCGCTCGGGCAGCACCGCTTCGTCGTCACGGGCAACGCCTACCGGCTGGTGTCGTCGTCGTTCGCGGTCAGCCCCAGCACGCGCCTGTCGGTGGAGCCCGGCGGCCGGGTCCGCTACCCCGACGCCGTTCCGGAGGTCGACCTGACCTACCGCCCGGCTGCCGCCGACGGAGCCCCCCGGGTGACCGCGGCTGCGGCCCCCGGCGTGGTCAGGGACCGGTACGGCAACTGCAACGGCGCCCCGGTGACCCTGCAGGGGCGCACCGGTGACCTCGCCACGGCCGGACCGGCGACCTGCCTCACGGCCGGGCGGGCCGCGGGCGCCGTCCGACCGCCCACCAGCGGCGGCGTCGCGGCCGCGCCCGGCCGGCTCCCGGCCACCGGCGCCACCCCGCTGCTGCCGCTCGCGGCGTCGCTGCTGTGCCTGGCCGGGGTCGTGCTCGGGCTGGGACTCCGCCGCGTCCGCCGCCACGCCGCGGGCTGACCCCTCCGGCCGGGCTGACCCCCGGGCCGGGACAGACGATCGGTCAGGCCGACGGGTCGAGGCCTCGCGGGGCGCCTGGCCCGGCCAGCCGCAGCGCCCAGCGGTCCTCGAGCACGGTGAGCCGCTCGTGGGCGGCGACGGCCTCGTCGGTGAACGGTGCGCTCTGCTGCACGCTGTCGAGCCGGGCCAGGGCGGCCGCCATGTCGCCGGTGTCGGCGTGCGCCCTCTGGAGCGCCGCGTCGGCCTCGGCGACGAGACGCGGCTGCGCCAGCCGGAACTGCTCCTCGACCAGCACGGCGTTGTGGACACTGTCGGCCAGCCGCTGGACCTGCTGGTCGTCGAACTCCCGGACCCGGCGGCCCTGGCTGTCGGTGCGCAGCTCGGTGGAGAAGGAGTGGCTCAGCCGCCGTCCGTCGGGGAGCTGCACGAGCAGGGCTGCCGTGTTGTACGCGGGCTGGACCGCCACACCCAGGGAGCGCAGCGGGACCGCCTCGCCGGGCAGCACCAGCGCGTGCTCGTACAGGGTCACCGGGCCGAGTCGGCCGACCGCGGCGCCGTAGCCGGGATCGCGGGCCAGGGTGAGCGCCTGCTCGGCCTGACGGACCCGCTGCGTGTAGGCGTTCACCGCCGACTCCGCCAGGCGGTGCACCGGCGCGAGCCGGGCGGCCCGGTCCTTGACCGCCTGCTGAAGGACCTTGCGGGCCGCCATCAGTTCGGTGCGCTGCGCCTTGTCGCCGCGCGAGAAGGCCGCGGCCAGGCCGCCGAAGCGACGGACCCGCAGGCCGACGAAGACCGCGACCGCGAGAAGCAGGAGAAGGACGACCTCGATCACGGGGTCCCTGCCCGTGCGACCAGGACGCCCGGAGCGAGGGCGGAGGGCTTCCAGCGCTCGCCGCCGGTCCACTGGGACGACTTGCGGGCGTCCATGAGCTGCACCCGCAGACGCCGCAGGCGGACGTGCGACTCCGGCGGCGGCGTGCGAAGGGCAAGGATCCGCGGCACGAGCGCCTGCACCTTGCCGGCCTGGTTCGCCGACGTCAGGACCAGCCGTCCGTCGCGCATCCTGGTGAGGTGGCCCTCGCACGCGGCCAGCAGGACGTCGGCGAGGCACTCCAGGGCCGGCCCGTGCGCGCGCCGGGGCTCCAGCAGCGCGTCGGCGAGCCGGACGGCGGCGTCGGGCTGCTGCCACGCTGCCAGCGCCGTGAGGACCGCCCGGGTCACCGCGAGCCGGTCGGTCGGGTCCTCCCGGGCGGCCTGCTCGGCGAAGGCGACGGCCTCAGCCCGCCGGGAGAGCGCCGAGAGCAGCTCGACGAGGGTCGCGGCCGTCTCCGGGTCCTCGGGGACGGCAGGGCGGGCCAGGGTCAACGCCTCCAGAGCGAGCTCGGCCTGACCCTGGCGGGCCGCGGCGAGCCCGAACAGCCGGGCGGACCTCGGATCCGGCTCGGAGCGCCGCACGAGGGGGCCGAGCAGCTGCATGACCCCCGGGAAGTCACCGGCGGTGAAGCGCTGCTCGCCGCGGCGCCGGCGATCGTCGTCGGACATCGCCGCCGGAGGCTCGTCGGGTGGTCCTGCGGGCGGTCGAGCGGCAGGCGCCGGCTCGTGCGGCGCGGCCTGCGCGACCGGCCCCGGCCGCACCGGTGCGGGCGCCGTGGTGGGGTGGGCCAGCTCGTGGTCGTGGGCGGCGCGCTGCGCGGGGTCGAGCAGGACCTCCCGCGCCTGCACCAGCGCCGTGAGCTCAGCCTTCGCGTCCTGGCGCACCTGCGGTGAGGTGCCGACGCCGGCGGTGTGCTGCGCCTTGCGGGAGCGCTGCGCGTAGGCCGCCTCGATCTGCTCCGGACCGGCCGTGGGCGCCACCCCGAGCACGGCGTAGTGCCCCCCACCGGCCTCGGCCGTGCCGTCCGCCGGGGCCGGCTGCGGACGGGCTGCCCGCAGCTCGGTGAGCAGGGCCTGGGTCGAGGCCTCCAGGGCGGCCTGGTCGCGCTCGGCCTGGTCCCGCATCGCCGCCGGTGCGTTCGACGCCCGCTTCTGCAGGGGACGGATTCTGGCCTTGTGCGCCTTCAGGACGTCGGCCTCGGTGGCGGCCGGGTCCAGGCCCAGCGCGGTCAGGTGCGCGAGCGCGGACGGGCTGGTCATGCCGACGCGATCCCGCGCAGGCGGGCCGTGGCGTCCCGCACGTTGTCGGCCGCCATGTTGTCGTCGTTACGCACCTCGAACTCGCCGACCAGTTCGCCCGAACGGCCGTCCCTGACCGCGATGACGACGAGCTGGGCCGCGGTGTACAGGAACGAGATGTCGATCGGCCAGCCGGCCGCGCGCGGCGGGAAGGGGATCTGCTGCGTGCCGATGACGGTCACGTAGTCCGCGTCCTGCTCGTCGCCCTGGGTCACCTCGACGTTGAGGGTGCTCTGGCCGTCGACCGTCGTGGCGAAGCGCTCGCTCGCCTCGCTGGGCACGGGCCGGTTGCGGGGGATGACGACCGAGTTGGCGCGGCGCCCGGTCTGCGGGTCCTGGACGAGGATGCCCAGGCCGTGGCTCGTGACGTCCGCGACCGTCAGCTGCTGCAGGGACGCCCGGGCGAAGGGCACCAGCTCGCCGGGCTCGTCGAGGGTCTCCAGGCCCGCCTGGACGGCGGCACCGAGAGCGACCAGCTCGTCGACGCGCGGACTGCGCAGCACCTTCTCCGGTGTGGTCCAGAGCGCGAGCCGCTCCCGGACCTGGGGCATCCGGGTGGATCCCCCGACGAGCAGGACGTGGTCGATCTCGTCCCAGTCGCTGTCGAGATCGTCGAGCAGGCCCTCGACGAGGACCTCCGTGCGGTAGAGCAGCGCCGACGTGACCTCATCGAACTGCTCGCGCGTGACGGTGAGGCGGGCGGTGTGGCCGTCGGCGGCAAGCACCACGGTGGCCTGGGACGTCGTGGTCAGGGTGTGCTTGCAGACCTCCGCGCGCTCGCGCAGCTCGGCCTCCCGGTCGATGTCGCCCAGCAGCGCCGGACCGCCGTCGTCCTGGAAGCGCTGGTCGAGCCACCGCATGAGCGCGTTGTCCCAGTCGAACCCACCGAGGTTGCGGTCGCCGTCCGTGCCGACGACGGTGAACTGCCGCCCGTGGACGACGTCGACCACCGTGACGTCGAACGTGCCGCCCCCCAGGTCGAACACGAGCAGCCGGCCGTGGAGCTGGTGGTCCACGCCGTAGGCCAGGGCGGCCGCGGTGGGCTCGTTGAGCACCCGCAGCACGCGCAGACCGGCAATCTCGCCGGCGTGCTGGGTCGCCCGCCGGCGGGCGTCGTCGAAGTAGGCCGGCACGGTGATGACCGCCGCGTCGACCTTCTGCCCGAGCGCGACCTCGGCGTCCTCGACCAGTCGGCGCAGGACCAGCGCGCTGACCTCCTCGGGGCGGTAGGTCTGGCCCTCCGCCGAGGTGTAGGCCCAGTCCGCGTCACCCATGTGCCTCTTCACGAACTGCACGGTGTCCAGGGCCGCGGACGAGGCACTGCGCTTGGCCATGGCACCGACCAGCGCCGTGTCGCCGCTGAAGTGCACGACCGACGGCGTGACCGTCTGCCCCTCCCGGTTGGGCAGCACCTGGGGCCGACCGGAGGAGTCGAGGTGGGCGACGGCGCTGTTCGTCGTCCCGAGGTCGATCCCGATCACCGCGCCCACGCCGTGCACCCCGATCTCCTGGCGCTGCCGCGCCGTCCTCCCGACGAGGTGGTCGGGATGCTAGCGGGACACCTGTGCACTGTCCCCGAGCCCGGCGGCGTCCGATTCAGGGCGCCGCCGCGCACGCTCAGTCCTGGACGACCAGCGTCTGGGCGATCCGGTCGGTGAGCCTGCGGTGGCCGTCGGTGAAGACCATGCAGGCGTCGACGATCGAGTAGATCGTGAAGGTGAAGCTGTTCAGAACTCCGGCGAGGAGTCCGCCGACGAGCAGCTGTCGCACGGCCATGTGGCCCCAGGTGGCGGTCTGGCCGGTCTTGGCGTCGACGACGCGCTGGCGCATGAGCGACTTGCCCGGGGTGGTGCCGCGGCCCCAGACCACGAGCGACCAGATGGCCCAGCCGATGAACAGGGTCACGACGGCCAGGACGCCGTCGAGGAGCAGGGCGCCGAGGCGGGACACCGGAGCGGCCAACGGGGCCTGCACCCGGGCGTCCCAGGGGGCGACGCCGTAGTCGGTCGGGGCGCCGTAGCCGCCGTTGCCGTAGTCGATGGGGGCGCCGTAGCCACCGGCGCCGGGTGCGCCGTAGTCGGTCATGCCGCCCTGGACGGCGAGCGGCGCAGAGCCCGGCGACGTCCGGGGGATTGCGGCACCCGTGGGGTTCTCCGCCTCCAGCGAGGCGGGCTGCAGGCCGCCCTGGGTCGGCGGGACGTACCAGCCGTTGTCGGCCGGGTCGTCAGTGCTCACGGTGGTCTCCGTTCAGGTCGACGCGGCGCGTCGGTGGTGAGGGGCGGCGCCGGTCGGAGCCACCGGTGGTGCATCGGTCAGCGCGCGTCCACACCGAAGTCGCGGACGATGCCGACCAGCCCGTTGGCGTAGCCCTGGCCCACGGCCCGGAACTTCCACTGGCCGGTGTGCCGGTACAGCTCGCCGAAGATCATGGCGGTCTCGGTGCTGGCGTCCTCCATGAGGTCGAACCGGGTGATCTCGCGGCCGTCGGCCTGGTCGACGATCCGGATGAAGGCGTTCGCCACCTGCCCGAAGTTCTGCCGACGGGCCTGCGCATCGTGGATCGAGACCGGGAACACGATGCGGGTGCACTGGCTCGGGACCTGGGCGAGGTCGACCTTGACGATCTCGTCGTCGCCGTCGCCCTGGCCGTCACGGTTGTCGCCGGTGTGCTCGACCGACCCGTCCGGGCTGATGAGGTTGTTGTAGAACACGAAGTGGAGGTCGGACAGCACCCGGCCGTCCTCGCCGAGCATGAGGGCGCTGGCATCGAGGTCGAACTCGAACCCGGTGGTGACCCGCTCGTCCCAGCCGAGGCCGACGAGCACCGACGTGAGCCCCGGCGCCTCCTTGTCGAGGGAGATGTTGGCGCCCTTGGCGAGGGTGACGGACATGGACACTCCAGACTCCGGTGATGGTGGAGGCATCCTGCCCCAGGAGGCGTCCCGCGTCGCCCGACCTGCCGGAACGGACGGTCGAGCTCTCAGGCCTGGGCGATCAGGCCGGTGCGTGACAGCGCCCACTTCAGCGGGTCGAGCACCCGGAAGGGGGCGATGCCGCGCGCCGAGACGCTCTCGGCGTCTGCGGGCAGGGCGCCCAGGGCAGAGACGGCGAACAGCCGACGGTGCTCGTAGGAGGCGTCGACCAGGTTCAACAGCGAGCGCGCGTTCAGGCGCACCAGGAGGCTCTCCAGCTCCGCCTGCAGGCGATCGGCGTCCTCCAGCAGGAAGGTCGGCTCCAGGCTGGGGTCGAGGTTGAAGGTGGCGCCCACGTTGCCCATGACCGGGCGCATCGGCCCGCCCTCGACGTCGGCGAGCTCGGCCAGCGTGTCGAACTTCCCGATGACCAGCGCCAGGGGGGTCGTCAGCGGGGGCCCGAAGGCCGACCCCCCGCGCATCAGGCGGATGAGGTTGCGCAGGACCTCGACCGGGTCGCCGCCCTGGAGCTGCTGGGTGTCGACGGCGCCGTCGAGCTGTCCGCGCACCTCCGGCAGGCGCATCGGGTCGAACAGGAAGGCGATGACGTCGGCGTTGCCGAAGAAGCGGAACGGCCCGGGGGCGGTGTCCGGGCTCTCGAGATCCTCGCCGGCGACGTCGCGCAGCACGAGCATGTGGTGGCGTGGACCGTGCGGCCCGTCGAACTGGCCCATGTCGAAGACGAGGGGTTCGCGCTGGGGCGACAGACGGGCGGCGGCCGTCGGCGTGGGCGGGATGAGACCCCGGCGCTCATAGAGCGGCGTCTCGTAGACCCGGGTGTACTGCTCGTCGGTGCGCGGGTCGGGCGCGACCAGGGCGTGCCCGTACCGCTCGCACCAGAGCTGTGCCTGCTTGACGAGCACCCCGATGTAGATGCTCTTGCCCGACGCGCGCGCTCCCGCCATGGCCACGCAGGTCGTCGTCGCCCAGCGCCAGCCGCTGAGCAGCCCGTAGTGGCAGGTGGGGCAGACCTCGTCGCCGGACGTGTGGCCGCAGCGCGGACAGTCGGCGGCGGCCGGGTGCGTGCCGGGCACGGCCGGTGTGTCGAAGACCGGCCGGTGCCGCTCCTCCGAGCCGCGAGCGACCGACAGCTCGCGATCCTCCTCCTCGCCGCAGGTGCCCACGCAGCGGAACGCATAGCGGGCGGCGTCGAGCTCGGTGAAGCAGTGGGGGCAACGGGTCAGCACGGGGCGCAGGCCTTCCGGACGGCAGGGGCGAGGGCGATCACGGGAGGGGCAGCAGGGGCAGGCCGGCCACGAGCGCGTCCAGGGCGGAGGCCTCGGTCAGCCGGGTCGACAGCCAGGCCGGACCGGTGCCCGGAGCGACGCTGCTGACCGTGAGCAGCCGCTCGGCGACCAGAGGCGCCAGCGCCGTCAGCTCGTCACGCCAGGGCTCGTGCCTGACGGTGGCGTCGTCGGTCCCCCGGGCGATCGCCAGCAGGTGCCACCGGGTGGTGCCCCGGGCCCGCGTGGTCTCCCGCAGCGCAGCGGTCACCTCCTCGAGATCGGCGGGGACGCCGTCGGTGACCACGACCACCGTGCGGGACCCACCCACCCCCGCGGTGGCCCGCACGAGGGGGGCCAGCAGCGTCCCGTCGGTGGTGATGCGCTCCCCGAGGACGTGCGTGACGAAGCCGGGTGCGTTGGCCCGGTCGAGCGGCTGGGGGAGTGGCCTGGGGACCGCTCCCAGCTCCCACACGGGGAGGGAGTCGGCGGACCCCCAGACGGCACTGACGCC
Source organism: uncultured Actinomycetota bacterium (assembly GCA_963761695.1). Lineage (GTDB taxonomy): Bacteria > Actinomycetota > Actinomycetes > Mycobacteriales > SCTD01 > RYN-122. The sequence continues at coordinate 267,999 of CAVXIB010000001.1, read as the reverse complement.
CAGCAGCACCTCCAGCAGGGCCTGGACGGCGCCGGCACGCTGGGCCGGCAGCAGGCTCGCCGAGCGGTCGACGGCCACCAGCAGCTCGGTCCGCGCGTCCGGGGCCAACCGTGCGGCCCCGGCCTGACGCCGCATCGACCACGCCGCACGCTGGACCAGGTCGTCGCCTGCCGGCTCGTCCTCCGGCGCGGGGGGGACGGTCTCCGTGGTGGCTGCCGGGGCACCGGGCGGCCGAGGGCGGTCGGCCGGGGCACCGGCGCCGTGCTCCGGCGCGGACGGTCGGGGACGACGGCCACGTCCTCGGGGACACGCAGCTCCCAGGCCGGTCCGAGCGGCTCCACCGTGAGCAGCACCTGGGACGCCGTCCCGGACACGTCGATCTCGGGCAGGACGTACTGGTCGCCGTCGACGCCGTCCAGGCGCAGCGTCAGCTCGGCGCTGACCGACACGCCGTCGGGAAAGGCGCCTCCGGCGCGGGGCTCCACCACCACGGCCAGGGCCAGGGGAAGGGCCGCGACGAGCACCCGTCCCTGGCCGGTGGGCTGCACCGCGACGGCCGGAACGTCCGGGCGGTCCCGCTGCACCACGCGCAGGACCAGGTCGGGCAGGGCCAGACCCTCCACCGACCAGCCGACGGTGGCCAGACCGGGCGTGCAGCGGGCGTGCCCGCCGGGGGCGAGCTTGGTCACGGCCACGGGTGGAGCCTCTCGGGAGGGGGTGCGGGGATCATGCGGACGGGGGTGGCGTGTCGGGGTGCGTCGCAGGGGTGGTCAGGGCCGAGGGCGACGGCGGTCCCGGCTGGGTCAGCGCTCTCGCCCACTGCCGGAGCTCACGCCGCTCCTGGTCGCTGTACCCCCGCAGGTCCAGCGCGGTCCGGTCGAGCCAACCACCGGCGTCCTGGCGGGTGGCGAGGTAGCCGGCGAGGACGGCCTCGCCGAGCAGGTGCCGCCCGTGGACGGGCGGGGACAGCGGCGCGAGCCAGAGCGTCCCGTCGAGCGGACGGGCCCACCCGCTGGGGTGCACGGAGCGGGCGACGGCCTCGAACAGCCATGCGGCGTCGCGCTCGTCGACGGTCAGTGCCTCCACCAGGTGCGGCAGGGCCGCCTCCAGGTGCGGCAGCAGCACGGGCACCTCGGACTCGTGGGTGCCGAGCCGGAACCTTCGGTCGGCGTCCAGGTGCAGGTGGCGCACAGCGGCCCGGGAGCGAAGGAGCACGGCGGCCGCGAGGGCCTGGGCTCCCGCCTCGGCGGCGGCCGGCGGGGACCCGTCCGTCAGCAGGTACCCCGAGCCCGGCCACCATGAGGTCGACGAGGTGGTCGTCCTCGCCGCCCGCGGGTCCGTCGGCCAGGGCCTCGTGCAGCTCGGCCAGGCAGGCCAGCGCCGTGCCCCGGGTCGCCGCGCCGTACGCGCCGTCGAGCACCTGTCGGGCGAGGGAGGCGGCGTCGGTCGAGCCCAGCGGTGCGCTGCGCAGCACGTCGCGCACCACGCTGGTGAGGTCGACGGCGGGAAGGCCGCCGACGAGGCGCTGCAGGTAGGCGAGCTCCGCGGCGTTCCAGGGGGTGCCGTCGCCGATCCGGTCCAGGGCGCCGCGGGTCGCGAGCGTCCGGTCGGTGTCGGGTCCGCGCGCGAGCTCGCGCAGCAGGGTCGCCGCCGCCGCGGCCCGCGCCTTCCAGTAGTGCGGGTGCGCCGGGTCGACGAGGAGGAGCTCGAGGAACAGCGGGGTCTCCGGCGGCACGATCTCGGCCAGGACGCGATGCGCCCAACGCGCGACGTGGTCGGGCAGCCGCCGGCCGGCCGGCTCGACGGAGCGCTCGACCCGCTCGTCCAGGGCCGGCACGAGCAGCTCCAGCGCGGGAGGCGACAGCGGTCCGACCCGGGCGAGCACGTCCGGGCCGGACGAGGCGTCGTGCAGGAGCTGGACGGCGAGAGCGGCTGCGGGTTCCACGACCTCCGGGGGCAGCAGGTCGTCCACGCCCACGAGGCCGGCGAGGTCCAGGACCCGCACCAACGCGACGGCCGTGTCCTGGTCTCCCAGCGGAACGGTGAGCAGCAGGGGAAGGGCCGCCGCGAGAACCTCCGCGAGCCCCCGGCGCCCGGCCTCGGACAGCAGCCCCTCGACCGCCGGCAGCGGCGGGGGCCAGGGGCCGGTCACCAGGCTCGGCTCGCGCAGCAGCTGCTCGAGCCAGGCCCGGGTCCGGCCGTCGATCGGTGGCGCGCCGGCGTCCCAGTCCTCACCGACGAGCTCGGTCAGGGCCAGCGCCTGGTCGGCCGCCGAACGGGGGTGGTTCAGCAGCAGGCGCTGCACGTCGGCCCGGCTCTCGGCGTCGTCGAGCAGCTCCTCCGGGACGCGGCTCAGCACGCGGGCCGCGACGCCGCTGCCCGGCAGCCCGCCCTCCGAGACGGCGAGGGCCAGCGGGACCAGGCTGTGCCGCAGGGAGCGGCCGATGCGGGGGTTGAGGGTGGACAGCTCGGCGACGGCGAACAGCAGCTCGTCGATCTCCCGCTCGGGCAGACCGCAGACCCCCTCGACCAGGCTCGACCAGTCGCCCACCGGGACCGTCTCCCGGGGGTGGACGGCCGGCCAGGACGCGTCCCGGGCCGGCAGCTGCGCGTCGGGGTCGAGCACCACCGCGTCGACCCCCTGGAGCTGGCTCTCGTCGATGCGTGGCACCAGCACGAGGTCGAGCAGCTCGGCACCGGCGCGCAACGCGTAGCCGCGTTCCCAGGTGCTGAACGTCAGCCGGGCGGTCAGGGCCGGTCCGGCGAGCAGGCTGACGGCGCCGATCCACAGCGCGCCGCGGTCCTGGTCGTCGACCGGCAGCACGACCGGGCGACCGGTGCCGGCCATCCGGGCGCCCACGGCGTCGAGCAGGGCGCCGAGCCCGGCGGCCGTCGCCCGGTCCGACAGCATCCGGGCCACGCCCTGACGTGTGACGACGGGTCCGGCCACAGGTCGGACCTCGGCCGGGAGCGCGCCGGCACGCACCGCGTCGGCCCCCCACGGGTTCAGCCAGTCGGGGGAGCGCCACAGCTGCACCGGCCGCGGCACGTCGGGCGTGGCGAGCAGATCGTGGGCGAGGTCCTGCACGGCGACGACGTGGTTGAAGACGTTGCCCGGCCGTCCCGACGCATCGGGTCCGGCCGGGGCGCTGTGCACCAGGAGCGTGCCGCCGCCCGCCGTGGCGACGACGAGCCGGCGCGGCAGGGCGTCGATCTCGGTCTGGGAGGGGAAGCGGGACAGGTCGACGGCCGGGTCGATGGCGGTCGCCACCACCTCGAGCGCCCGGCGTCGCTCGTCGTCGGTGAGGTCGTGCTCCTGCATGACCTGCCAGCCGCCGGACCCGGCTCCCCGGGCGTCGACGGAGGTGTACGTGAGGCGGCCGTCGTTCATGGACGCAGGCTCGCGAGGGCCGGATCGAGCATGGCCACCGCGAAGCCGTCGGCCTGCGCGAACATCCGCACATACCCCCCGGCGTAGGGCCGCAGGTCCACCACGCCGAGCGACTGCCACTCCGGGCCGGGGAGCGCCATGCGCTGCTCGGCCACGAGGACCTCCTGCTCCGACCGGGACAGGGGGAGGCGGTCGCTCCGGGCCACGAGGCTGACGGTGACCTGCGCGTCGGCGGGTCGGTGGCCCTCGCCGCGCAGGTAGACCTCGTGCATCGTCGGCGCCGCCGCGACCGGCTCGGCCTCGCGGGCCCGCCACCCCTGCGCCGCGGCGGGAGCGGCGGGGGCCTGGCGGCTGCAGGAGGTACCACAGGGAGAACAGCCCGGCGTAGGACACCGTCTCGGCCGGCGCCACGACCTGCTTGCGTTCGAAGAACGACTTCGGCACCAGGTGCACGTCGCACCCCTCGGCCGGCAGCGTCAGCCGGGTGCCGCCGTTGCGGCGGTAGTCGGCCTCGCTCAGCTCGGCCACCACCTCGCCGGGGTAGTCCTCGAGCGTCATGCCCCGGGGCGTGGTCGACACGGAGACCGACACCGCCCCGGACGGCCAGCTGAAGGTCAGCAGCTGCCAGTCCACCCGCTCCACGATCCGGATGTCCTCGACCCGGCTGGTGCGGCTGAGGGTGGCCGTGTCACCGATGCGGGCAGCGGTCCCGCTGATCGAGACGGCGGTGAAGTGGACCCGGGGCCAGTCCTGCGGCCAGGCGATGCCGGACAGCCCGGCCCGGCCGGCGTCCAGGTGCGGCTCGGCCCTGAGCCGCTGGTCGTCGGGCAGTCCGGCCCCGGGCAGGGCCGACACGTCGAGGTCGGCCAGGGCCGCCCCGGTGGAGGGAGGGGTCGCGGTCCGGTACACGACCACGTCGTGGCGGCTGGGCTGGTCCCAGGCGAGGTCGACGACGGTCCGGTCGCCGACGACGCGCTCGGCGATGTCGAGCCGCCGCACCGGCGTGAGCACCGTGCCGACGAGGACCCGCGCGGTCGCCGGCGCGCTGGTGCGCTCCAGGCCGGTCGCCGGGTCGGTCCAGCCGGCGAACAGGCGGTACTCGTACTCGGTGCCGGGTTCGCAGCCGTCGTCCTGGTAGCTGCGGCGACCGCGCACCTCGCCGACGGAGAACCTGCGCTGGTAGCCGGTGGACGTCGCCGCCTCCGCGACGGGCACCCTGAGCACCTCCACCCGCTCGACCGCCCCGACGGCGTCCCAGGAGACGTAGACCGTGCCATGGTCCTGCTCGACCCGGACCCGCGTGGGGGCGGCCGACCACCTCCCCCTTGACGAGCAGCCTGGGCTGGGCCGCCGCGGGCCGCGGCCTCGTCCGCGCCACGTTCACCCAGACCGCGTAGAAGCGCACGGCGGCGCTGAACGGTCCCGGGTCGACTGCGGCGGTCGTCGTCGTGACCGACAGGACGGTGGCCTCGTCCGGGCTCCACACCTCGAAGTCGTCCCGGTGCACCACCCGGTACAGCACCGTCTGCCCGGGGGCGAGTCGGGCTCCCACGCTCAGCCGGATGCCCTGGTCGGTCGGCGTGGTCCGCGGCCGGCCGACCTCTGCGGGTACGGCTGCGGCGAGGTCGAACGCGGCGAAGCCCTCCGCGCGCAGCGACGGCTCGTCGCGTTCGGGGCCGCGTTGGCGGGACTGCCGGCGCGAGGACGGGACGGGGCCGTCGCCGTCGACCGGCCCCGACCGGCTCCCGGCCTCCGGGGCGGGGCGACCTCCGCAGCGGGAGTCTCGCGGTTGCTCCACGCGAAGAATCCCGGGTCAGCGGCGGGCGGGGCCGGCGTCGGGGCGGCGCCGGCCCGGCGGCGCGAACGCGGCGACTCCTGGGGGGTTCTGCGCCGGGGACCGGGCCGGCTCGGCCGACGGCGGAACCGGCTCCGGGAGCGGTCCGGCCGCCTCTACCGCCTTGCGCGCCTGCCGGAGCGTGCTGAGCACCCCGGGGGCGAACTGCAGGACGAGGTCGAGCCGCTGCAGCGGCAGCGTGTCGAGCGCCGCCCGGTTGACCCCTTCGGTCGAGGCGATGGTGGTGAGGTCGCCGACCAGAGGCAGGGCGGCCTCGGCCGCGCCGAGTCCAGCTGGTCCTGACGCCAGGCGAGCAGGGCCTGCAGCAGGCGGGGATCGGACATGAGGGTGCGGCTCCTGAACGGGTCGGGCTAGCGCCGGGGCGAGATCGACGCGGGCAGGGCAGGTGGCGATCGCCAGCACCGACCAGAGGGAGGCGAGCGCGCCGGCCAGCAGCAGCGACCGGGCGCCAGCGCCGGAGCGGACGCCGGTGCCGCGGGGCACGCGGTCTCCGGCGAGCGCGACGAGGTCGCGGGCGGTGTCCGTGGCCAGCAGGATCTCCAGCGACACCAGCAGGGCGGTGGCTCCGACGGCGGCCCCCAGCACGGGCCAGCTGCCGCGCGGGCGGGCGACCTGCGCGACGGCGAGGGCCACCATGGCGAGCGCGGCCGACGACGACCAGCAGTCCGGAGAAGCCGAACGTGCCGGCCCCGATCCCGCTGCCTTCACGGTGGAGGCCTGCACGACCAGCCACGGCTGAGCGGATGCCGACAGCAGGGCGAGCGCCGCGAGCGCCGCCGGGAGGGCGAGCAGCAGCGACCAGGCCCCCGCGGTGCGCCGACCCCGCTGCCGCGGAAGGGACCCGCGCTGACCACCGGGGGCGCCACGGTCCGCCGGGCGGCGACGGCGAACCCGGGGGCACCGGCACCGGCACCGGCACCGGGAGCACCGGCACCGGGAGCACCGAGACCGGGAGCTGCGGAGGCTGTGGACGCGAAGCCGGTGCTCGGAGGGGCGACCGCCCGCCCGGACGTGCGACTGGCGAACCCACCGCCCCTCGCCTGCTGCGCGAAGCCCGAGCCGGCGACGGGGAGAACCGGGGCCGGGTTCAGGGACCGGCCACGGCGCGGCGGGGAGGGTCCGCTCCGGCAGGGTGGGGACAGCCGCCGCGGCGGGCGCGCGGTCCGTGCGGACACCGGCCCTCGGGAGGAGCATCAGGGGCGCGCCGAGTCCGGGCAGGAGCCCGCCGACGAGCGCCCAGCAGCCGCGACCGACCCGAGCGCCGGGCCGCGGCCGCCCCGGCCACGCCCCAGAACAGGGCAGCCGTGAGGAGCAGCAGCACGAGGCTGCGCCGAGCAGAGGGAGGGCAGGGAGTCGACCACGTCAGATGAGGGGGGTCTCGTCGGCGGAGGTGGTCTGGACGTCGGGCTGGCGGAAACCGCTGGGTTCGGGAGCGCCGGGAGCACCGAAGCGGCCGGTCGGTCGGGTCACCGGCCCGGTCGAGAAGTCCGCCGGTGCGTCCGGCCGGGACGCCAGGGTCAGCAGCGATCCGGACAGGGCGGAGGTGGTCTGCACGATGACGAGGAACTGGTCGAGATCGCCGTCCTCACGCTCCTGCGGCTCCACCCAGCGGACGCCGGTCGACGTCGTACCAGCCGTGCCGAGGGTCGCCACGTCGCTGCGACCCAGCGCGACCGTGGCCGCGACCCGATGCCGGTCCTGCGTCACCGCGAGGTCGGTGAAGCTGCGCGGCGACAGGTAGTGGCGGTCCACGTCGGCGAGCGCGTCGGTGAGCTCGGTGAAGAACTGCCTGCCGGTGACCGGTTCGGTGATGCCGTGGGACTGCTGCGCCTGGACCTCGACGTGGGTCAGCAGGTCCTCCGACAGGCGTGCCGCGCCCCGGCCGACCAGGGCGGCCCGGGCCCGGCGCCACAGGGCGTCGCCGGCTCCTGCCGGGACGCCCTGCTCGACGACGGCGGCCGACCAGCGGCGCAGCAGGCCGTCCTCGTCGCGGGCGGAGTCCTGGTAGAGCAGGCGCGGGTCGTCGCGCAGGGCCAGTCCGCTCGGTGCCGAGCAGCCGTGGGGCCTCGGCCAGGAACGCCTCCCACAGGGGTTGCAGCCAGCCGCGGTCGAAGACCACTCCCCCCAGGTCGTGGGCGACGGCGGCCAGCCGCTCGTCGTCGGTGTCGGCCACGCCGAACCCGACCGCCCGGGGAAGGGTGCCGTGCAGGCGGGTCGCCGGAGCGGGCTCCGGCACGGGACCGAAGGGCTCGCGCAGGAAGCGACCGAGCACCGGTGCCCAGGCCAGGTACTGCTGGTAGAGGGTGGTCGACAGGTACAGCGCCGCGGCGGCGATGGGCACGTTGCGCCCGGCCAGGGCGAGCGCCTCGTCGCGCCTGGTCTGGGCGTTCATCAGCGCGAACACCTTGCGCTGCTCCGCCAGCAGGGCGAGCACCTGGCTGACCAGCCAGCCGATCACCAGCACGACGACCGACAGCGTGAGCACCAGGGTGGTCAGCAGCTCCAGCCGGTGCACGAGGTAGGTGAGGCCGGCGATCACGACGAGGCCGATCAGGCTGCTGAGCAGGATGCTCCTGGCCGCGCGCAGCGGGCGGGCGAGCTCGGACTCGTCCACGCCGTCGCCGTCGACCCGGAGCTGGTCGAGCAGGCTGCTCAGCGACTGCCGCCGGAACTCGACGTCGCCCGACAGGCGCGCCCCGAGCAGGCCGGTGTAGCTGGCCGCCGTCCGCTGCCGCCACCGTGCCAGCGCTTCGTTGGCGGGATCGCTGGGGGCGACCTGAGCCAGGACCTCGGCGGCCTGCTGCTGGGCCAGCTGGTCGTAGGGCGACACCGACGGCGTTCCCAGCCTGGCCGCCACCGCGGGAGGAAGCGGGAAGGCGTCGGTCGGGGCGGGGGCGACGTGGGCCGTGTCGCGCACGACGCGGGGCGTGCCGGCGACGGTGAGCGGACCGACGGTGGAGCCGTGGTTGCCGCCGTCGGCGAGGGACAGGCCGCCGGCGGCGACGTCGCTCCAGAAGCCGGACAGGTCGGTGGCGGCGCCCTCGGTCGGCACGACGGTCGCCAGCCGGTCGCGGACGTCGTCGGCCGCGGCCGACAGGTCTCCGACGCCCGCCGTCTGGCCGGAGGCGTCCAGACCGCGCATGACCACCTCGTAGCGGCTGTCGCCCCCGAACAGGGCTGCCTGCACCCGACGGGCGATGGCGATCGCCCCGCGGTCCTGCAGCCGGGCCAGCAGGTTGCCCGGAGCCCCCCGCAGCGCGCTCCACAGGAAGGCGAAGAAGAGCGCGATCGCGGCCCACGCGGTGATCCGCTTCTTGGCGACCTGCTCGGCCTGCACCCAGGCCACCTCGAACAGCGCGGGGTGCTGGTCGACCAGCGCCTGCGCCACCTGGCCGACGCCGGCCGCCGGGTCCTGCATGGCCTCGATCCGGCCCTGGGTGCTCTGCGGGAGCGGGAGGCCGGCCGAGACGTCGGTCAGGGTGCGCCGGAGCCGGCTGGTCAGCGCCGCGGTGTCGAGGCGCCGCAGGTACGCCCGCACCACCTGCGGCTCGTCGCTGGCCGAGGACGCGCCGTCGAACGGTCCCTGGCCGACGCCCGTCCACAGACCGGCCACCGAGGCCAGCCCGGCCGCGGCGTGGGCGACGAACTCCGCGTCGTTGCCGTCGACGGCGAACTCCGTGGTGGTGCGCCCCGGGCTCCAGGAGTCCTCCGGGGCGACGACGAGCGTGCGCCAGCCGGGAACGGCGAGGTCGGGCTCCCACCCCCCGGCGCCCTGCCTCGTCAGCACGCACTGCAGGGCCACCAGCCGGCCCGGGGCGGCCGCGCTCAGCTGGGTGTTCAGGTGGCCGGCGAGCGCGGCCGGGACCAGCGTCGTCTCCGCGCCGACCGACCCGAGGGCCACGAGGCGGAGCACCTCCAGCGAGCGCTCGTTCGCGAGGTGGTCCTGCACCCGGACGCGCGGGGCGTCGCCGGGGAGCAGGTGCGTCCCGACGACGCTCGACAGCGCGCCGCCCGGATCGACGTCGACCGCCTCCACCCAGACCAAAGGCTGGACGAGCCCGAGCGAGACCCAGTCGCGCAGGACGTCGCGGACGGCGGCGGGCACGGCTCCGGGTGGCGCGAGGACCACGACGACGGCGCGGCCCATCAGATCAGCACGTCGGACTCGGCGGCGCCCACGCCGTCCTGGATGACCCGGATGAGCTGCGAGGTGGCCCAGTGGACGTCCGGGGCGACCTCGTGGAACAGCGGGATCGACCAGAGGTCGTCCGGTCGCTTCAGCGTCGCGAACCGGCCCGCGGTCTGCGACGCCCCCTCTGCGGGGGGCAGGTAGTCGGCGGCGACGGTGTCGCGGACCACGACCAGCCGGTCGACGACCGCCTTCTTGTCCACCACGAGGTCGCCGGTCGGCGGCGTCGCGTACGCCTTGGGGGCGCCGTCGGGGATGCGGCCGCCGGCGAAGTGGGCCCGGAAGCGCTCGGTGGCGGTCAGCAGCGCCGGGTTGTCGTCGACGCGGAGGTCGACACCCTCGGTCGAGCTGTCCCAGTGCTTGCGCAGCAGCGTGTAGGGACGCAGCGGGAGCAGGCTCTCGTTGGCCGTCGCCTGCGCGGCGGCCAGCAGGTAGGACAGCAGCACGGCGGGCAGGTAGTTGTTGGGCGTCCGGTTGAGCTCGAGGGCTGGGACGATGAGGGGGTGGGGGAACGACAGCCAGCCGTTGTCGGCGTCGTCCCAGACCTGGACGGCAGACACGCCGCTGACCTCTCCCGGCAGGCGCAGCCGCCCGGTCAGACGAGCGACGAACCAGCCGGCCACGATCGCCCGTCGCTGCCGCTCGTTCATCGGCAGCGCGCCGGCCAGGCGCCGGGACCGTCGCCCGCTGTAGAACGACTCCCGCGCCGCGGGCAGGTTGGCCTCGGCCCAGCCGCTGGCCAGGGGCGTCAGCAGCGAGGTGAAGGCCAGCGGGGCCAGTGGCGGGTAGGAGCCGAAGACGTCGATCCTCGTCGCGGACGACGTCGACCGCAGGGCGCTGTCCAGGAAGTCCACCGAGGAGGGGTGCGTGCCGGGCGCGTCCAGGAAGCGCTTGAGGTCGTCGGCGAGGGCCAGGCCCTGGAACGGGACGTCGCTGAACTTGTAGGCGACCCGCGCCTGCTGCCCCCCGTGCAGCCGTGACACCAGCTCGGGGTTGACGGCCACCAGCGGGTGGGCCAGCTGCAGGGTGCTCGCGGAACTTGCGCGCGACCTCCTCGAGCCGCTCGGCCCGCACCGACTCGCCGAGCTCCTCGGCGCCGACGTAGTCGCGCAGGGCTGTGCTGACGAACTGCTCGAACGGGTACGTCGGCCGCCCCGTCCACGACGGGCCCGGTCGAGCACCTCCCTCGGGTCCACGGCCAGCCGGTACTGACCGCGCTTGGTGGCGACCGGCTCGTTGCCGCCCGGCTCGGTCGACAACGCCGAGGGGCGCCAGCGCACGCGCTGCTCGAGCAGCCGCTCCACGACCGGGGCCCCGGTGGTGGGCCACTGGGCCAGCACGATCTCGCGGGCGGCGAGGTCGAGGGCGTCCGGGGCGTTCGAGCACCGGACGGTCGGTGAGGCTCATGGTGCGCAGCACGTGCTGGTCGAACTGCCCGGCGAACTGGGCGGCGTCGATGAGCAGCACCTCGTTCTGCGCGTGCGTGAACCGGCGCGGGCACCGGCTGGTCGCAGCGCTCGACCGGCCACTCGGCGAACTCGTCGGTGCGCAGCTGCAGCGAGGGCGCCGCGCTTGCGGCGCTCCCGACCGCGTCTCGCAGCGGTGCGGACGCGTCGCCGAGCGCCGCGCGCAGCGGCGCGAGGTAGCTCGCTCGCGCAGCGCGCCGAGCACCTCCGCGAGCTTGGCCGCGGCGTGTCCGAGCGACGGCCCGGTCGCAGGACGTCGCGCGTAGCCCGTCCCGGACGAGCTGCACGGATCCGTGCCGCGAGGCCGATGTTGCCCTGCCGACGGCGGCGGCTCTGGCGCACACGTCGGGTCGGACAGCGCGGCGTCGCTGCCGGAGCCCTGGGCCGCGCTCGCGTCATGCCCGGGCCATGGCGTCGAGGCCGCGCCCGACGCGGTTCGAGCATCGCGAGCGTCGCCGGCAGGCCGAAGGTGCTGACGGCCCGCTCGACGGCGCCTCGGTCGTGGGCAGGGTCCGCTCGTACCAGGCGTAGACGATGTCGGTAGCCGCTCGGCTGGCGGCGTCGTCGTGAGCCGGGGCGCCGTGTCTGCGACGGCGTTCTGCACGTTGGCGAGCCACTGCTGCAGCTGCGCCGCCGGCACCTGCGGCGAGCTCGCGCTCGACGTGTCGGTCGACGAGTCGCCTGCGCCGCTGGCCCAGCTGGCGTTGACGAAGACCCGTCGAACCAGTGCTCGAGGCTCTGACCCGGAGCCGGGAGCCCAGGCGCAGCGATGAAGGCCGGGAGCCGCTCGGCCACCAGCCGGTCGCGCTGCTCCTGGTCCGTCCCGGGGTCGCCCGGCTGGAGGTGCCCGTGCGACCAGCTGCTGGACCCCCTGCGCGGGCCAGTCGCTGGGCGGCGTACTCGGCGTACCGGTCGCGTCCCATGTTGAGCTGGGCGAAGCCGAACGAGCCCCACTGCAGGTCCTTCTTCGGCGGCGCACCAGCCGAAGTCGGCCCGATCGGGTCGAGCGCCGCCGCCGTTGGTCAGGTCGAAGCCGACCCAGCGCTGCGTGGCCTCGCCGCTGAGCATCAGGGCCGCCAGCCCGCGGCCGATGCCGCGGTAGATCTGGTCGAGCTTGCCGTCGGCGAAGGCGGCGCCGCTCTCGCCGATGCGCGCCCCGATCGGGAAGACGCGGCCGAACGGCGCGGACCGTCCGGCACGCGCCCTGCCCCAGCCCGAGCGCCTCGAAGATGTCGACGTCGTCGGCGGCAGCCGCGCCGAGCTGGGTGGCAGCAGCTCCCCGGTCATCGCCAGGGCGTTGCCGGGGACGCCGCTGACGCGGCTGTCGGGCAGTGCTCGAAGATCTCGGGCGTGTAGAGGAACAGTGCCGTCGACGCCGGGTCGACGCTCGGCTGCTGGCTGAGCACGCGGCAGACGTCGAGCACCATGCTGGCGCCGGCCCCACCGGCCATGGACGACACCACGATCGACCAGGGGCGGGCTGTCGACCAGGCCTCGCTCCCCGGGCGAGACCTTGCTGGCCGAGCGTCCGTAGCTCCCCCCGCACCCCGGCGGCGTTCATGCTGGTGACGGCGGTGCGAGCCCGTCGCGCACCTGCGAGGCGGGCGAGCGTGACCACGCGGCCGACCGCGCGACGCTGACCGGCGCCCTCGCCGATGGGCACGGGGTACCTTGGCCGGGTTGCTGAACCAGGTGGCGAGCTGCGCGTAGCTGTCGGCGGCGAGAAGCTGCTGCACCAGGGCGTTGGCGACTCCCGCGTAGGAGCCGGCGGCGGGGGCCAGCCCGGCGTAGGTCCCGTTGGGGTGCGCGGTCGACGACCGGCGGCAGCCCCGCCCGGACGCCGTCCGGGGAGACGGGCACGTCGACGTGCAGGAACTGCCAGGCGTCCGGGACCTTGTCACACCCCTGAGCGACAGGTCGGCGGCCAGCTGGTCCAGCAGGAACTGCAGCGTGACGCCGCCGGACCCACCGCAGCCGACGAGGAGGAAGGGACGCACAGGAGCTCCGATCGAGAGGGGACGAGCGAGGTCGGGCCGGGGCCCGGTCGGTCAGGGAGCCGCGGGGGGAGGGGAGAACCCACCGGGTGGTCGCGCGCCGAACTCCCCGGGAGGTGGAGACCCTGGAGGCGGGGACCCGGGGGGCGGCGTGCCGAACCCGCCCGGCATCGGGGACCCGGGAGGCGGCGTGCCGAACCCGCCGGGCGCGGGGGAGCCGCCGTCGCCCTCGGGTCCGGCGCCCGGCGACGGCACGAGATCACGGGCCTCCTGGGCCAGCTGGGGCAACCGGCTGCGGATCTCGCGGGCCACCTGGTCGAGCATGGCGGGGCTGGCGTCGGTGGGCAGGAGCACCACGACCTTCGCCTCGGCCGGCCGGCCGGGGTCGAGCAGGGCGACCCATGACCCGTGGACCCCGAGGGGAAGCCGCCCCGCGCCGTCGGCCGTGACGACGACCGAGCCCGCGGCGGTCACCTCGGTCCACGGCGTCGAGGTGGGGGACACGCCGGTGCGGGTCTGCAGCACGAGTCCCTCGACGTCCAGGCGCCGGAAGCCGGACTCGGGCACCCCCTGGAAGCGGGTGTCCCTGGCGAGGTCGAGCTGGAAGGGCCCGCCGTCGCGCTGCACGTCCCGGCCGACGAGCCGCACCGGGACGGTGCCGACCCGCAGGGCCTCGCCGGGAATCCGGGCCGTCCACCAGCGCAGGGCGTAGAGGAACAGCAGCGGCAGCCCGATCCCGAGGAGCAGGGCGAGCGCGAACGTCAGCCCGAGCACCGAGGTGTTGAGGGGCCGCACGAGGTCGCCGACGAACGGCACGGTCGTCGACAGCGCCCGCCCCGGCTCCCCCTCGGGCGCGAGCCGCACGGTGAGCAACCCGGACAGGGTCCCGTTGCCGCTGTCGTCCAGCCGCAGCGCCAGCGGCAGGCTCCCGGTGCCGTCGACCTCCAGGCAGGTGTCCGCGCTGCGGGCGGTCGAGGTGAGGGCAGCCCCGGTTCCGGAGGGACCGGTCTTGACGTCGGCCTTCTCCAGCCACACGCACCCGGGTCCGGCGAGCGGCAGGGCGGCGTCGTGCGGACCGACACCCTCCCGCCGGCCGAGGTCGAGGGTGGCGGAGGTGACCCGGGGGAACTCCCGCGGTGGAACGACGGTCACGGGGACGGTGGTGCGCCGCTCGGCCAGTCGCGTGCCCGCCACCGCCCGGCCCCCGACCGTCGTTCCGGCGGTCTGCACCAGGAGGCGCAGCTCGAGCACGGCGGGCCCCGGGGGGAAGCCGCTGAGGTCGACGCCCAGTCCCGCCGCGGCGGTCGCCAGGCCCACTCCCTCGGCGATCGGCTTCACCGGACCCCCGGCCGACACCAGGCTCGCGGAGACGCGTGCGGTGCCCAGGACCTCGGTGACCGCGACCGGCTTGCCGTCGCGCTCGCTGCCGATGCCGACGGCCACCCGGGCGTCCGCGTCGGCCCGCAGCTCGGGCGCGCCGTCGAGCCGGGGCACGAGGTCGCCCGTGATGCGCAGCTGGGTACGGGCCCGGGTGCCCGCGGGAGCACCCTGCGGTGCCACGGGCACGAGGGTCCACTGCCCGCCCCACCCCTTGAGGTCGGCCCGCGACAGGTCGATCTGCACCTGGCGGTCGCTGAGCCACTCCGCGCCGACCTGCTGGCCGCTCACGGTCTGCGTCGCGACCACCCCCGGCGTCTCGAAGTGGAACCGGGCCGAGCTGCCGCCGCCCGGTCCGCTCAGCAGGATGTCGACCTTCGGCGCCGTCGTCCCGGCCAGGACGTCGACGTCGCGGATCGAGGCGTCCAGGACGAAGGTGCGGGCCGCTCCGGCACAGGAGGTGCGGGCACAGACGCCGCTGGTCGTGTCGACGGGGGGACCAGCCCGGTGTAGCTGTTCAGCGCGAAGACCAGGTCCGAGACCTCGTCCGCGGCGCGAAAGTCCCCGACGACCCCGGCCGGCTGCGCGCCACACGGGCCGGACTGCGGATCGGCTCCGACGGCGATGCTGCGCATGAGGCCGTATTGCTCCTGCTTGCCGAGCCCGACGGCGAAGGTCAGCACCTTGGCGGCGCGCAGCTGGTCGGCGACCCCGCCGCTGCGGCACAGCGAGGTGGTCCCGGCCTGCACGGCTCGCGTGGTCCCCGCCTCGGTGCGCAGGTCGGCTCCGGGGGCGTAGGCCTTGCTGGTCCCGTACCGCTCGGCCTTGCTCGCGGTGGTGCGGACGTCGAGGTCGAACTGCCCGTCGCTGAACCAGACCAGGACCTGGCAGCGACCTCCCTCGGAGCGCTGGCGCGCACGCAGCTCGTCGCGGGCCCCGGCGATGGCGTTGACGTAGTCGGTGTCGATGCCGCTGTCACGGTCGCGGTAGGCCTCGACGCCGCGCACGACGGCCGGCAGGGAGGCCGCGTCGAGTCGCTGCCAGGCGACGGTGCGCTGGTAGCCGACGTCGAAGCCCGCGACGGCGACGTCGAGGGACGCCTTCGCCGCGGCGGCCGTCTGGCTGAGCTGCTTGAGCAGGAAGGCCGACGCGGAGACGCGGACGTCCTCCGGGTCGGTCTGGCGCAGGCTCCCGGACTGGTCCAGCATCAGGAGCAGGTCGCCCTTCTTCTGCTCGCTGAGGCAGGCGCCGAACTGCTGGACGGCGTCACCGGTGGCGGCCTGAGCCCGGGGTGTGGTGAGCAGGGGTGGTGAGCGGGGTGGGGAGCCGGGGTGCGGCGGTCGTCGGTGTCGCGGTCAGGAGCACGACCGCACCGAGGAGCAGGAGCGTGGCCAGTGCGGCACGCAGGACCCGGGTCACCGGCGGGCCAGCCAGTCGGCGAACTGGTAGGAGGCGAGCGCGACGACCAGGACGGCGGCCGCGGCGAGCCCCGCCTGGAGCAGGCCGGCCGACGCGGTGCCGGTGTACCAGGGCGCCGTGCGCCGCCGGGCGTCGGTCACGGTGAACACGCCCAGGGCGCCGATGGCCCCGAAGCCGGCGAGCAACCAGGCCAGCACGGCGAGCACCGGTCGGCCGTGGGCGAGGGCGGCGAGCAGCAGCCCGACGGCCACGAGCCCGCCGGCGAGCGCCAGCAGACCGAGTGGTGCCGTGACGGCGTCGGTGGTCTCCGGGAGCACCGAGCCACCGGGCCGGTCACCGAAGCCGGGGCCGCCCGACGCCGCAGGGGCCTGCGGCCGGGGCCCGAAGCCCCCCGGTCCTGCAGGGGTCGCCGGGGGTCCGAACGAGGGGGCGCCGGGAGCAGGGCCGGAGGGCGTCGGGCCACCGCCGAACCCGGGCACGGGCGCCCCCGAGGGGGGACCGAAGCCGCGGCCACCGGTCGGGGCGCCGAAGCCGGGTGCACCGAAGCCGCGGCTGGGGGTGTCGTCCCCGGGGCGTCGGTCGCTCACGACCGTCCACTGGTGCTCATCGGCGCAGTATGTCCATTCTCCGGCCGTCGTGGGGGCGCTCGGGCAGATCGAACGCCCGGCGCGTGTCGCAGACCGGTCGCCGGCGCGGGCACGCCGCGTCCGCGACCACGACGCCGCCCAGCGGTCGGCCCTCGACGGCGCCGCCCGGAACCGGCAGGCTGCCCCCGTGTCCGACGTCGAGCAGCTTTCCGGCCGGCCCGCCGAGCGTGACGCGGGGGCCGTCCTCGGCGCGGCCTTCGTGGAGGACCCGGTCTGGGCCTGGGTGCTGCGAGGCGCTGACCGCGAGCGACGCCTCGCCCTGGTCTTCGGTGCCTTCGCGGCGACCGCAGCCCGCACCCAGGGGGGCCTCGTGCTGGTCACACCCGAGCGGTCCGCGGCGGCCGTCTGGCTGCCGCCGGGCCACTGGCAGGGCGGTCTGCGGGAGACCGCCCGGCAGCTGCCCACCGCGGGCCGTGCCCTGGGCGCCGGCGTGGTGCGCGCGCTGCGCCTTCAGGCCGTCGTCGAGCGTCTGCACCCCCGCGAGCCGCACTGGTACCTCGAGGCGCTGGGGGCACTCCCGGCGGCGCGTGGCACGGGGGTCGGTCCGCGCGTGGTGCAGCCGGTGCTGGACCGGTGCGACGACGACGGCGTGCCCGCCTACCTGGAGAGCAGCAACCCGCGCAACTGGACCTTCTACCGGCGCCTCGGCTTCGTGTCCGGCGACCCCCTGCCGGTGCCGGCGGGGTGCCCGGTGGTGCTGCCGATGACGCGCCGGCCGCGCTGACCTACCAGCGCACCCGCAGGGCGAGCTCGCGCGACGGGTCCGCCGCGGCCGCGGCGTCGACGACAGCCATCAGGCGGACGCCGTCGTCGAGCACCTCGAGCACGGCAAGGCCCTGCACCCGCGCGGACCTGCCCTCGACCGGAGGGACGGCCTGGCGGTCCAGGACCTCGTCACCGTCGAGCAGGACGAGGGCTGCTGCCGCCCCGCCCGCCGCACTCAGCAGCAGCCTCCCGTCGGGCAGGGCCACCGCGTCGGTCGCGCTGAGGCGGGCGCCGGCGAGCTCGCCGAGCGCGTACCTGCGGGGCCCTCGCACGGGGACCTCGCCGGGGTCGCGCTCGCCACGCACGGCCTCGAGCAGGCCGGGCAGGCCGACGTCGAGGCTGCTGTCGGGCGCCCCGTCCGCTCCGCGGGAGCACCAGCGCAGGACGTCGCCGTTGCGGGCCACGCCCTGGACATCGAGCTGTCCGGGCTGCAGCCCGAGCTCCCGCGCCACCGCTGCGTAGAGGCCGCTGAGGTCCCGGGAGGCCACCTGCACGGCGCCGTCCCGCTCCAGCACGACGACGGCCCCGCAGCGGTCCGGGGTGGCGCCCGACCCCAGCAGCAGGACCCCGGTGCCGGCGGGGCCGGTCAGGCCGCAGGCCGCCTGCAGGTCGGGACCCGGCGCGGGGCCGTCGTGGTCGGCCGGCGCCCGGTCCGGCAGCAGGCGAAGCCGCTGCGTGCCCGAGGGCCGGACCCAGGCCCCGTGGCTGTCCTGGTCCTGGGCGACCAGCCAGCCGTCGCCGAGCCGGGCCAGGGCAGAACCGCCCCGCACCGGCGCCCCGTCGTCGAACAGCAGGTCCTGTGACGTCTCGACCTCGATCAGCACCCGACCGTCCTCCTGCCTCGCCCGCGCCCGGTCCGTGCCGCCGGTCTGTCCGCGCAGACCCTGCCAGACCTGGCCGCCGCGTGCCCGGACCGGTCGACCGGCGAGGCCGCGCCCCACGTACCGTGCGGAGACCCGGACCGCGAGGAGCCCCCGTGACCCAGCCCGTCCCCACGGCCCAGGACGAGGTCGTCGACCTGTGCCGCGACCTGATCCGGTTCGAGAGCGTCAACGACGGCACCGGACGGGGTCCCGGCGAGCGACGGGCCGCGGAGTACGTCGCCGAAAAGCTCAGCGAGGTCGGGCTCGAGCCCCAGCTGTTCGAGTCTGCGCCGGGCCGCACCAGCGTCGTCGCCCGCTGGGCCGGAGAGGACAGCGCGCGCGACGCCCTGCTGATCCACGGCCACCTCGACGTCGTCCCGGCCGAGCCGAAGGCGTGGACCTACGACCCCTTCGCCGGCGAGATCGCCGACGGCTGTCTCTGGGGCCGGGGCGCCGTCGACATGCTCGACATGGACGCGATGGTCCTGGCGGTGGTCCGGGACCGGCTGCGATCCGGGCGCAAGCCGCCCCGCGACGTCGTGCTGGCGTTCCTCGCCGACGAGGAGGCGGGCGGCGTCTACGGCGCGCAACACCTGGTGGAGACCCAGCCGCAGCTGTTCGAGGGGTGCACCGAGGCCATCAGCGAGGTGGGCGGCTTCTCCCTGAGCGTCTCCGACGACGTCCGGCTCTACATGATCGAGACCGCCCAGAAGGGCATGGCCTGGATGCGGCTGACCGCCGACGGCACCGCCGGTCACGGCTCGATGCTCTCGGCGGACAACGCGGTGACCGAGCTCTGCGAGGCGGTCGCCCGGTTGGGCCGGCACCAGTTCCCGCTGCACGTGACCAAGACCGTCCGGCGCTTCCTCGACGAGGTCAGCGACGCCTTCGGCGTGGAGCTCGACGCCGAGGACATGGAGGCGACGGTCAAGCTCCTCGGCCCGCTCGCCCGCATCGTCGGGGCCACCCTGCGCAACACCGCCAACCCGACCATGCTCGATGCCGGCTACAAGCACAACGTCATCCCGCAGCGGGCGCACGCCATGGTCGACGGCCGCTTCCTGCCCGGGCACCAGGACGATTTCGAACGCGAGCTCGATGCCGTGCTGGGGCCCAGGATCGCGCGGGAGTACGTCCACTACGACATCGCGCTGGAGACCGAGTTCGAGGGCGAGCTGGTCGACGCCATGGTCGGCGCGCTCAAGGCGGAGGACCCGGGGGCGCGCCCGGTGCCCTACACGCTGTCCGGGGGCACCGACGCCAAGAGCTTCAGCCGGCTCGGCATCCGCGGGTTCGGGTTCGCTCCGCTGCGCCTGCCTTCGGACCTCGACTTCTCCGGGATGTTCCACGGCGTCGACGAGCGCGTGCCGCTCGACGCCCTGCAGCTTCGGCACCCGGGTGCTGGACCGTTTCCTCGACGCCTGCTGACATCGTGCGGCCGCGGCGCCAGGACCAAGGCGCCAGACCGCGGCGCCGTCAGCGAGGCGGCAACCAGGGCGCCAGACCAGGGCGCCGTCAGGTCATCAGGGGCGGCATCGGCTCGGCGCGCACCCGGCGCCGCACCGTGATCTCGCGGCGGCCGCCGGCCCAGATCCGGTGCCGGGCGAGCTCCCAGTCGCCGAACTCGGCGTGGAGCACGAGCAGCTCCTTGGTCTTCTGGCGGTCGGCGTCCGCGGGGATGGGCACCCGCCGGTACTCGTACTCGGCCATGCCGCCACGATAACCACGCCGCGACGCCGGTCCGGTGGTGGTGAACTACCGAGCGTCCTGAGCGGTCACCCACGCGTGCCGGGCAGCTGCGAGGGCCGCCAGCGCCGCCGGGAGCAGCCGCAGCGTGAGGACCTCGCCGACCTCGAGGCGACTCCCCCCGATCACCGCCTGCGGGAACGCCAGCAGCCCCAGCCCGCCGACCAGGAGGGCGGCGACAGCAGCGGCCGCCGCCGGGGCGACCGCGCGGGCAAGTGGCCACAGCACCAGACCGAGCAGTGCCCCTGCCAGCGCGCCGACGGGTGCGGCGACCACCAGGGCGATGAGCAGGACGGCCAGCCCGCCCGGGACCGCGTCGGGCACCCCCGCGACCCGGTCCTCGACGGCGAGGACCAGGCTGAGCAGCACCGCGTAGCCGGCTCCCGCGGCCAGACCACGCAGGGCACCGCCACCGGCGACCCGGGCGGCGGCCCGCTCCGACGGCAGGTTCACGACGGTTGTCGGCCGCAG
The DNA here is from genome assembly GCA_963761695.1 of uncultured Actinomycetota bacterium. Classification (GTDB taxonomy): domain Bacteria; phylum Actinomycetota; class Actinomycetes; order Mycobacteriales; family SCTD01; genus RYN-122. Next base: position 247,816 of record CAVXIB010000001.1, on the reverse strand, counting down.
GTCCTAGCGACGCTCGAGCAGGCCGGACAGGTAGAGGCCGTAGCCGCTCTTGTGCAGCGGCGCCGCGAGGCGCTCCAGGCCCTCGTCGTCGATCCAGCCCTCGCGCCAGGCGATCTCCTCCAGGCAGCCGATCTTCAGCGCCTGTCGCTCCTCGATCACCTGGACGAACTGGCCGGCCTGCATGAGCGAGGCGAACGTGCCGGTGTCGAGCCAGGCGGTGCCGCGGTCCATCACGGCCACCTGGAGCCGGTCCTGGGCGAGGTAGACGTTGTTGACGGTGGTGATCTCGAGCTCGCCCCGGGCGCTGGGCTCGATCGAGGCCGCGATGTCCAGGACGTCGTTGTCGTAGAAGTAGAGCCCCACCACCGCGTAGCTCGACCGCGGCTTCTCCGGCTTCTCCTCCACCGACACGGCCCGGAACTGCTCGTCGAACTCGACGACGCCGTACCGCTCGGGATCGGCGACGTGGTAGGCGAAGACCGCGCCGCCGTCGACCTCGCGGTACTGCTTGAGCTGCCGGCCGAACTCGTGGCCGTAGAAGATGTTGTCGCCGAGGACGAGGCTGACGCGGTCGGTCCCGACGAAGTCACGACCGAGCAGGAAGGCCTCGGCCAGGCCGTTCGGCTCGGGCTGGACCGTGTAGGAGAACGAGCAGCCGAACTGCGACCCGTCGCCGAGCAGCCGGACGAACTGCTCCTGGTCGTGCGGCGTGGTGATGATGAGGATGTCCTGGATGCCGGCCAGCATCAGGGTCGACAGCGGGTAGTGGATCATCGGCTTGTCGTAGACCGGCAGCAGCTGCTTGCTCACGCCCTGGGTCAGCGGGTACAGCCGGGTGCCCGAGCCGCCGGCCAGCACGATGCCCTTCACGCGCGCGTCCTCGTCATGGCGGGCAGGCTAGCGGGGGAGCGCCCGCCGGTGGGCAGCCGGAACAGGACGCCGAGCCCCAGCCGGACAAGGGTCCGGTGCAGCACGAGGCTGGAGGCGACCAGCAGCGCCACGGCAGCGGCGGGGTACAGCACGGCCAGGGTGTTCGTGACGCCTCCGGGGTCGAGCGCCACCGGCGAGACGACCCGGTGCAGCAGCGCCAGCAGCGGCAGGTGCAGCACGTAGACGGGCAGCGTCAGCCGGCCCAGCCGGCCCAGCGACAGGGCTGCTGCCGGAAAGGCCCGGGTGGCGCGGGCGGCGAGCAGGAGACCGGCGGCGCTCCCCGCCGCGGCCAGCACGACGGTGGCGACCACCTCGCGCCGGATCCCGAGCGCTCCGGCCACGCCGACCAGCGGCAGGAAGGCGGCGGCGGCCAGCAGGGTGCGCCGCCACGTGGCCCGGGCCACCACCGCGGCGATCCGTTCCGGGAGCAGGCAGCCCACCAGGAACGGCAGGAGCCCGGCCAGCAGCGACTCGGTGTTGCCGAGGCTCGGGACGGCCTCGACCTCGGCCAGCAGCGCGAGGGCGACCCCCACCCCGAAGGAGACCGCAACGGGCAGCCGCAGGCAGAGCTTGGCGACGACGGCGTAGGCCGCGAGCGCGTAGAGGTACCAGGTGTTGCTGTACCCCACGACGACGCCGAGGGCCACCTCGCGGCCGGAGTGCGCCGTGCTCGTGGTCAGGCCGGGCACCAGGCCGAAGAAGGCCGAGGCGATCAGGAACCACACCAGGTGCAGCCAGTAGTCGCGACGCACCCTGGTACGGAGCAGGACCCCCCAGGGCCGGCGGACCGCCCGGGCCGCGAGGTAGCCCGAGACGAGGAAGAACAGGGGCACGCGCACGGGCTGCAGCAGGGCGTTGACGACCTGCCAGCCGGCCAGGGCCTGATCGGGCACCCACGGCAGGTGCCGGTAGTGCTTGCGGGTCGTGTGCCACAGCACGACCAGGACGATCAGCACCCCCTTGGCGGCGTCCGGCCAGGGCTCGCGCTCGGTCGCCGTCACAGCTGGTCGACGGCCTCGCGCAGCAGGAGCGCCAGCCGGGTCCGGCGGGGCTGGGCACCGACCTCGCGGACGGCCCGGGCCACCGCCGGCCCGGCCGACGTGACCACCGAGAGGTGTCGCTGGGCCCGCGTGAACGCCGTGTACACGAGCGGCCGCGACAGCAGGCCGCCCGCCTCGGCCGGCAGGACCGCGACCACCGCGGGGAACTCCGACCCCTGGGCACGGTGCACCGTGATGGCCCAGCCGTGCCGCAGATCGCCGAGCGAGGCCGCCCCCACGTCGACCGGTCCGGTTCCGGCGAAGGTCACGACGAGACCGCGCTCCTTGACGGCCGTGACCCGGCCGAGGTCGCCGTTGGCCCAGCCGTCGTCGAGGTGGTTGGCGGTGGCCACCACCCGGTCGCCGACGTCGAACCCGCCGACCTGACCGGGACCGGGGTTCAGCCGCTCCTTGAGAGCGACGTTCAGCGCCTGGGTGCCGGCCGGGCCGCGGTGCACGGGGGTCACCACCTGCACCTCGTCGGCCGCGATGCCGAGCACCCGGGGGATGGCGTCGCCGACCAGCTGCACGGTCCGGTGCGCCGCCTCCTGGGCCGACCCCGCCCGCACGACGACGACCTCGCGGGTGGGGTCGTCGACGGGGGGGAGCTCGCCGGTGCGCACGGCCGTGGCCAGCCGGGCGATCCCGCCGCCGGCGTCGGAGCGGTACAGCGTGGTCAGCTCGGTCACCGGGACGGCCCCGCTGTCGACCAGGTCGCCGAGCACCCGACCGGCACCGATGCTCGGCAGCTGCGCGGGGTCGCCCACCACCAGCAGGTGACCGCCGTCGGGAACCGCCTCGACCAGCGCGGCGGCCAGCTCGGTGTCGAGCATGGAGGCCTCGTCGACGACGACCACCTGCTCGTCGAGCGGCCAGGCCTCGCCCCGGGTGAACTGCCAGGCCCCCGCCCCGGCCGGCCCGGCGGTCGCACCCAGAAGGCGGTGCAGCGTCGTGGCGGGGGCGCCGCAGAGCTCCTCGAGCCGCTTGGCGGCCCGACCGGTGGGCGCGGCGAGCGCCACCGTCCGGCCGCGTGCCTGCGCCAGCTTCACCAGGGCCGCCACGGTGCGGCTCTTGCCCGTGCCCGGACCGCCCGTGAGCACGCTGACGCCGGAGGTCATCGCCACGGCGACGGCGGTGCGCTGCGCGGCGTCGAGCTGCTGGCCGACGGCGCCCACCGCGGCCGGGTCGGCCAGGGGCTCCGCCGTCGCGAGCAACCGTGCCAGCCCCTCGGCGACGGCGTCCTCGGCGATGGCGTACCTCACGAGGGCGGCCGCGCCGTCGTCGGTCACGGTGACCCGCTCTCCGGCGTCGGCCGCGCGCAGCGCCGACTCGGGATCGGCCCAGCCGTGCTCGCCGAGGGCGCGCGCGAGCTCGGGCAGGGGCAGGCAGGTGGAGCCCTCCCGGGCGGCACGCTGCAGCAGGAAGCCGACGAGCCCTGCGCCGCGGCGCGGGTCGGTGGGCGAGGCCCCGGGCAGCAGCGAGCGGGCCAGCGTGTCGGCCTGGGCAAGGGTGACGCCGGCCGCGTCGAGCAACCGCCACGGGTCCTCGCGCAGCAGCGCCGGGCTCTCCGGGCCGTGGGCGCGCACGACGGCGGCGGCGGCGGCCAGGGGAACGCCCGCGTCGGCCAGCAGGCCGGCCACCTCGTACACCGTGCCTGCCGCCCCGAAGGAGGCGACCAGCCGCTCGGCCCGCATCGGCGACACGCCGGGCAGCGCCTGCAGCCGGCGCACGGTCACGTCGTCGGGGGAGGTGATGGCGGCCTCGGGCAGGGCCGCCGCCAGGGTGCTGCCGAGCCCGGGCCACAGCAGGGCCTCGGCGAAGGACTGGAGGAGCACCTAGGTCCCGGGAGCGGTCTCGAGGTCGGGGCTGGACCAGCGGGGCATCTGCTCGGGGTAGCCCGAGCCCGGAGCCGAGACGTCGTCGAGCGCCTTGCGGATCTCCTCCGGCAGCACGAGGTCCTCCGAGGCCAGCGAACCCTGCAGCTGGGCGGCGCTGCGGGCTCCCACCACCGGCGCGACGACGCCGGGGCGGTCCCGGACCCAGGCCAGGGCGACGGCGACCGGGGAGGTGCCGAGCCCGTCGGCGGCCGTGACGACGGCGTCGACCACGGAGGTCGCGGCGTCGTCGAGGTAGGTCTCCACGAAGCGCTTGTAGTGCTCGGACGCGCCGCGGCTGTCGGCGGGGGAGCCCCCGCGGTACTTGCCGGTGAGCACGCCGCGGCCGAGCGGGGACCAGGGCAGCAGCCCGATGCCGAGCTCCAGGGCCGCGGGCACCACCTCGCGCTCGACGCCGCGCTGGAGCAGCGAGTACTCGACCTGGTCGCTCACCAGCGGGGCCTGGCGCAGCGCGCGCTGCCACGACGACGTCGCCCCGAGCTGCCAGCCGCAGTAGTTGCTGACGCCGGCGTAGCGCACCCGTCCGGACTGCACCGCCGTGTCGACGGCGGCCATGGCCTCCTCCCAGGGGGTCACCGGGTCCCAGGCGTGCAGCTGCCAGAGGTCCACGTGGTCCAGCTGCAGCCGGGCCAGGCTGGCGTCGAGGGCCGACAGCAGGTGGCCCCGGCTCGTGCCGCGGCCCATCGGACCCTTGCCGACGACGCCGTAGGCCTTCGTGGCGACCAGGACCTCGTCGCGGGGGACGACGTCGGCCAGCAGCCGCCCGAGCACCCGTTCGCTCTCACCCCCGCAGTAGGTGTCGGCGGTGTCGACGAGCGTCCCGCCGGCCCCGACGAAGGCGAGCAGCTGGGCGGCGGCGTCGTCCTCGTCGGTGTCCCGGCCCCAGGTCATCGTGCCGAGGGCCAGCCGCGAGACGACCAGGCCGCTGCGTCCGAGGTGTCGCTGCTTCACACTCCGGACGGTATCGCCCGCCTCCGCGGCGCCGCGCCCGCCGGGCCGGGCACCACCGGTCAGGCTAGGTTCCGGTCGTCGACGACGGATGCGGGGAGAGTGGCTGTGAAGCTCGGGCTGAACATGGGTTACTGGGGCGCCGGCAACGACGCCGACAACCTCGCGCTGGCCAAGGAGGCCGACGACCTCGGCTACGCCGTGGCCTGGGTCGCCGAGGCCTACGGCTCGGACGCGCCGACCGTGCTGGCCTGGGTGGGCGCGCAGACCCGCCAGATCGACATCGGCTCGGCGATCTTCCAGATCCCGGGCCGCACCCCGGCCAACACCGCCATGACGGCGGCCACGCTCGACACCCTGTCCGGCGGCCGGTTCCGCCTGGGCCTCGGCGTGTCCGGTCCCCAGGTGTCCGAGGGCTGGCACGGCGTGCGCTTCGACAAGCCGCTCGGACGCACCCGCGAGTACATCGACATCGTGACCATGGCGCTGTCGCGCCAGAAGGTGAAGTACGACGGCCAGCACTACGTGCTTCCGCTGCCGGACGGCCCCGGCAAGGCCCTCCAGCTCACGGTGCATCCCGTGCGCGAGCACATCCCGACCTACCTCGCCGCGGTCGGCCCGAAGAACCTCGAGCTCGCCGGGGAGAAGTTCGACGGCTGGCTGGCCATCTTCTACTCGCCCGACTTCGCCGCCGACCAGCTCGCCTCGATCGCCACGGGCCGCGCCAGGGCCGGCAAGACCATGGACGGCTTCGACGTCGTGCCGACCGTGCCGATCGTGGTGGGCGAGGACCCCCGGGCCTGCGCCGACCCGATCCGCTGGTACGCCGCGCTCTACATCGGCGGCATGGGCAGCCGGGAGAAGAACTTCTACAACCAGCTAGCCGTGCGCATGGGCTTCGAGGACGCCGCCAAGGAGATCCAGGACCTCTACCTGGCGCGGGACTACGACGGGGCGGCCGCCGCGGTGCCGTTCGAGTTCCTCGACGCCACCGCGCTGCTCGGCAGCAAGGAGCGCATCGCCGAGAAGATGAAGGTGCTCCAGGCCAGCGGGGTCACCACCCTCACGGTGTCGCCCTTCGTCGGCACGCTGGACGAGCGCAAGGCGACCCTCAAGACGGCCCTGGAGGCCCTCGAGCTGTCGGGCGCCGGAGGCTGACGCCGCTGCAGGCCGCCGTGCTGGGGGTCGTGCAGGGCGTGACCGAGGTCGTCCCGGTCAGCTCGTCGGCCCACCTGGCGCTGCTGCCGGGGCTGCTCGGCTGGGAGCCCCCCGCCGACCGGACCGCCTTCGCCGCGGCGCTGCACGCCGGTTCGTGCGCCGGTCTGCTCTGGGCTCTGCGGCGCGAGCTCACCGTGCATGACCTCGCCGTGGCGACCGCTGCCTCGGCGCCCGCCGCGCTGGCCGGACTGCTCGTGCACGACACCGTCGAAGCCCGGCTCGGGCGGCCGCTGCCGACCTCGGCGCTGATGGCCGGCGCCGCCGCCCTGCTCGCGCTGGCCGACCGCCGGCCGCAGGACAGACCGGTGGGGGCGCGCGAGGGGCTGCTGGCAGGGCTCGCCCAGGTCGCGGCGCTGGCGCCCGGGGTCTCGCGCGCCGGCGCCTCCGCCACGGCGCTGCGCGCTGCCCGGGTGGGCAGGGCCGAGGCCGCCCGGTTCTCCCTGGTGCTGTCGCTGCCGGTCACCGCGGGCGCCGCCGGCTACGCGCTGCTGCGGGCCGACCGCCGTGCGCTGCACGACCTGCGCGGCCCTCTCGCCGTCGCTGTCCCCGCGGCCGCGGTGGCGGCGGCGCTCGCGGTCCGGCGCGCCCCGTCCGGGTTGCGGGGCCCGGCGCTCTACCGTCTGGCGTTCGCCGCGGTCGTCGCGGTGCGTCATCGGAAGGACCTGCGTTGAGCCTCGGAATCGTCGATGCCGTCGTGCTGGGCGTCGTGGAGGGGCTCACCGAGTTCCTGCCCGTCAGCAGCACCGGACACCTGACCATTGCCGAGGGGCTGCTGGGGCTGAAGGTGGACGACCCCTCGGTCACGGCCTTCACCGCGGTCATCCAGACCGGCGCCATCGTGGCGACCTTCCTGTTCTTCGCCAGGGACATCGCCCGTTTCGTCGGTGGGTTCCTCACCGGCCTGCGCTCGGCCCCCGGCCGTGACACCGACGCCTGGCGGGCCGCCGTGGTGGTCCTCGTCGGCTCGGTGCCCATCGGGGTCGTCGGACTGCTGCTGCGCGACGTCGTCAAGGGGCCGGTCCTGCGCTCGCTGGTGACCGTCGGGATCGCCCTCATCGCCTGGAGCGTCGTGCTCGTGGTCGCCGAGCGGCGCGCCACCCAGGACCGGGGGGAGGCCGAGCTGACCGTGGTCGACGCCCTCGTCATCGGCACCGCGCAGTGCATCGCCCTCGTGCCGGGGGTCTCCCGCTCCGGGGCGACCATCTCCGCGGGCCTGCTGAGGGGCATCGACCGGGTGACGGCCACCCGGCTGTCGTTCTTCCTGGCCATCCCGGCGCTCACCGCCGCCGGGCTGCTGGAGCTCAAGGACGCCCTGGGCGGTCCGGTGGGGCTCGTCCCCGTCGTGGTCGGGACCGCCGTGGCGTTCGTGGTCGCCTACGCGACGATCGCCCTGCTGCTGCGCTTCGTCGCGCGCCACTCGATCGTGGCGTTCGTGCCCTACCGGGTGGGGCTCGGACTCGCCGTCCTGATCGGCGTGGCCGTCACCTGACGCCGGGTCAGGCGACGGTGCGGGCTGCCTGGACCACCAGGTCGGCGACGGCGTCGAGCGGCATCCGGGTGCTGTCGACCTGCAGGTCGTAGCGGTCCGGCTCGTCGACCGACCGGCCGTACAGGCGGCGGACGTAGTCGGCGCGTGCCTGGTCCACCGACTCGCGGCGCTCGCCCGCCGTCGGGAGGTCGATGCCCTCCAGGCGGCAGGCCTGGTGCTCCCGGGCCTGCGCCGGGCCGTACAGGCGCACCCGCAGCAGGGCCGGTGAGCCGGCCAGGGCCCAGGTGGCCGCGCGTCCGAGGATCACGGCGCCGTCGCGGGACGCCTCGCGCAGGACCCGCTCGGAGACGCGGCGCAGCGACTGCTCGTCCTCCAGCTCGGGCGGCAGGAATCCCCCGCCGACGTCGGCGAGCGGGCTCATGGCGAAGGTCATCCGCTCCAGCCAGGTGCGGTGCACGACCCCCGCCTCGGCCTCCTCCGTGGTGAGGTCGAGCTCGCGGGCGACCTCGGCGCTGATGGCCCGGTCCACGAACGGCACGCCCAGGCGACGGGCCACCTCGGGGGCCACGACGCTGCCGCCTGCGCCGTAGGAGGCCGACACGGTGATGATCGTCATAGCCCCATGGTGCTCCACCCGGGTGCCGCCGTCGCCGCCGGGGCGGCTGTGCCGGTCGGCCGGGGCCGGTCCGGACCGATAGCGTGCGGCCGTGACCACCCTCGTGCTCGTCCGCCACGGCCTCACCGCCATGACCGGCCCGGTGCTGGCCGGCTGGACCCCCGGCCTGCACCTCGACGACCGGGGGGTGAAGCAGGCACTGGCGGTCGCGGAGCGGCTGCGCCCGGTGCCGTTCGACGCCGTGGTGAGCAGCCCCCTGGACCGCTGCCTGGACACCGCCGGGTACGTCCTCGAGGGCCGCGAGGGTGTCGAGCTCCAGGTCGACGACCGCCTCGGGGAGTGCCGCTACGGCGACTGGACCGGCCGTCCGCTCAAGGAGCTGGCCAAGGAGCCGCTGTGGAAGGTCGTGCAGAACCACCCCTCGGCCGTCGTGTTCCCCGGCCCGGAGGGCGAGCCGCTGCGGGAGACCCAGAACCGGGCGGTCGCGGCCGTGCGCGACTGGAACGCACGGCTCGGCCCGGACGCGACCTGGCTGGCGTGCTCGCACGGCGACGTCATCAAGGCCATCGTCGCCGACGCCCTCGGCCTGCACCTGGACAGCTTCCAGCGGATCCAGGCCGACCCGTGCTCGGTGACGGTGATCCGCTACACCGAGCAGCGGCCGTTCGTGGTCCGGACCAACGACACGGGCGGCGGGGTGCTCGACCTGCTCCCGCCGAAGAAGAAGGGCCGCAGCCGCAAGGGCGCCTCGGACGCGGTCGTCGGCGGCGGCACCGGCCTCCCGGCATAGGCTCGACGGATGCCCCGCCAGGTCTTCGCCTACGACCCGCCGCAGCGCTTCGTCGCCGGCACGGTCGGCCAGCCGGGCGACCGGACCTTCTACCTGCAGGCCGGCGCCCGCGGGCGCACCACCTCGGTCGCCCTGGAGAAGGCGCAGGTGTCGATCCTGGCCGAGCGGCTCGAGGAGCTGCTCGAGACCGTGCGCCGCACCACCGACGCCGACGTGCCCGTGGTCGTGCCACGCGAGCTGGAGGACACCGCGCCGCTCGACGCGCCGGTCGAGGAGGAGTTCCGGGTCGGAGCCCTCGGGCTCGCCTGGGACGGCGACACCGAGCGGGTGGTCATCGAGGCGCTGGCCCAGCCCGAGGACGAGGCGCAGGCCCAGGTCGAGCCGCTGTCCGGCGCCTCGGAGGGCCCCGACCTGCTGCGCGTCGTGCTCACGGCCGAGCAGGCCCGCGCCTTCGTCAGGCGTGCGCAGCGGGTGGTCGCGGCAGGGCGCCCGCCGTGCCCGCTCTGCGCCCTGCCCCTGGACCCCGAGGGCCACATCTGCCCGCGCCAGAACGGGCACCGGCGATAGACCTGCCGCAGGATGACGGCGTGCTGGAGCTCGAGGACGCCCTGACCCTGCTCCGGCGCGGCGAGCTGTCGGTGGAGGGTCGCCTCGTCGACGCCAGCAACGCCACCCTGTACTGCACCACCACGCTCGACGGCGTCACGGCCACCTGCGTCTACAAGCCGGTCCGCGGCGAGCGACCGCTGTGGGACTTCCCCGACGGCACGCTGGCCGGGCGCGAGGTCGCCACCTACCTGGTCAGCGAGGCCAGCGGCTGGGACGTCGTCCCCCCGACCGTGCTGCGGGAGGGCCCGTTCGGGCCGGGCATGTGCCAGCTGTGGGTCGACGTCGACGAGACCGTCGACCTGGCGCAGCTGGCCCGCAGCGACCACCCTGACCTGCGCCGCATGGCGGTCTTCGACGCCGTCGTCAACAACGCCGACCGCAAGGGTGGCCACCTGCTGCCCCGGCACGACGGGCGGGTGCAGGGGGTGGACCACGGCATCTGCTTCTCCGCCGAGGACAAGCTGCGGACGCTGCTGTGGCAGTGGCGGTCCGAGCCGTTGACCGAGGAGGCGGTGTTCGTCCTCGGTCTGCTGCGCGCCGACCTCGAGGGTCCGCTGGGGGAGGCGCTGGCCGAGCACCTCACGCTCACCGAGGTGCGGCGCACCGTGGAGCGGGTCGACGGCCTGCTGCTGTCGCGGCGGCACCCCGAGCCGTCACCCGACTGGCCCGCGATCCCCTGGCCGCCCTTCTAGGACGGGCACCTAGGCTGGCCGCATGCAGTCCTGGCCCTCGACCGCCGTCCCCGTGCTGCCCGAAGGGCCCCTGTCGGCGGTTCGCGTGCACTCCTCGTCCGCCCGGGGCCGTGTCGTCCTGGACCCCCGGGGGACCGCCCGGCTCTACGTCTGCGGCATCACGCCCTACGACGCGACCCACCTCGGCCATGCCGCCACCTACCTGGCCTTCGACACCCTCGTGCGGGTCTGGCGCGACCGCGGACTGGACGTCCTCTACGTGCAGAACGTGACCGACATCGACGACCCGCTGCTCGAGCGGGCCCTTCGTGACGGGGTCGACTGGGTGGGCCTGGCCGAGCAGCAGACCGACCTGTTCCGCGAGGACATGACCGCCCTGCGCGTGCTCCCCCCCACGCACTACATCGGCGCGGTCGAAGCCATGCAGGAGATCGCCGAGGCCGTCGTGCAGCTGCTCGACGCGGGGGTGGCCTACCGGGTCGACGACGACGTGTACTTCTCGGTCGGCGCCGCTCCGCACTTCGGCGAGGTCGCCGGGCTCGACGCCGCCACGATGACCGCACTGTTCGCCGAGCGGGGCGGTGACCCGGACCGGCCCGGCAAGAAGGACCCGCTCGACGCCCTGCTGTGGAAGGCCGAGCGCCCGGACGACCCGGCCTGGGACAGTCCGCTCGGGCGGGGCCGGCCCGGCTGGCACGTCGAGTGCGCCGCGATCGCCCTGAACCGGCTGGGCGGCACCCTCGACGTCCAGGGCGGTGGCAGCGACCTCGCCTTCCCCCACCACGAGCACTCCGCCGTCGAGGCCGAGGCGCTGACCGGGCAGTGGCCCTTCGCCCGGGCCTACGTGCACGCCGGCATGGTCGGGCTCGACGGCGAGAAGATGAGCAAGTCCCGCGGCAACCTGGTGTTCGTCTCGGTGCTGCGTCGTAGCGGGACCGATCCGGGGGCCGTGCGCCTGGCGCTGCTGGCCGAGCACTACCGGGCCGACCGGGAGTGGACGGCGGCCTCCCTGACCACGGGTGAGGCCCGTCTCGCGGCCTGGCGCGCGGCCGTCGACCGGTCGAGCGGGCCGGGTGGCGCGGCAGTGCTGGAGGCCGTCCGGGCCGCTCTCGCCGACGACCTGGACACCCCGACGGCCCTCGCCGCCGTCGACGCCTGGTGCAGCGCCGAGGGCGACGACGTAACCGCCCCCGCCCTGGTGCGCGACGTGGTCGACGCCCTGCTCGGCGTCGCCCTCTAGCGCAGGGAGCTCCCGCTACTCGTCGCCCCGACGGCGCAGGTAGCGCTCGAACTCCTTGGCGATCGCCTCGCCGGACGCCTCGGGCAGGTCGGTGGCCGGCTCACGCTCCTCCAGGGTGGCGATGTAGGCCGCGACCTCGCTGTCGTCGGCGGCGAGCTCGTCGACCTGCCGCTCCCAGGCCCGCGCCTGCTCGGGGAGGTCGCCGAGCGGGATGGGCAGGTCCAGGGCGTCCTCCACCCGGTGCAGCAGCGCGATCGTCGCCTTGGGGCACGGCGGGTGGGCGACGTAGTGCGGCACGGCCGCCCAGAACGACAGCGCGGGAATGCCCGCCTGCGTGCAGAAGTCCTGGAACACCCCGACGATGCCGGTGGGCCCCTCGTACCTGCTCCGTTCGAGCCCCAGGCTGTCGGCGAGCGCCGGGTCCGACGACGTGCCGCTGACCGGGACCGGTCGGGTGTGCGGGCTGTCGGCGAGCAGCGCCCCGAGCGTCACCACCTGCTGCGCGCCCAGCAGCTGGGCGATGGCGAGCAGCTCGGTGCAGAAGCCCCGCCAGCGCATGTTCGGCTCCAGCCCCCGCACGAGCACGACGTCGCGGTCCTGCGTGTCGAGCCGGCCGACGGAGAACCGCGTGCTGGGCCAGGTGATCTGGCGGGTCTCGCCGTCGACGAGCTGGACCGTGGGGCGGTTGACCTGGAAGTCGTAGTACTCGTCCGGGTCGATCTCGCACACCCGGGTGGCCTCCCAGACCGTCTCGAGGTGCTCGACGGCCGACGTCGCCGCGTCGCCCGCGTCGTTCCACCCCTCGAAGGCCGCGACGAGCACCGGCCGGCGCAGCGGCGGGACACCCTCGGGACGGGCCGGCAGCCTCACGGCGCGCCCCGGTCCCCGCCGAGGCCGGACGCCGCCTCGTCGGCGGCGGCCCGCACGAGTCCGGCCACCAGCGCCGGCCACTGGAGGGGGACGTCGTGGAGCGCGCCGTCCCAGATCTGGGCCCGCGGCCGGGCGAGCCGTCCGGCGGTCCTGTCGAGGGCCAGCCGGCGCTCCGGGGTGGGGCTGCAGGACACGAGCCAGGTGGGGCACCGCACATCGGGCAGGTGCGCCTCGGCGTCGACGTCGAGCAGGTCGTCCACGATCGCCATGTGGGCCTGCATCGGGAGCCGGGCCCGGGCCAGGCCGTCGTCGCCGACGGCGAACAGCGGCAGGACGCACGCCGCGACGTCGTCGGACCACCAGGGCGCCAGCGGTCCGCTGCGGATGCGCGCGAGCAGGTCGTCAGGAGGCAGGGCGGTGGCCGGCGGGCGCATCCGCTCGCGGGTCACCTCGCGGGGCTCGTCGGGTCGGCGGGCCGGCCCGACCCCACCGTCGAGCGCGACGACGGCCAGCACCCGCTCGGGGGCCTGCGCGGCCAGCCGCAGGGCCGTCCACGCCCCCCAGGAGTGCCCGGCGACCACCACGCGGGACAGCCCGAGAGCGTCGAGGGCGAGCAGGACGTCGCGGACGACCGTGTCGCCGTCGTAGGGGCCCTCGGGGCGGTCGCTGTCGCCGTGCCCCCGCTGGTCGATCGCCACGACGGGCAGACCGGCCAGGCCCGGGACCACGAGGTCCCAGATGTGCCGCGTGGAGGCCAGACCGTGCAGGAGCAGCACCGGCACGCCCGCGCCCGGCCAGCGGGTGGCCCGGAGCCGGACGTCGACGCCCGGGACGTCGAGGTCCAGGCCTGCGGCGACGGGTGGACGGACGCCCAGCGGCTGCACCGCTACTTGGCGCCCTTGCCGGTGGTGTGCACGATGAGGACGTCGCAGTGCGCCCGCTGGCTGATGTTCGCCGGGACCGATCCCAGCAGCCGCCCGGCGAGGCTGTTCAGACCGCGGTTGCCGACGACCAGCAGGTCGACCCCCCGGCTCTTCACCAGCTCGATCAGCGCGTCGACCGGGTCGCCCTCGACGGCGAGGGTGTCGAGCTCGGTCGCCCCGAGGGCGCGGGCCCGGTCGGCGGCGTCACGCAGGACGTCGTCGGCAGGGGTGGACCCGGCCACCTTGTAGCTCTCGCCGCCGAGGGCCTGCTGGGCGTCCTGCACCTCGCGGCTGGACATCGGGCGGTAGGCGGTGGCGAGCAGGAGCAGCGCCCCCGCGTCGCGGGCGATCAGCGCGGCGCGGTCGACGGCGCGAAAGCTCGAGTCCGAGCCGTCCGTGCCGACGAGGACGGTGGCGTAGGGGCTGGCGCTCACGGGGCTCCTCGCGGTGCGAAACAGGGTTGGTGCTGAACCTAGCGCGGCTGTGACCGACCCCTCGGCCGACCGGCCGGGAAGCCTGGGCGCCCTCGGTAGACTCGACGGGTGTCCGCCTCTCCCCGCCCTGACCTGCTCGACGCCCTGAAGACCAGGGTGGTCGTCGCCGACGGGGCCATGGGCACCATGCTGCAGAGCGCGGGCGACCGGCTCGGTCTCGACATCGAGGTCGACTTCCAGGGCCACGAGGGCTGCAACGAGATCCTCAACGTGACCCGCCCGGACGTGGTGCGGGCCGTCCACGACGCCTACTTCGAGGCCGGCAGCGACGCCGTGGAGACCAACACGTTCGGCTCGAACTGGGCCGGGCTCGGCGAGTACGGGATCGTCGAGCGGATCCGCGAGACCGCCCTGGCCGGGGCGCAGATCGCCCGGGCGTCCGCGGACGCGTTCTCGACCCCGGACCGCCCGCGGTGGGTGATCGGCTCGGTCGGACCCGGCACCAAGCTGCCGACCCTCGGCCACGTGCCGTACGCCACCCTGCGCGACGGCTACCAGGAGCAGGCCGAGGCGATGATCGAGGGCGGCGTCGACGCGATCCTCGTCGAGACCTCCCAGGACCTCCTGCAGACCAAGGCCGCCATCGTCGGCGCGAAGCGGGCCATGGCGGTCACCGGCACGACCGTGGTGCTCATCGCCCAGGTCACCGTCGAGCTGACCGGCACGATGCTGCTCGGCTCGGAGATCGGGGCGGCGCTCACGGCGCTGGAGCCGCTGGGCATCGACGTCATCGGCATGAACTGCGCCACGGGCCCGGCCGAGATGGGCGAGCACCTGCGCTACCTGTCCCGGCACGCGACAGTGCCCCTGTCGGTCATGCCGAACGCCGGTCTGCCCGAGCTCGGCAAGGACGGCGCGGTCTACCCCCTGGGTCCGGACGCGCTGGCCGACGCCGTCAGCGACTTCGTCGACGAGTACGGCGTCGGCCTGGTCGGCGGGTGCTGCGGCACCACGCCCGAGCACATCGCCGCGGTGGTGGCGAAGGTCCGCGGCCGCGCGGTGCCGGCCCGCACCCCCGAGGTGGAGCCCAGCGCGGCGTCGCTCTACCAGGCCGTCCCGTTCGTGCCCGACGCCGGCGTCCTCATGGTCGGCGAACGCACCAACACCAACGGCTCGAAGGCCTTCCGTGAGGCGCTGCTGGCGGCCGACTGGGAGAAGGTCGTCGACATCGGCCGCGAGGCGGTGCGCGAGGGCGCCAACATGATCGACCTGTGCGTCGACTACGTCGGCCGGGACGGCGCCATCGACATGCGCGACGCCGCGAGCCGCCTGGCCACGGCGAGCACGCTGCCGATCATGCTCGACTCCACCGAGCCGCCGGTGATCGAGGCGGGCCTGGAGTGCCTCGGCGGGCGCGCGGTCATCAACTCGGTCAACTTCGAGGACGGCGACGGTCCGGACAGCCGTTTCCGCAAGATCATGCCCATCGTCAAGGAGCACGGCGCCGCCGTCGTCACGCTGACCATCGACGAGGAGGGTCAGGCGCGCACCGCCGACAAGAAGGTGGCCATCGCCGAGCGCACCATCGACGCGATGGTGGGGGAGTACGGGATGCGCGAGGGCGACATCCTGGTCGACACCCTCACCTTCACCCTCGGTACCGGGCAGGAGGAGTCGCGGCGCGACGGCATCGAGACGATCGAGGCCATCAAGCTGCTCAAGCAGCGCCGCCCCGGCGTCGGCACCACGCTGGGCCTGTCCAACATCAGCTTCGGCCTCAAGCCGGCCGCCCGGGTGGTCCTGAACTCGGTGTTCCTGCACGAGTGCCAGAAGGCCGGCCTCACCAGCGCCATCGTGCACGCCTCGAAGATCCTGCCGATGAACCGGATCCCCGACGACCAGCGCGAGGTCGCGCTCGACCTCGTCTACGACCGCCGCCGCCCGGCCTCGGACGCCGAGCCCGAGGGCTACGACCCGCTGACGGCCTTCCTCGACCTGTTCGAGGGGGTGCAGGCCGACACCGGCGGCAAGAGCCGCAACGACCTGCTGATGGAGCTGCCGCTCGACGAGCGGCTCGGCCGGCGGATCATCGACGGGGAGAAGAACGGCCTCGAGGCCGACCTCGACGCCGCCATGGCCGCCGGGCAGAAGCCGCTGCAGATCGTCAACGACACGCTGCTCGGCGGGATGAAGACGGTGGGCGAGCTCTTCGGGTCCGGCCAGATGCAGCTCCCGTTCGTGCTGCAGAGCGCCGAGGTCATGAAGACCGCGGTCGCCTATCTCGAGCCGCACATGGAGAAGACCGACGACGACGGCAAGGGCCGCATCGTGCTGGCCACCGTCAAGGGCGACGTGCACGACATCGGCAAGAACCTCGTCGACATCATCTTGAGCAACAACGGCTACGACGTCGTGAACCTCGGCATCAAGCAGCCGGTCAACGCCATCCTGGAGGCGGCGGCCGAGCACAAGGCCGACGTCGTCGGGATGAGCGGGCTGCTGGTCAAGTCGACGGTGGTGATGAAGGAGAACCTCGTCGAGATGAACACCCGGGGGATGGCGACGGACTTCCCGGTCATCCTCGGGGGCGCCGCGCTCACCCGCGCCTACGTCGAGAACGACCTCGCCGAGGTGTTCGACGGCGACGTCCGCTACGCGCGCGACGCCTTCGAGGGGCTGCACCTCATGGACGAGCTGATGGCGGTCAAGCGCGGTGAGGTCACGCCCGAGGAGTCGGCCGAGAAGGCGGCGAAGAAGGCCGAGACCAAGGCCCGGCACGACCGCTCGAGGGCCATCGCGCAGGCCCGGGCCGAGAAGGAGGAGGCCGAGCCGGTGATCGGTGGCCGCTCCGACGTCGCCGCCGACAACGCCGTGCCGACGCCGCCGTTCTGGGGCTCGCGCATCACCAAGGGCATCCCGCTGGCCGACTACAGCTCCTGGCTCGACGAGCGCGCCCTGTTCAACGGGCAGTGGGGCCTCAAGAGCGGCCGGGGCACCGAGGGTGCCTCCTACGACGAGCTGGTCGAGACCGAGGGACGCCCCCGGCTGCGCGAGCTGCTGAGCCGGGTGCAGACCGAGGGCATCATGCAGGCGGCCGTCATCCACGGGTACTTCCCCGCCGTCAGCAAGGGCGAGGACCTGATCGTGCTCGACCCCGACTCCGGCGACGAGCGCTGCCGGTTCACCTTCCCTCGCCAGCGCCGCGACCGGCGGCTGTGCCTGGCCGACTTCTTCCGGGGACAGGAGTCCGGCGAGCCCGACGTCGTCGCCTTCCAGGTGGTGACGATGGGCCGCCATGTGTCCGACGTCGCGAACGTGCTGTTCGAGAAGAACGCCTACCGCGAGTACCTGGAGCTGCACGGCCTGTCGGTGCAGCTGACCGAGGCGCTGGCCGAGTTCTGGCACGCCCGTGTGCGGGCCGAGCTCGGGTTCGGCGCCGAGGACGCCGCCGACCTGCAGGCCAAGCTGTCCAAGCAGGCCTACCGGGGCTCGCGCTACTCCTTCGGCTACCCCGCCTGCCCGAACATCGAGGACCAGGACAAGCTCGAGGTCCTGCTCGACTGGAAGCGGATCGGCGTCGAGCTGAGCGAGGAGCACCAGCTCACGCCGGAGCAGAGCACCAGCGCGATCATCCTCCACCACCCCGAGGCCAAGTACTTCGCGGCCCGGTGACCGGCCTGGCCGCCGTCCTGTTCGACATGGACGGGCTCATGATCGACTCCGAGCCGCTCTGGACGGTGGCCGAGGAGGAGCTCGCCGAGCAGTTCGGCGGAGCGTGGGACGACGCCATCAAGGCGCAGGTCGTGGGCACCCGGCTCGAGGTGGCCGTGCCGGCGATCCTGCGGCACTACGGGGTCGCGCCGACGCCGGAGACGGTCGCGACCACCAGCGCCGCGCTGCTGGCCCGGATGGTCGAGCTGTTCACCGAGACGCTTCCGGTCCTGCCCGGGGTGCACGCCCTGCTGACCGCTCTGCGTGAGGAGGGCGTGCCGGTGGCCCTGGTGTCCTCGTCCTACCGGTCGCTCGTCGACGCCGCCCTGGCCACCGGTCTCGGGCCCTTCGACCTCACCCTCGCCGGCGACGAGGTCGTCCGCGGCAAGCCGGACCCGGAGCCCTACCTCACCGCCGCAGCCGGGCTCGGGGTGTCGCCGACGCGGTGCGTGGTCCTGGAGGACTCCCCGGCCGGGGTCGCCTCGGGCGAGGCGGCGGGCTGCGCCGTGGTGGCCGTCCCCAGCGTGCGAGGTGTCCTGTTCGAGCCCGCCCGGCGCCGGTTCGTCGTGGACAGCCTGGAGCAGGTGGACGTCGCCCTGCTGCGCTCGCTGGCCGGCGCCCCTGCGGCGTGAGCGACCTGCCCGACGGCACCCTGCTGGCGGTGTCGGCCCTGTTGCCCCTGCTCGCCGGGCTGGGTGCGGGCGGGGTGGCCCTCACCGGGGTCCGGCGGTTGCGCCTTCCCGCCCTGATCCTGTGCGGGCTCGCCGCGCCCGCCTGGGCGCTCGTCAACGCGCCGCTCGAGGGTGCCGTCCTGTTCGTGGTCACGCAGGGGCACGGGCTCACCCTCGGCGACCTGCTCTCGGCGGTCGGTGTCGGCCTGGCCGTGCTCCTTGCCGTCGACCTGCGGGGCGGCCGGTGAGAGCTGGTCCCACCGGCCGCGCCGGCTCGGTCAGGCGAAGATGTCGGGGTTGTCGGTGCTGATCCGTTCCCAGATCGGCTGGAACTGGAACCAGCCGGCGAGCTCGAAACCGACCTGACCGCGGGTCTGCTCGGCCTCGTGCGGCCGGATCTGGCGGGGCTTGGCGCCCAGTCCGGCCGCGGCCGCGTACGCGAGCAGCTGGGACTGGGCGGTCCGCTCCAGGGTGAGGAACCACCAGGCGGCGCTGTCGACGCTCTCGCCGACCGTCAGCATGCCGTGGTTGCGCAGGATGACCGCCTTGTGGGCGCCCAGCGCCTTGCCGATCCGCTCGCCCTCGGCGCCGGTCGAGCACGACGCCGGTGAAGTCGTCGTAGACGCCGATGTCGTCGTAGAAGGCGCAGGCGTCCTGGGTGAGGGGCTCGACGGTCATCTCCAGGCTGCTCAGCGTCTTGCCGTAGGGCCCGTGTGCGTGCGCGGCGGCCAGGACGTCGGGGCGGGCCGCGTGCACCGCGCAGTGGATGGCCACCGCGGCACCGTTGACCGCGCGGTCGCCCTCGACGACCTCGCCCTCGTGGCTGACCCGGATCAGGTCGCTGCTCTTGATCATGCTGAAGTGCATGCCGAAGGGGTTGACCCAGAAGGTGTCGGGCTCGGCCGGGTCGCGGACGGTGATGTGTCCGGCGACGCCCTCGTCCAGGCCGGCCTTGCTGAACATCCGGAACGCCGCTGCGAGCTTGGCCTTGCGGTGCGCACGCTCCTGCTCGACGGTGTCGAACGTTTGGGGGAGCGCCATCCTCAGCTGGCGACCCGCGCCCGGGGCGTCGGTGACCGCTGCGCTGACCAGCTCATCGGCGTGGGCCTGCGCTGTGCCCTGCTCCTGCTCGGTGATGCTCATGCGCGTCCTCCCGCGGTGGGTGCCCCGGCGGTCGACGCCGCCTGTCGGTCGTACCTGACTGCCATGAGTGTGGACGACGCTGCCCCCCGACGTCACGTCCACCGCCGTCCGACGTCCTCGCCCGGCCCGGTCAGCCCGGCGCCGGCAGCCGCGGCTGCTCCGCGAACCAGGCCAGGGTGCGGGACAGGCCGTCCTCGAACCCGACCCGGGGCTCCCAGCCGAGCTCGCGCCTGGCCAGGGTGATGTCCGGCTGCCGGACACTGGGGTCGTCGACCGGGCGGGGCACGAAGACGATGTCGCTGGCGCTGCCGGCGAGCCGCTGAACGGTCTCGGCGATGTGCAGCACGGAGACCTCGTGCGGGTTGCCGATGTTGACCGGACCCTCGAGGTCGCTCCTCAGCAGCCGCAGGATGCCTTCGACCAGGTCGTCGACGTAGATGATGCTGCGCGTCTGCGAGCCGTCGCCGGCCACCGTGATGGGGCGGCCGGCCAGGGCCTGGGTGACGAACGTCGGGATCGCCCGTCCGTCGTTCGGTCGCATGCGGGGGCCGTGGGTGTTGAAGATGCGCACGATCGCGGTGTCGACGCCGTGCGTGCGCCGGTAGGCCATGGTCAGCGCCTCGGCGTAGCGCTTGGCCTCGTCGTACACCCCGCGCGGGCCCACGGGGTTGACGTGACCCCAGTAGGTCTCCGGCTGGGGGTGGACCTGCGGGTCGCCGTAGGTCTCGCTGGTGCTCGCGAGCAGGAAGCGGGCGCCCTTCTCCTTGGCCAGCCCCAGCGCGTGCAGGGTGCCGATGCTGCCCACCTTGAGCGTCTCGATGGGGAGCTGCAGGTAGTCGATCGGGCTGGCCGGACTGGCGAAGTGCAGGACCTGCTCGACCGGTCCCGGGACGTGGACGTACTCGGTGACGTCGGCCTTGCGCAGGCTGAACCCGTCGCGACCCATGAGGTGCCCGACGTTGGACGGCCGGCCGGTGAGGAAGTTGTCGAGCGCCACCACCCGCGCGCCGTCCTGCAGCAGCCGCTCGCACAGGTGGGAACCGAGGAAACCGGCGCCGCCCGTCACGACTGTGGTCATCGCGGCGGAGCGTAGCGGGTCCTGGCGGGCCGGCCGGGCGTTCCGGACGCGCGCCCGACGGGGGCTCAGCCGAGCGTGCGCGCCGCCTCCCGCTCGACCGCGGCCGCCTGGTGCGGGAGCGGGACGTCCGGGCCGGGCACGACGTCGGGGAAGGGCGGGGGCGTGCCCCCGAAGGACGGGCACAGCGCCTGGTGGTCGCACCAGCCGCACAGTTTGGAGGGACGCGCGACGAACTCCCGCAGCTGCGTCGCCCGCTCGATCGCGGTCCACAGGGCCAGCAGCTTGCGCTCGGTGGCCACCAGGTCGGCCTCGTCCGGGGCATACCGCAGGACCTCG
This sequence comes from uncultured Actinomycetota bacterium, assembly GCA_963761695.1. Lineage (GTDB taxonomy): Bacteria > Actinomycetota > Actinomycetes > Mycobacteriales > SCTD01 > RYN-122. The sequence goes on along the minus strand of CAVXIB010000001.1, from coordinate 227,183 downwards.
CGGTCACCGAGGTAGAGCAGCTGCAGCAGTCGGGGAACCCGACCGGTGGTCCGCCACAGGACCAGTGCGTAGAACTTCATCTGGAACAGGGCCTTGCCCTCGAACGCCTCACCCGGACTGCGGCCGGACTTGTAGTCGACGACCCGGACCTCGCCGCTGGGGGAGACGTCCAGGCGGTCCACGATGCCGCGCAGCCGCAGCCCCCCGGGGAGCACCACCTGGACGAGGCGTTCGCGCTCGGCCGGCTCCAGGCGGGTGGGGTCCTCCAGGGTGAAGTACCCCTCGAGCAGGGTGCGGGCCGAGTCGAGCCAGGTCTGCAGCTCGGTCTCGTCCGCGAACAGGCCGGCGACCTCCGGCTCGGCGTCGCGCAGGCGCTCCCACTCCGGCCGCAGCAGGGCGGCCGCCGCCTGCACCGTGCGCTCGGCGGCGGGCAGGTCGAACAGGCGCTCGAGCACGCCGTGGACGACGGTGCCGCGGGTGGCGGCCGACGACGGTGCCTGGGGGAGCCGGTCGATGGTGCGGTAGCGGAACAGCAGCGGGCAGGTCATGAAATCACCCGCCCGCGACGGGCTGAGCGAGCCCAGGACGGGGAGCTCGAGGTCGACGGCGGTCATGGCGACGACGGTACGTGCGGCCACCGACAGGTTCGGGGTGCAACGCCGCGGCCGGATCTGTCCGACCCCCGTCCTAGCCTCGCGCCGTGACCCCAGCCCCGCCCGAGCCCGCGCTGCCCGGGCTCGCCCCGCGCCCCGCGCGGGCCAGGACCGCGGCGCCGATCGCCGCGCTGCTGCCGGTCGCGCGCGTCGCGGTCGACAGTGGCCTGGCGCACCTGGACCGGGTCTTCGACTACGCGGTACCGGCGTCGGTCGCCGACACCGCGGTCGCGGGGTGCCGGGTCCGGGTCCGCTTCGCCGGACGGCTCGTGGACGGCGTCGTCCTGGCCCGGGCCGAGCGCTCGGACAGCGGGCGGGCCCTGGCCCCGCTCGCCTCGCTGGTCAGCCCCGAGCCGGTGCTGTCCGAGGAGGTGGCGGTTCTGGCCCGGGCCGCGGCGGACCGCTGGGCCGGGTCGCTCTACGACGTGCTGCGGCTGGCACTCCCCCCGCGGCACGCCCGCGTCGAGGCGGAGCCGCCCCGCGGGCCCGCAGCACCGCCGGAACCGGCCGCAGCGCCCGCGCCGGGCGGCTGGGCCCGCTACCCCGCCGGACCCGGTCTGCTCCAGGCCCTGGCGCAGGGCCGGTCGCCCCGGGCGGTGTGGTCCGCCCTGCCCGGTGCCCTCGGCTGGCCGGCCGAGCTGGCGGCGGCCGTCCGGGCCTGTGCCGCCTCGGGGAGGGGGGCCGTGGTCGTGCTGCCCGACGGCCGCGACGTCGCCCGGCTGTCCGCCGCCCTCGACGACCTCCCGCACGCCGTGCTGTCCGCCGACCTCGGCCCGGCGGAGCGGTACCGCCGGTGGCTGTCGGTCAGGCGGGGCGCGGTCCGCGTCGCGATCGGCACCCGTGCGGCGGCCTGGGCGCCGGTGGCCGACCTCGGGCTCGTCGTCGTCTGGGACGACGGCGACGACGGGCACGCCGAGCCGCGCGCCCCGTACTGCACCGTCCGCGACGTGCTCGTCCTGCGGGCGCACCTGACCGGAGCGGGCGCTCTGGTCGGGGGACACGTCCGCACCGCCGAGGGGCAGCTGCTCGTGGACAGCGGCTGGGCCCGGCCGCTCGAGGCCGACCGCGGGCAGGTGCGCGCGGCGGCTCCCCGGGTCGAGGGGGTCTCCGACGACGACCTCGCCCGCGACCCCCTCGCCCGCGCCGCCCGGCTCCCGGCCGCGGCCTTCGCCGCCGCCCGTGAGGCGCTGGCCCGTGACGAGCCGGTGCTGGTCCAGGTGCCCCGGCGGGGCTACGTGCCCAGCCTGGCCTGCGCGCGGGACCGCACCCCCGCCCGCTGCCCGGCGTGCTCCGGCCCGCTTCTCACGACGGCGAGATCGGCCGTGGCGGGCTGCGGCTGGTGCGGCCGGCTCGCGGGGGCCTGGACCTGCCCCGCGTGCGGGGGCCGCGCGCTGCGCGCGGTCGTCGTCGGGGCCCGGCGCACCGCCGAGGAGCTGGGGCGCGCCTTCCCGGGAGTGCCGGTGCGCACCAGCGGGCGCGAGGGTGTGCTCGACGAGGCGTCCCGCGGCGGCGTCCCTGGTCGTCTGCACGCCGGGCGCCGAGCCGGTGGCGTCGGCCTACGGGGCGGTCCTGCTGCTCGACGGCTGGGCGGCGCTGGGCCGCGCCGAGCTGCGGGCCGGGGAGGAGGCGCTGCGCCGCTGGGCCGCAGCCGCCGCGCTCGCCCGGCCCGCCTCGGAGGGAGGACGGGTCGTGGTCGTCGCCGACCGGGGGCTGGTACCGGTGCAGGCGCTGGTGCGCTGGGACCCCACCGGGGCGGCCGAGCGCGAGCTCGCCGCGCGGGCCGAGCTCCGCTTCCCCCCGGCCACCCGCATGGCCGTGGTCGACGGGTCCGCCGCAGGCGCTCGCCGAGTCCTCGCCGACCTGGCCCTGCCGGACGGCGCCGACGTCCTCGGTCCGGTGACCTCGGCGCGGCGACCCGGACCGCGAGCGCCTGCTGGTGCGGGTCCCGCGCGAGCGAGGTGCAGAGCTGGCCGCGGCCCTGCAGGCGCGCGGCGGCCCGTCGCAGCGCGCGCAAGGCCTCGCCGTGCGGATCGAGCTCGACCCGGCGGCCCTGCTCTGACGCCTAGACTCGCCGGGTGAGCACCCGAGCGATCCGCCTCATGGGCGACCCCGTCCTGCGCACCCCCGCCGCCGTGGTCACCACGTTCGACAAGGAGCTGCGCCGCCTCGTCAAGGACCTCACCGACACGATGCTGGACGCTCCCGGCGTCGGCCTGGCGGCGCCGCAGATCGGCGTGGCGCTGCGGGTCTTCGTCTACGACGTCGACGAGACCTACGGCCACCTCATCAACCCGGTGCTGCACTTCCCGAGCGAGGAGGAGCAGGACGGGCCCGAGGGCTGCCTGTCGCTGCCCGACCTCACCTTCGACTGCCGTCGCCGGCAGCACGTCGTCGCGCACGGGCAGAACGTCTACGGCGACCCGGTCACGATCGAGGGCTCGCGACCTGCTGGCGCGCTGCGTCCAGCACGAGACCGACCACCTCGACGGGATCCTGTTCGTCGACCGGCTTGATCCCGAGACCAAGCGGGCAGCGCTCGAGGCCGTGCGCCTGGCCGACTGGGCCCAGCCGGTCACGGTCAAGCAGAGCCCGCACCCGCTGTTCGGGCGGGCCCGCTGAGGCCTCGGCGGTGAGGCTCGTCTTCGCGGGCACCCCCGCTCCGGCGCTGCCCTCGCTGCAGGCGCTGCTGGACAGTCGGCACGAGGTCGCGGCCGTCATCACCCGCCCGGACGCGCCGGCCGGGCGGGGACGGTCGCTGCGGCCGAGCCCCGTCCGTGAGCTCGCCGAGCAGCACGGGCTCGAGGTCCTCACGCCGCGCCACCCGCGCGAGGACGACTTCCAGCAGCGACTGCGGGAGATCGCCCCGGACTGCTGCCCCGTCGTGGCCTACGGCGCGCTCGTCCCCCGGAGTGCACTGGACGTCCCCCGGCTCGGCTGGGTCAACCTGCACTTCTCGCTCCTGCCGGCCTGGCGCGGCGCCGCCCCGGTGCAGCACGCCCTGCTCGCCGGCGACGAGACCACCGGCGCCTCGGTCTTCCGGCTCGAGGAGGGGCTCGACACCGGTCCGGTCTTCGGCGTGCTCACCGAGTCGGTCCGCCCCACCGACACCTCGGCCGACCTGCTCGACCGGCTCGCCGACCGCCGGCGCCGGACTGCTCGCGGCGGTGCTCGACGGGCTCGAGGCCGGCGAGGTCCAGGCCGTGCCACAGCCGGCCGACGGCGTCTCGCTGGCCCCGAAGATCTCGGTGGACGACGCCCGGGTCGACTGGTCGGCGCCGGCCCTGCGGGTCGACCGGCTGGTCCGGGCCTGCACCCCTGCGCCCGGGGGCCTGGACGACCCTGCGCGGCACGCCGCGTCAAGCTCGGTCCGGTGGCGCACACCGAGGAGCGCCTCGCGCCCGGGCGCGCTCGAGGGCGACCTCGTGGGAACGGCCACCGACGCGGTCCGCCTGGGCGAGGTGCGGCCCGAGGGCAAGGGCGCGATGGGGCCGCCGACTGGCTGCGCGGGCTGCGACCCGGCGACGGCGAGGCCTTCGCGTGAGCCCCCGACCCACCCGCGGCGGCGCGGCAAGGGCCGGGCCAACGCGGCGCGCAAGCGCCCCCAGCTGCGCACACCCAGCCCGGCCCCCGCGACCCGCGCGCAGGCCGCCTTCGACGTCCTCAAGGCCGTCCGGGAGCGGGACGCCTACGCCAACCTCGTCCTGCCCGGCCTGCTGCGCGCGCGGCGGCTGGACACCCGGGACGCGGCCTTCGCCACGGAGCTGGCCTACGGCGCCCTGCGCGGGCAGGGCCTGCTCGACGCCGTGCTGCAGGAGTGCGTCGACCGCCCCCTGGCGCGGGTCGACCCCCCGGTGCTCGACGTGCTGCGGCTCGGGGCCCACCAGCTGCTGCGGATGCGCACGCCGGTGCACGCGGCGGTCAGCGCCACCGTCGACCTCGCCCGCCGCGTGACCACCGCCGGACCCGCGGCCTTCGTCAACGCCGTGCTGCGCAAGGTCGCGGCGCGTGACCTCGACGGCTGGCTCGCCGAGCTCGAGAACCCGTCCGACCCCCTCGCCGCGCTGGCCCTGCGACACAGCCACCCCCGCTGGATCGCCCAGGCCTTCCGGGACGCGCTGGGCGGCGACCTCGAGCAGGCCGGGCAGGCGCTGGCGGCCGACGACGCCCGCCCGCAGGTGCACCTGGTCGCCCGGACGGCGCGCCGGGACGACCTGCTCGCCGCCAGCGGCGGCACGCCCGGCCCGTGGTCGCCCTACGCCGTCCGGCTGGAGGAGGGCGGCGACCCGGGGGACCTGCGGGCGGTGCGGGACGGCAGCGCCGGCGTGCAGGACGAGGGCAGCCAGCTCGTCGCCCTCGCCCTCGCTGCGGCCCCGCTCGAGGGGCCCGACCGGCTCTGGGTCGACCTGTGCGCCGGACCGGGCGGCAAGGCCAGCCTGCTGCAGGCCCTGGGCGACGACGTCGGCGCGACCTTGCTCGCGTGCGAGGTGCAGCCCCACCGGGCCCGGCTGGTGCGCCAGTCCGGGGTGCGCCACGTGCTCACCACCGACAGCCGCGCGCTGCCGCTGCGGGACGGCTCGGCCGACCGCGTGCTGCTCGATGCGCCGTGCAGCGGGCTCGGTGCCCTGCGCCGCCGGCCCGAGGCCCGGTGGCGGCGGCAGCCGGCGGACCTGCCCGGCCTGACCCGGCTGCAGGGCGAGCTGCTCGACGCCGCCGTCCGGCTGCTCCGTCCGGGCGGCGTCCTGCTGTACGCGACCTGCAGCCCGCACCTGGCCGAGACCGTGGTCCCCGTTCTGGACGCCCTGCGGCGTCATCCCGGTCTCGAGCAGCTCGATGCCCGACCGCTCCTGGCCGGCGTCCCCGACCTCGGCGCCGGGCCCGCCGTGCAGCTGTGGCCGCACCGGCACGGCACCGACGCCATGCACCTCAGCCTGCTGCGCCGTCGGCCCTGACCGGGCGGGCCCGCTTGCGCACGTAGAGGTCGGCATCGGCCCGGCGCAGAAGCTGGTCGCTGGACTCGCCGTTCGCGCGCTCGGCCAGGCCCAGCGTCAGTCCCACCGCCACCGGCGTCACGTCCTGCAGCGCCCGTCCGACCGCCTCCGCCCCCGGTGGCGTCGAGGCCGGGCAGCGCGACCGCGAACTCGTCGCCACCGGTCCGGGCCAGCCCCTCGCCGGGCACCACCTCCTGCCAGCGCGCGGTGGCCTCGACCAGCAGGGCATCGCCCGCGGGGTGGCCGTGGTCGTCGTTGTAGGCCTTGAAGCGGTCCAGGTCCATCACGAGCAGCGTCAGCGGCGTCCCGTCCTGCTCGGCCCGGCGCACCGCGTCGTCGAGCCGCAGCCCCCACTCGCGACGGTTCCAGACCCCGGTCAGGGGATCGGTCCGCGCGGCCCTCTGGAGCCGCGCGTGCGTCGACAGCCTGTCCAGGACCAGGATCGCCTCGGAGGCGAGCAGGTCCAGGACCTGCGGGTCGCCGACCGGCCGGCGGTCGGCGATCCAGCCGAGGAGCAGCACGCCGACCAGCTCACCGTCGTGGCGCAGCGGCCGCACGACGAAGGTCTGCAGGCCGGTGCGGCGAAGGGCGTCGGCCCCGTCCGCGGCCGTGAAGCGGTCCGGGGTGACCCCCGTCCCCCGCCGGCCCGACGGTCGTCCGGGGACGGCGGGGCGGGCGAGGCCGGACAGCACGTCACGGTCGTCGAGCTGGGCCAGCAGGGCGTCGTCGAGGACGACGCCGCTCGCACCGGGGGCGCCGAGCGTGGTGGCCTGGGCCGTGAGCCGGACGTGCAGGCCGTCCTCCCGGCGGCCGTCAGGCTCGTAGAGGTAGACCCCTTCGCACGAGGCGACCTCGCGGACCGTCCGGCACAGGACGTCGCGCACCCCGACCGGGCTGTCGGTGACCAGGAGGGCCTGCCGGTGCTGGGCGAGCAGCCGCAGGGCGTCGTCGTTGCGGCGGCGTCCGCTGAGGTCGTGGCCCAGGGCATGGAAGACCGTGGTCGAGCCGGAGTGCTGGGCCCAGATGCTCAGCGACACCGGGACCACGCTCCCGTCGGACCGCAGGGCCTCGACCTCGACGGCGCTGCCGATGCCCCGCCCGCGGCCGGTCCGGCGGTAGTGCTCGATGCCGGCCCGATGGGCCGCGTGGTGCCTCGCGGGGACGATGAGGTCCTCGAGGCTTCGGCCGAGGGCGTACGAAGGCGGGTACCCGAACAGGTCCGTGGCGGCCTGGTTCCAGGACAGGACCACGCCGTCGTCGTCGAGGGCGACGTAGAAGTGCGGGGTCTGTGCCAGCACCTGGTCGGCGTCGCCGACGGGTGGGCAGGGGTCGAGGGCCGCGACGAGGGGGTGCAGCGCCCGGACCGCGGTGCGCACGAGTCCGGCCGGTCCCACGAACCCCCCTGATTCTGCCGGGCGCCGCTGGTACCGGCCACGACGACCGTGGCCCCCGCCGGCCCGACCAACGGCAGGATGGGGGTATGTCCCGTCATCTGCAGATCAACCCCAGCATCCTGTCCGCCGACTTCGCCCGCCTCGCCGACGAGCTGGCGCGTATCGAGGGTGCCGCCGACTGGGCACACGTCGACGTCATGGACGGGCACTTCGTCCCCAACCTGACCCTCGGGCTGCCGGTGGTGGAGGCCATCTTGCGCAGCACCACGACGCCGGTGGACTGCCACCTGATGATCGAGGACCCGGACCGGTGGGCGCCGGCCTACGCCGAGGCCGGCGCGGGCAGCGTCACCTTCCACGTCGAGGCCGCGAAGGCCCCGGTCCGGCTGGCCCGGGAGCTGCGCCGCAAGGGGGCGCGTGCCGGGATGGCGCTCAAGCCCGCGACCCCCGTCGAGCCCTGGCTCGACCTGCTCGGCGAGATGGACATGCTGCTGATCATGAGCGTGGAGCCCGGTTTCGGCGGGCAGGCGTTCCTCGACGTCGTCCTGCCCAAGATCCGTCGGGCCCGGGCGGCGATCGGTGACCTCGACGTCTGGCTCCAGGTCGACGGCGGCGTGAGCCTTGCGACCGTCGAACGGTGCGTCGAGGCGGGGGCCGACGTGCTCGTCGCCGGGAGCGCCGTCTACGGGGCGGCCGACCCCGCCGAGGCCATCCAGCGACTGCGCGCCGCCGCCTCGGCCTGAGCCCGCACCGGTCCGCCCCGACGTGACGGTTGCCACGTCGCGCACGGGCGGCCGGGACGGGGGCTGCGTGCCACAGTGTCGTGGACCTGCGCGCCGCGCCCGGTCCGCCTCGGACGAGGAGGGGACGTGGAGCAGCACCTGCGCCGGGCCCTCGCGCTCTCGGCGTCCGTGCTCGGGACCACCAGCCCCAACCCGCCGGTGGGCGCGGTGGTCCTCGACGTCGCCGGCCGCGTCGTCGGTGAGGGCGCGACGGCGCCGGTCGGTGGTCCGCACGCCGAGGCGACGGCTCTGCGTAGGCGGGGGAGCGGGCCCGCGGCGGGACGCTCGTGTGCACGCTGGAGCCCTGTACCCACACCGGCCGCACCGGCCCGTGCACCGACGCCGTCCTCGCGGCCGGCGTCGCCCGGGTGGTCGTGGGCGCGCTCGACCCGACGCCGCTGGCCGGCGGCGGTGTCGGCCTGCTTCGCGCGGCCGGGGTCACGGTCGACCTCGTCGGGACCGCACTGCCCAGGCCCGTGCTGCCCGACGGCGACCCCCTGCAGGCGTGGCTGACCAGCCGTGGCACCGGTCGTCCCTTCGTGACCTGGAAGTACGCCGCCACCCTCGACGGCCGCAGCGCCGCCACGGACGGCACCAGCCGCTGGATCACCGGCGACGCCGCCCGCGCCGACGTGCACCGGCTGCGCCGCGAGGCCGACGCGGTGGTCGTCGGGATCGGGACCGTCCTCGCCGACGACCCGCAGCTGACGGTGCGCCCCGACCCCGGACGGCAGCCGCTGCGCGTGGTCGTCGACAGCCGCCGCAGGGCGCCGCGCCACAGCCGCTGCTTCGACGACGCCGCCCCGACGCTGCACGCCGTGGTCGGCGCCCGGGCCGACGACGCCCTGGACCTGCCGCCCGGCCCCGACGGCCGGGTCGACCTGCGCGCCCTGCTGTCGGCCCTGCACGGGCGGGGGGTCGTCAGCGTGCTGCTCGAGGGCGGACCGACGCTGGCGGCGGCGTTCCTGCGGTCGGGGCTGGTCGACCGGGTGGTCGGCTACGTCGCTCCGGCGCTGCTCGGCGCCGGTGCCGCGGCGCTCGGCGACCTCGGTGTGGGAACGATCGACGGGGCGCTCCGGTTGCGTCTCGAGGACGTGACGCGCCTCGGCGACGACGTGAGACTGACACTTCGCCCGCAACCCCCGAGAGAAGGCACGTGATGTTCACCGGCATCGTCGAGGAGCTCGGCACGGTCGACGCCCTGGAGCAGCTGCAGGACGCGGTCCGCCTGACCGTCCGCGGCCCCCTGGTCACCGGTGACGCCAAGCACGGCGACTCGATCAGCGTCAACGGCGTCTGCCTCACGGTGGTCACCACCGGCGACGGCGCGTTCACGGCCGACGTCATGGCCGAGACCCTGCGGCGCAGCAGCCTCGGCGCGGCCCGGGCCGGCAGCCCGGTGAACCTCGAGCGGGCCGTCCGGGTGCAGGACCGGCTCGGCGGCCACCTGGTGCAGGGCCACGTCGACGGCACCGGCCAGGTGCTCACCAAGACCCCGGACGAGCACTGGACCGTCGTCCGCTTCACGCTGCCGGTCGAGCTGGGGCGCTACGTCGTCGAGAAGGGCTCGATCACCGTCGACGGCGTGAGCCTGACCGTCAGCGCGGTGGAGGACACCTGGTTCGAGGTGAGCCTGATCCCCACCACCCTGGCGCTGACGACCCTTGGCGCCCGCCGGCCCGGCGACCTCGTCAACCTCGAGGTCGACGTGATGGCCAAGCACATCGAGAAGCTCCTGCTCGCCCACCAGAAGACCCCCCAGAAGGACCTCACGTGACCCAGCTCGACACCGTCGAACGCGCGATCGCCGAGATCGCGGCCGGCAGGGCGGTCGTCGTCGTCGACGACGAGGACCGCGAGAACGAGGGCGACGTCGTGTTCGCCGCCGAGCGGGCGACGCCGGAGCTGGTCGCCTTCACCATGACCCACTGCAGGGGCCTGCTGTGCGTGCCCATGGAGGAGGAGGCCCTGTCGCGTCTCGGGCTGACGCAGATGGTGCCGGAGAACACCGAGCGCATGCAGACGGCCTTCACGGTGAGCGTCGACGCGCGCGAGGGCATCACGACGGGCATCAGCGCGGTCGACCGCGCCCTGACCATCCAGTTCCTGGTCGCCCCCGAGACCTCCGCCTACGACCTCGTCCGACCCGGTCACGTCTTCCCGCTGCGCGCCCGGCAGGGCGGGGTCCTGCGCCGGCCCGGCCACACCGAGGCCGCGGTCGACCTCGCCCGCCTGGCCGGGCTCGCCCCGGCGGGGGTGATCTGCGAGATCGTGCGCGAGGACGGCCTCATGATGCGCGGCCCCGAGCTGCGCGAGTTCGCCGACCTGCACGGCATGCCGATGATCTCCATCGCCGACCTGATCGCCTACCGGCGGCGCACCGAGAAGCAGATCGAGCGGGTGGCCGAGGCCCGCATCCCCACCTCCCACGGTGACTTCCGCGCGGTCGGCTTCCGCAGCGTGCTCGACGACGTCGATCACGTGGCGCTCGTCAAGGGCGAGATCGGCGACGGCGTCGACGTGCTGGTGCGGGTGCACTCGGAGTGCCTGACCGGCGACGTCTTCGGCTCGCGCCGCTGCGACTGCGGGCCGCAGCTCGACGCCGCCCTGGAGGCGGTGGCCGACGACGGGCCGTGGCGTGGTGCTCTACGTGCGCGGCCACGAGGGCCGGGGGATCGGCCTGATGCACAAGCTGCAGGCCTACCAGCTGCAGGACGGCGGCTCGGACACGGTCGACGCCAACCTCGAGCTGGGGCTGCCGTCCGACGCCCGCGACTACGGCTACGGCGCGCAGATCCTCGTCGACCTCGGCATCAAGAGCATGCGCCTGCTCACGAACAACCCCACCAAGCGGGCCGGCCTGGAGGGCTACGGGCTGGAGATCACCGGGCGCGTGCCGCTGCCGGTGCACGCCAACCCCGAGAACCTGCGCTACCTGCGCACCAAGCGCGACCGGATGGGGCACGACCTGCCGGGCCTGGCCGCCTTCGAGGACGAGCCCACCGAGGCCTGCGTCGACGCCGTCGTGCCGGTGGCGCCGTGAGCGGCGCGGGCGCCCCGGCGAGCCGGACGGTCGACGCCAAGGGCCTCACCCTGGCGATCGTGGCCACCCGCTGGCACACCGAGATCACCGAGGCCCTGCTCAGCAGTGCCCTGCGGACCGCCGTCGACTGCGGCGTCGAGGAGCCGAGCGTCGTCCGCGTGTCCGGTGCGGTCGAGCTCCCCGTCGTCGCGCAGGCCCTGGCCGGGACGCACGACGCCGTCGTCGCGCTCGGCGTGGTGGTGCGGGGCGGGACCCCCCACTTCGAGTACGTCTGCGACGCCGTCACCTACGGCCTGACGCGTGTCTCGCTCGACACCCACACCCCCGTGGGCAACGGCGTCCTGACCACCGACGACGAGCAGCAGGCACTCGACCGCGCCGGGCTGCCCGGCAGCAGCGAGGACAAGGGCCGCGAGGCCGTCCTGGCCGCCCTCGACACCGCCGGCACCCTGCGGGCGCTCCGCACCGGCACCTACCAGCAGAAGGACTGACGTTGCTCTCCCTCGTCCTGCCCAAGGGCTCCCTCGAGAAGCAGTGCCTGGAGCTGTTCGACAGCGCCGACCTGACCGTCATCCGGGGCGGTGACCGCGACTACCAGGCCCGGGTCGACGACCCCCGCGTCGACCGGGTGCGCTTCCTGCGGCCGCAGGAGATCCCCACCTACGTCGAGCAGGGCATCTTCGACCTCGGCATCAGCGGCCACGACTGGGTCACCGAGACGGGCGCCGACGTCGTCAGCCTCGGCGAGATCGGTGGCGGACGGGCCGGCGAGGCGCTGGTCAGCGTCGTTCTGGCGGTGCCGAAGGAGTCGCCCTGGAACAGCGTCGCGGACCTGCCGCCAGGGGTGCGGATCTCCACGGAGATGCCCGAGACGACGCGCCGCTTCCTGGCCGAGCACGGCGTCGACGGCAAGGTCTTCACCAGCCACGGGGCCACCGAGGCCAAGATCCCGGACATCGTGGACGCGATCGTCGACCTCACGGAGACCGGCAGCAGCCTGCGCAAGGCCGGGCTCAAGATCATCGACACGCTCCTGACCAGCCGCACCCAGCTGCTGGCGAACCGGGCCGCCTACGAGGACCCGGCCAAGCGGGCGGCCATGGACGACATCACCCTGCTGCTGCAGGGCGCGCTGCGGGCCCGCGGCCACGTGCTCCTCAAGCTCAACGTCCCCGACGCCGGACTGGCGGCCGTCCTGGCCGAGCTGCCGGCCATGAGCAGCCCCACGGTGATGCCGCTGGCCTCGGGGGACATGAAGGCGGTCGAGACCGTCGTGCCGAAGAAGGGCGTGAACACGCTCATCCCCGCGCTCAAGGCGGCCGGCGCCCGCGACATCCTCGAGCTGCCGATCAGCAAGATCGTCGAGTAGGGGTGCTCGCGGCACCACCCGGACGCACGGCGCTGCCGACCGTCGCGCTGCTGCTCGCGGGCGGGGCCGGTGTGGCGGGCGCCGTCCAGGCGCGGGTCAACGGTCAGCTCCGCGTCGCCCTCGACGACGCCCTGCTGGCCGCGGTCGTGTCCTTCGTGGGCGGGCTCGTCCTGGTCGGCGCCGTCGCCGCGGGGCGGCCCGCCTCGCGCGCGGCCTGGTCGCGGGTCCGCGACGTGCCGGTCTGGCAGCGGGCGGGCGGACTGAGCGGGGCCCTGCTGGTGGGGGTGTCGGCGGCGGCCGTGCCGGTCCTGGGCGTCGCGCTGCTCACGCTCGGCCTGGTGGCGGGGCAGACCGTCGGCGGGCTGCTGGTCGACCGGGTGGGCCTGGGCCCGGGACAGGCCCACCGCCTCGCGCCGCCCCGGGTGGCCGGGGCCGCCCTGTGCCTGGTGGCCGTGGGCCTGGCCGGGCCGGGAGGCGCCGGCGAGGCCGACCCCGTCCTGCTCGTCCTCGTGCTGCTGGCCGGCCTCGGGCTGTCGGTCGGCGCGGCCCTGAACGGCCGCGTCCGGGCCACCACGGGCGACGTCGCCGTCACCACGACGCTGAACTTCCTGGTCGGCCTCGGGGCGCTCGTGCTCGGGCTCGTCCTGCGCCTGCTGCACAGCGGGCTGCCGAGCCCGTCGTGGCCGGGCCCCGGCAGCTGGTGGCTCTACACCGGTGGCGTCCTCGGGGTCGGCTTCGTGTCGGTGGCCGCCCTGGTGGTCCGGTCGCTGGGAGTGCTGCGGATGAACCTGGCCATCGTGTCCGGCCAGGTGATCGGGGCGCTCGCCCTCGACCTCGTCGTGCCGCTGGGACCGGTCCGCATCGGCGCGGCCACCGTCGCGGGGGTGGCGCTCACCCTGGCCGCCGTGGGTGTCTCCGGGCTCGGGGGACGACGATGACCTGGCGCCTGGTCAAGCTCATGGCCGGACTGGTCCTGTTCGGCACCGGCCTGTGGCTCGGCCTGGTGGCCGAGCTCGGCGTCGGCCCCTGGGACGTCCTGACCGGCGGGCTGTCCCAGCAGCTCGGCACCCCGTTCGGCCGCACCGCCATCGGCATCTCCGTGGTCGTGCTGCTGGTCGGGCTGGCCTGCCGCGTCCGTCCCGGGATCGGCACGGTGCTCAACGTGTTCGTCGTCGGCGCCACCGTCGACGTGCTCCTCGGGCAGGGCTTCCTGTCCGGCCTCGGCGAGCGCGCCGTCGGCCTCCGGCTGCTCGCCACGGCGTCCGGCATCGCCACGGTCGCCGTGGGCTCGGCCCTCTACCTGGGCGCCCACCTCGGCCCCGGGCCGCGCGACGGCCTCATGGTGGCGCTCGTGCAGCGGACGGGATGGTCGGTGGGCCGCTGCCGTGCGCTGCTCGAGTGCGGCGTGCTCGTCCTCGGCGTGGCGCTCGGCGGGCCCGTCGGCCTGGGCACGCTCGCCTTCGCCGTCGGGATCGGACCGGCCGTCCAGGTGGCGTTCCGGCTGCTGCGGCAGACGCCCGCACGGCGACCCGGTCCCTCGCCGTCCGGACCGGCGATCGCATGAGCGGGCAGCTGGTGATCCGTCCCCGTCGGCTCAAGGTGGTCGGCCGGCTGTCCGCGGCGCTGGTGGTGCTGGTCTTCGGGGTCCTGGCGCTGCTCCTGCCCACCGGGCAGAGCGAGACGGCCAGCTTCGGACCGACCGACCAGGTGGCCTTCTTCGGCCTCGGCCTGCTCGTGGCTGCGGTCCCGCTCGCCTTCACCCGCGTCCGGGTCGCCGCCGACGCCCGCGGCGTCTGGGTGCGCAACGGGCTGGGGGAGCGCTTCCTGCCCTGGGGGGTGGTGGTGGGGGTGGCGCTGCCGCCCGGCGCGCCGTGGGCGCAGCTGGTGCTGCAGGACGACGAGACGGCGGCGCTGCTCGCCGTGCAGGCCAACGACCGCGAGCATGCTGTGGAGGCGGTCCTGGCCCTGCGCCGGTTGCTCGCCGCCTCGCGGAGCTGACGCGCCGGTCGCCCGAAGGAGCGGACAAGGCGCGGTCGTGCAGGACAGACTGCAGCCGTCGACACTCCTGCCCGGGTCGCGGGCTGCCGAGACCCCGGACGTGGACATGACCTCCCGCACGATCGCTGCCGCCTGCCTGACGGCCCTGCTGGCCGGCGCCGGGCCGGCCATGGCCTCCCTGCCCGACGCCGTCGAGCCGGTCCCCGAGGTCGTCTCGACCCGCCTGGTGGCCGCCCCGCAGGCAGTGCAGGGCGCCGGACCGTCGGCGACGGCGAGCCTCGGCGGACGGGTCAGCGCGGCGCTGTCGGCCGGCACGGCCCGCACGGTCTCGGCCGCCGTCGACGTCGACGGGCTCGGTGCGGTGCTGCGCCGCGACGCCGGTCACGCGCTGCCGCCGGCCTCCACCCAGAAGACCTACGTCGTCTCGGCGGCGCTGCTCGCCCTCGGCCCGGACCACCGGTTCCGCACGGAGGTCGCCGCGACCGCCACGGCCACGGCCGGTGTGCTCGCCGGACCGCTCTGGCTCGTGCCCGGTGGCGACCCGTACCTGACGTCGACGACGCTGCGCTCGCTGGCGCGGTCGGTGCGGGAGGCCGGCATCACCGTCGTGCAGGGCGACCTCAAGCTCGACGACAGCCGCTACGACGGGCTGCGCCGCAACCCGGGGTGGCGCAGCACGTGGGTCCCCGACGAGCTGGGGCCGCTGTCGGCGTTCGCCCTCGACCGCAACGCCGGCCGCCGGGACGCCGCGTACCTGCGCGACCCGGCGCTGCCGAACGCCGTCCGCTTCCGCGACCTGCTCAAGGCCGAGGGGGTCCTCGTGCAGGGGAGCGTCGCGCGCCAGCGGCGGCCGGCCCAGGCGACCACCGTGGCCGAACGGGTGTCCGGTCCTCTGCCGGCGGTCGCCGCCCGCCTGGCCAAGGCCTCGGACAACTTCGCCGCCGAGCTGCTCCTCAAGGAGCTCGGCCGGGTCGTGGGCGGCCAGGGCAGCACCAGGGCCGGACTGGCCGCCGTCGGCCAGGTGCTCGGGGCGCGCGGCGTCAGCGTCGGACCGGGCGCGGACGGGTCGGGGCTGTCGTCCCACGACCGCCAGACGACCACCGGCCAGGTGACCCTCCTGCGGGCGATGGCCTCCTCGGACGCGGCCTCCTCCGTGCGGTCGGCGCTGCCCGTGGCGTGCGTCGACGGGACGCTGAAGAAGCGGATGTGCGGCACGCCCGCGGCCGGCACGGTCCGGGCCAAGACGGGGACGCTCACCGGTGTCGCGGCGCTGTCGGGGTACGCCACCACCCGCAGCGGGCGCGCCGTGCGGTTCTCCTTCGTGCTCACCGGTGCCGCAGACAGCGCCAAGGCCCGACTCGCGATGGACCGGGCCGCCGTCGTCCTGGCGTCGAGCACCGACTAGCAGCACCGGCCGGCTGGCCGGCGCCGTCCGGCATGGCGCGGCACGGGGCACCGGGCAGTGACTACGGTGCGTCGATGACCGACGACCAGGCCGGCGCCGGCGTTCCCGGCGCGCCGAGCAGCCGTCCCCTGGACGGGGGCGGTGCGCGTCCCGCGGGCCGGCCGCTGCCCGGAGGCGCCCCCGACGACGGCGCGGTCGACGTCCGCCTGGCCGCGGCCCTGGCCGCCGCCGACGGCACCCCCGCTGCGCGCGCCGAGGTGCTGGCCGCCCTCGCCGGAGCCCGGGTCTTCGTGGCCCTGCGGGCGCAGGCGACGGCCACCGAGCAGCCCGCAGGCGGGCTGCGCCGCGAGTCGACCGCCGAGATGTCGATCGTCTGCCTGCGCTCGCAGGAGGGGGCGCTCGCCGTCCCGGTGTTCACCGACGGCCACGAGGTGCAACGCTGGCAGCCTGACGCCCGGCCGGTCCCGATGGCCGGGCCACAGGCCTGTGCGTCGGCCCGGGTGCAGGGCGCCGACGTGCTGCTTCTCGACCCCACCGGCGCCGCGTTCGTGGTCACCGCGGGGGAGCTGCGCGCCCTCGCCGAGGGCTACGTCCCGGTGTCCGGCAGCGACGGCCTGGAGGTCCGGCGCGCGGACGCCGTCCTGTCCGAGCCGTCCTCGCCGGTCCCGGCCGGCCTCGTCGAGGCCCTGGCCGAGGCCCTGCGTGACGAACCGGTCACCACGGCCCGTCTGCTGCAGGGGCCGGACGGCCTGGTCCTCGGCGTCAGCGGACCGGCCCTGGGGGCGGCCGACCTCGCGGCGCTGGCCGCCCGGGTGCTCGACCGCACGCGGGGGGCGCTCCCGGCCGACGGTCTCGACCTGGCCCAGGTGGGGGCCGACGGCGTCGGGCAGCCGGTCCCGCTGGCGCGACGGCGCGGGCTGCTCCGCCGCCGCTCCGGGACCTGAGCCGACGCCCGACGCCCGACACCCGACACCCGACGCCGACACGACGACCGATGCCAGACGACCGATGCCCGACGACCGGTGGCCGGTCAGGCCCGGCCGAGCCGCTCGCCGGGGCCCTCGCCGGGGGCGTCGGGCAGGGGGCTGGCCTCCCGGAAGGCCCGCTGCAGGGCCTGCAGGCCGTCGCGCAGCGGGGCGGCATGGATACCGAGGTCGGGCCGGGCGGCCGTGACCAGGCCGGCCAGGGCCGTGATGAGCTTGCGCGCCTCGTCGAGGTCGAGGGCGGCGGGGCCCTCCTCACCCAGCCCGGTCTTCACAGCGGCCGCGCTCATCAGGTGGACCGCGGTCCGGGCGATCACCTCGGCGGCGGGGACGTCGGCCAGGTCGCGCTCCGCCGACGGCCCAGGAGCGGACGGGACAGGAGCGGACGGGACGGATGCAGTGGTGTCGTTCTCGGAGGGGTGCACCCTGCTACGCTCGCAGACGCGACCCGGCTCCTGTGCCCCGCCCTGCTCCGGCAGGACGAGATGCGGGGGTCGTCAAGCGGAGGTCCCACCTCCCACCCTCGGCGCCGCCTGCACGCGGTACGACCTGAACGACAGGCGCCAGGGTCCGGTCCGGTCCCCCCCGACGGCGACGTCGGGGCCGTGGACCGTGTTCTGCTCCTCGGGGCAGAGCTGACCTGGTGGGCCCTGCGCTGAGCGCGGGGCCCTCTTTCGTGTCCGGACAGCATCGGCTGCCGGGAGCGAGGGGGGAGCGCCGGGCCGCGATCCCAGGAAGTCCTACGAGGAGGCCCCATCAGCGCTGAGCCCCGCATCAACGACCGGATCCGTGTGCCCGAGGTCCGGCTGGTCGGCCCTGCCGGCGAGCAGGTCGGCATCGTCGCGCTCCACGAGGCCCTCAAGCTGGCCCAGGAGAACGACCTCGATCTGGTCGAGGTGGCGCCCATGGCGCGTCCGCCCGTCTGCAAGCTCATGGACTACGGCAAGTTCAAGTACGAGACGGCGCAGAAGGCCCGTGAGAGCCGCAAGAACCAGGTGCTCACGGTCATCAAGGAGATGAAGCTCCGTCCCAAGATCGACCCGCACGACTACGAGACGAAGAAGGGCCATGTGGTCCGCTTCCTCAAGGCGGGCGACAAGGTCAAGATCACGATCATGTTCCGCGGTCGTGAGCAGTCCCGCCCCGAGCTGGGCTTTCGCCTGCTGCAGCGCCTCGGCGAGGACGTCAAGGACCTCGGCTTCGTGGAGTCCTCGCCCAAGCAGGACGGCCGCAACATGATCATGGTCCTGGCGCCCCACAAGAACGCCGCCGACCTCAAGAAGCTCGCGCAGGACACCAAGAACGGTGCCGCGTCCGACGCGGTGCCCGCCGCCGACGACGCCGCCACGGTCCAGGCCGCACCGGCGCCCGCCGAGCAGCCTTCCGAGCAGCCCGCCCAGTAACCCGCACGACTCGGACCGCACGACCCCGGGGCCCAGCCCGCCTCCGGGCCGACGCACGACGAACGCCAGAGAAGGACAGCCATGCCCAAGCAGAAGACGCACAGCGGTGCGAAGAAGCGCTTCAAGATCACCGGTACCGGCAAGGTGCTGCGCGAGAAGGCCGGCAAGCGCCACCTGCTCGAGCGCAAGTCCAGCACCCTCACCCGCCGTCTGACCGGCACGGTCGAGGTCGCCAAGAACGACGTCAAGGCCGTCAAGAAGATGCTGGGCCGCTAGTCCTTCCCGCACGCTTCGTCCCACCCCACGACTTGAGAGACAGGTAGATCAGTGGCACGCGTCAAGAGGGCGGTCAACGCCCACAAGAAGCGCCGTGAGGTCCTGGAGGCCGCCAGCGGTTACCGCGGGCAGCGCAGCCGGCTGTACCGCAAGGCCAAGGAGCAGCTGCTCCACAGCCAGACGTACGCCTTCCGCGACCGCAAGAAGCGCAAGGGCGACTTCCGTCGCCTGTGGATCCAGCGCATCAACGCCGCGGCGCGGCTCAACGGCATGACCTACAACCGTTTCATGCAGGGCCTGAAGGCCTCCGGCCTCGAGGTCGACCGCAAGGTCCTCGCCGACCTCGCGGTCACCGACCCGGCCGTGTTCGCGACCCTGGTCGAGCTCGCCCGCGAGTCCCTGCCGCAGGACGCCCAGACGCCGGCCGTCTCGGACGCGCCCGCTGCCTGAGGTCCTCTCCTCGACCCGCAACGCGAGGGTCCAGGACGTCCGACGACTGCACCGCCGCTCGGCCCGGGAGGCCGAGCGGCGGTTCGTCGTCGAGGGCCCGCAGGCGGTGCGGGAGGCCCTGGCCGACCTCGAGGTGCTGTTCCACGTTCCCGGTCGCTGCACCGAGGTCGTAGCGGCGGCCGGGTCGGCCGGAGTTCCGCTCGTGCCGGTCACCGAGGCCGTGCTCGCGGCGCTCGGCGAGACCGTGACGCCGCAGGGCGTGGTCGGGGTCGCTCCGCTGCGTGACGTCCCGCTGCGGGTGGCCCTGGCCGACCGGCCGCGCCTGGTCACGGTCCTGCACGAGGTGGCCGACCCGGGCAACGCCGGCACGGTGCTGCGGACCTCCGATGCCGCCGGCGCCGGAGCCGTGGTCCTCACCGCCGGCTCGGTCGACCCGCACAACGGCAAGTGCGTGCGGGCCACCGCAGGCTCGCTGTGGCACGTCCCGGTGGTGTCCGGCCCCGCGCTGGTCGACGTCGTCGCGGCCCTGCGCGACGCCGGGCTGCAGGTGCTGGCCACCACCGGAGCCGGGGCCGACGACCTCGACGACCTCGCCGACAACGGGGTGCTGGCGGCCCCCACCGCCTGGCTGTTCGGCAACGAGGCCGCAGGGCTGACCCCGGCGGCCCTGGAGCTGGCCGACCGGCGGGTGCGGGTGCCGCTGCACGGTCGGGCGGAGTCGCTCAACCTCGCCTCGGCGGCCGCGGTGTGCCTGTACGCGTCGGCCCGCGCCCACCGGGCCGCCTGACGCCCGGCGTCGCGACTCGTACAGTGTCGCCACGCGAGCAGGGGAGGAGGCCGACGTGCTGGACAAGAACGCCTACGACGACCTGCCCGACGGCGTCGTGGTGGCCGACGACCAGGGCGTCGTCACCCTCGTCAACCCCGCGGCCGCGCGCATCCTCGGCACCCCGGCCGACGCCGCCGTCGGGCGCGAGCTGCGTGAGGTCCTGCCCCTGACCGACGAGCAGGGCCGCGACTGGTGGACCTGCTCGGACCCCTACGGGGGACTGGTCTCGCGCACGCGCCAGCCCGAGCGCAAGCTCACCTGCGGTCCGCGCGAGCTGCTGGTCACCGCGTCCTACGTGCGCGGGGCCGACCGGCGGGTGGAACGGCTCGTCGTGGCGCTGCGCGACGACCGGGCGCGCGAGCGGACCGACCGCAGCCGCGCCGATCTCGTCTCCACGGTGGCGCACGAGCTGCGCAGCCCCCTGACCAGCGTCAAGGGCTTCACCGCCACGCTGCTGGCCAAGTGGGACCGGTTCAACGACGAGCAGAAGAAGCTCATGCTCGAGACGGTCAACAGCGACGCCGACCGCGTGACGCGGCTGCTGACGGAGCTGCTCGACGTCAGCCGCATCGACGCCGGGCGGCTGGAGATGCGCAGCCAGGTGGTCGACGTCGCGCGCAGCGTCCAGAAGGCCGTGGCCGGTCGGGTGGCGGCGGGCGAGCCCGAGGACCGCTTCGTCGTGCTCGTCGAGGACGGGCGTCCCGAGACCTGGGCCGACCCGGACAAGCTCGACCAGGTGGTCGCCAACCTCGTCGAGAACGCCCTGCGCCACGGCGACGGCACGGTCACCGTCACCGTGCGACCCGCCGAGGGCGGCACCGAGGTGACCGTCGGCGACGAGGGCCCCGGCATCCCCGACGAGGTGGTCAGCCGGGTCTTCACCCGGTTCTGGCGGGGCAACAAGCGCGGCGGCACCGGCCTCGGGCTCTACATCGTCAAGGGGCTGGTCGAGGCCCACGGTGGCACGGTCGACGTCGGGAGGTCGCCCAGCGGCGGCGCCCGGTTCCGCTTTCTGCTGCCCGCCGGCACACCTCCCTACGAGCTCTAGGGAGTCCGGCGGGCAGACTGCACCCCGCCGACCCGCCGCCCGCAGAGGATCCCCGTGTCAGACCTGCTCGACCAGACCTCCCTCGACGCCGTCCTCGCCGAGGCGCTCGCGGTGCTTGCCGGTGCCGCCGACCTGTCCGCGCTCGCCGCGTGCAAGCCCGCCACCGTCGGCGACCGCAGCGCGCTCGCGCGGGCCCGGCAGGCCGTGGGTGCCCTGCCCAAGGACCGGAAGGCCGAGGCCGGCAAGCGGGTCAACGCCGTGGCGCAGACGCTCGGCCGGGCCTTCGAGGAGCGCCGCCTGGCGCTCGAGGCCGAACGCGACGCGCGGGTCCTGGTGGAGGAGGCGGTCGACGTGACCGTGCTGCCGGGCGCCCTGCCCCGGGGGCGCGGCACCCGCTGACCACGGTGCAGGAGCGCATCGTCGACGTCTTCGTCGGCATGGGCTGGGAGCTCGCGGAGGGCCCCGAGGTCGAGCACGCCTGGTTCAACTTCGACGCGCTCAACATCCCCGGGCACCACCCGGCCCGCGAGGAGCAGGACACGCTCTGGCTGGAGCCGCCCGGAAGCGGCCTGCTGCTGCGCACCCAGACCTCGCCCGTGCAGGTGCGGTCGCTGCTGGACCGGCCGCTGCCGGTCTACGTCGTCTGCCCGGGGCGGGTCTTCCGCAACGAGGCGCAGGACGCCACCCACTCCCCGGTCTTCGGCCAGCTGGAGGGGCTGTGCGTCGACGAGGGCATCACCATGGCGCACCTGCGCGGCACCCTCGACGCCTACGCGGCCGCCATGTTCGGGGAGGGCGTGCGCACCCGGTTGCGACCGTCCTACTTCCCCTTCACCGAGCCCAGCGCCGAGCTCGACCTGCAGTGCTTCTCCTGCCTGGGCGCATCGGCCCTGCCGGGGGGCGAGGCGTGCCGGGTGTGCTCCAGCGAGGGCTGGATCGAGGTCGGTGGCTGCGGCATGGTCAACCCGGCGGTCCTGCGCTCCTGCGGCGTCGACCCCGACCGCTACAGCGGGTTCGCCTTCGGCATGGGCCTGGACCGCACGCTCATGTTCCGGCACGGCATCACCGACATCCGCGACCTCTACGAGGGCGACGTCCGCTTCACCCTGCCCTTCGGCCTGGAGGCCTGACGTGCGCGTCCCGATCTCGTGGCTCCGTTCCCTCGTGCCCGGCCTGACCGCGTCCTCGCCGGAGATCGCCGCCGCTCTGGTGCGCGCCGGCCTGGAGGTCGAGCAGGTGCACCGCTACGGCGACGACGTCGTCGGCGTGGTGGTCGGCCGGGTGCTCGACGTCGAGGAGCTGACCGGGTTCAAGAAGCCGATCCGGTTCTGCCACGTGGAGGTGACCCCCGACGGGTCCGCCCCGCGGGTGCACGACGTGGTCTGCGGCGCGACCAACTTCGCCGCGGGCGACCGGGTGGCCTTCGCCCTGCCCGGCGCGACGCTGCCCGGCGGGTTCGCCATCGCGACGCGGCAGACCTACGGGCGCACCTCCGACGGGATGATCTGCTCCGAGGCCGAGCTGGGCATGGCGGAGGACTCTCCCGGCATCCTCGTGCTGGCGCCGGACGCGCCGCTCGGCGTCGACGTGGTCGAGCACCTCGGCCTGCGCGACGACGTCCTCGACATCGCCGTCACGCCCGACCGCGGCTACACCCTGTCGGTCCGAGGAGTCGCCCGCGAGGCGGCCACCGCGTTCGGGCTCGGACTGGACGACCCCGGCGTCGGAGCGGTGCCGGCTGCCGCGCCGGGCGGCCCTTCGGTGACCCTCGCCGAGTCCGGTCCAGGCGCGGGCTGCGACCGCTACGTCGCCCGCCTGGTCACCGGGCTCGACCCGGCGGCGACCAGCCCCGCGTGGCTGCAGCGGCGTCTCGTCCTCGCCGGGATGCGCCCGATCAGCCTGGCCGTCGACGTGACCAACCACGTCATGCTCGAGCTGGGTCAGCCGCTGCACGCCTTCGACGCCGCGGCGCTCCAGGGCGGGATCGCCGTGCGGCGGGCCGTGCCGGGGGAGCGCCTCACCACCCTCGACGGCAGGGACCGTGCGCTCGACCCCGCCGACCTCGTCATCGCCGACGACACCGGCGCGGTCGCCCTGGCGGGGGTCATGGGCGGCGCGACCAGCGAGGTCACCGCGACGACGACGACGGTGCTGCTGGAGAGCGCCCGTTTCGAGCCGGTCACCATCGCCCGGACGGCCCGGCGGCACCGCCTGCCCAGCGAGGCGTCCAAGCGCTACGAGCGCGGGGTCGACCCGGCGCTGGCAGCCGTTGCGGCCGAGCGCGCCGTGCGACTGCTGTGCACCTACGGCGGCGCCCTTGCGGGCGCCCTGACCGACGTCGATGCCCGCACGCCCGCGCCGGCGGTGTCGTTCCCGGTCGCGGCGCCCGAACGCGTCGCCGGCCGGCCCTACGACCGCGACGTCGTCGTGCGGCGGCTCACCGACGTCGGCTGCGCCGTCACCGGGTCCGGCGACGTCGTCCTCGTCGTGCCGCCGACCTGGCGCCCGGACCTCACCGGTCCCGCCGAGCTGGTCGAGGAGGTGGTCCGCCTCGAGGGCTACGACACGATCCCGGTGGCGCTGCCGACGGCGCCCGCGGGCCGGGGGCTGACGGTGGAGCAGCGGCTGCGCCGGACGGCGTCGCGGGCGCTCGCTGCCGCCGGGCTGGTCGAGGTGCTGACGCCAGCCGTTCGTCGGCGACGACGTCCTGGAGGTGCTCCGCAACCGCGACGACGCCGCAGTCAGCACGCCGCCCCGGCTGACCAACCCCCTGTCGGCCGAGCAGTCCCTGCTGCGGCCCAGCCTGCTGCCCGGTCTGCTGGCGGCGCTCACCCGCAACGCGTCCCGGGGCACCGCGGCCGTGGCGCTGTTCGAGGTGGGCTCGGTCTTCCTCGGCGCGGGCACGACGGTGGAGCCGCCCGGCGTGCAGGGACCACCGACCCCCGCGCAGCGGGCCGCCCTCGACGCCGCGCTCCCGGCGCAGCCGCGGCACGCCGCCGTCGCCGCTCAGCGGCGGCAGCTGGGAGCGGCCGGTCGAGGCGCTGGTCGCGCTGGGGCGCGCCCTCGGGCTCGAGCTGCCCCCCGGGCGGTCCAGCACGGACCGTTCCATCCCGGGCGCTGCGCGGAGCTTCTGCTGGACGGCCGCCGGGTCGGGGTCGCCGGCGAGCTGCACCCGCGGGTGGTGGCGGCCCTGGGCCTGCCGGCCCGGACGGGAGCCGGCGAGGTGAACCTCGACGTCGTCGTCGCTGCCGCGGCGCAGCGCGGGCCTGTCCGCGCCCCCGTCGTGTCGCACTACCCGCCGAGCTCGGTCGACGTCGCCCTCGTGGTCCGGTCCGACGTGGCCGCCGCCGACGTCGGTGCGGCCCTGCGGGCCGGCGCCGGGGAGCTGCTCGAGGACGTGCGCCTGTTCGACGTCTACACCGGACCGCAGGTGGAGCAGGGGAGCCGGTCGCTGGCCTTCGGCCTGCGCTTCCGGGCGCCTGACCGGACCCTCACCGACCTCGACGTGCTGGCGGCCCGCGACGCCGCCGTCGCCGAGGCAGGGAGCCGGTTCGGGGCGGTGCTGCGCTGACCCGCCGGGCCCTGGTCACCGGGGGCAGCCGGGGACTCGGTCGCGAGGCGGCCGCAGCCCTGACCGCGGACGGGTGGGACGTGACCGTCACCGGCCGCGACGCGAGCGCGCTGCAGGCCGTCGTCGACGCCGGGCAGGCCGCCCGGGCCGTGGCGGGCGACGCCACGAGCGCCGACGACGTACGTGCCGCCGTCGCGGCCGCCGAGCCGCTGGACCTCCTGTTGGCCAACGCCGGCGCGTTCGCGGCCGGGGGCCGGCTCTGGGAGACCGATCCCGACACCTGGTGGCGTGACGCCGAGGTCAACCTGCGGGGTCCGGCGCTCGCGCTGTGGGCGTCGCTCCCGGCGATGGTGGCCCGGGGGAGCGGCCGGGTGGTGGTGATGGGCAGCGGCTTCGGCACGGCCCCGACGCGCGGGGGCATCGGCCTACGCCGCGTCGAAGGCGGCCGTCCTGCGGCTGGTCGACACGGTGGCGGCCGAGCTCGAAGGCACCGGGGTCACGGTGCTCGCGGTCAGCCCGGGCATGGTGCCCACCGACATGACGCACGGCTTTCCGGCGGGCTTTCTCGCCCTGCGCCCCGACCTCGTCGCCCCCGACGCCGGTGCCTGGACCCCGGCGTCGTCGTTCGTGCACCTGCTGCGGCGGATCGTCGCGGGCGACCTCGACGACCTGCACGGCCGCTTCATCCGGTCCCGGGACGACGTCGCGCAGGCGCTCGGTGCTGTCGACCCGCTGGCCGGGACGCTGCGGATCGTCCCGTGGGCCGAGACCGAGCGCGACGCCTGACGCATAGTCATGCAGAAGTGTGTATGATCAGCCTATGGGTCTGACCGCCGCCGTCGCCGGAGCGAGTGGGTACGCGGGCGGCGAGCTCCTGCGCCTGCTGCTCGGCCACCCCGACCTGAGCCTGGGCGCCCTCGCCGCCGGCACCAGCGCCGGCCGCCCGGTGACCGACCTGCACCCGCAGCTGCCGCAGCTCGCCGACCGGGTCTTCACCGACACCGACCCCGCCGAGCTCGCTCTGGCCGACGTCGTCTTCCTCGCGCTGCCGCACGGCCAGAGCGCCGCGGTGGCCGCCGCCCTCCCGGCGGACGTGCTGGTGGTCGACCTCGGGGCTGACCACCGGCTCGCCGATGCTGCGGCCTGGGAGCGCTTCTACGGCACTCCTCACGCCGGTCAGTGGCCGTACGGCCTGCCCGAGCTCTTCCGTCGCGACCTCGTCGACGCCCGCCGCATCGCCGCCCCCGGCTGCTACCCGACCTCGGTGGCACTGGCGCTCGCACCCCTGGCGCAGGAGGGGCTCATCGAGGTCGACGACGTCGTGGTGGTCGCCGCCAGCGGCACCAGCGGTGCGGGGCGGACGGCCTCGGCGGCCCTGCTCGGGAGCGAGACCATGGGCGACCTGACGGCCTACAAGGTGGGCGCCCACCAGCACACGCCGGAGATGCGGCAGACGCTGGGCCGGGCTGCCGGCCGGGTCGCCACCCTGAACTTCACCCCCGTCCTGGCCCCCATGCCACGCGGCATCCTGGCCACCTGCACGGCGCGCACCACGGCCACGGAGGACGCGCTGCGCCGCTCGCTGGTGGAGCGGTACGCCGCCGAGCCCTTCGTCCACGTCCTGCCGGCGGGGCGCTGGCCGCACACGGCGGCGGTCAGCGGCAGCAACGCCTGCCAGCTGCAGGTCACGGTCGACGTCGACGCCGGCCGTGCCGTGGTCGTCAGCGCGATCGACAACCTCGGCAAGGGCGCGGCCGGTCAGGCCCTGCAGTGCGCCAACGTCGCCCTGGGGCTCGACGAGACCGCCGGGTTGTCGGCCTGCGGGATCGCCCCGTGAGCGGCGCGGACCGCACGGCGGCAGCGCCCACCCCCTGGCTGGCCCCGGGGTTCCGGGCGAGCGGGGTCACGGCCGGCCTCAAGGACAGCGGACTGCCCGACCTCGCGCTCGTGGTCAACGACGGCCCGGTCCACGCGGCGGCCGGCGTGTTCACCGCGAACCGGGTCAAGGCCGCTCCCGTCCTGTGGAGCCAGCAGGTCCTGACCTCCGGCCAGGTCGAGGCGGTGGTCCTCAACTCCGGCGGGGCCAACGCCTGCACCGGTCCGGAGGGGTTCGGCGACACCCACCGCACCGCGGAGGCGGTGGCCCGGGGCTCGGAACCGGTGCCGCACGGGTGGCGGTCTGCTCCACCGGGCTGATCGGCGTCCGCCTGCCCATGGACCGCCTCCTGCAGGGGATCGACGAGGCCGTCCGGGCCCTGTCCGCCGACGGCGGTCCGGCTGCGGCCGAGGCCATCCGCACCACCGACACCGTCGCCAAGACGGCCTCCGCCCCGGGCGACGGCTGGGTGGTCGGCGGTATGGCCAAGGGCGCCGCCATGCTCGCGCCCGCACTGGCCACGATGCTCGCCGTCGTCACGACCGACGCCGTCGCCGACCCGGAGGTGCTCGACCGCGTCCTGAGGGCGGCCACCCGGCACAGCTTCGACCGGGTCGACACCGACGGCTGCATGTCCACCAACGACACCGTCCTGCTGCTGGCCAGCGGTGCGAGCGGGGTGCAGGCGGACGAGGCCGCCCTGACGGCTGCGGTCACCGATGTCTGCGCCGGGCTGGCTCGGCAGATGGTCGCCGACGCCGAGGGCGCCTCCAAGGAGATCGCGGTGGAGGTGGTCGGGGCCGCCACCGAGGACGACGCCCTGCAGGTGGCCCGGGCGGTCGGACGCAGCAACCTGCTCAAGTGCGCCCTGCACGGCCAGGACCCGAACTGGGGCCGCGTCCTCGCGGCGGTCGGCACCACCCAGGCGGCCTTCGCGCCGGACGCCCTCGACGTCTCGATCAACGGGGTGCAGGTCTGCCGCGACTCCGCGCCCGCCCAGGACCCCGCCACGGTCGACCTGACCGGCCGCGACGTGCACCTGCTGGTCGACCTGCGGTCAGGCTCCTGCACGGCCACCGTCTGGACGAGCGACCTCACCGCCCAGTACGTCCACGAGAACAGCGCGTACTCGACATGAGCCGCTCAGCCGGGACCGGCGCATGAGCACGGCCCGGGGCACGCCGCCCTGCCGAAGGCCGCTGCCCTGGTCGAGGCCCTGCCGTGGCTCAAGGAGTTCGCCGGCAAGACCGTGGTCATCAAGTACGGCGGTAACGCCATGACCAGTCCGGCGCTGCAGCAGGCGTTCGCCGAGGACGTCGTCTTCCTGCGCTACGCCGGCGTGCGGGTCGTGGTGGTGCACGGCGGAGGACCGCAGATCAGCGCGCACCTGGACCGGCTGGGCCTGCAGAGCGAGTTCCGGGGCGGGTTCCGCGTCACGACGCCCGAGACCGTCCAGGTGGTGCGGATGGTCCTGGTCGGACAGGTCAACCCCGACGTCGTCGGGCTGATCAACAGCCACGGGCCGTTCGCCGTGGGGCTGTCCGGCGAGGATGCCCAGCTGTTCACCGCCGAGCGTCGCGACGCCGTGGTCGACGGCGAGAGCGTCGACATCGGTCTGGTCGGCGAGGTCGTCCAGGTGCAGCCGCAGATCGTCCAGGCGCTGCTCGACGAGGGAAAGGTCCCCGTGGTGGCGACCGTGGCTCCGGGGCTGGACGGGCAGGTCTACAACGTCAACGCCGACACCGCCGCCGCGGCGCTCGCGGTGGCGGTGGGCGCCGAGAAGCTCGTCGTCCTCACCGACGTCGAGGGGCTGTACGCCGACTGGCCCGCGGACGGTGGCCGACCGGGGACCGACGAGGTGATCAGCGAGATCGGCGTCGACGCCCTGGCCGCCCTGCTGCCGACCCTGTCCAGCGGGATGGTCCCCAAGATGGAGGCCTGCCTGCGTGCTGTGCAGGGCGGCGTGCCCCGGGCGCACGTGCTCGACGGCCGGGTCGCCCACAGCCTGCTGCTCGAGCTGTTCACCGACGAGGGGGTCGGCACGATGGTGGTCCCCGCATGAGCGACCTGGCCCGGCGCTGGGACGCCGTCATGATGGCCAACTACGGCACGCCTGCCGTCGCGCTGGTCCGCGGACAGGGCGCCCAGGTCTGGGACGAGGCCGGCCGGGAGTACGTCGACCTGCTCGGCGGCATCGCCGTCAACGTCCTGGGCCACGCGCACCCCGCCGTCGTGGAGGCCGTGAGTCGCCAGGTCGCACAGCTCGGCCACACGAGCAACCTCGCCGTGCACGAGCCCGGCGTCCAGCTGGCCGAGCGGCTGGTGGCCCTCATGGGCGCGCCGGGTGACCGGGTCCTGTTCTGCAACTCCGGCGCGGAGGCCAACGAGGCCGCCCTCAAGATCAGCCGGCGGCTGCGTCCGGGTGGCGGCTGGGTCGCTGCCGAGGGCGCGTTCCACGGCCGCACCCTGGGGGCGCTCGCCGTCACCGGGCAGCCGGCCAAGCGGGCCCCGTTCGAGCCGCTGCCCGGACCGGTCGCCTTCGTGCCCTACGGCGACGCCGAGGCCCTGCGCGCCGCGGTCACCCCGCAGACCGCCTCGGTCGTGCTCGAGCCCGTCCTTGGGGAGGCCGGTGTCGTCGTCCCGCCGGCCGGCTTCCTCGAGGCCGCCCGGCAGGTCTGCGACGCGTCCGGCGCCCTGCTGCACCTGGACGAGGTCCAGGGAGGCATCGGCCGGGTGGGAGCGTGG
Organism: uncultured Actinomycetota bacterium; assembly: GCA_963761695.1. GTDB lineage: Bacteria > Actinomycetota > Actinomycetes > Mycobacteriales > SCTD01 > RYN-122. The sequence continues at coordinate 198,370 of CAVXIB010000001.1, read as the reverse complement.
CTGGCGAGCAGCGTCGTCGCCCCGACCGTCCGGCCCGACGTCGTGACCCTCGCGAAGGGGCTCGGTGGCGGGCTGCCGCTCGGTGCCGTGCTGGCCTCGGGGCCGGCCGCGACCGCCCTGCGCCCCGGCGACCACGGGACGACGTTCGGCGGCAACCCGGTGGTCTGCGCCGCCGCGCTGGCCGTCCTGCGGACGGTCGAGGCCGACGGGCTGCTGGAGCGGGCGCAGGCCCTCGGCCACCACCTGGAGGCCGCTGTCGCCGCGCTCGGCTCGCCCCTGGTCTCGCACGTGCGGGGCCTGGGCCTGTGGCGCGGCATCGTGCTCACCGAACCGGTGGCGGTCGCCGCGGAGGCGGGCCTGCGCGAGCAGGGGTTCCTCGTCAACGCGGCCGCCCCCGACGTCCTGCGCCTGGCCCCCCCGCTCGTCGTCACCCCGGCGCAGCTCGACGCGTTCGTGGCGTCCCTGGGCGTCGTCCTGGACATGGATAGGGTTCGTTCATGACCAACAAGGTGCTCGTCGTCGAGGACGACCCCAGCGTGCGCGGACTGCTCGACACCCTGCTGTCCGCAGAGGGCTACGACGTCGTCACCGCCTCCGACGGCCTGGCCGGACTGGTCAAGGCGGCCTCGACCTCGCCGGCGCTGATCCTGCTCGACCTGATGATGCCCGACCTCGGCGGCGTCCGGGTGCTCGAGGAGCTGCGGGGCGACCCGATGCTGGCCGCCACGCCGGTCCTGGTGGTCACGGGCAAGGTCGACGCCGTGCCGTCCATGCGCGACCTGCTGGGAGAGGACAACGTCTTCGTCAAGCCGTTCGCGGTGGCCGAGCTGCTCGCCCGGGTCGACGAGGTCACCGGTGGTCCGGAAGGCAGCCCGCCGTGACCCGGCACTTCCTGGCCGACGACGACCTCACCGCTGCCGAACAGTCCGAGGTCCTCGACCTCGCGGCCGCCCTCAAGCGGTCCCGCTTCGACGGGCCCCTCCCGCTGGCCGGACGCTCGGTCGCCGTCGTGTTCGAGAAGCCGTCCACCCGGACCCGGTTGTCGTTCGAGGTCGGGATCGCCGAGCTCGGCGGCCACCCCGTCATCATCGACGCCGGAACGACGCAGCTCGGCCGGGGCGAGACCATCGAGGACACCGCCCGGGTGATGTCGCGGTACGTCTCCGCCATCGTCCTGCGCACCTTCGGCCAGGACCGGATCGCCGCCCTGGCGGCCGCCAGCGACGTGCCCGTGGTCAACGCGCTCACCGACTCCTTCCACCCCTGCCAGATCCTGGCCGACCTGCAGACCGTGCGGGAGCGGCGCGGCCGCACCGAGGGCCTGACCCTGGCCTACCTCGGCGACGGGGCGAACAACATGGCCCACAGCTACCTCGTCGGCGGGGCGCTGGCCGGGATGACGGTGCGGATCGGCGCCCCCGACGGCTACCTGCCCGACGACGCCGTGGTGGCCCGGGCCCGTGAGCTCGGCGCCGAGGTCCTGGTGACCACCGACCCGGTCGAGGCCGCGGCCGGCGCCGACGTCCTGTGCACCGACGTCTGGGTCTCGATGGGCCAGGGCGACCGCGACCAGCGGCTGCACGACCTCGCCCCCTACGCCCTCGACGACGCCGCCGTGGCCCGGGCCTCGGCCGACGCCGTGGTGCTGCACTGCCTGCCGGCCCACCGCGGCGAGGAGATCTCCGCCTCGGTGCTCGACGGTCCCCGCTCCGCGGTGTGGGACGAGGCCGAGAACCGGCTGCACGCGCAGAAGGCCCTGCTGGTGTTCCTGCTGCGGCAGGGATGAGCGCCCTGCCCGTGGCCAGCAGCCCGCTCACCAAGGCCTCCCGCCAGGCACGCATCCTCGAGCTGCTCGCCGCCCGGCAGGTGGCCAGCCAGACCGAGCTGGGCCGGCTGCTCGCCGACGAGGGCATCCCCGTCACGCAGGCCACGGTCAGCCGCGACCTCGAGGAGCTCGGCGCCGTCAAGGTCCGCAGCGCCGGGGGCACCACCTACACGGTCCCGCCGGAGGGCGCCCCGCGGGGCGGAACCGCCGAGGCCGTCGATGCCCGGCTCGGTCGGCTGCTCGAGGAGCTGCTCGTGTCCGCCGAGGCCAGCGGCGACGTCGTCGTCGTCCGCACCCCGCCCGGCGGGGCGCACCTGCTGGGAGCCGCGCTGGACCGGGCGGGACTGCCCGCCGTGGTCGGCACCGTCGCGGGCGACGACACCGTCCTGCTGGTCACCCGCACGCCCGCCACCGCCGTGAGCGGCGAGCTGGCGGCCCGGCTCCTGCGCCTCGCGGAGGGCCGACCGCTCGAGCCGCACCGCCCCGACCGTTGACCGCCGACCTCCCCGCGCGCCCCCGATTCCCCGTCCCGCACGGCCCCGTTCCGCTCGGCCCGGCTCCGCTCGGCCCGTCTCGCCCTCCAGGAAGGCTCCACCCGTGACCGCCCCCCTCTCCCCGAACGAGGCCCAGGCATGACCGACCGCATCGTCCTGGCCTACTCCGGTGGGCTCGACACCTCCGTCGCCATCGGCTGGATCGCCAACGAGACCGGCGCCGAGGTCGTCGCCGTCGCCGCCGACGTCGGCCAGGGCGGCGAGGACCTCGAGGTCATCCGCCAGCGGGCGCTCGACTGCGGCGCCGTCGAGGCCGTCGTCGCCGACGTCCGCGACGAGTACGCCGACGAGTACTGCCTTCCGGCCATGCGCGCCAACGCGCTCTACATGGGCCGTTACCCGCTGGTCTCGGCGCTGTCGCGCCCGCTGATCGTGAAGCACCTGGTCGCCGCCGCCAAGCAGTACGGCGCCTCCACCGTGGCGCACGGCTGCACCGGCAAGGGCAACGACCAGGTCCGCTTCGAGGTGGGCATCGGCGCGCTGGCCCCGGACCTGCGCTGCATCGCCCCGGTCCGCGACTCCGGCATGACCCGCGACAAGGCGATCGCCTTCGCCGAGGAGCGTGGCCTGCCGATCGACGTCAACAAGAAGTCGCCCTACTCGGTCGACCAGAACGTCTGGGGCCGCGCGGTGGAGACGGGATTTCTCGAGGACCCCTGGAACGGTCCGATCGAGGACGTCTACAGCTACACGAAGGCTCCCGGCACGGCCGCCGGTCCGGACGAGCTCGTCCTGACCTTCACCGACGGCGTGCCCACGCACATCGACGGCCGCGAGGTCTCGGTGCTGCAGGCCATCGAGGAGCTGAACACCCGGGCCGGCGCCCAGGGCATCGGACGGCTCGACATGGTCGAGGACCGGCTCGTCGGCATCAAGAGCCGCGAGGTCTACGAGGTGCCCGGAGCGCAGGTGCTCATCACCGCGCACCAGGAGATCGAGAACCTCACCATGGAGCGCGACCTGGCCCGCTTCAAGCGCGGCGTCGAGCAGCGCTGGGCCGAGCTGGTCTACGACGGCCTGTGGTTCAGCCCCCTCAAGCGCGCCCTCGACACCTTCATCGACTCCAGCCAGCAGCACGTGAGCGGCGAGGTGCGGATCGTCCTGTCGCACGGCACCGCGACCGTCACGGGCCGGCGCAGCCCGGTCTCGCTCTACGACTTCTCGCTGGCCACCTACGACGAGGGCGACACCTTCGACCAGACCCTCGCCAAGGGGTTCGTCGAGCTCTGGGGCCTGCCCAGCAAGATCGCCAGCAAGCGCGACCTCGGCGCCTCCGGCGCCCGGGGCGGGCAGTGACCTCACCGGACGAGCCCGCGGCGCGCACCTCGCTGTGGGGCGGCCGCTTCGAGGGCGGTCCGGCCGAGGCCCTGGCCCGGCTGTCGGTCAGCGTCCACTTCGACTGGCGGCTGGCCCCCTACGACCTGGCCGCCAGCAAGGCCCATGCCCGGGTGCTGCACCGGGCCGGGCTGCTCGACGACGACGAGCTGCCGAGGATGCTGGCCGCCCTCGACGACCTGCTCGAGGAGGTGCACGCGGGGCAGTTCCGGCCGACGGTCCAGGACGAGGACGTCCACACCGCGCTCGAGCGGGGACTGCTCGAGCGGCTCGGGGCCCTCGGCGGGAAGCTGCGGGCCGGCCGGTCGCGCAACGACCAGGTCGCGACGGACCTGCGGCTGTACCTGCGCGACCACGCCCGCCTGGTGGTCCGGAGGCTGGCCGAGCTCGAGGAGGCGCTCGTCGAGCAGGCCGCGCAGCACATGGACACCCCGGCGCCCGGCATGACCCACCTCCAGCACGCCCAGCCGGTGCTGTTCGCCCACCAGCTGCTCGCCCACGTCCAGGCCTTCGCCCGCGACGTCCACCGGCTGCGCGACTGGGACCTGCGGGCCTCCGTCAGCCCGCTCGGCAGCGGGGCGCTGGCGGGCTCCTCGCTCGGCGTCGACCCGATCGCCACCGCCGAGGAGCTCGGTTTCGGCTCCGCCGCCCCCAACTCGATGGACGCCGTCTCCGACCGCGACTTCGTGGCCGAGTTCCTGTTCGTGGCCGCGCTGATCGGTGTGCACCTGTCGCGCCTGGGCGAGGAGGTGGTGCTCTGGAACTCGACCGAGTTCGGCTGGGTCACCCTCGACGACGCCTTCTCGACCGGCAGCTCGATCATGCCGCAGAAGAAGAACCCCGACATCGCCGAGCTGGCGCGCGGCAAGGCGGGCCGCCTGATCGGCCACGTCACGGGTTGCCTGGCGATGCTCAAGGGCCTGCCGCTCACCTACGACCGTGACATGCAGGAGGCGCAGGAGCCCAGCTTCGACGCCGTCGAGACGCTGCTCCTGGTCCTTCCGGCCATGGCCGGGATGATCGCCACGATGACGGTCCACGCCGACGTGCTCGAGGCGGCTGCCCCGCTGGGCTTCGCCCTCGCCACCGACGTCGCGGAGAAGCTGGTCAAGGACGGGGTGGCCTTCCGCGAGGCGCACGAGGCCGTCGGCCATCTCGTCGTCTGGTGCACGGTGAACGGCAAGGAGCTGCACGAGGCCACCGACGCCGAGCTCGCCCACGTGTCACCGCACCTGACGCCCGGCATCCGAAGCGTGCTCGACGTGCGGGGCGCCATCGCTGCGCGCACGGGCCACGGCGGCACGGCCCCCGACCGGGTGGCCGAGCAGCTCGAGGCGATGCGGCTCGAAGTCGCAGCGCACCGCGACTGGGCCTCCGGCGTCCGCGGCTGAGAGGACCGAGCGGCAGCGTCGCGACCTGACCACCGGACCGGTGCACCAGGTCGCGCCGCTGCTGCTGGGGGCGTTGCTGACCCGCGACGACGTCGTCGTGCGCCTCACCGAGGTCGAGGCGTATGCGGGGGAGTCCGACCCCGGGTCACACGCGCACCGGGGCCCCACCCCCCGGACGGCGGTCATGTTCGGCCCGGCCGGCATCGCCTACGTCTACCTGTCCTACGGCCTGCACTGGTGCCTGAACGTCGTCACGGGCTCCGCCGGGGAGGCCGCCGCGGTGCTGCTCCGCGCCGGTGAGGTGGTCGCGGGTGTCGACCAGGCACGGCGACGCCGCGGGTCCTGTCCCGACCGTGACCTCGCCCGGGGCCCGGCCCGGCTCACGCGGGCGCTCGGCGTCGACGGCGCCGACGGGGGGACCGACCTGCTCGATCCGCGATCGCCCCTGCGCCTCGAGCTCGGCGTTCCGCCGACGGCGGTGGTGTCCGGACCGCGGGTGGGGGTGGCCGGAGCCGGGGCGCCCACGCCGTGGCGGTTCTGGTTGCCGGGGGAGGCGACGGTCTCCGCCTACCGTGCGGCCGTCCCGCGAAAGCGCTCGACCCCTGCGGGAGGATCGTCGACGTGACCGACCCCACGAGCTCCCCGCCCGCCGCCGACCCGTCCGCAGGCCGGCTGACCACCGACCGCTCGCTGCCGACGCTGGCCCCCGTCGACGACGTGCTGGCCGACCTCGCCTGGCGCGGTCTCGTGGCCCAGACCACCGAC
>CAVXIB010000001.1:0-187500 GCA_963761695.1 uncultured Actinomycetota bacterium | reverse complement strand
AAGTGATTCCGCGCCGACAATGTAGCGGGGCTCAAGCACACCGCCGAAGTCGCGTCATTCATACAACAACCCGCAGCGGCTTGCCGTTGCCAGGTGTGTGGATGGGTAGGGGAGCGTCGTGTGGCCAACGAAGCGGCGGGGTAACCCAGTCGTGGAGGCCACACGAGTGAGAATGCAGGCATGAGTAGCGAATGACGGGTGAGAAACCCGTCCGCCGGATGACCAAGGGTTCCTGGGGCAGGCTAATCCGCCCAGGGTAAGTCGGGACCTAAGGCGAGGCCGACAGGCGTAGTCGATGGACAACGGGTTGATATTCCCGTACCCGCTTTGGTTCGCCCATGACGAATCCAGGGTTGCTAAGGACCGGAAAGGCACAAAGCTGTAAAAGGTGGAGTGCCGGACTCATCCGACCCACGCTGGTAGTAGTCAAGCAACGGGATGACGCAGGAAGGTAGTCCAGCCCAGGCGTTGGTTGTCCTGGGGTAAGGGTGTAGGGCGAGTCGTAGGCAAATCCGCGACTCACATAGCCTGAGACCTGATGCCGAGCCGATCGAGGCGAAGTGGATGATCCTATGCTGCCAAGAAAAGTCTCTAGCGAGAACCATGGCGGCCCGTACCCCAAACCGACTCAGGTGGTCAGGTAGAGAATACCAAGGCGATCGAGCGAACTATGGTTAAGGAACTCGGCAAAATACCTCCGTAACTTCGGGAGAAGGAGGGCCATGCTTGGTGTAGGAGCTTGCCTCCGAAGCTGGGTGTGGTCGCAGAGACCAGCGAGAAGCGACTGTTTACTAAAAACACAGGTCCGTGCGAAGTCGCAAGACGATGTATACGGACTGACGCCTGCCCGGTGCTGGAACGTTAAGGGGACGGGTCAACTCTTCGGGGTGAAGCTCAGAACTCAAGCGCCAGTAAACGGCGGTGGTAACTATAACCATCCTAAGGTAGCGAAATTCCTTGTCGGGTAAGTTCCGACCTGCACGAATGGCGTAACGACTTCTCGACTGTCTCAACCATAGGCTCGGCGAAATTGCACTACGAGTAAAGATGCTCGTTACGCGCGGCAGGACGGAAAGACCCCGGGACCTTCACTATAGTTTGATATTGGTGCTCGGTTCGGCTTGTGTAGGATAGGTGGGAGACTGCGAAGCTGGCACGCCAGTGCTGGTGGAGTCGCCGTTGAAATACCACTCTGGTCGAATTGGGTGTCTAACCTCGGTCCGTCATCCGGATCAGGAACAGTGTCAGATGGGTAGTTTAACTGGGGCGGTTGCCTCCCAAAATGTAACGGAGGCGCCCAAAGGTTCCCTCAGCCTGGTTGGCAATCAGGTGTCGAGTGCAAGTGCACAAGGGAGCTTGACTGTGAGACAGACATGTCGAGCAGGGACGAAAGTCGGGACTAGTGATCCGGCACTGGCTTGTGGAAGCGGTGTCGCTCAACGGATAAAAGGTACCCCGGGGATAACAGGCTGATCTTGCCCAAGAGTCCATATCGACGGCAAGGTTTGGCACCTCGATGTCGGCTCGTCACATCCTGGGGCTGGAGTAGGTCCCAAGGGTTGGGCTGTTCGCCCATTAAAGTGGCACGCGAGCTGGGTTTAGAACGTCGTGAGACAGTTCGGTCCCTATCCGCCGCGCGCGCAGGAGATTTGAGAAGAGCTGTCCCTAGTACGAGAGGACCGGGATGGACGAACCTCTGGTGTGACAGTTGTTCTGCCAAGAGCACTGCTGTTTAGCTACGTTCGGCAGAGATAACCGCTGAAAGCATCTAAGCGGGAAGCTCGCTTCGAGATGAGATCTCCCACCGGGTTAACCGGGTAAGGCCCCCGACGAGACCATCGGGTTGATAGGCCGGAAGTGGAAGCCCCGTAAGGGGTGCAGCTGACCGGTACTAATAGGCCGAGGGCTTGACTTACAACGTTTCGCGTCCACTGTGCGGTTCCCGAGATACGGGCCGCCCCAACAACGGCGTCTGGGCTTGACCGCTCCAGGTGCCGGTAGGGCAGCACGGCCATATCTCCATAGAGTTACGGCGGTCATAGCGAGAGGGAAACGCCCGGTCCCATTCCGAACCCGGAAGCTAAGCCTCTCAGCGCCGATGGTACTGCCCGGGGGACTGGGTGGGAGAGTAGGACGCCGCCGGACAACACTTGGTCGACGAGGCCCGCAACAACAGTTGCGGGCCTCGTCGCATGTCACGACCATGTCTGTCCCCCCCGTTCCCGAGGAGCCCCATGCCTGACGACGACCGCCGCGCGGACGACCGACAGGGGCGTCCGGTGCGCCCGCGGCAGGTGGGGGGACCGTCGAAGATCGGCCGGCCCGACCGCAAGTACCAGCCGCCGGAGGACCGCGGGGCACCGCGGACGCGGGGGACGGCGGCCGAGCGGGCTGAGCGGCCCGCGGGTCGGCCGTCCTTCCGGTCTGCGGGTACGGGTACGGCGCCGGCCGCCGGCGCCGCGGGCGAGCGACCGACGAGGCGGGAGCCGGAGGCGCGCGGGGGATCCGGACGGTCCGGTGACGGCGGTCGGCCGGTCGGGCGCGGCGGTAGCGCCGGGCGTGATGGTGCAGGAGCCCCCTCCCGAGCGGGCCGGAGCGGGGCCGGGCGGGACGCGGGATCGTCCACCGGCGGCAGGCCCCGAGGGACGGGCCCCAACGCGCAGACGCCCGAGGCCGTGTCGCGGCGTCAGGCCGAGCGCGACGGCGCAAGGCCGCCGGCGTCGACGGCTGGTGGTGAGCGGTCCGGAGCACGCACGTCGTCGGCACCGGAGCGCAGTCCGGGCGGGGGTACAGGCCGTCCCCTGCGCGGCCAGCCGGCCCGTTCGTCCGGGGGCGCCGGGACGTCCGACCCGCGGGCCCGGCCGACGTCCGGGCGCACCGGTGCACCGGCCCCCTCCGGTGGGTCGGCATCGGGTCGTCCCACGGGTCGGCCGTCCGGCGCGCAGTCGCCGGCTCACGCGCCGCGACCGGGAACACCGTCAGGACCGGAGGCGGGTCGGGCGACGGCGGACAGGCCCCGTCGGCAGGACGGCTCGGCGTCTTCCGAGCGCAGTGGGCGCCCGGCCTCCGACCGTTCCCCGCGTCCCGAGCGCGTTCGGTCTGCCGAGGACACCGCGGGCCGGCGTGGCGCGAGCAGCGGCGTCGGGCGTTCCGGCGGAGGTCCGGCGGGGCGGGGAGGTCCGCAGTCAGGCGGCGCTCGATCCGCTGCCGGGCGCCCGCCCGCCGCGGACCGGGGCTACGACCCGCGTCGCGAGGCTCGGCGCCAGCTGGCCAGGGTCCCGCTCCCGGACGACGTGACGCCCGCGCTGCTGGATCCCGACATCCGCAAGTCGCTCATGACCCTGTCGCGCGAGACGGCCGACACCGTGGCACGTCACCTGGTCATGGCCGGCCGTCTGCTCGACGACGACCCTCAGCAGGCCCTCGTACACGCCCGTGCCGCAGGATCGCTCGCGGGTCGGGTGGCCGACGTCCGTGAGGCGACCGGCATCGCCGCCTACACGGCCGGCGAGTGGGCGGAGGCGCTGTCGGAGCTGCGGGCTGCGCGGCGCATCTCCGGCTCTCCGGAGCAGCTCGCGGTCATGGCCGACTGCGAACGGGCGCTCGGGCGTCCCGAGCGGGCGCTCGTCGCGCTCGATGATCCGGACGTGTCCCGGCTGGAGCAGGCCACCCGGGTCGAGCTGGTCATCGTCGTCGCCGGAGCCCGCCGCGACCTCGGGCAGGCCGGCGCCGCCGTGCTGCTGCTGCAGGGACCCGCGAAGGCGACGACGGCGCGCCGTCCGTGGGCGGCGCGGCTCTGGTACGCCTACGCCGACGCGCTCCTGGACGCCGGGCGGGAGGACGTCGCCCGCGAATGGTTCACGAAGGCGGCCGAGGTCGACCAGGACGGGCTGACCGACGCGCCCGAGCGGTTGCTCGCCCTCGACGGCTACCACTTCGACGACGAGCAGGAGTCCGAGCAGGATCCCGACGACCTGGACGACGACGACGTGCGGGAAACGGATCTGGACGCCGAGGGCCTCGCCGCCCTGGTGGCCGGCATCGCCGCGTTCGAGCCCGGGGACGACACCGGGGACGACACCGGCAGCCCGCGGGCCGCGTCGGTTCCCGTCGACGCCGCTGCCTCGACGCCGTCACGCCCCGACGACAGGTCGGAAGATGTCCGGGCCGACCGGGCCGGCTCTCCTTTCGGCGCGACCCCCGCGACGCAGGACGCGGTGGCCTCCGTCCGCCCGGCGCCCGTGCCGGTCGTGGCCTTTCTTCCCCCGTCTGCTCTGTCGACGGGGGCGTCCGGGGAGCAGGATCCGGCGGACGGCGACACGTCCGCCGCCGAGCCGGGCGGGGCGCCCGGGCCGGGCGCCGACGACGGTCCTGCGGCGTCGGCCGAGGACGGGGAGGGCTGACGCCGTCCGGGTCGTGTCAGGAGCTCGTCCCGTCGGGTCGGGTCAGCCCGGCGGCGGGTCGACCCGGTCCAGCCAGCGCAGGATGCCGGACAGGGTGAACGCCTCGCTCGCGAGCAGGTCGTGCTTGTCCCTCAGCGACGGGTCGTTCCGGACCGCGGCGTAGCGCTCCGCGGTCCGTTCGCGTACCGCTGCGACCGCGTGGTCCAGGTCCAGGCCCTCGTCGCGGGTCCGACGGGCCTGTTCGACCCACAGCTCGAGCTCCTCGGCGCTGTCGGCCAAGGTCTGCTCGACGGCGTCGACAGGTCCGTAATGGCTGAACAGCAACCTCGTCGGCCGGAGGTCGGCGAAGGCGTCCAGGCTGGCCAGGGCGAGCGCCAGGTCGAAGTCCGGGGGAGGGGTGGCCGGGCGCAGCACCGCCACCTCGGGCACGTAGACCCCGACGGCGTCGCCCACGTAGAGGTCGCCCGTCAGGCTGTCGAGCAGGCCGACGTGGTGCGCGGCGTGGCCGGGCGACCAGGTGCTGGTGAGCACCCGCCCGCCCCCGAGGTCGACCTGCCCGGTGTCGCCGAGGGCCCGCACCCGTGCGGCCGGGGTCGGGAGCAGGTCCCCGAACACGGTGTCCATGACGTCTCCGAAGACCGTCCGGGCCGAGGCGAGCAGGCGAGCCGGCTCCACGAGGTGCCGCGCCCCGCGTTCGTGGACGACCACCTCGGCCCGGGGAAGGCCCGCGCCAGGTCGCCGACGCCGCCGGCGTGGTCGAGATGGATGTGCGTGACGACGATGGTGGCGAGGTCGTCCGGACCGACGCCGAGCGACTGCAGCGATGCCACGACCTGCGGTGCGCTGCGCGCGGCGCCGGTCTCGACCAGGACCGGCCGCTCGCTGCGGATGAGGTAGGCGGCGGTGATCTGGTCGTAGCCGCCCATGGCGGTGTCGATCAGATGGACGTCGTCGCCGAGCGGGGTGGTCGCGATGTCCACAGTCGTTCCTCCGGTCCACAGGTGCGGTGCGCGCCCTGTGCACGGGGACGCAGGACGGTCAGGGTGGGCGCACGCCCGACCGGGCGACAGACCCAGGAGGCAGCGTGGCACGGCTCGGCACGAACGGTGAAGGGCCGCACGCGGCGGCGCGCAACGAGGTGGTCCTGGTGGGCCGGGTGGCGGCCGAGGCGGTGGAGCGCGAGCTCCCGAGCGGCGACCTGCTGCAGTCCTTCCGGGTGGTGGTCGACCGACCGCCCGGACCGCCGAGGCCTGGCACCGTCCGGCAGGTGTCGATCGACACGCTCGACTGCACGGCCTGGGCGGCCGGCGTCCGCCGCACCGCCGCGCTCCTGCGACCCGGGGACGTCGTGCAGGTGTCGGGCGCGCTGCGCCGTCGGTTCTGGCGGGCGGGAGCGGGTGCGGCCAGCCGCACCGAGGTCGAGGTGCTTGCCCTGAAACGGCTGGCACGGGGGGACGGGTCCGTGACGCCGCGCCGACGTCGGGCAGCAGAGGCCGCGGGTCAGTCCTCGTAGGCGCGCAGGACCAGGCCGGTGCGCGGCTTGGGCGTGAACAACGTCGACTTGCGCGGCATCCGCTCCCCGCCTCCCGCGACGGAGGTCACCGACGCGACGGGCGTGGCGTTCAGCAGGACGGCCGTTCCGCCCGTTCTGGCCGCGAGGGCGAGGGCGCCGTGCACGTCGTGTTCGTACGTCACGGTGTCGACGGTGTCCTCCACACCCCACAGGCTCGGCACGAGGTAGTGGTGCAGGACGCTGACGTCGAGGTCCCGCCAGGCCTGGCTGTGGTCGGGGGGCAGCGCCTGCGCCAGCCGCTCCCGGTCGGGGTCGGTGACCAGCCGCAGGGTGCCGCCGTCCCCGGACGCCAGCAGGAAGGCGCTCCCCGTTTCGCCCGCCCGGCGCAGGGCCTCCAGGGCGTCGTCGAGGTGGTTGCCGTCGAGCTCGTGCACCGTGGCCCCCAGCGCGGAACGTGCCGCCAGGACCGCCGCCTCGACACCGGGCACCACCCGGTGGATCGGGTGGACCTGCGGCCCGAAGGCCGTGGCATCGACCAGGAAGGTCAGCCCGAGGTCCCAGGGCCCCGGTCCGTCGCCGGCCACATGGCGGTCGCGCTGGCGCTGCAGGTAGGTGGCGTAGCGGTGGTGGCCGTCGGCGATGACCGCGACCCGTGGTCGGAGGTCGGCCGCGACGTCGGCCAGCAGAGCCGGATCGGTCAGCGCCCACAGGCGGTGCCGCAGACCGTCGGGCAGCACGGCGTCGATCAGCGGCGGTTGCGCGTCTGCCTCGGCCACGGCCCGGCTGGCGGCTCCGCCCCCGTCGTAGACGAGGAAGATCGGCTCGAGGTCGGCCCGGACCGCGGTGTAGAGGGCCAGCCGGTCGGCCACCGGGCCCTTCATCGTGTTCTCGTGCGGCAGGACGATGCCGTCCTCGGCGGGGGTCAGGGCGAGCGCTCCGAGCAGGCCACGCTGGACGTGGCCGCCGGCCGGATCGGCCTGCTCGTAGACGTACAGGGCGGGTTCGGGGTCCAGGCGGAGCACGTCCGCGGCGCGCCAGGCCCGCAGCGTGCGGCCGGCCGCGTCGTAGCGGTCGCGCGCATCCGGGGTGGCCCGTGGAAGGATGAGGCGCACCACGTTCGCTGCGTCCCGCGCTTCGAGTGCCGCCACGCCCGCGTCGTCCACGACGTCGTAGGGAGGGGAGGTCACGTCCGCGAGCCGCGTGTCGGGCACGGTGTAGCGCAGAGCCCGGAAGGGCTGCAGGACCAGGCCCCCGGGCCTGCTGGGACCACTGGAGGAGGACGGACCCGCGTCGAGGGGGTCCGGGTCGGGAGTCATGGGCAGACCTTGCCACGTGGGATCCCTGCTCCTTTGCACGGTCCCGTGAGCACCGCCCGACGGACGGCCCAGCCACTCCGCGGGACACGAGAGGAGCGCCAGTGGGAGACAGCAGGTATGACCCCCGGTACGACCCCCGCGCACCCGAGGCGGAGAAGCCCCGGCCGTTCGCCGAGCTGCCGCCGCCGCCCGAGGACGTCGTGCCCCAGGGCGAGCTGTACGACTGGTACCTGCGCGGCCTGGACCTGCTCGGCAGCGGTGACGCGAACGCCGCCGTCCAGCTGCTGCAGCACACCGCGACGCAGGAGCCGCAGTCGCGGGCCGTCCGTGAGGGTCTGGCCCGTGCGCAGTTCGACATGGGCATGTACCCCGAGGCCCGGGAGAACTTCGAGTGGATCATCAGCATCGATCCCGCGGACGACTATGCCCAGTTCGGGCTCGGCCTGGCCGCGACCAAGCTCGGTGACCTCGACGCCGCCGTCGAGCACCTCGCCCTGGCTGCGGCGCTGCGTCCCGACATCGCCTACTACAGCACCGCGCTGCGCGGTGCCCGGGCTGCCCTCACATCGTCGCGCCGCTGACCACGTGCTGAGCCGGCCCTGACCTCGTCGCAGGCTGTGCGCGGGAACGGCCTCGGCGCCTGCGCCGAGCCGCTCGCGGACGCCTACGACGCCGCCCTGTACGACCTCGACGGCGTGCTCTACCTCGGCGCCGAGCCGGTGGCGCATGCCGCGACGTCGGTCGCCGCCGCCCGGGCCCGGGGGATGCGGGCGGCCTACGTCACGAACAACGCGAGCCGGCGACCCGCCGCGGTCGCGGCCCACCTGTGCGAGCTGGGCATCCCGGCCAAGCCCGCCGACGTCGTCACCAGCGCGCAGGCCGCCGTCGCCGTGCTGGTGGAGCGGCTGCCGCCGGGCTCCGCCGTGCTCGTGCTGGGGAGCGCCTCGTTGGCGGAGGAGGTGGCCGAGGCCGGCCTGCGCCCGGTGCGCACCGCGGACGACCGGCCGGTCGCGGTGGTGCAGGGGCTGTCCCAGGACACGGCCTGGACCGATCTGGCCGAGGCCTGCGTGGCGCTGCGGGCCGGTGCGCTCTGGGTGGCCGGCAACGCTGACAGCACCTATCCCAGCCCCCGCGGCCCCGCTGCCCGGCAACGGCGCGTTCGTCGCGGCCCTGCAGGTGGCCACCGGACTGACGCCCCTGGTCACCGGCAAGCCCGAGCCGGCCCTGCACCAGGCGTCGCTCGCGCGTGTCGGGGCACGCCGACCGCTCGTCGTCGGGGACCGGCTCGACACCGACGTGCTCGGCGCGGTGCGCGGGGGAACCGACAGCCTGCTCGTGCTGACCGGCGTGGTGGACCGGGCGGCCCTGCTCGCGGCCCCGGCCGGGAGTCGGCCGACCTTCGTCGCCCCGGACCTTCGCGGCCTGCTCCGGCCGCAGCGTCCTGTGGAGGTCGACGGGGACCGGGCCACCTGCGGTCGTGCGCAGGCGTGGGTGGAGGCGGGCGAGGTGCGGGTGCGCGTCACCGGGGCCGCGCCGGGCCGGGGTGCGGGGGGCGCCGCGCCGGGGAGCTGTCGCCCGCGGACGCCGACGGACGCCTGGACGCCGACCTCGACGCCGACCTCGACGCCCTTCGGGCCGGCTGCGCGCTCTCCTGGACGAGGGCGGACCGCCGCGGCGCCTGACCCGGCGCCCGAGCCGGCTGTCAGAGCAGGTTGCGGAGCTTCAGCAGGTCGAACACGCTGGCGTCGACGCGCAGCCGGCCCGACGCCCAGGCCGCCGGCAGGGCCAGCCGGCCCTCGATCAGCGAAAGCAGGTCGTCGCTGTCGACCCGCAGGCGCACCTGGGCCGGCCCGGCTTGCTCCGTGGTCACTCCGGACAGGCCCTCGTCGCCCAGGTGGGCGGTGTAGACGACGTCGAGGTCGCGCACCGCGCACGAGACCGTGCGACTGAGCGTGTGCCGACTCCGCACCTCAGGGTCGACGGCGTCCAGCCGGGCCACCAGCCCGTGCAGCGCGGCGTCCACCTCCTCGCGCGTCGCCACGTCTGCTCCGTCTCGGTTGCGGCTCGTCGTCGATCACGGAAGGTACCCGGCAGGTCACCCCCGAACCGGTAGCGTCGCAGGGCGCGCCTGACCCGGCGCGGGACGAAGGGACGACCGTGCGCGACGCTCTCAAGGCCTACCTGGCCCTTGCCGGTGGCCTCACCGAGGTCACCCGACAGCGGGCGGCTGCCGCAGCGCGCTCCCTGGTGGCGCAGGGCGAGGCGACGGCCGAGCAGGTCACGGCGATCGCCGAGGACCTGTTCGAGCAGAGCCGGGCCAACCGCGAGGCCGTCACCGCCCTGGTCAAGTTCGAGGTCGACCGCACGCTGGGACGGGTGGGCCTGGCCGGCGCCGACGAGGTCGCCGAGCTGAGCGCGCGGGTCCGCGTCCTCGAGGCCACGGTGCGGGAGCTGTCCGGCCGCCTGAGCGCCGCCCTCGGACCGGACGCCGGTGCGACCTCACGCCCGCCGGCCGCCGGCTCCTGAGATGACGGACGGCGTCGCCGTAGCCGGGCTGCCGCCGTCGGTCGACGCGGCCCTGGCCGCCCTGGCCGGCGTCGCCGACCGACCCCTGGACGAGCACGTGGCGGTCTTCGACGACGTCCACCGCCGCCTGCAGGACGCGCTCGCGGCGCTCGACGAGCGCTGAGCCGTGCCGCGTCGCGCCCGGCTGGACGCCGAACTCGTCCGTCGGGGGCTCGCCCGCAGCCGCGAGCACGCGGCCGAGCTGGTGGCCGCCGGCCTGGTCCGGGTGGGCGGCACGGTCGCCACGAAACCGGCGACCGGGGTCGAGCCGGCGACGGCCCTGCTCGTCGAGGAGCAACCCGGGCAGACCTATGCCAGTCGTGGCGGCCACAAGCTGGCCGGCGCCCTGGACGCGTTCGACTACGACCCCTCCGGCAAGCGCGCCCTGGACGCCGGCGCGTCCACCGGCGGCTTCACCGACGTGCTTCTGCGCCGGGGGGCGGCCGCGGTGGTCGCGGTCGACGTCGGTTACGGGCAGCTGGCCTGGTCGCTGCAGACCGATGCGCGGGTGACGGTCGTGGACCGGACCAACGTCCGCAGCCTGACCCTGGACCAGGTGGGGGAGCCGGTCGACCTCGTCGTCGCCGACCTGTCGTTCATCCCCCTCGGGCTGGTGCTCCCGGCACTGGTCTCCTGCTGCGCGCCCGGGGCGGACCTGCTCCCCATGGTCAAGCCCCAGTTCGAGGTCGGCCGGGAGCGGCTGCCGTCGGGCGGCGTCGTGCGCGACCCGGCCCTGCGCGCCGAGGCCGTCCGGGGTGTCGCGGCGCAGGCCCGGACCCTCGGGCTCGGGGTCCGCGGCGTCACCGCCAGTCCCCTTCCCGGACCCAGCGGCAACGTGGAGTTCTTCCTGTGGCTGCGGGCAGGTGCGCCGGAGCTGTCCGAGGACGCCCTCGCCCGGGCCGTGGCGGAGGGGCCGGTCTGACAGGCTGACGGCGTGCGCTCCGTCCTGCTCCTCGCCCACACCGGCCGCCCGGCCATCGCCAAGGCCGCGCGCCGCGTCGTGCGACGGCTCCAGGAGGCCGGCGTCGAAGTGCGCGTCGTGGAGGACGAGGCGACCGACATCGGGCTCACCGAGGTGGTCGTCGGCGGTTCGGCCCGCGGCGTGGAGCTGGTGCTCGTGCTCGGGGGCGACGGGACCATCCTGCGGGCGGCCGAGACCGCGCGGGACTGCGGCGTCCCGCTGCTCGGCATCAACCTCGGCCGCGTGGGCTTCCTGGCCGCCGCGGAGTCACCGGACCTCGACGCCACCGTCGAGCGGGTCCTGGCGCGCGACTACACCGTCGAGGAGCGCACCACCCTCGACGTGACCGTCCGGCTGGACGGGCAGGTGACCGGCCGTGGGTGGGCGCTCAACGAGGCGTCGGTGGAGAAGGCGGCCCGCGAGCGCATGCTCGAGCTGGTCGTCGAGGTGGACGGCCGACCGCTGTCGCGCTGGGGCTGCGACGGCGTCGTCTGCGCCACGCCGACCGGGTCCACCGCCTACGCCTTCTCCGCCGGAGGCCCGGTGGTGTGGCCGACCCTGGACGCGCTGCTCGTCGTCCCGATCAGCGCGCACGCGCTGTTCGCGCGCCCCGTGGTCGTGGCGCCGTCGTCGGTGATCGCCCTGGAGGTGCTCAGCAGCGGCGCGGAGGGCGTCCTGGCCTGCGACGGACGGCGCACGATCGCGCTGCCGCACCACAGCCGGGTCGAGGTCCGCCGGGGCGCCGCGCCGGTCCTGCTGGCCCGCACGGCGACGGAGCCGTTCACCGACACCCTCGTGCGCAAGTTCGACCTGCCGGTCGAGGGCTGGCGGGGCCGGCGTCAGGAGTCCTGAGCCCCCGACCGGGGCCGTCCTGTGGATGACCGGCGTGACGTCCCTGCGCCGACGGCGTCCGCACGTATGTTCGAGGCGTGCTCGAAGAGATGCGGATCAGCGGCCTCGGTGTCATCGAGGACGCCGTGCTCGAGCTCTCGCCCGGGCTGACGGTGGTGACGGGGGAGACCGGCGCCGGCAAGACGATGGTGGTCCAGGGCGTGAACCTGCTCTTCGGGGCACGCTCGGACGGCGGACGGGTCCGTCCCGGTGCGGCCCGCGCGGTGGTCGAGGGCCGGCTGGTGCTGACTCCGGGGTCGCCGGCCGTGCTGCGCGCCCAGGAGGCCGGCGCCGAGCTCGACGAGGACGGCGTCCTGCTGCTGTCCCGCACCGTGTCGGCGGAGGGTCGTGGCCGGGCGCACGTCGGTGGGCGCAGCGTGCCTGCGGCCGTCCTCGGGGAGATCGGTGAGCACGTCGTCGCCGTCCACGGCCAGTCCGACCAGCAGCGCCTGCTGCGACCGGCAGCCCAGCGGGGAGCGCTGGACCGGTACGCCGGCGCCCCGGTGACCGACCTGCGCGAGGCGTTCCGCACCTGTTTCGAGGACTGGCGGGCGGCCCGGGCCGAGGTGGCCGCCCTGCGCGCCGCGGCCTCGGAGCGGTCCCGGGAGGCGGAGCTGCTGCGGCTCGGTCTGGCCGAGGTCGAGGCCGTGGCGCCGTCGGCCGGCGAGGACGCCGCCCTGCGGGTCGAGGTCGACCGGCTGGCCAACGCCGACGACCTCCGTGCCGCCGCCGCCACGGCGCAGTCCGCGCTGACCGGCGACGAGGCGGGGGAGGACGCGGACGCCCTCGGGCTGCTGACGGCGGCGCGCCGGGCGCTCGAGGCCGGTGGCGCACTCGATCCCGCCCTGACGGCGCTGGCCGCACGGGTGGCGGAGGCCGCGTTCGTCGTGGCCGACGTCGCCGGTGACCTCGCCACCTACGTGAGCGGCGTCGACGCCGACCCGCGGCGGCTGGCCTCGGCCCAGGACCGGCTGGCGGCCCTGACGACGCTCGTGCGCCGCCACGGCCGCGACGACGTCGACGGCGTGCTGACGTGGGCCCAGGAGGCGTCGGTGCGGCTGCACGGGCTCGACGGCGCCGACGACCGCATCGCCGAGCTGGCGGCCCGCGAGCAGTCGGCGCGGGCACGGCTGCAGGAGCTGGCGCAGGCGCTCACCGGCGCGCGCGTCGAGGCGGCCGCGGCGTTCGGCGCGGCCGTGGGCGCCGAGCTCACCGCGCTCGCCATGCCGCACGCCCTCGTGACCGCCGTCGTGAGCCAGGCCGAGGACCCCGACGGGCTCGAGGTCGGCGGGCGCACCGTTGCGGCGGGTCCGGACGGCGTCGACGTCGTCGAGCTGCTGCTGGAGCCGCACCCGGGTGCGCCGCCGCGGCCGCTCCACAAGGGGGCGTCGGGTGGTGAGCTGAGCCGGGTGATGCTGGCGGTGGAGGTCGTCCTGGCCGGCACCGACCCCGTACCGGTCATGGTCTTCGACGAGGTGGACGCCGGTGTCGGAGGACGCGCCGCGGTGGAGATCGGACGCCGCCTGGCCCGGCTGGCCCGCGACCACCAGGTGCTGGTGGTGACCCACCTGCCGCAGGTCGCCGCGTTCGCCGACCAGCACCTGCAGGTCGTGAAGGCCAGCTCGGGGCCGGACGCCGGCTCGGTCACCCGCAGCGGCGTCGTAGCGCTCGACGGAGCCGCAAGGGTGGCCGAGCTCAGCCGGATGATGGCCGGCCACGACAGTGGACTCGCCCGGGGGCACGCCGAGGAGCTGCTCGCGGCGGCGGCGCAGGACCGCGCCCTGCGCTGACCCCCTGCGCTCGACCGGCCCGGCCCGGCCCGGGGGTGCTGGCCCGACCGCGGCGGCGCCCCCGGGGAAGCGCGGTGCTGTGCCGCGCGGCGTCCCGGCGTGGGCGCGGCCCGGTGGGAGACTCGCCCGGTGAAGCTGCTCCGCCGACACCGCCCTGACGCGCAGCTGCCCGGGACGTCCGGACCCGCCCGGGTCGACCGGCGCACCCAGGACCTGCTCGCCCGACTGAAGCCCGGTGACGTCGCCGTGCTGGACCACCTCGACCTCGACCGCGGCAGCGCCGAGGCCCTGGTGGCCTGCCGGGTGGCGGCCGTCGTCAACGCCTCCGCCAGCTCGAGCGGCCGCTATCCGAACCTCGGCCCGGAGATCCTGCTGGCGGCCGGCGTCCCGCTGCTGGACGACCTCGGGCGCGAGGCGCTCAGCGGGATCGAGGACGGCGACCCGGTGCGCCTGTTCGGCGACGACCTCTACCTCGGCGAGCGGCTGGTGGCGACGGGCACGGCCCAGACACCGTCCACCGTCGAGGCGGCGTCGGCCCGGGGCCAGCAGGGGCTCGCGGCGCAGCTGGAGCACCTCGCGGCCAACACCATGCAGCACCTGCTGACCGAGCGCGAGCTGCTGCTCCACGGCGTGGGCGTGCCGCAGGTCCGGACCGGCTTCCAGGGGCGCGAGGTGCTGGTGGTCGTGCGGGCCTACGACCACGAGCAGGACCTCGCGGCGCTGCGGCCCTACCTGCGCGAGCACCGCCCGGTGCTGGTCGGGGTCGACGGCGGCGCCGATGCGCTGGTGGCGGCGGGCTACACCCCCGACGTCATCGTGGGGGATCCGGACCTCGTCACCGAGGCCACGCTGGCCTGCGGGGCGGAGGTCGTGGTGCACGCCCACCCGGACAGCTCCGCGCCCGCGCTGCAGCGGGTCGAGGACCTGGGCGTCGAGCCGGTGCTGTTCCGGGCGGCCGGCACGAGCGAGGACGCCGCGCTGCTGCTGGCCGACGAGAAGGGAGCCGCCCTGATCGTCGTCGCCGGCACCCACGGCAGCCTGGTCGAGTTCCTCGAGAAGAGCCGCGAGGGCATGGCGAGCAGCTTCCTGACCCGGTTGCGGGTCGGCGGCAAGCTGGTCGACGCCCAGGCCATGGCGCGGATGCACCGCCCGCGCATCTCCGTCTGGTCGCTGCTGCTCCTGGTCGTGGCGGCCCTGGTGGCGGTCGGGGTGGCGGTGGCGCTGTCGCCGGGTGGCCACGTCTACGCCGCTCTGGTGGTCGACCGGGCCACCGAGCTCTGGGCCCGCTTCGCGGACGCCATCGGCATGGGGAGCCTGTCGTGATCAGCTTCCGCTACCACCTGGTCAGCATCGTGGCGGTCCTGCTGGCGCTCGCCGTGGGCCTCGCGGTCGGGACGACGGCCCTGGGCGGTCCGGTGCTCGACGACCTCGACCGCCGGGTGAGCGACCTGTCCGACGACAAGCGCGGGCTCGAGGCCGACCTCGCCGCCGCGGCACGGCGCGGCGCGGCGCAGGACGAGGCCGCCCGGCTGCTGGCACCCGGAGTGGTGCGAGGGCGGCTCGCGGGGCAGCGGGTGGTCCTGGTCAGCACCCCGGAGGCCCCGGCGGCCCTGCGCGAGCAGCTCACGCCGCTGCTGGTCCAGGCGGGCGCGACGGTGGGTGCCTCGGTGCGGCTGCGACCGGCCCTGTTCGACCCGGCCAACGGCCAGCAGGTGGCCGACCTCGTGGCGCAGGTCGCGGTGCCCGGGGCCGATCTGCCGGAGGGCGAGCCGCTCGAGCAGGCGCTGGCGCAGCTCGCCCAGGTGCTGGTCCGCAGGTCCGGCGCGGTCCCGGCCGCCGACGACGCCCGCCGGGTGCTGTCGGCCTACCAGGGCGAGGAGCTGCTCGAGGTCGAGGGCGCCCCGGACCAGCCCGGCACGCTCGCCCTGCTGCTCACCGGCGCGCCGGCCGCGGGAACCGCCGCTGCCGGCGGTCGCGACGCCGCCGAGGCCCGCACGCGGGCACTGCTGGGGCTGGCCCGGGCCCTGGACGTCCGCAGCAGCGGCGCCGTCGTGGCCGGGCCGCCGGAGGCCGCCGCCGGCGCGGGGCTGCTCCTGGCCCTGCGGGAGGACGGCGCGACCTCCGACCGCGTCTCGAGCGTCGACGCCGCCGGCGACCGGAGCCGGGGGGCTCGCCGTGGTTCTGGCGCTGCAGGAGCAGCAGACCGGCGGGGCCGGTTCCTACGGGTCCGCGGCCGGTACGGACGGGCCGCTCCCGGACCCGTCCGGCGGTTGACGACGCGTCCTCGCCCCGCCGGCGCCGCGCGTCGCTAGAGTGGCCTTCCGTGCCGCGGACCGCCGGACCGCGCCGACACGGGGAGCCGCAGCCTTGGCTGGAACCACGCGCGAGACCTGCCACCTGTTCGTCACCGGTGGCGTTGCCTCCTCCCTCGGCAAGGGCCTCACGGCCTCCTCGCTGGGACGCCTGCTGAAGGCGCGCGGGCTGCGCGTCACCATGCAGAAGCTGGACCCGTACCTCAACGTCGACCCCGGGACGATGAACCCGTTCCAGCACGGCGAGGTCTTCGTCACCGACGACGGCGCGGAGACCGACCTCGACGTCGGGCACTACGAGCGGTTCCTCGACGAGGACCTGCACGGCAGCGCCAATGTGACGACCGGGCAGGTCTACAGCGCCGTCATCGCCAAGGAGCGACGCGGCGAGTACCTCGGCGACACCGTCCAGGTGATCCCGCACATCACCGACGAGATCGTGTCGCGGATCCGGGGGTTGGCAACCCCCGACGTCGACCTCGTGATCACCGAGGTCGGTGGCACCGTGGGCGACATCGAGTCGCTGCCCTTCCTGGAGGCGGCCCGCCAGGTCCGTCAGCAGGTCGGCCGCGACCGCTGCTTCTTCCTGCACGTCAGCCTGGTGCCCTACATCGGACCGAGCGGAGAGCTCAAGACGAAGCCGACCCAGCACTCGGTGCAGGCGCTGCGGACCATCGGCATCCAGCCCGACGCGATCGTCGTGCGCTCGGACCGGCCCATCCACGACGGCATCAAGCGCAAGATCGCGGCCATGTGCGACGTCGAGCAGGAGGCGGTCGTGTCCGCCGTCGACGCCGCCTCGATCTACGACATCCCCAAGGTGCTGCACGCCGAGGGCCTGGACGCCTACGTCGTCCGCCGGCTCGGGCTGTCGTTCCGCGACGTCGACTGGACCGACTGGGACCGCCTGCTGCAGCGGGTGCACTCACCCTCGAAGAAGGTCAGCATCGCGCTGGTCGGCAAGTACATCGACCTGCCGGACGCCTACCTGTCGGTGACGGAGGCCCTGCGCGCCGGCGGCTTCGCCAACGACGCCAAGGTCGACCTGCGCTGGGTGGCCTCGGACGCGTGCGACACCCCCGAGGGGGCGCGCAAGGCCCTGGAGGGCGTCGACGGTGTCCTCGTCCCCGGCGGCTTCGGGGTGCGGGGGATCGAGGGCAAGCTCGGCGCCATCCGCTACGCCCGCGAGAACGCCGTACCGCTGCTGGGCCTGTGCCTGGGGCTGCAGTGCATGGTCATCGAGGTGGCCCGCAACCTCGCCGGCATCGAGAAGGCCGGCTCGACCGAGTTCGACCCCGCCTGCCCCGACCCGGTCATCAGCACCATGGCCGACCAGCACGACGTGGTCGCCGGCGATCGCGACATGGGCGGCACGATGCGGCTCGGACTGTGGCCGACGGCCCTCGCCCCCGGGTCGCAGGCCGCCCTGGCGTACGGCGACGACCCCGCCACCGAGCGGCACCGGCACCGCTACGAGGTCAACAACGCCTACCGGCCGCAGCTGGAGGCGGCCGGGCTGGTGTTCTCCGGTACCTCTCCGGACGGCACGCTGGTCGAGATCGCCGAGCTGCCCAAGGAGGTCCACCCGTTCTTCGTGGGCACCCAGGCGCACCCGGAGTTCCGCTCCCGGCCGACCCGGGCGCACCCGCTCTTCCGGGCGTTCGTGCAGGCGTCGGTCGACTGCGCGGCGGGACGGATGCTGCCCCTGTGAGCCCCGCGTGCGGCCGGGTCTGATGCGGCGCCCTGCAGCGGTGGTTCAGCGGGCTCGTCCACCGGGAGCCGCTGCCCGAGGTGTTCGACGTCTGGACCCGGACCGAGCGCGAGCTGCGGATCGAGGAGATCGAGGCCCGCAAGCGCCGCTACCTGCGGACCGCCCTGCCCATGCTCGGCCTGGTGCTGTTCGGCTTCTTCGTCCCGGCGCCGGTACCGCTGAGGATCGGGGCCCTGGTCGTGGCGATCCTGCTGGCGCCGTTCACGGTGGCTGCGACCGTCCCGCGGCGCTGAGCGAGACTGCACCCGTGCCCCACGACTACGAGGTCCTCAGCAGCGAGACCGTGTTCCACGGCCGGGTCATCGACGTCGTGAAGGACACCGTGTCGATGCCCGGGAACACGTCGTCGCAGCGCGACGTCGTCGTGCACCCCGGTGCGGTCGGCGTCGTCGCTCTCGACGCCGACGGCCGGGTGCTGCTGGTGCAGCAGTACCGCCACCCGGTCCGGCGGCGGCTGGACGAGCTGCCGGCCGGGCTGCTCGACGTCGAGGGCGAGCCGTCGCTGCAGGCGGCCCGGCGCGAGCTCATGGAGGAGGCCGGACTGGCGGCCGACACCTGGCACGTCCTGGTCGACGCCCTCACCAGCCCCGGGATGACCGACGAGGCCATCCGCATCTTCCTCGCCCGCGACGTCCGCGCGGTGGAGCGCGACGTGCAGGAGCACGAAGAGGCGGAGATGACCACCCTCTGGCAGCCGCTCGAGACGGCCGTGCGCAGGGTCCTGACCGGCGACCTCGAGAACGCCATGGCGGCCGTGGGGATCCTCGCCGCCGACCGCGCGGTGCGTGACGGCTTTGCCGGGCTCCGCACGCCCGACGCCCCCTGGGCCGCGCGCAAGGGCGGGGACGCCTGAGCCCGGCGATCGGGCGCCCGATCCGCCGCGTCGGCCCTAGGGTGGGGCCGCGCACAGCAGCCCCCCGGGGACGGCGACCCCGTCCCGTCCGCTGCCGTCGTCATCAGCCGCCCGGAACCCGGGCCCGTCGAAGGAGTCTGTCGTGCGCGTTGGCGTGCCCCGCGAGGTCAAGGACCACGAGTACCGGGTGGCCATCACGCCGTCCGGCGTCAAGGAGTTCGTCGCCCACGGCCACGAGGTCGTCGTGGAGAAGGACGCGGGCGTCGGCTCCTCCATCACCGACGACGGAGTTCGTGGCTGCCGGGGCGACGATCCTCGACAGCGCCGACGACGTCTGGGGCTCGGCCGACCTGCTGCTGAAGGTCAAGGAGCCGGTGGCCTCGGAGTACGACCGGCTGCGCCGCGACCAGGTGCTGTTCACCTACCTGCACCTGGCCGCGTCCCGGGCCTGCACCGACGCGCTGCTGGCTCCGGAACGACGGCCGTCGCCTACGAGACCGTGCAGCTGCCCGACCGGTCGCTGCCGCTGCTCGCACCCATGTCGGAGGTGGCCGGCCGGATGGCGCCGCAGGTGGGGGCGCACTGCCTCGAGCGCGGCCAGGGTGGGCGCGGCGTGCTCATGGGCGGCGTCTCCGGCGTGCACGCCGCCAAGGTGGTCGTCCTGGGCGCCGGTGTGTCCGGCATGAACGCCGCGGCGATCGCCCTGGGCATGCAGGCCACCGTGCAGCTGCTGGACAAGAACGTGGCCCGGCTGCGCGAGGCCGACCGGATCTACCAGGGGCACCTGCAGACGGTGGCCTCCAACGCGCTCGAGATCGAGCGGGCCTGCCTGGAGGCCGACCTCGTGATCGGCGCGGTGCTGGTGCCCGGCGCGAAGGCCCCCACCCTGGTCACCGACGAGCTGGTCCGGGCGATGAAGCCCGGCGCGGTTCTCGTCGACATCTCGGTCGACCAGGGCGGTTGCTTCGAGTCGACCCGCCCCACCACGCACTCCGAGCCGACGTTCACCGTCGGAGAGTGCCTGTTCTACTGCGTGGCCAACATGCCCGGGGCGGTCCCGCACACCTCCACCTACGCGCTGACCAACGTCACCCTTCCCTACGCCGTGGAGATCGCCGACCGGGGCCTGCGCGCGGCGGTCGACGCCGATCCCGCGCTGGCCCTCGGCGTGAACACCGTGCAGGGCCAGGTGGTCTACGCACCCGTCGGCGAGGCGCACGGGCTCGCGTCGGTCCCGCTCACGGAGGTCCTCACCTGACCTCGACGCAGGTGGCCGACCCGACGCCGACCACCCCCGGGGTGGCCGGCGCCGGGTCACCCGCCCGCGTGGTGAGCGCCTACCTCGACCACCTCGCGGTCGAGCGGGGGCTTGCGGTCAACACCCTGGTGTCCTACCGGCGCGACCTGCTCCGCTACGTCGAGCTGCTCGCCGCGCGAGGACTCGACACGCTGGCCGAGGTGGGTGAACCGGACGTCGCGGCGTTCCTGGCCGCGCTGCGGCAGGGCGACGACGCCCACCGGCCGCTGGCCGCGACCAGCGCGGGCCGGGCCGTCGTCGCCGTGCGCGGCCTGCACCGGTTCGCCCACCGGGAGGGGCTGACCCCCGGTGACCCGTCGCGCGAGGTCCGTCCGCCGACCCCGGCCCGGCGGCTCCCGCGGGCGATCGCCCTGGACCAGGTCGAGGCCCTGCTCGAGGCGGCCGGAGCCGGTGACACGCCGCTGGCCCTGCGCGACCGGGCGCTGCTCGAGCTGCTCTACGGCACGGGGGCCCGCATCTCCGAGGCCGTGGGACTCGCCGTCGACGACCTCGAGCGCGACACCGGTCTCGTGCGACTGGACGGCAAGGGCGGCAAGCAGCGGATCGTGCCGGTCGGGTCCTACGCCCGGCGTGCGGTCGAGGCCTACCTGGTCCGGGCCCGTCCGGTGCTGTCCTCGGCCGGGACCGGCACGACGGCGCTGTTCCTGAACGCGCGCGGCGGGCGGCTGTCCCGGCAGAGCGCCTGGACGGTGCTGCGCACCTGCGCCGCCCGCGCCGGCCTGGACGTCGAGGTCTCGCCGCACACGTTGCGGCACTCCTTCGCCACGCACCTGCTCGACGGCGGCGCCGACGTCCGGGTGGTGCAGGAGCTGCTGGGCCACGCCTCGGTGACGACGACGCAGGTGTACACCCTGGTCACGGTCGAGCGGCTGCGGGAGGTCTACGCGACCGCCCACCCGCGGGCGCTGCACGGCGGGCCGCCGACCCCGTGACCGTGGCTCCCCGTGCTGGCACGGCCGGCGTCCGTTGCTGGGGGAGCGGTCGGCGCCGTAGGCTCCGCGCGCCGGGCGACCGCCCCGTCCCGGTCGTCTGTCGAGAAGGAGGGCACGGCCACCCGTGAGCGCGTCGAGGCGGTCCGAGCCCGCGGTGCCGGCTCCGGCGAAGGGGCGCACCGTGTCGGTGCCCCCCTCGAAGGCCGCGCCGCTCAAGGCCACCCCCGCAAAGGCCGCCCCGTCGAAGGCTGCACCGTCGAAGGCTGCCCAGGCCGGTTCGGTCCGGGCCGGGGCGGTCCGACCGGCCGCCCCCGCCGCGCGTCCGGCCGGGCGCGTGGTCGCCCCCCGACCGTCCGCAGCAGCGCCGAGCAGGCCCCCGGCGGAGGCCCGCACGAGCGCGTCGTCCTCGCGGCCGGCCGCGGCCCCCGTGGCCCGCGACGCTGCGCCCGCCGCTGCGGAGCGGACCCGGTCGACCCCGTCCGAGCCGGCCCGCCGGACGGCGGCTGCGGACGCTCCCGCCAGGAAGCCGCGGCCGGCGCCTGCCGCAAAGCAGGCCCCCGTCGAGGCGCCGGTCCCCGCTGCGCCAGTCCCCGCGGCTCCTGCCCCCGCGGTGGAGACCTCTACGGGAGGGCCCGGGCCCACGGGTCGACCCCGACCTGCCCTGCCCGAGCCGGCGGCGCTCACCGCGCACGGGCCGGCCCGGGTGATCGCGGTCTGCAACCAGAAGGGCGGCGTCGGCAAGACCACCAGCACGATCAACCTCGGCGCGTCCCTGGCGGCCTACGGCCGACGGGTGCTGCTCGTCGACTTCGACCCGCAGGGCGCTCTGGCGGTCGGGCTCGGGGTCAACCCCGGCCAGCTCGAGCGCACCGTCTACGACGTGCTCGTCGACCGGCACACCGACATCACCGATGTCCTGCTGCCGACCGCCGTGCCGGGGATGGACCTGCTGCCGGCCAACATCGACCTGTCCGGGGCCGAGCTGCACCTGTCGAACGAGGTGGCCCGGGAGCAGACGCTCCAGCGGGCGCTCGCGCCGGTCCTGGACCACTACGACGTCGTGCTCATCGACTGCCAGCCCAGCCTGGGCCTCCTCACGGTCAACGCGCTGACCGCGGCCGACAGTGTGATCATCCCGCTCGAGTGCGAGTACTTCGCGTTGCGTGGCGTCGCTCTGCTGACCGAGATCATCGACAAGGTGCGCGACCGGCTGAATCCGAGACTGGAGATCGAAGGCATCCTCGCGACGATGTTCGACGCCCGGACCGTCCACGGCCGGCAGGTGCTCGAGCGCGTGGTCGAGGCCTTCGGCGACAAGGTCTTCCACACGGTGATCAACCGGACCGTGCGCTTCCCGGAGACGACGGTGGTGGGGCAGCCCATCACCGTGTACGCACCGACCTCGGCCGGCGCCGACGCCTACCGGGACCTGGCCCGGGAGCTGCTCGCGCGTCAGCGGCACCCGGCCGGCTCCTGACGTGCTGAACGCCCTGCGCCACCCGCTGTCGTTCCTCGTCCTGGCGCTGTCCTACGTCGCCGCCGTCACGCTGGCCGGCTGGGTGCAGTCCCTGCTCGTCCGGGGCACCCGGGCCGCCCTGGAGCAGCCGGGGCGCACCGTGCCCGATCCCCGGCGGCACATCGACCCGTTCGGGACGGTCGCGGCCGTCCTCACCGGCGTCGGCTGGACCCGTCCGGTGCTGCTGCCGGGCCGGGGCCGCACCGTGCTCGTGGCGCTGGCCGGGCCGCTGGTGCTCGCGCTCGTGGGGGCGGCCCTGCTGGTCGGGTTCGGCGCCGTCGAGGGACAGGTGGTGGTCGACACCTCCGTGCTGCAGCGAGGGGTGACCGGCCTGCCGCTGCTGCCGACCGTGCTGCTGCTCGCCGGCGTCATGCACCTGGCCGTGGCCCTGCTCAGCCTGGTCCCGCTGCCTCCGCTCGACGGCGGCCGGCTCCTGTTCGCCCGATCGCCGAGGACGCCGGGCTGGTTGAAGGCCGAGGACTACCTCGTCGAGCGCAACCTCGGGCTGGTGGCCGTGCTCGTGCTGCTCCTGCTGCCCCTGGCCGGCCAGCTCCCCCTGCTGCTCTCGCTCGTCAGCCTGGTGCTGACGCCGGTGGTGCAGCTGCTCACGGGCCTGCTGTGACGGCCCCCGCGGCGTTCCATGTGCGGCTCGAGGTCTTCGAGGGCCCGTTCGACCTGCTGCTGCAGCTGATCGGCAAGCATCAGCTCGATGTCACCGAGGTCGCGCTGTCGCAGGTCACCGACGACTTCATCGCCCACATCCGCGCGGCCGGCGCCGACTGGGACCTGGGACAGGCCACCGAGTTCCTCGTCGTCGCGGCCACGCTGCTGGACCTGAAGGCCGCGCGGCTGCTGCCCGGCAGCGAGGTCGAGGACGAGGAGGACCTCGCGCTGCTGGAGGCCCGCGACCTGCTCTTCGCCCGGCTGCTGCAGTACCGGGCGTACAAGCAGATGGCCGGCACGCTCGCGCAGCTGTTCGCTGCCGAGTCCCTGCGCCACCCGCGCGTGGTCGCTCTCGAGGCCCCCTTCGCGTCGCTGCTGCCCGAGGTCCTGCTGGGGCTCGGCCCGGCCGAGTTCGCCGCGCTCGCCGCCCGGGTGCTGGCTCCGCGGGAGGACCCGGTGGTCGCGGTCGACCACGTCCACGGGGGCACGGTCAGCGTCCGCGAGCAGGTGGCGCTGCTGCAGGAGCGCCTGCACCGCAGCGGCGGCGGCTCGTTCCGGCAGCTCACGGCCGACTGCACGGGAACTCTCGAGGTGGTGGCCCGCTTCCTGGCGCTGCTGGAGCTCTACCGCGAGGGGCTGGTGAGCTTCGAGCAG
Source organism: uncultured Actinomycetota bacterium (assembly GCA_963761695.1). Classification (GTDB taxonomy): domain Bacteria; phylum Actinomycetota; class Actinomycetes; order Mycobacteriales; family SCTD01; genus RYN-122. The sequence continues at coordinate 164,042 of CAVXIB010000001.1, read as the reverse complement.
GCCGAGGCCCTCAGCGACCTGCACGTGCGCTGGACCGGTCACGACGCACCCGCCGAGCCGGCGGCCTCGGAGTTCGACGACGACGTCGGGGCCGCGACCGCGCCGGGCGAGGACGAGGGGGCGGGCGCATGAGCGTGCGTCGCGACGTCGAGGCCGTCCTGCTGGTGGCGGACGAGCCGGTGGGGGTGCGGCTGCTCGCCGAGGCGGTCCAGGCCCCGGTCCAGACCGTGGAGGCCGTGCTCCTCGACCTCGTGCGCGACTACGACGACGCCGACCGCGGTTTCGAGCTCCGCAGCGTCGGCGGCGGCTGGCGGCTGTTCACCCGCGCGGCGTCCGCCGACGCGGTCGAGCGCTTCGTCCGCGACGGCCAGCAGGCCCGGCTCACGCAGGCGGCCCTGGAGACGCTCGCCGTCGTCGCCTACCGTCAACCCGTCACCCGGGCCCGCATCAGCGCGATCCGCGGCGTCAACGTCGACGGCGTCGTGCGCACCCTCGTCGCCCGTGGCCTGCTCGTCGAGGCCGGGACCGAGGCGGGTTCGGCCGCCACGACCTACCGCACCACCCCGCTCCTGCTCGAGAAGCTCGGCCTGGACGCCCTGAGCGAGCTGCCCTCGCTCGCGCCGCTGCTGCCCGAGATCGACGACCTCGAGTCCGACTCGAGCCTCACCTGAGAGTCCGGATCCACCATGACAGACAGCCCCGACAGCACCGACTCCTCCTCGGAGGGCACGGCGATCCGCCTGCAGAAGGTGCTCGCCGCCGCCGGCATGGGTTCACGCCGTGCCTGCGAGGTGCTCATCGACCAGGGCCGCGTCTCGGTCGACGGCGAGGTGGTGCTCGAGCAGGGCCGCCGGGTCGACCCCGAGAACAGCGTCATCCGCGTCGACGACATGCGGATCACCACCAAGAGCGGCCTGGTCTACCTGGCGCTGAACAAGCCCGAGGGCGTGGTCTCGGCCATGACCGACCCCGACGGCCGGCCCACCGTCGGCGAGTACGTGATGCACCGCAAGGAGCAGCTGTTCCACGTCGGCCGGCTCGACGCCGAGACCGAGGGCCTGCTGCTGCTCATGAACGACGGCGAGCTCGGCCACCGGCTCACGCACCCCAGCTACGAGGTGCCGAAGACCTACCTCGCCGAGATCATCGGTCCGGTGGCGCGCGACGTCGGCAAGACGCTGCGGGCCGGCGTCGACCTCGAGGACGGGCTCGTCACGGTCGACTCGTTCAAGCTCGTCCAGAGCCTGCACAACCGGGTGCTGGTCGAGGTGGTGCTGCACGAGGGGCGCAAGCACGTGGTGCGCCGCCTGCTCGCCGAGGTGGGCCACCCCGTGCAGCGGCTCGTGCGGACCGCGGTCGGACCGGTGCAGCTCGGCAGCCAGCGCTCGGGCAAGCTGCGCCCGCTGACCCGCGACGAGGTGGCCGCCCTGCACGCCGCCGTCGGCCTGTAGGCCCCGAGCCATGGCGGTACGCGCGGTCCGTGGGGCCATCCAGGTCGACGCCGACGACCGGCAGCAGGTGCTCGATGCGACCACCGAGCTGCTGCAGGAGGTGCTGGCGCGCAACGCGCTGACGCCGGACGACCTCATCAGCGTGCTCTTCACCGCCACCCCCGACCTCCGTTCGGAGTTCCCGGCCTACGCCGCGCGGCAGATGGGCATCACCGACGTCCCGTTGATGTGCGCCTCCGAGATCGACGTGCCGGGGGCGATGCCGCGGGTGCTGCGCCTGCTCGCCCACGTGGAGTCGGACCTGCCCCGGGCCCAGGTCCGGCACGTGTACCTGCGCGGGGCCGCCGCGCTGCGGACCGACCTCCCCACGTGACCGCGGACGTCCTGGTCGTCGGGACGGGCCTGATCGGCACCAGCCTGGGCCTCGCCCTGCAGGGCGTCCGCGACGTCGCCCTGTCCGACGCCGACCCGGCCTCCCTGGCCGTCGCGGTCTCGCGCGGAGCAGGGCACGCCCTGGTGGCGGGGGAGACGGCCCGGCTGGTCGTGCTCTGCACCCCGTTGCCGGTCCTGGCTGCCACGCTGCTCCGGGCGCAGCGAGACCATCCTGACGCGCTGTTCACCCACGTCGGCAGCGTCCAGGTGCGTCCGCTGGCCGACGCCGACGCCGCCGGGTGCGACCCGAGCCGGTGGTGCGGTGGGCACCCGATGGCCGGTCGGGCCGAGGCGGGCCCGCAGGCCGCCGAGGCGGCGCTGTTCGCCGGGCGGCCCTGGTTCGTCTGTCCCGGGCCGGCCTCGTCCGCGGCCGCGGTGCAGGCCGTGCGTCAGCTCGCCCTCGACGCGGGGGCCACTCCGGTCGCCGCGACCCCGGCGCAGCACGACGCCACGGTGGCCCTGGTCAGCCACCTGCCCCAGGTGGTGGCCAGCGCGCTCGCCGCGCAGCTCGTGGGCCACGACGCCGAGGCCGCCGCCGCCGGACCCGGCCTCACCGACACCACCCGGCTGGCCGGCAGCCCGCCAGGCCTGTGGCACGACGTGCTCGCCGCCAACGCGAGCGAGGTGGCCCCGTTGCTGCGGTCCACCGCCGCGGACCTGCTCGCCGTCGCCGACGAGCTCGAGCACGCCGCCGGCGCCGCCTCGCCCGGGCTGCCCGGGTTGTCCGCCACCGACGACCTGCTCGCGCGGGGAAATCGCGGCCGGGCCCTCGTCCCGGTCAAGCGGGGGCACGCCGACGGCGACCTCGTGGTCGTCCGCGTGGCTCTGCCGGACACCCCGGGGCGGCTGGTGGCCGTCCTGCAGGTGGCCGCCGACGCCGGAGTCAACGTCGAGGACGTGCGCCTGGACCACGTCCCCGGGCGGCCCCAGGGGACGCTGGAGCTGCTCGTGGCGGGCGCCGCCCAGCCGGCGCTCCTGCAGGCGCTGCGTCGCCACGGGGTCGGCGCGGCCCCCGCTCGGTAGTCTGGGCGGGACTGCCACCCCGGGGAGTCCGCTGCCCAGGAGGATCCGTGACCGCTCGTCCGCCCGCGTCCGGGCCCGGTGCGGACACCCTCGGACCCGATGACGTCGTGCGGGCCGTGACCCTCGACGGTCCGGCGGGGTCGGGCAAGAGCACGGTCGCGCGGGCCGTGGCCCGGCGCCTGGCCCTGTCCTACGTCGACACCGGCGCCACCTACCGGGCGGCCACCCTGGCCGTCCTGCGCGCGCAGGTCCCGCTCGACGACGTCGACCGCGTCCGCGAGGTGGCGCTGGCGGCCCGCATCGCCCTGGACACCGATCCCGAAGCGCCCCGTGTCCTGCTCGACGACGAGGACGTCACCGCCGAGGTGCGTGGGCCGGAGGTCACCGCCGCGGTCAGCGCCGTGAGCGCCCTGCCCGAGGTGCGGGCCCGGCTCGTGCAGATCCAGCGCGCCGCGATGGCGGTCGGTGCGGTCGCCGAGGGCCGCGACGTCGGGAGCGCCGTGGCGCCGTCGGCGCTGGTCAAGGTCTTCCTGGACGCCGACCCGGCCGTGCGGGCCGCGCGTCGGGCCGGCGACGGCGATGCCGGCGTGCGCAGCGCCGGACCCGACCTCGTCAGCTCGGTCGCCGCCGACCTCGCCCGGCGTGACGCGCTCGACAGCGGTCGCGCGGCCAGCCCCACCCGGGCCGCCGCCGACGCCGTCCACCTCGACTCCAGCGCGTTGTCGGTGGAACAGGTGGTGGCCGCTGTCCTGGCCCTCGCGACGGCCGCCGGACTCGCGACCGCGCCGTGAGCGCTGCGGCGGAGACCGTCCCGCTGCCGGCCCGTCGGCAGGTCACCGGGGCGCGCCAGGACTGGCTCGTGGCCGCGTGCCGGTTCGTCGGCAACCGGGTGGCGCGCGCGCTGTTCTCCGTCGACGTGCAGGGGGCCGATCACGTGCCCCGCACCGGACCGGTCCTGCTGGCCGGCAACCACACAGGGTTCGTCGACGGACCGCTGGTCTTCCTGTTGGCCCCCCGGCCGACGTCTCTGCTGGCCAAGTCTGAGATCTTCGTCTCCGGCGGCGCCAAGCTCTTCGGCTGGCTCGGGCTCGTGCCGGTGCACCGCGGCCGCCCGGACCGGTCCGCCCTCACCGCCGGCCTCGCTCTGCTCGCCCAGGGTCGGGCGCTCGGCGTCTTCCCGGAGGGCCGGCGCTCGTCCGGCACCCTGGAGGAGATCACCGACGGCCTGGCCTACCTCGCGCTGCGCAGCGGCGCCCAGGTGGTGCCCATCGCCGTCTCCGGCACGGCCGACGCCTGGCCGAAGGGCAGTCCGCTGCCGCGCTGGCGGACCCCCGTGCGGGTCGTCTTCGGCGAGCCGTTCTCGCTGGACGTGCCCGGAGACCCCCGCGCGCGCAGCACGGTGCGCGCGGCCGCCGAGCAGCTGCGGACCGTTCTCGTGACCCACCTGACCACCACGTCCCCGCACCAGCACTCCAAGGAGGGGATGGCATGACCACCCAGCTACCCGATGAGGCTCCCCAGCCCGTCCTGGCCGTCGTCGGCCGCCCGAACGTCGGCAAGTCGACGCTCGTCAACCGACTGATCGGCCGGCGCGAGGCCGTCGTGCAGGACATCCCCGGGGTCACCCGCGACCGGGTCACCTACGACGCCCAGTGGCGGGGCCGGCGGTTCACCGTCGTCGACACCGGCGGCTGGGACGCCGACGCGCAGGGGCTCGCCGCGCTGGTGTCCGAGCAGGCCGAGGTGGCCATCGCCGCGGCCGACGCCGTGATGTTCGTCGTCGACAGCACCGTCGGGGCGACCAGCGCGGACGAGGACGTCGTGCGCGTCCTGCGCCGGACCAAGAAGCCGGTGATCCTGGCCGCCAACAAGGTCGACGACGAGCGGGGAGAGGCCGACGCCGCCTCCCTGTGGTCGCTCGGCCTGGGCCAGCCCTACGTCGTGTCGGCGCTGCACGGGCGCGGAAGCGGTGACCTGCTCGACGCGATCCTGGACGCCCTGCCCGAGACGCCTCCCGAGCGGTTCGACGTCGAGGACGGGCCCCGGCGCGTGGCGCTGCTGGGACGGCCCAACGTCGGTAAGAGCTCGCTGCTCAACCGGCTCGCCGGCGAGAACCGCGTGCTGGTCGACGACGTCGCGGGAACGACCCGCGACCCCGTCGACTCCATGGTGGAGGTCGGTGGGGAGACCTGGCGGTTCGTCGACACCGCCGGGCTGCGCCGCCGGGTCGCCCACGCCTCGGGCGCCGAGTACTACTCGTCGCTGCGCACGCAGTCGGCGCTGGAGGCGGCCGAGGTGGCCGTCGTGCTGCTCGACGCGAGCGAGCCCATCAGCGAGCAGGACCAGCGCGTGATCGCCATGACGGTCGAGGCCGGCCGCGCCCTGGTCATCGCCTTCAACAAGTGGGACCTCGTCGACGAGGACCGCCGTCTGCTGCTCGCCAAGGAGATCGACCGCGAGCTGGCCCGGGTGGCCTGGGCGCCCCGCCTGAATGTGTCGGCGATGACCGGCCGCGCGGTCGACAAGCTGGCGCCGGCCCTGCGCACCGCGCTGGCCGGATGGGAGAGCCGCATCTCGACCGGCAAGCTCAACACCTGGATCTCCGACCTCGTCGCCGAGACGCCGCCGCCCGTGCGTGGCGGCAAGCAGCCCAAGGTGCTGTTCGCCACCCAGGCCGGCACCCGGCCGCCCCGGTTCGTGCTGTTCACCAGCGGGTTCCTCGAGGCCGGGTACCGCCGGTTCATCGAGCGCCGGTTGCGCGAGGACTTCGGCTTCGCGGGAACGCCCATCGAGGTCAGCGTCCGGGTGCGCGAGAAGGGCAAGAAGGTCTGAGCCGCTGCTAGGGTCTGGTCCGTTCGCAGGCGTTCGCGCCTGGGGCGGGCTGTAGCGCAGCTTGGTAGCGCACTTGACTGGGGGTCAAGGGGTCGCAGGTTCAAATCCTGTCAGCCCGACAGAGAACGAGCAGGTCAGAGCGGGTGTCGCCCTCCGGGGAGGCACCCGCTCTCTGTCGCTCCGCCATGTCCTCGAACGCCGGCCCGGGGGGCCGTCCGCGCCCCCTTTGGCCGGCCGAAACTGTCGGTGGGGGCCTCTAGGGTTCTGGTCATGGGGGATCTGCTGTTCGGCTCGACGCGGGAGCAGGCCGCGGCGGTCCGGGCTGCGGCTCGCCTGTCGGCCCGGGCGTTCGTCGCGGAGCAGCGCGCGGCGCTGGCGCTGCTGGAGGCGGCGTCACCCGAGCAGGCCGAGTTCGTGTCCGGCGAGCTCGCCTGCCTGCTCCACCTGTCCCCGGCCACCGGCACCGACCGGCTCACGACCGCGTTACGGGTCCTGGCGTTCCCCCGGCTCGTCGCGGCCCTGGAACACGGCGCGCTCGGGGTCCCGCACGCGCTCGCGCTGCTCGCCGAGATCGAACCCCTGAGCCCGCCGCACGCCGCCCCCGTGCTCGACACGGTGCTGGACGGACCCTCCGACGACGACGGCGCGCTCGATGGCTCCCCGTCGCAGCTGCGCGCCGACGCCCGACGGACCGCGATCGCCCTGGACCCCGACACCGCCCGGCGCCGCCACCAGGCCGCCCGCAGAACAGCCGGCGCCCGGCTGCGCCCGCAACCGGACGGGATGGCCGACCTCGTCCTGGGCTGCACCGCCACCGAGGCCGCCGTCGCGCTGGCGGCGCTGCGCGGCCGGGCCCACGCCATGACCTTCACCGAAGAGCTCACCGAAGGGCAGCAGCAGATCGCGGCGCTGCTGCACGCGCTGGGCTGCGACCGGGTTCCCGTCCAGGCCGTGATCGAATGCCCCGTCGAGAAGGCGGTCGACCTGCACGCCGCCGCCGGCAGCGCCGTCTGGACCGTCGACCTGCGACTGCCCGCCGCCGTCGCCCTCGGCCTGTCCGACCACCCGGCGCTGCTCGCCGGCTACGGCCCGATCGACGCCGACCAGGCCCGGGCGCTGCTGCCGCAGGCCGACCTCGTCCGGGCCTGCGTCGACGCGACCACCGGCGAGGTCCTCACCGCCGACCGGCCCATCAGGCACACGACCTGGCAGGCCGGCGACCCCAACCAGACCCGGGCGCTACGCGCAGCCCTGCTCGCGATGGCCACCAGCAACGGCACCCTGACAGACCTGCGCACCGACGGGTACGTCCCGACCGAAGCCCTCGGACGGCTCGTCGACCTGCGCGACGTCACCAGCACCTTCCCCGGCGACAACACCCCCACCCGGCACACCGAACGCGACCACCGCCTGCCCTGGCCACTCGGACACACCACCCCCGACAACCTCCAGAACCTCAGCAAACACTGGCACCGGGCCAAACACACCGGCGGCTGGACCACCACCCTCCTGCCCGACGGAACCATCCGCTGGCACAGCCCCGGCGGCGGCACCTACCACCGCCGACCCCGACGCACCCCACCACCACCCCTCCACCCCGACACCACCCTGCCCCCGCTGCACGACGACACCGACCAGGGATGACCAGCAACGCGTGGCACCACACCGAGAGCGCCACCCGCACGACGACCGTCAGGAAGGTCAGCGCCGCCAGAACACGTGATGGGTCACACCGGAGGGGCTGGCCACCTGCTCGTGGTGGTAGCGGTCGTCGAGCTCGTCAGGGGAGTGCCACAGGCGGGTTCCGGTGCCGAGCGTCACCGGCGCCACCACGACGTGCAGCGCGTCGACCAGGCCCGCATCGAGGAACGCGCGGACCGTGCTGGCTCCGCCGCCGAGGCGCACGTCGCGGCCCGCAGCGGCCTCACGCGCTGTGGCGAGCACCTCGGCCGGCTCCCCGGAGACGAAGTGGAACGTGGTGTCGGACAGGGTGAACGACGGCCGGGGGTGGTGGGTCACCACGAAGACCGGCGTGTGGAACGGCGGCTCCTGGCCCCACCAGCCCGTCCAGTCCTCGTCGGGCCACGGGCCCCGCTGAGGGCCGAACTTGTTGCGGCCCATGATCTCGGCGCCGATGTTGTGGCCGAAGTCGCGTGCGAAGACGTCGTCGAGGCCGCGGCTGCCGCTGCCATCGGTCCGCACGGGGAAGCTGGCGGTCGCCGCCAGCCAGGACATGAGCGTGCCCGGATCGGCGTGGCCGAAGGGCCGCTCCAGACTCTGGCCGTCCCCGGCGCCGAACCCGTCCTGCGAGACGGTGAAGTTCTGGACCCTCAGCAGCTGCGCCACGATCTCTCCCTGTCTGGCCCGGAGGCTCCGGGGAACGACGACGTGCGATCCGGACGACCGGTTCAGGGCGAAGCGCAGGCGGACCGGGCCGCTGCCTGCGCGGAACGGTAGGCCTCGTTGGCCGCGCGCTGCTGGGACCCGGTCGTGCCGGCCGAGCGGGCGGCGTCGACCACGTCCTGAGCAGCGTCGCGGGCCACCCCGAGAGCCGTCGCCAGCTCCGTCCAGGCCGGATCGGCGTCGCGAGCCGCCTCGGCCATGGCCGCGGCGTCGGCGTACCGGCTCACGTAGGACGTCTGCATGCTCGGGGCCGTCACGAGCGAGGCGATCTGCGCGCAGGCGCGGCGTGCGGCGTCGCCCGGCGACGGGTCGCCTCCGCCGGCACAAGCGGTCAGCAGCAGCACCGGGACGACGACGGCGCTCCGCCTCACCCCGGCGACCGGCGGGGGGCTGCCGCCTGGACGGCGTCGACGGCATCGCGGTCGAACATGCGGTAGCGCTGGGCGAAGCGCTCGACGACCTCGACCACCACCAGGTCTGCCTGCTCGATCTGCGCGGCGACGGGGTCGATGTCGGAGCCCTGCTCGCCCGGGTACAGGAAGACCGTCTCGGCGAACAGCGGCGCGAGCTGCTCGAGGGCGGTGCCGTTGAAGCTGTCGCCGATGAACAGGGTGCGACCAGGGATCACCCGGGACGTGGGCCCGGCGAACGCCACGGTGCGCCGGGCCGGGTGCTCGGTCCCGACGTCGGTGTAGGGCAGCTCGACCACCCGGACACCCGGGTTGACGATCTGCTCACCCGTGACGGTCTCGCCCTCCGGCTCGTCCAGGACGCGGGCGAGGTCACCGTCTCGGGACCACCGCGCGGGCATCGACGTCAGGCCGCGCGCCAGGGCGGGGTCGAGCCGGGCGGCCAGCCGGCGGGCGTAGACGGCGGCACCGTTCGGCGACCAGTGGGTGTCCTTGCGCCAGTAGGTCTGCCGCACGCGGTCGGCGTCGGCCAGCGCGGGACGCAGGTCGAGGAGGTCCGGGCCGCCCTTCGTGGTCAGCGCTCTCCAGAGCGCCGCCCGCGAGGCGTCACCGCACTCCTTGCGCGGGGCACTCGCAGGCACCCGGCGGGCGTGCGGCGTCGACTTGTCCGGAGCAACGGTCACGACGGCTCGATGGCCTCCGGCGCGCAGCGCCGCGGCCAGGTCGTGGACTGCGCTGGCGACGCGCTCGGACTGCCCGGAGTCCTGGCACGCGACGGTCCAGTCCTGCGCGATGAACAGGTACCCGTCCGTGCCGCGCACCACACGGGCCCGGTCTGCGGCGGTGGGAGCGGCGACGCTGGTCCCGGAGCTGCAGGGTGCCCGCGCTCAGGGACAGCAGCACGGCGAGGACACCGATGACCGATCGTCGGGACACGCTCACCTCCAGGCGCCGCGGGCGCGACGGCGAGAGCCGATCACGACTGCGGCCGTCGTGTCGACCCGGCTCACCGAGCGCCGTCGGACAGGGCGAACGCCAGGCCCCGCACGACGACGATGGTCACGCCCAGGACGATCGGGACCGCCCAGCTGATCCGGTGCCTCGGGAACAGCCTGCGCGCGATGAGCACGCCGACCCCCACGAGCACCAGCGTCCTGAGGAGCACCGGCCCAGATTAGGTGGTGGATGCAGCCAGGCGGCCTGCGGTGGGTCCACCCCCGTCGGTAGGGTGCGGAGTCGGTCGAGCGGAGGAGGCCCGTGGCGAGCGCCGCCCAGCACGGCAGGGCCGACGTGCCCGCACTGTCGGACCGCATCTGGACCGTGCCGAACGTCCTGTCGGCCCTGCGCTGCCTCGGCGTGCCCCTGTTCCTCTACTGGACGCTGGTCACCGAGCAGGACGGCCGGGCGATCCTGCTGCTGATGGCGGCCGGCATCAGCGACTACCTCGACGGCAAGATCGCGCGCACCTACGGCCAGTTCACCCGCCTGGGCCAGCTGCTGGACCCGCTCGCCGACCGCCTGTACATCCTGGCCACCCTGCTGGCGCTCGTGGCCCGGGACGGCCTGCCGCTGTGGTGGGCCCTCGGGCTCATCAGCCGCGACCTCGTGCTGGGGCTGTTCTTCTTCCCCCTGCGCCGCAAGGGCTACGGGCCGCCCCCGGTCCACTTCCTGGGCAAGGCCGCCACGTTCAACCTGCTCTACGCCTTCCCGATGCTGCTGGCGGCCCTCCCGGCCCGCGACGACCTGCTGGCCACCGTCTTCCGGCCCCTCGGGTGGGCCTTCGCGGCGTGGGGGAGCACCCTTTACTGGTACGCGGGCCTCCTCTACGTCGTGCAGTGCGTGGCGCTCCTGCGCGACCGCCCGGTACGCGACCGGCCGGTGCGGACGGCGGCCGGCTCATGAGGGGCCGGGCGGCGGGCTGCGGGCGGCGCGTCGGCGGGGGCACGGAGGCCGAAGGACCGCACGGGGCGTGAGGGCCGTCGTCATGGCCGGGGGAGAGGGCACCCGTCTGCGTCCGATGACGGCCAACCAGCCCAAGCCGCTGCTCCCGGTGGCGAACCGGCCGCTCATGGAGCACGTCCTGCGGCTGCTGAAGCGGCACGGCTTCGACGAGACGGTGGTCACCGTCCAGTTCCTGGCGAGCCTCGTCCGCACCTACTTCGGCGACGGCGACGAGCTCGGGATGCACCTGTCCTACGCCACGGAGGAGACGCCGCTCGGCACGGCGGGCTCGGTCAAGAACGCCGAGAGCGCCCTGCGCGACGACGCCTTCGTGGTCATCAGCGGCGACGCACTGACCGACATCGACCTGACTGCGCTGGTGGCCGCCCACCGCCGGCACGACGCGCTGGTCACGGTCTGCCTGAAGCGGGTCCCCGACCCGCTCGAGTTCGGCATCGTGATCACCGACGAGGACGAGCGCATCGAGCGCTTCCTCGAGAAGCCCACCTGGGGCCAGGTGTTCAGCGACACGGTCAACACCGGCATCTACGTCATGGAGCCCGAGGTGTTCGCCTCCGTCGCCCCCGGACGGGCGGTCGACTGGGCACAGGACGTGTTCCCGGCCCTCCTGGCCCGCGGCGCCCCCGTGTACGGCCACGTCGCCGAGGGGTACTGGGAGGACGTCGGGACCCAGGAGAGCTATCTGCAGGTGCAGGCCGACGTGCTCAACCGTCAGGTGGACGTCGAGATCGAGGGCTTCGAGGTCGCTCCGGGCATCTGGATCGGCGAGGGAGCCGAGGTGGACCCCGACGCCGTGCTGCGCGGTCCGCTCTGCGTCGGGGCCTACGCGAAGGTCGAGGCCGGCGCCATGATCGGGGAGCACACCGTGCTCGGCGCCAACGTCGTCGTCAAGGGTGGCGCCGTCCTGCAGCGGGCGGTCGTGCACGACAACGTCTTCATCGGCAGCCGGGTCAGCCTGCGCGGCTGCGTGATCGGCAAGAACAGCGACATCATGCGCGCCGCCCGGATCGAGGAGGGCGCCGTCGTCGGTGACGAGTGCGTCGTCGAACAGGAGGCCTACGTCTCGGGCGGCGTGAAGGTGTATCCGTTCAAGACCATCGAGGCGGGCGCGGTCGTCCACACCAGCGTCATCTGGGAGAGCCGCGGCACCAGCGCCCTGTTCGGTCCGCGCGGGGTCTCCGGGCTGGTCAACGTCGAGATCACCCCCGAGTTCGTGGTCCGGCTGGCGTCCGCCTTCGCGACGACGCTGAAGAAGGGCAGCGTCGTCACGACGTCGCGGGACGCCTCCCGCGCGGCCCGGGCGCTCAAGCGGGCCGTCATCGCCGCCCTGACGGCCAGCGCCATCGACGTCGAGGACCTCGAGGTCGCGCCGCTGCCGATGCACCGGTTCGCCACCGCGACCTCGGCCTCGGTCGGCGGCATCGTGCTGCGGACGACACCCGGCGACCCGCAGTCGATCGACATCGTCTTCCTCGACGAGCACGGGGCGGACCTGTCCGCCGCGGCACGGCGCCGGCTCGAACGGGTCTACAGCCGACAGGAGTTCCGGCGGGCGTTCCCCGGCGAGATCGCCGAGCTGTCCTTCCCGGCCCGGACGATCGACGTCTACACCCGTGAGCTGCTGCGGTCGATCGACACCGGGGGCGTCGCCGAGGCGGGGCTCAAGGTGGTGCTGGACACGGCCGGTGGCGCGGCGGCCCTCGTGCTGCCCAGCCTGCTCGGGCGGATCGGCGTCGAGGTGCTCACGGTCAACAACCGGCTCGACGAGACCTCCACCACCGAGACCCCCGCGGACCGGCAGCGCGACCTGCAGCGGCTGGGAGCGCTGGTGTCGAGCTCGCGGGCGGCGTTCGGCGTGCGCTTCGACCACGTGGGGGAGCGGCTGTCGCTCGTCGACGAGCGCGGAGAGATCGTCCACGACGACCGGGCCCTGCTGGTCCTTCTCGACCTGGTCGCGGCCGAGCGGCGCGGCGGCCGGATCGCCCTCCCCGTGACCACGACCCGGGTCGCGGAGCAGGTCACGCAGTTCCACGGCACGGGCATCCTGTGGACCTCCACCTCACCCGACGACCTGACCCGGGCGGCCGCGCAGACCGGGGTCGCGTTCGCCGGCGACGGCCGCGGGGGGTTCGTCCTGCCCGAGTTCGCCACCTCCATCGACGGCGTCGCCGCGTTCGTCCGCCTCCTCGGCCTGGTGGCCCGGACCAAGCTCACGCTCTCGCAGATCGATGCCCGGATCCCCGCCGCGCACGTGCACCGGAGGGCGCTGCCGACGCCCTGGGCCCAGAAGGGGGCCGTGATGCGGGCCGTCGTGGAGGCTGCGCACGGTCGCGAGGTCGACACGACCGACGGCGTCCGGGTGGTCGAGGCAGACGGCAGCTGGACCCTCGTGCTGCCCGACCCGTCCGAGGCCGTCACCCACCTCTGGGCGGAGGCGGCGACACCGGCCGCCGCCGAGGCGGCGCTGCGCGCCTGGGCCCAGGTGGTCGCGGACGCCGAGTCCTGAGCGTGACCTCCCACGCTCTGCGCCGTGGGGCAGGATGACGGGGTGGCGCTGACCTCCCCTCCGGCCCGTCGGGTCGACGGGTCGATGTCGCTGCTGGTCGACATGATGAACGACACGCTCGACGGTAGCTACCGCGACGCCGCCGACCGGGTCCGGACGGCACCGGCCGTCGGCGGTCCGCCCGTCCGCCGGCGCACGGTCGTCCCCCTGCTCGTGGTGCTCGGCCTGCTGACCGGCACCGCCGCCGCGCAGGTCCGACGCAGGGCGCACGACGCCGACGGCGGCCGGGCTGCCCTCGTGGCGGAGGTGACCGAGCGCACGGCCGCCTCGGACGCGCTGGCCGACCGGGTCGAGGTGCTGCGGGCCGACCTCGCCCAGGAGCGGGACCGCGCGCTGGGCGCGACCGGTGCCGGGCTGCGCGCGGCGCAGCGCCTGGCCGGGCTCGAGCTGCAGGCGGCCACGGTGCCCGTACGGGGCCCGGGGGTCGTGGTGCGCCTGGACGACGCCCCGGTGGCGGACGTCGACGAGCGCCCCCAGCGCAGCGGCACGGGACGCGTCCTGGACCGGGACCTGCAGGACGCCGTCAACGGGCTCTGGGCGGCCGGTGCCGAAGCCGTGTCGGTGAACGACCTGCGCCTGACGGCCCTCACCGCGATCCGCTCCGCCGGCGAAGCGGTCCTGGTCGACTTCCGCCCGCTGAGCCCGCCCTATGTCGTCCGCGCGATCGGTGACGCCCCGGCGCTGGAGCGTGGCTTCCGGGCCGGCGCCGACGGTCGGCGGCTCGCCACCTACCCGGCGCTGTACGGCCTGTCGCTCGACGTGCGCCGTGCGGACGCGCTCGCGCTCCCCGCGGCGGGCGTGCCGGACCTGCGGTCCGTGGTGCTCCCGTGATCCCCGCCGTGGCGCTGGTGCTCGGCGTCGTCCTCGGACTCGTGCTCGAGCCCACCGTGCCGGGAGCGCTGCAGCCGTACCTGCCCATCGCCGTCGTCGCCGCCCTCGACGCCGTGTTCGGCGCCGTCCGGGCCCAGCTCGACGGGATCTTCGACGACCGGGTGTTCGTCGTGTCCTTCGTGAGCAACGTGCTCGTCGCCGGGCTCGTCGTCTTCCTCGGTGACCAGCTGGGGGTGGGCGGCCAGCTGTCCACCGGTGTGGTGGTCGTGCTCGGCATCCGGATCTTCTCCAACGCCGCGGCCATCCGTCGACACCTGTTCCGGGCGTGAGTCGCAAGAAGGGCCGCGGCCGGCCGAGCAGCGGCCCTGCGCGCGGGGTGGCCGCGAACGGCACGGCCGGGCCCAGGGGGAGCGCCCCGATCCGACGGTCCGAGGACGCCGCCGACAGAGCCCGCACCAGCGCCCGCGCCGGCGCCGCGGACGGAGCAGCCGGTCGAGCCACCCGCCCGTCCCGCCCGGGGTCTGTCGGGTGTCCTGCGCCCCCGGTGGCGCCGGGTGGACCTCGCCGTCGCGGCGCTGCTGGGCCTGCTCGGGTTCGCCGTGGCCGTGCAGGTGCGCTCGACGCAGGACGACGGTCTGCTGGCGTCCGCCCGCCAGGAGGACCTCGTGCGCATCCTCGACGACCTGTCCAACCGCAGCGACCGGCTGCGGCAGGAGACCGCCACGCTCGGCGCCACCCGCGACCGGCTCACCAGCGGGACCGACCGTGACCGGGCCGCCCTCGACGAGGCCCAGCGGCGCGCCCAGGTGCTGGGGGTGCTCGCAGGCACGGTGCCGGCCTCCGGGCCCGGCGTGGTGGTCACGCTGACCGACCCCACCGGCGACGTCGGGGCCGACGACCTGCTCAACGCCCTGGAGGAGCTGCGCGACGCCGGGGCCGAAGCCGTCCAGGTCTCCGGGGCCGACCCGGCCGGCGCGGTCCGGGTGGTCGCCTCGACCTCGTTCCTGGACCGGGCCGAGGGTGTGAGGTGGACGGCCGCTGCTCGAGCCCCCCTACCGGTACACCGTGGTCGGTGACCCGTCCACGCTCGCGGCGGCGCTGGCCATCCCCGGCGGCATCACCGACAGCGTCGAGCAGCAGGGCGGGACGGTCACGGTCGCGCGGCCGCCGTCGGTGACCGTGGGCGCCTTGCGGCCGCTGCAGGCCCCTCGTTACGCTCGTCCGGTCCCTGGCTGAGCCCGCGTCGTCCGATCCGGTCACGCCGTCCGCGCGTGGCCGCCCTGGCGCCCCACGGGGCGCAGAACCGAGAGGCCCCGGTGAACCCCGACGACCTGCAGTACACGGCCGAGCACGAGTGGGTCCGCCTGACCGACGGGACGGCCCGCCTGGGCATCACCGACTACGCCCAGGAGGCCCTCGGCGACATCGTCTTCGTGACGCTGCCGGCCGTCGGCACGCAGCTCGAGGCGGGTCAGTCCCTCGGCGAGGTCGAGTCGACCAAGTCGGTCTCCGACATCTACGCCCCCTTCGCCGGCACCGTGTCCGCCGTGAACGGCTCCCTCGACGCCAACCCCGAGCTGGTCAACTCCGACGCGTTCGGCGAGGGCTGGATGGTCGAGCTCCGCCCCGCCGACGGCGCTGTCGAGGCGGCCGGCCTGCTTTCCCGCGAGGCCTACGACGCCCTTCTGCCGTAGCGGCCCTCACCCTCGACGTGAGGTCGAGGGTCAGCGACTGCTGTCCTCCAGGAACGGTTGACCCTTCTCCCGGCCGGACACTACGGTCGCGGGGACGGGCAGACCGGCCCGCCAGCCGGTCCCTCGGGCCGGACGAACACTGATCGGGAGGCGGGCGACAGACGTGTTCTGCACCCAGTGCGGACAGCAGAACCCGGACGACAGCCGTTTCTGCGCGCGGTGCGGCGCGCCGGTGTCCCGCCCGGGCGGCGGGGAGGCGGGTCCGGCCGAGACCGGAGCGGTCGAGACCACGTCCACGATCTCGCTCGCGGCCATCGAGGGCGCGCTGGAGAACGAGTCGCGCGGCGACGCCGGACGCCGGCCCCGAGCAGTCGTCGGTGGAGTCCCTGCCCCCGGGCAGCGCACTCCTCGTGGTCAAGCGCGGCCCGAACGCCGGCTCCCGCTTCCTGCTCGAGGGCCCGACCACCACGGCCGGCCGGCACCCCGACAGCGACATCTTCCTCGACGACGTCACCGTCTCCCGGCGTCACGCCGAGTTCGTGCAGGAGGGGGCCGGCTTCAGCGTGCGCGACGTCGGAAGCCTCAACGGCACCTACCTCAACCGCGAGCGCATCGACGCGGCGCCGCTGGCCGGCGGCGACGAGGTCCAGATCGGGAAGTACCGGCTGGTCTTCCTCACCGGACCCCGGGCCGGCGAGGGCTCCTGACCGTGACAGCGGTCAACGGGCTCCCGGCCCGCGCCTTCCTGAGCATCGGCGAGGTGCTGGCGCAGCTGCGCCCGGACTTCCCGGACATCACGATCAGCAAGATCCGCTTCCTGGAGGCGGAGGGCCTGGTCGAGCCGGACCGCACGGCCTCGGGGTACCGCAAGTTCAGCCGCGAGGACGTCGGCCGGTTGCGGTACGTGCTGTCCGCCCAGCGCGACCAGTACCTCCCGCTGCGCGTCATCAAGGAGCACCTGGACGCCATCGACCGGGGCCTCGAGCCGCCGGCGGTCGGCGGCGCCGGTCCCCGTGTCCCGCGCGCGCTCGTCGCCGCGGAGGGCCTGCCCACGGCCGACTCCTTCCGCGCCGATGCCAGCGAGGTGCGGCTGTCCCGGCGCGAGCTGCTCGACGCCGCCGGCCTGCAGGAGCCGCAGCTCGAGCAGCTGGAGCAGTACGGGCTGCTCGGTCCCAGGACCGGCACCAGCCACTACGACGGCGACGCCCTCGTGGTCGCCAAGACGGTGGCGGAGATGTCCCGCTTCGGCATCGAGGCCCGTCACCTGCGCCCGTTCAAGGCCGCAGCCGAGCGCGAGATCGGGCTGGTGGAGCAGGTGGTCACGCCGCTGGCCCGCCAGCGCGGCCCCGAGGCCCGGGCCCGGGCCGACGAGGTCGCCCGGGAGCTCGCCGCCCTGTCGGTCAAGCTGCACACGACCCTCGTCCGGGTCGGGCTCGGTCCGGGACTGCGCCGCTGAGCGCAGCCCGCCTGCGGGGTAGGGTCGCCAGGACCGTTCCCGCACCGCAGGAGGACCCGTGGACGAGCACGCCGAGGGCCCGCCGACGCAGGAGACCTGCGCGAACTGAGTGTCGTCGGGGTCCGGGTCGAGCTCCCCAGCCAGCAGCCCATCGTGCTGCTGAAGGAGGTCCAGGGCGAGCGGTACCTGCCCATCTGGATCGGCGCCGTGGAGGCCACCGCCATCGCGTTCGCGCAGCAGGGCGTCGTCACGGCCCGCCCCATGACGCACGACCTCATGCGCGACCTGCTCGAGGCGTTCGACCGCCCGCTGCGCACGGTCACCATCACCGAGCTGCGCGAGGGCGTGTTCTACGCCGAGCTCGCCTTCGAGGGCGGACAGACCGTCAGCGCCCGCCCGTCGGACGCGATCGCCCTGGGCCTGCGCACGGGGGCGAGCATCCGCGGGGCCGAGGCGGTCCTGGCCGACGCCGGCATCGCCATCCCCGACGAGCAGGAGGACGAGGTCGAGAAGTTCCGCGAGTTCCTCGACGGAATCTCGCCCGAGGACTTCGAGAAGGACTCCTAGCGTCACGCTCGACCCGAGGTCGAGGTCTGCGACGCGCCGGGCGCGAGCGTTGACCTGACGTCGAGTGCTCCCTACCTTCGCTCGACAGCAGGCGACGTGGCTTCCCCCGCGGCGCAGACGAGAGGTGTGGCCCGTGGACGAGAGCGCCGACGAGGGCTCGACCCGGCCCGTGCTGGGCCTGCAGGGCTCGCTGTTCGAGGATCTGCCGGTGGCCGAGCAGCCCGGAGGGTCGCCCGAGGACATCGGCTACCGCGGCCCCACCGCGTGCGCCGCGGCCGGCATCACCTACCGCCAGCTGGACTACTGGGCCCGCACCGGTCTCGTCGAGCCCAGCGTGCGCGAGGCCTCGGGCAGCGGCACCTCCCGCCTGTACTCCTTCCGCGACATCCTCGTGCTGAAGGTGGTCAAGAAGCTGCTCGACGCCGGGGTCAGCCTGGCCAACATCCGCACGGCCATCGGCACGCTGCGCGACCGCGGGGTGGCCGACCTCGGTGAGATCACGCTGATGAGCGACGGCACCACGGTCTACGAGTGCACGTCCGCCGACGAGGTGGTCGACCTCCTGCAGGGCGGCCAGGCGGTGTTCGCCATCGCCGTCGGCCGACAGGTGCGTGACGTCGAGGGCAGCCTGGCGCAGCTCCCGGCCGAGCGGGCCCAGCCGGGCGAGCAGTCCGTGGTGGTGGCCGACGACGAGCTGGCCCGCCGCCGCCGTCGCACGACCGCCTGAGCAGACCCACCTGAGACAGGGGGCACAGCGCGTCGGTCGCGCAGGCAGGGTGCGTGGCGGTACCCTCGTGCCCGCCGACCACCCCTCGCGGGAGAGTCCCCGGACCGCCAGTCCGGGGCGCCGAAGGAGCATCTCCTCCCCGACCACCCTCTCAGGCATCCAGGACCGCGGGGGTCAGGCACCTCTGGAGAGCGGGCGCCCACGCGCCCCACCGACGGAGAAAGCCCGCGCACGGCTGCGGGTGAAGCTCTCAGGTCCCGTGACAGAGGGGGAGGACCCGCCCCGGCGCGCCCGCGCCGTCCCGAGGGAGTCCTCCCGTGTCCGACGTCCGCGCCACCTCGCTCCAGGACCTCGAGCAGTCCGCCCCGTTCGCCGGCCGCCACATCGGGCCCACCGAGGACGAGCAGGCCAAGATGCTCGCCGTCGTCGGCTACGGCTCCCTGGCCGACCTGGCCGACGCAGCCGTGCCCGGAGGTCATCCGGGCGACCGAGGGGCTCAGCCTGCCGGCTGCGGCGTCCGAGCCGGAGGTCCTGGCCGAGCTCCGCGCCCTGGCCGCGATGAACACCGTCACCACCCCCATGCTCGGTCTGGGCTACTCCGGCACGCACACGCCCACGGTGATCCTGCGCAACGTCATGGAGAACCCGGCCTGGTACACCGCGTACACGCCCTACCAGCCCGAGATCAGCCAGGGCCGGCTCGAGGCGCTGCTGAACTTCCAGACGATGGTGGCCGACCTGACCGGCCTCGCGCTGTCGGGGTCGAGCCTGCTCGACGAGGGCACCGCCGCCGCCGAGGCCATGACGCTGTGCCGCCGCAGCAGCAAGGCGCCCCAGGGCGCGGTGTTCGTCGTCGACGCCGACGTGCACCCCCAGACGGTGGCCGTCCTGTCCACCCGGGCGCTGCCGCTCGGCATCCCGGTCACCGTGGTCGACCTGGCGCAGGGGCTGCCCGAGGGCGAGGTCTTCGGCGTGCTCCTGCAGTACCCGGCGAGCTCGGGAGCGGTCCGCGACCCGCGGCCGGTGATCGAGCAGGCACACGCCCGCGGGGCGCTCGTCGCCGTCGCCACCGACCTGCTCGCCCTGACGCTGCTGACCTCGCCCGGTGAGCTCGGCGCCGACGTCGCCGTCGGGAGCAGTCAGCGCTTCGGTGTGCCGCTCGGCTACGGGGGCCCGCACGCCGGGTACCTCGCCGTGCGCAAGGGGCTGGAGCGCTCCATGCCCGGGCGCCTGGTCGGGGTGAGCGTCGACGCCGACGGCAACCCGGCCTACCGCCTGGCCCTGCAGACCCGCGAGCAGCACATCCGCCGGGAGAAGGCCACCAGCAACATCTGCACCGCGCAGGTGCTGCTGGCCGTCATGGCCGGCATGTACGCCGTCTACCACGGGCCCGAGGGCCTGACCACCATCGCGCGGCGCACCCACCGTTACGCCACGCTGCTGGCCGCAGCGCTGCGCACCGCCGGGGTCGAGGTGGTGCACGACGGCTTCTTCGACACCCTCACCGTGCGCGACGCCGGGGGAGAGGCGGTCGGCCGGGCCGCCGCCGCGGGCGTCGACCTGCGCAGCACCGACGACGGGCTCGTCGGCATCAGCACGGACGAGACGACCACCCGGGCCCACCTCGACGTGGTCGCGTCGGCGTTCGGACTGCCGCAGCAGGACTGGGACGCCCTCGACGCCGCCACGCCGGACGCCCTGCCCGCGGGCCTGGCCCGCACCAGCCCCTTCCTGACCCACGAGGTGTTCTCCAGCCACCACAGCGAGACCTCGATGCTGCGCTACCTGCGCTCGCTGTCGGACAAGGACCTGGCGCTGGACCGCACGATGATCCCGTTGGGCTCGTGCACGATGAAGCTGAACGCGACGACCGAGATGGAGCCGGTCACCTGGCCGGAGTTCGGCGCGCTGCACCCGTTCACCCCGCGTCAGAACGCGCGCGGCTACCACCGGCTCATCGCCGACCTCGAGGGCTGGCTGGCCGAGGTCACCGGCTACGACCGGGTCAGCCTGCAGCCGAACGCGGGCAGCCAGGGCGAGTTCGCCGGACTGCTCGCCATCCACGGCTACCACCAGGCCAACGGCGACTCCGAGCGCGACGTCTGCCTCATCCCGGCGTCGGCGCACGGCACGAACGCGGCGTCCGCGGTCATGGCGGGCATGCGCGTCGTCGTGGTGGGGACCACGGCGACCGGTGACGTCGACGTCGAGGACCTGCACGCCAAGATCGAGCTGCACCGGGACCGGCTGGCCGCCCTGATGGTCACCTACCCGAGCACGCACGGGGTGTTCGAGGCGGCCATCACCGACATCTGCGCGGCCGTGCACGAGGCCGGCGGTCAGGTCTATGTCGACGGCGCGAACCTCAACGCCCTGGTGGGTCTGGCCAAGCCCGGCACGTTCGGCGCCGACGTCAGCCACCTCAACCTCCACAAGACGTTCTGCATCCCGCACGGCGGCGGCGGACCCGGCGTGGGGCCGGTCGCGGTGCGTGCGCACCTGGCTCCCCACCTGCCCAACCACCCGCTCGACGCCGAGTGCGGGCCGGCCACCGGGCCCGGGCCGATCAGCGCCGCCCCCTACGGCAGCGCCGGCATCCTCCCGATCAGCTGGGCCTACGTGCGCCTCATGGGCCCGGACGGCCTGACCCGCGCCACCCAGGTCGCCGTGCTGACCGCCAACTACGTCGCCGCCCGCCTGCAGCCGCACTTCCCGGTGCTCTACACCGGCGAGGGCGGCCTCGTCGCGCACGAGTGCATCGTCGACCTCCGCCAGCTGACGAAGGACACCGGCGTCACGGTCGACGACGTCGCCAAGCGCCTGGTCGACTACGGCTTCCACGCCCCGACCATGAGCTTCCCGGTGGCCGGCACCCTCATGATCGAGCCCACCGAGTCCGAGGACCTGCGTGAGCTCGACCGGTTCTGCGACGCGATGATCGCCATCCGCCAGGAGATCGACGAGGTCGGCAGGGGCACCTGGCCCGTGGAGGACAACCCGCTGCGGGGCGCTCCGCACACGGCCGACGCCGTCATCGGCACCGCCGGCGCGGGGGAGTGGGACCACCCGTACTCGCGCGACCTCGCCGCCTATCCCGGGGGCGTCGTGCGGGGCACGAAGTACTGGCCGCCGGTGCGCCGCATCGACGGGGCCTACGGCGACCGCAACCTGGTCTGCTCGTGCCCCTCGCCCAGCGCGTTCGAGGACTAGGCGGCGCTCACCCGGCCGTGACCGTGGGCGGCCTTGCGCTGCCGCGGGAGCGGCCGGTGGGGGGCGATCGACGAGCCGTCGGGGAGGATCTCACCGGTGTCCTCGAACAGGACGACGCCGTTGCACAGCAGGCTCCACCCCTGCTCGGGGTGGGCGCTGAGCAGGCGGGCGGCGTCGTGGTCGACAGCGAGGGCCGAGGGGCAGGCGGGCGAGTGCTGGCACATGGTGGTGCTCCGGGATCGAGGGGTGTCTCGTCATCTTGTGACGAAGACCTCGGCGGTGGGTCGCTTTTCCTGGATGGTTCGTCGTGACCACGCCTACGGTCGTGTCTCCGCCGGGTCGGCCCCAGGACTGGTCCGGACCGCTGGAGGAGCTCGAGCGGCTCCAGTGGCGGCCGGGCGACCCGGGGGAGCCCGACCGCACTGCTCGGGGACTTCCTGGCCGCCCACGGGCTGTCCGGCGAGCCGGCGGGCCAGCGGGGTGAGATCGGTGTGGCGCTGCTGCTGGGCGCCGGCGCCTGCGCGCGGCTGGCCGGGCTCCCGCCGGGGCTCCCGTCTCCCGTGCCGGCCGTGCCGGAGTTGGTCGCGGTCGCGGTACGCCGGCGGTCCCTGGCCGGGGCCGGGCCGGCCGCCCCCGGATCGGCCCGGGTCGGCACCTTCCGGCCCAGCTGGACGCCGTCGGACCACCGGGACGCGGTGCGGTCGGTACGCGCCTGCATCGCCCGCGGCGACGTCTACCAGGCCAACGTCGTCGGGCACCGCAGCGCCACCTACACCGGTGACCCCCGCCGCCTCGCGGAGGTCGTGGCCGCCCTGCCCAGGGCGGGCTACGCCGGCGTCCTGACCGGTCCGGGGTGGGGCGTCGGCAGCGCGTCGCCCGAGCAGCTGCTCCGGATCGAGGGCGACCGCATCACGACGGTCCCGATCAAGGGCACCGCCCGCGACGCCGGGCTCCTGCGCCGCAGCGGGAAGGACCGCGCCGAGCACGTCATGATCGTCGACCTCGAGCGCAACGACCTCGCACAGGTCTGCCGCACCGGCTCGGTGGAGGTGGCCTCGCTCTACGACGTCGAGGCCTGGTCGGACCTGTTCCACGCGTCCTCCCTGGTGCAGGGGCGACTGCGGCCCGGGGTGACGGCACTCGACGTCCTGGCGGCGCTGGCGCCGGGAGGGTCGGTCACCGGCGCGCCCAAGCGGGCCGCCTGGCGGGTGGCCGCCGAGGTGGAGCGGGTCGGGCGCGGCCCCGCGATGGGGGCGTTCGGGTTCCTGCGTCCGGGCGGGATCGACCTGGGCCTGACCATCCGCACCATCGGCCTGGACGGCGACCGGGTGCATCTGTGGGCCGGCGGCGGGATCACCTGGGGGAGCGACCCCCAGGAGGAGGTCGCCGAGGCCGAGGCCAAGGCGGCACCGGTGCTGCGGGCCCTGGCGTCGGCCTGAAGCGGGACGCTCAGGTGCGTCCGTCCCCCTCCTGGGCCCGCGCCAGGACCGGCGCCGGCGTCGCCCACTGCGCCCTGATGACCCGGAACCCGGCCGCCTCGTAGGCGTCGCAGACCGCCGGGTCGTCGTCGACGACGACGGCCACGACGCGGCCGCGGGCCACCCGCTGCAGCAGCGGCGGCTTGGCGAGCCGGGCCGGACGGCGGTCGGTGCCCGAGCGCATGTGGAGCGGCCCGTCCGGCAGGCCGTGCCGGGCGAGCCAGTCGAGCGTGTCCGGCCGGCACCGCTCGGGACGTCCCGTCAGGTAGACGACCTCGCACTCCAGCGCGCTCTCGGCGGCCAGGGCCAGGCCCGGGGCGAGAGCCGGGTCGTCGACGGCCGCCGCGAAGAAGCCGTCCCAGTCCTTGCGACGACCGGCGAGAAAGTGCAGCCGGTGGCTCACGTCGGCCAGGACCCCGTCGATGTCGAACACGGCGAGCGGTCGCGGATCCACGGGTCGCAGCCTAGGGACCAGGGAGGGACTAGGCGCAGAACCACCCGCCCGGGTAGTGCTGCAGGGGCCCGGCAGGGCCGAGACTGTCAGGGACACCACCACGGACGGAGACCGGACCATGCGGATCAGCGACATCGCGCTCTCGACCTCGACCCCTGTCGGGACGCCTCGCGCCGGCGCCAGGCGCGCCGAACAGGGCGGGTCCGGGGCCACCGTCGTCAGCGGATCGCGCACCGAGGCGGGCACCCACCCGGACGAGGTCGCCGCGGCCAAGCTGCAGAAGGCAGCCGGCGCCGCACAGGCGTCCCGCGTGGTGGCTGCCGAGAACCAGCGCGCCGCCGAGAGCGTCCGCGGCGAGATCGACCCGGCCCGGGTTCACGTCAGCGCCTGAGCCGGCCAGCTCGAATCCGGCCGGCTCGAACCGGCCGGCTCGACCGGACGCGCCGCGAGCCCGCGGCCCCAGCACGTGCGCCCCGCCCGGCCCTGCCGAGCGGGGCGTCGTCGTGCGCGGAGCACCGGTGCGATCATGGTGGCCGCAACGAGCCCGAGCACCAGGGAGGACACGGCATGGCAGGGGAAGCGCGCGGCCTGAGCGCCCGCAGTGGAGCCGGACCGGCGGCGCCCGCGCCGGCTCGACCGGCTGCTGCCCGACCGCTCGTTCCGGCGTCGATCCGGACGGCGGCGACCCGCACCGGGTCCTCCCGCCCGGCCGCCACCGCCCGGACGCCGGTGCGGCTGCCCGGCGCAGCCGTGAGCGCCACGCCGGCTGCCGAGACGCGCCCGGCGCCCGCACCGCCGCGGTCCGCACCGCCGCGGTCCGCACCGCCGCGCGCAGCACGGCAGTCGCGGACCCCTGTCCGTGCTGAGCCGGCCACCGGTCAGGTGGCGGTCCCGGAGTCGCGCGTGACCTACCTGTCGATCGCCGACGCCGTCCGCCGTACCGGCGCCTCGGCGTCGGCCGTGCGCGGCTGGTCCCGGGACGGCCAGGTCCGCAGCCGTACGGGGGACGGTCCCCGGGGTCCGCGCACCGAGGTGGCCGTGGCCGACGTCGAGCGCCTGGCCGCGGGACGCCTCCCCGCGCCGCCCCGGCCCCGGGGACGACGGCGCTCGCCCGAGCCCGTCGACCTGTCCGGGTCCGAGACCGGCGCCCTCCACGACGACACCGAGCCGGGGCGCGGCAAGCAGCTGGTGCCCCTGCAGACCGTCGAGGCGATGGAGCGGCTGTCGGGGGAGCTGTACCTGGCCGGTCAGCGGGCGGCGCGCGCGGAGGCCGTGGCCGAGATGCGTGACCGCCGGCTGGCCGACCTGCAGGCCGAGGCCGAGATGCTGCGCGAGCGCAACCGCGAGCTGCTGGAGCGGGTCGCGGTGGCCGAGGCCCAGCTCGCTGCTGCCGCGGCGGCCCCGGCCGGCGAGCAGCAGCGCTGGCGTCGACGGCGGGGCTGAGCCCGGACTCCGCGCTCAGGCCGGACAGAACGCGCCAGGCCCGCCGGACGCTGTCCGACGGGCCTGGCGCGTGCGTGGGGGCTAGGAGCCGTAGATCCGGTCCGGGAAGTCCTCGCTCTGCTGGGGCAGCTGCGGCTGGATGGTGTCGTCGAGGAAGGCGCCGAGGTTGGCGTCGTCGGCGGCCGCGCGCAGCTCGTCGAGGTGGGCCAGGCGGGCGGCCACGTCGGCACGCAGGCCGTTGAGGGTCACCACGTGGTCGTCGATGACCTCCGACAGGCGGCTGACCTCGGCCACCTCGTCCTCGATGCTGGTGACGAGGTCGCGCAGCGCAGCGGCCAGCGAACCCGCGGGCGCCTCGGCGGCGGCAGAGCCCTTGCGTCGTCCGCCGGACTTGCGGGGGGTGGGCTGCTCAGCGTCGGGCAGGTCGTCGGCCACGGGGTTCCTCCTGGTGCGGGATCGGTTGGGGGCCATCCTGCCAGCAGCGGGACGGCTCCCTGCCGTCCAGACCCGTCACTTGACATAGTGTCGATTATCGGCGGAACGCGGGAGGGGGCGCCGTCAGCCGGGAAGGCGCAGGAAGCGCACGTCGCCGGTGTGCACCCGGCGAACCACCACGGCGCCGTGCTGCGCGCTGTACCCGACCATGTAGCCCTTGCCCGCGTAGAGGTAGACCTGGCTGGCCGGGCTGCCGTAGGCCACGAGGTCGCCGACCCGGATCTGCGGCCGCGACACCTGCAGGCCGCGGTTGACCAGGCTCGACCGGTCGCCGGCCAGCAGCACGCCCCCGGCGTCCCGCCAGGTCTTCTGCACGAAGCCGACGTCGCTGACGCCCCGCAGTCCGAGCGTGGCCTGTGCCCGGGCGACGGCGGCCAGGGCGGTCGCGCTCGAAGGGGACGTCTGGGTGGCCGGGAGGTCGGCCAGCACCCGGACGACGGGCGATGCGCTCGGCCGGGCTGCTGCCGGAGCCGGCCGGGCGGGCGGCGCCGAGGTCGTCGGAACGGCCACCGGCGTCCGGGACGGCACCGGGGTGGGTCGTGCGGCAGCGGCCCGGGGTGGTGTCGGAGCCGGAGACGGCGTCGACGCGCTGAGGGACGGAGCCGGCGTGGGCGCCACCTGCCCGGGCTCGCGGGTCGGCTCGACAGCGACAGGCGCAGCCGCGGGCGTGACAGGCGGCGGGGGCGGCGTCCAGGGCAGGACGGCCGGCATCCCCGGGCGCGGCACCCGTCCGTAGCGGGTGACGGTGGCCGTCCACAGTCCCCGCTCCAGCACGCCCCGCTTGGCCGACGAGGCATCCACCACGCGGCCATCACCGACGTAGAGGGCCACGTGGTCGACCGGCTCGCTGTAGAACACGAGGTCGCCGGGCAGCAGCTGCTCACGCGGGATCGCCACAGCGAAGCGCTGCTGGTCGCGGGAGACCCTCGGAAGGACCACGCCGCCGGCCTCGCGCCAGACGTAGGAGGTCAGCCCGCTGCAGTCGAAGGCGTCCGGCCCGACGGCGGCCCAGACGTAGGGTGCGCCCACCTGCAGCCGCGCCAGGGCGACCACGGCGTCGGCCGGGTCGCTCCCCCGGGCGCTGCCGGTGGCCACGAGCAGGGGCAGGGCCATGCCCCCGGCCACTGCCAGGACCGCAAGGCCACGCAGACGGCGTCGCCAGGGCCCGGGGACCGACTTCGGTCGCTGGGACACGGCGCGCCTCCTGGGATTGTTGTGACTGCTGGTGTAGGAGCACTCGGCAGCCCAGGCGCCGATCTACAGCCGGAACGGGTGCGAGCTGGGGCGGATCCGGCAGCGGACCCGATCGACCGGGTGTTCACCCGCGCCCGCGGGGAATCCTCAGAGGCGTCTGGTCGTTGCACCGACAGATACCTGACCGGGAGGCCCCCATGAGTGACCGCGTCCTGCGAGGCACCCGCCTCGGGGCTGTGAGCTACGAGAGCGACCGCCACACCGAGTTCGCTCCTCGCGCGCACGCAGCGTACGACTGCCCCCGAGGCCACAGCGTCGAGGTGCCCTTCGCCGCCGAGGCCGACGTGCCCCCCACCTGGGAGTGCCGGGTCTGCGGCGCCACCGCGCTGCTGCGCAACGCCGAGCAGCCCGAGGCCAAGAAGGGCAAGCCCGCGCGTACCCACTGGGACATGCTGCTCGAGCGTCGTAGCGTCGCCGAGCTGGAGGAGGTCCTGGCCGAGCGCCTCGCCGTCCTCCACGAGAACCAGGGCAAGGTCAAGGCGGCCCTGAAGGCCGGCAAGAAGTCCGCCTGATCCTGCCGCACCGCACGTGTCCACGAGCCGCCGCCCGCACAGGACGGCGGCTCGCGGCGTGTCACGGCTCGTGGTCGACGACCCGCCCGTCCCCGCGCCCGGGTTCCTGGCCGGACCCGCCCACGATCCCGCCGAGAACCCGTCGGGCGGTGTAGGCGAGCAGCACCCGGCGCAGCAGGGGGCGGGTGGGCGGGAGCACGCAGAGCAGACCGACGGCGTCGGTGAGGAAGCCGGGGGTGAGCATGAGGGCTCCCCCCAGCAGCACGAGGGCGCCGTCGGCCACCTCCGCCGTGGGCAGGCTCCCCCGGCTCGAGGCGGCGCGGAAGGCGGCCCAGGTGCGTCGGCCCTCCCGCCGCAGCAGGTAGCCCCCCAGCAGGGCATTGGCCACGAGCAGCGTCAGCGTCCAGCCGAGCCCCAGCGCCTGTCCCACCTGCACGACGACGTAGAGCTCGGCGATCGGCACGACGATCAGTGCCACGAGCAGCGCGGGGGCCAGGGAGCGTCGCACGGTCAGCTCCGGCGCTGCGGCAGCCGGTCGCGCGACCGCCGGCTGGTCAGCCCCCACCAGGTGACCCTCCACAGTGCCTCGAGGACGATGTCGCGACTCATCTTCGACTCGCCGAGCTCGCGCTCGACGAACGTGATGGGCACCTCGACCACCTTGTTGCCCGCCTTCCAGGCCTGCCAGGCGAGGTCGACCTGGAAGCAGTAGCCCTGGCTGGACACCTCGTGCAGGGGTAGGGCGTCCAGCACCTCGCGCCGGTAGGCCCGGTATCCGCCGGTGGCGTCCCGCAGCGGCAGCCCCAGGGCGATCCGGGTGTAGGCGTTGCCCCCGCGCGAGAGCACCTCGCGCGACCTCGGCCAGTTGACCACCTCTCCCCCGGCCACCCAGCGGCTGCCGAGCACGACGTCGGCGGTCTCCAGGGCCGTCAGCAGCCGAGGCAGCTGCTCCGGGTGCATGGCTGCCGTCGGCGTCCATCTCGACGACGACGTCGTAGCCGTGCTCGGCCGCCCAGGCGAAGCCCGCCACATAGGCCGCGCCGAGCCCGGCCTTCTGGGTGCGGTGCAGGACGTGCGCCCAGTCCGAGGACGCCGCGAGTGCGTCGGCGAGCGCGCCGGTCCCGTCCGGGCTGCCGTCGTCGACGACGAGCAGGTGGGCGGTGGGCACCGCGGCGTGCAGCCGGGCCGCGATCAGCGGCAGGTTCTCGACCTCGTTGTAGGTGGGGACCACCACCAGGACGCGTCCGAGGTCGGTCACCGGCGCACCAGGGCCAGGGCCAGGGCGGCAGCGCCGAGGGCGGCCAGCGCCAGCTCGGGGAGCACGCCGAGCCGGGTCGCCACCGTGCGGGCCGTCCTGGCCGGGACGGTCTGCACGAGTACGTCGCGGGAGAACACCTCGCGAGCGGTCGTGCACGACGCCGTCCGGGCCGATGACCGCGCTGATCGCCACTGGTGGCCGCCACGACGACGGTGCGCCCGTGCTCGACGGCACGAAGCCGGCTCATGGCCAGCTGCTGCACCGTCTCGCCGCTGCGGCCGAAGGTGGCGTTGTTGGTCTGCACGACGATCATCGTTCCACCGGCGCGGACGGTGTCGCGCACCAGCCCGTCGTAGGCGACCTCGAAGCAGATGACGTCGCCCACCGTGACCGGTCCGACCTGCAGGGTCCCCGACCCGGTCGCCGCGGGCGAAGTCGCGCGGCACGAGGTCGACCTTGGTGGTGATCCGGCGCACGAGCGACCGGTAGGGGATGTACTCCCCGAAGGGCACCGGGTGCTGCTTGACGTACCGCTCCCCCGGCCCGGTGACCGGGTCCCAGACGATGCCGGCGTTGCTGACCTTGTCGCCCGGACCGTCGAGCACCGCCCCGACCAGCACCGGGACGCCGACCGCCGCGGACGGCGCCAGTGATCAGGCCGCGCAGCGTCGGGATCGGTGAAGGGGTCGAGGTCGGAGGCGTTCTCCGGCCAGATCACCAGGTCGGGGCGGGCCACGCCGGCCGGCGTCGACGTCGGCGGCCAGGGCGCGGGTGGTGGCGACGTGGTTGCTGCAGCACCGCGGAGCGCTGGGCGAAGGCGTCCAGCCCGAGCCGCGGGACGTTGCCCTGCACGACCGCGACGGTGCGCGTCCGTCGCCGGACGTCGGGAGCGGGACGAGCAGGCCGCACGCCGACGACCGCCAGCGGCGCCGCAGCCGAGGCCGCGCGGCCCGCCGCCGGCCGGCCGCAGGGCGCGACCGCGGCCAGCAGCAGCGCGCCGCCGAGGGCCACGGCGAAGCTGACGGCAGGGGCGCCCGCCGAGGGCCGCCAGCGGGGTCAACGGGGTGTCGGGCTGGCTGAAGGCGAGCCGGCCCCACGGGAAGCCGCCGAAGGGCAGCCGCGACGCGCAGCGCCTCCTGCCCGACCCACAGCGCGGCGGCCCACAGCGGCCAGGCCGGCAGCCGCGCGGTGAGCGCCAGGGCGGCCCCGAGCGGCAGCGAAGAAGACCGCCTCGAGCAGCGCCAGCGCGACCCAGGCCGGCGGCCCGGCGATCGTCGCCGGTCCACTCGACCAGCGGCAGGAACAGCGCCAGCCCGCAGAGCAGCCCGGCGAGCGCGGCGCGGCGCGGCGGGAGCGCCCGGCAGGCCAGCGACGAGCAGGGCCACCCCGACCGGGGCCAGCGGCCAGGCGCCGACCGGCGGGAACGCGGCGTAGAGCACCAGCCCGGCGGCGACCGCGAGCAGCAGGGGCCACCGCCGGGCGGGGCGTCGTCGGACGGCGCGCGGCGGGGGCGCCGCGGGGGACGCGACGGTCGTCGGCGAGGTCACCGGACCAGTCTGGGGTACTGCGGGTCCGGCCGCCGGGGCGGACGGCGTACCCGGGCCGGGCACCCTTCGGACCGACCCGCGCGGCCGCTGGATGCGGCGCTCGGACCGTTGTCTACTGGGCGACCGGCCCGGGACGGGGGACCGCCCCACCCGCCTCGTCCGCCCGGTCCCGACCGGCGCGTCGCGTCCGTCGACTGGATCTCCCGCTCGACCAGGAGGCCGCACGGACGTCGGGGACAGCAGGCGGTGTCGGTCGGGTGGTGGACGGGGCGTTGCCGGTGAGCGGTCGCGACCCTACCGAGAGGTGTCGCGCAGGTGTCAACCCGCCTCTGACCTGGCGGTTTCGCGCGTCTCTGCAGGTCAGCGGGGGTGCCCGCAGCCAGGGTCGATTCGGTCAGATCTCGTGCAGGACGCGACCGGCGCACGACCGTCAGGCGGGCCGACCGGGTCGGGCTGCGTCGAGGTCCGGGCAGCCCGGCCACCGCTGCCCGCGGGTCGGTCGACCAGCCGGCCACCCGGCTCGTCGGGCACCTGCACGACCAGCTCGCCCGGGACGTCCCACACGGCGAAGGTGGCGGGCGCGCCGGGCACGCAGCTCACCGGCGTCGTCGCGCCGGGCGGCCCGCCAGCCGCCCCGGGTGTGCGCGCTGAACGCGGCCCGGGCCGACAGCCCGCTGCCCGGCGTGCGGTGCGCGACCGCGGCCCGCACGGTGCCCCACGGGTCCAGCGGGGTGACCGGGGCGTCGGAGCCGAGCGCCAGCGGCACGCCGGCCGCGGCCATCGCGGCGAACGGGTTCATGGTGCGCGGCCCGCTCGGCGCCGAGCCGCTGCGACGTACATGCCGTCCGGCCCGCCCCAGCGGGCGTCGAAGCCGGGCTGCACGCTGGCGACCAGCCCGTGCCGCGCCATCCGGGCGATCAGCGGGCCGTCGAGCATCTCGGCGTGCTCGATCCGGTGCCGGGCGGCCCGCACCGCCTCGGCCCGACCTCGCGCGGCGGCCGCGCTCCACGCCGTCGAGCACCGCCGTGAGGGCGGCGTCGCCGATCGCGTGGAAGCCGGCCTGCAGTCCGGCCCGGGTGCAGGCGGCCACGTGCCGGGCCACCTCCTGCGCCGACAGGTAGGGGTGCCGCCGGCGCGGTCGTCGCCGGCGTAGGGGGTGCACAGGTGCGCGGTGCGGCTGCCGAGGGCGCCGTCGGCGAACAGGTCTCCGCCGGCACCGACGGCGCCGAGCTCGCGGGCCCGCTCGACGACGCCGTCGAGCTCGCCCCAGTAGCCGAGGACCTCCGGCAGGGGCCGTCCAGCGCGAGCAGCGTCCACGAAGTCCTGC
The DNA here is from genome assembly GCA_963761695.1 of uncultured Actinomycetota bacterium. Classification (GTDB taxonomy): domain Bacteria; phylum Actinomycetota; class Actinomycetes; order Mycobacteriales; family SCTD01; genus RYN-122. Next base: position 132,710 of record CAVXIB010000001.1, on the reverse strand, counting down.
TCGCCGCCGATGTCCGGGCCGCCGCACTCGTGCACGCAGGCGATCCCGAGCTCGGCGGCCCGTCGCAGGGTGCGCTCCTGGGCGGTCCGGCGCTGGCCGGTCGAGATCGAGGCGTAGGCGGCGGACCGGACGGCGTGATGGGCCTCCTGCCGTACCAGCCCGTCGCCCAGGAAGCCCGGGCAGGCCGCGCGCGTGCGGGGCGGCGGCCAGCAGGGCGCTGCTGGCGACGGCGCTGTGCACGTCGGTCCGGGCCAGGTAGACGACGCCGCCGTAGGAGGCGCGGTCGAGCTCGGCGGCGGTCGGAGGGCGCTGCTCGGGCCAGGTGGTCTCGTCCCAGCCCGTCCCGAGCAGCACTCCCCCGCGGGCGCTGCGGGCCGCCGCGGCCACGGCGGCCAGAGCGGCAGCCAGGGTCGGACTGCCGGTGAGGTCGAGCCCGGTCGAGCGCCAGACCGGTGGCGGTCGCGTGGACGTGGGCGTCGACGAAGGCAGGAGCGACCCAGGCGTCGTCGAGGTCGACGGTGCGGTCGGCGCTCATCGCGTCGGCGGCGAGCTCGCCCCCGACCCACGCGACGACGTCGTCGTCGACGAGCAGGGCGGTGGCGAAGGGGTCACCGGGGGTGCGCACCCGGCCGCGGCGGTAGAGCGTCGTGGTCACGGCGACGACACTAGGAGCCGCCCGGCAAGACCCTCTGGGAGCAGCACGCGCGGAGCATCCCTGCGAGCGGCGCCCCGCGAGCGCGCAGCCCTACGAGCGGGCGGCCCTGCGGCGCCCGAGGGCGACGAGCAGCAGCACGGCGGCGGCCAGCCCGGGCAGGGCGGCGTCGGCACCCGTGGCCGGCAGGCGTCCGGTCTCCGGCCGCGGCCCGGCGACCGGGCGGGTCGAGGGGGCGACGTCGCGTCGGCTGCGGGTGAACGCGGCGATCTGCTGGAAGGTCGGCCGGTTCTGGAAGTCGAACGTCGGCACTCCGACGATGCCGAGGGTGCTGCTGCGGATGCGGTCCTGCTGCTTGTCGTAGGTCCACCGGTTCGGGTCGTCGGTGCCCTGCGCCGCGGTCAGCGTCGCCGCCGCACGACCGAGGGAGGCCCGCAGGTCGGCGCGGCAGGTAGCCAGCACGCCGTTGCCGCAGTACCCGCGGCTGTAGGGCGCCGCGACCCGGGCCGGCCGAGCACGCGTCGCAGGTCCTTGTCCAGGTAGCCGTAGGAGCCGACCGCGTTGAATCCGCCCGGCGTCATCCGCGGGTGGTCGTCGATCTTGCCCGGCACGGCGAGGTCGCCCAGGGCCGGACGCAGGACGGTCCGCACGGCGTCCTCGTACCAGGCGTCGAACAGGGCGATGGCCGCCTGGTGGGCGTAGGCGCCGTCGCGGTCGCGGTCGACCCGGTTCGCGCCGGAGGCCTGCCAGGCGCGCAGCAGGGCGATCTCCCGACTGCGGGCGGGGTCGGCGCCCACGGCGGCGAGCAGCTCGGGCAGCAGCTGCTGGCCGCGGGGGTCGGTGGTGCCGGCGTCCATCATGGCGCCGGTCAGCTCGCTCAGCGACACCTTGTTCGAGCCCGCGAGCAGCGGCTCCAGCCGGGCGTTCAGCGAGAGCGACCGGTAGACGGAGCCGTACCCGTACTGGTCGTCGGCGGCGGTGAAGCCAGGGGCCGGCTTGTTGTTCCACGAGGTGAAGAAGCCCTTGGCCGGGTTGGTCTCGCGGGGATGCCCGGAGTCGGGGAAGGTGCCGCGCCAGTCGTAGCGCGCCAGGCCCGAGCGCGGCAGGCGGGGGTCGATGCCCGGAGCCCGCTTCGGCAGCTTGCCGCTGTTGTAGTAGGAGATGTCGCGGCTGTCGACGTAGAACCAGTTGAACGTGTAGTCGACGGCCGAGAACGCCTTGGCGAACGACGCGGCGTCGTGGACGTAGGTCGGGTCGTTGACCCGCATGAAGCCGATGGCGCTGTCGAACTCGCCGCCGTAGGTGGTCCGCTCCAGGGTGTAGGCGACCGGCTTGCCGCCCGACAGGGTGCGCGACTGCACGACGCCGTGCCGGGTGCGCAGCACCTCGAGGTCGATCACCTGCGGAAGGCCGGTGCCGCCCGCGCTGGGCTTGGCCACCTGCCGGTGCACGTACCGGTCCAGCGGGACGCACGCGCCGGCGGCGTCGCGGTAGGAGACGGAGTCGACCGTCGGGGTGGAGCCGTCGGTGTTGCACAGGTCCTCGGCCACGGTGTCGACGTTGTCGCTGTTGGCCGAGGTCGCCGACCAGGCGTAGTCGACGCCGTGCCCGAGCTCGACGACGAAGGAGGTGCCGGCGAAGGAGGCGCCGCGGGCGGCCGTCCGGGGACCGTGCAGGTCGACCTCGGACAGGATCTGCGGCGCGAAGTACCCCACCTGCGGGCCGAACACGGCCAGCGGCCGGCCGGTCTCGCTCTCCTTGCCGGTGACGAGCAGGGCGTTGCTCGTGCCGCGCTTGAACGTCAGGGGGATCGGACCGAGCGGACCGTCGATCGACGGCGGCCGGGCCGCCGACAGGGCCGGGGCCTTCGGCAGCCCCGGCACAGGAACGGCCGACACGTCACGTCCGCTGCCGCCGGCCACGGGTGCGCCGGGGTCCGGGAGCCGGACCGCGGCCGGGTCGACCGTGCCGTAGGCGTTGTACGGGAAGCGCTTCGTCGTGGTCGTGGAGGCCTCGGGGTCGTCGTGCTCCATGAGGTCGTCGAACACCTGACGGCCCGACCGGGCGCCCAGCTTGGCGGTGAGCGCCTGCAGGAACTGCCCGTTCGCCACCTCGTTGCCGCCGCCGCTGCCGAAGATGCCGCCGACCAGGGAGGCCAGGTAGACGACGTCGGCCCGGGTCCAGTCCCGGGGAACCACCTGGAGGGCGGCGTACTCGACGGGGCAGGTGGGCGACACCGGCGTCGAGCAGGCCTCGTCCTGGGCCTGGTTGATGCCGGCGAGGAAGGCATCGAGCCGGCGCTGCAGCTCCTCCCCCTCGCCGGGGTAGCGCTTCGGGAGGTCGGTGATCTGCTTCTCGGCCTCGGCGACCGTGTAGGGCGCGGTCATCAGCTGGGCCTTGTCCATGGCGAGGTTGCCGGCCGACGGGCCGAGGAACTCCGTCAGCCGGGCGGCGCCCACGTGGCGCAGGGCGTCCTGCAGGAACATCCGGTCCTGGGTGCCGACGTACCCGGCGCCGAAGGCGGTGTCGGCGTCGGTCGTGCCGTAGACGTGCGGGACGCCGAAGCGGTCGCGCAGGACGGTGACGCCGGCGCGGGGCCGCAGCGTGTCGACGACGTCGGCCGGGTCGACGCCGAGCGCGGCGTCCTTGAACAGCGCCTGCAGGGTGGCCGGGGTGATCTGCGAGGGCGCGAGGGTGTTGAGCCGGTCGTAGAGCGCAAGCTGGTCGACCGTGTTCGCCGGACGGGTGCCGTCGGCCTCGAAACGCGCGGTGTCGAGCGCCGTGTAAGAGCCGCGGGCGCCGGGCGGGAGGATGTTGCGGATCGCGCCGGCGTCGGGCTGGGCGGCCCGCTGGGCTGCGGTGGCCGGTGTCCCCGGAGCCGGCGAGGCCGTCGTAAGGAGTCCGCTGGCGCCGGCCGCCGACGCGCCGCCGGACGTGACCGCGCCCGCCACGAGCCCCGCGCCGAGCACGGTGACGACGATCCGGTGGCGCCGGCTGCGGACGGTGGTGCGCGCGGGGGCCGGGAGCGGGGCGGGGCGCCGGGAACGGGTCATGCGTGCAGTGTTCGGGGCCGCCGGCCCGCCTCCTGCGTTGCAGCGGTGTGTCGCACCTCTCGCCGGGCCGGGCCCGGGGGGTCACCCCTTCATGCCGAAGAGGCATTCTACGGGAAGAATCTCGGTCGACCTCATGGTCAACGGGACGATCTCCCTCTAGGGTCGCCGCTATGACCGCTCTGATCGGCGCGCCCCTGGCCGCCCGCGACGTCCACGACAGCCTGCGCGAGCACCTGCTGGTGGATGGCTTCGACATGGTCCTGGACCTCGCGGCCTCCTCGGGCAGCCACCTGGTCGACGCCCGCGACGGCACGCGGTACCTGGACCTGTTCACCTTCTTCGCCAGCAGCGCGCTGGGCATGAACCACCCGGGGCTGGTCCAGGACGCGACCTTCCGGGAGGAGCTGCTCGAGGCGGCGCTGTCCAAGCCGAGCAACTCCGACGTCTACACCGTGGCGATGGCCCGGTTCGTCGAGGTCTTCGCCCGGGTGCTGGGCGACGCCGCGCTCCCCCACCTGTTCTTCGTCGAGGGCGGCGCGCTCGCGGTCGAGAACGCCCTGAAGGTCGCCTTCGACTGGAAGAGCCGCTGGAACGAGGCGCACGGCCACGACCCCGCGCTCGGCACCAGGGTGCTGCACCTGCGCGACGCCTTCCACGGCCGCAGCGGCTACACGCTCTCGCTCACCAACACCGACCCGGTCAAGACGGCCCGGTTCCCGCAGTTCGACTGGCCGCGGGTTCCCTCGCCGTACCTGTCCCCGGGCGCCGACGTCGCGCTGCGCGAGCACGAGACGCTCACGGCGATGCGGGCCGCCTTCGAGGCGCATCCGCACGACATCGCCTGCTTCATCATGGAGCCGGTCCAGGGCGAGGGCGGCGACCACCACTTCCGCCCCGAGTTCCTGCAGGCGGCCCGGGCGCTGTGCCACGAGTTCGACGCCCTGTTCGTGCTCGACGAGGTGCAGACCGGTGCCGGCCTCACCGGTACCGCCTGGGCCTACCAGCAGCTGGGCGTCGTCCCGGACGTCGTGGCCTTCGGCAAGAAGACCCAGGTCTGCGGGGTCATGGCCGGCGGTCGGGTCGACGACGTCCCCGACAACGTCTTCGCGACGAGCAGCCGCATCAACTCCACCTGGGGCGGGGGCCTGGCCGACATGGTCCGGGCCCGCCGCATCTTCGAGGTGGTCGAGGCCGACGGCCTCATCGACCGCGCCGCCACCCTCGGACCGGTGCTGATGGGCATGCTCACGGGCCTGGCGGCCCGCCACGACGTCGTCACCGACGTGCGCGGCCGTGGCCTGATGTGCGCCTTCTCGCTGCCCGACGCCGCGCTGCGCGATGCTGTCCTGACCCGGCTGCGGGAGGACGAGCGCGTCCTGCTGCTGGGCTGCGGCACGCGCAGCATCCGGTTCCGCCCCGCCCTCACCGTCCCCGAAGCCGACCTCGAGGCCGGCGTCGCCGCCCTCGACCGCGTCCTGGAGTCCCTCACCGCATGAGCACCGCCACCACCGCCCTGACCAGCTCCTACGGCGGCCGCTCGGTCCCCGGCGCGGCCGGAACCTTCGTGAGCACCAACCCGGCCCGGCTCGACGACGTCGTGGGCGAGGTGTCGCTGGCCTCCGCGGAGCAGCTCGTCGAGGCGTTCCGGGCCGCCACCCAGGCGCAGCCTGCGTGGGCTGCGACGCCCGCGCCGGTCCGCGGGCAGGTCATCAGCAAGATCGGCCGGCTCGTGGAGGCCAACAAGGACGCTCTTGCCGACCTCGTGGTGCGCGAGGTCGGCAAGCCGCGGGCCGAGGCCCTGGGCGAGGTGCAGGAGATCATCGACACCTGCGACTTCTTCCTCGGCGAGGGCCGGCGGCTGTACGGCCAGACCGTTCCGAGCGAGATGCGCGACAAGCAGCTGTTCACCTTCCGGGTGCCCGTGGGCGTCGCCGGCATCATCACCGCGGGCAACTTCCCGGTGGCCGTCCCGTCCTGGTACCTCGTGCCGGCGCTGCTCTGCGGCAACACGGTGGTCTGGAAGCCGGCCGACTACGCCGCCGCCCTGGGCGACGCCCTGTTCCGGATCTTCGTCGCGGGCGGGCTGCCGGACGGCGTCCTGAACCTGGTCCACGCGGACGGTCCCACCACGTTCGAGGGCCTGTCGCAGGCCCTGGACGCCGGCCTCGTGCAGAAGGTCGGCTTCACCGGGTCCTCGGAGGTCGGTGCCCGGATCGGTGAGCTCTGCGGCCGTCACCTGCAGAACCCGTGCCTGGAGCTCGGCGGCAAGAACCCGCTGGTGGTCATGCCCGACGCCGACCTCGACCTCGCCGCGGAGGGCGCCCTGTTCTCCGGCTTCGGGACCGCGGGCCAGCGGTGCACGAGCCTCGGCGTCGCGATCGTGCACGAGGACGTCCACGACGCGTTCCTGGACAAATTCCTGACCCGGCTGGCGCAGGCCCGGGTCGGCGACCCCAGCCAGGACGTGCTCTACGGGCCGATGCTGTCCGAGCGCTTCCTGCAGGGGTATGAGAAGTGGCTCGGCGAGGTGCAGCCGCACCACACCGTGCACGGCGCCACCGGCCGGATCAGCGCCGACAACCCGCGGGAGGGCTTCGTCGGCGACCCCGACGCCGGGGCGTACGCGCACCCGGTCGTCGTCAGCGGTGTCCTGGCGCAGGACGCGCTCTACCGCAACGAGACCTTCGGGCCGCTCGTGTCGGTCATGCGCTTCTCCACCTTCGACGAGGCGGTCCAGCTGGCCAACGGCCACGGCTACGGCCTGTCGAGCGCGATCTACACCACCGACGCTTCCACCGTCTTCCGCTTCCGGGAGCGGGTCAGCGCCGGCATGCTCAGCGTCAACAACTCCACCTCGGGGGCCGAGGCGCACCTGCCGTTCGGGGGCAACGGCAAGAGCGGCAACGGCTCCCGGCAGTCCGGCGTCTGGGTGCTCGACCAGTTCACCCGCTGGCAGTCGATGAACTGGGACTACGCCGGAAAGCTCCAGAAGGCCCAGATGGACACCGAGGTGTCGACCTACGACGAGGGCTTCCGGCTGTAGCGTCCCGTCCGCGCTCCGCGGACCGGGCGCGGCACCGCGGCGCGCTTCAGCAGGCGCGGCGCGACGACGAGGAGATGCACGTGAGCAGCCAGCAGAGCCCGGAGCGTCGCGCATGAGCACCCCTGAGCCCCCTTCGGGTCCGCCGGCCGAGGCCGGGAGCGCTCCCGAGCCGGGTCACCGGGCCCGGGCCCTGGCGGCGAGCCTGCTCGGTGAGCTGACCGGTCAGCGCCGGAGCGGGCTGACGTTCGCCCCGCTCGAGCCCACCGGGCTGTCCGTGTCGGCCCTGACGCCGACCACGGACGGCCCCGCTCAGCAGTCCCCGGCCGACCCGGAGGCTCCCCCGGCGACGCAGGAGGCGGCCGGGCCGACGTCCGAGGCCCCGAGCGGTTCCGAGCCGACCCCCACGCCGGACGGAGCCGGGCCTGCGCCGGACGCCGAGGCCTCTGCGCCGTCCACGGTCGGCCCGGACGAGCCCGGGCCGACCGATGCTGCCCCGTCCGACCCCGCTGAGGAAGCGCCGCTCGGGCGTATGACCCCCGTCGTCGTGCCGGACGTCGAGGGGGCGACCCCCACTCCGGTGCCGCACACGTCGACCGGTCCGCTGCGGACCCCTCCCGGCCCGGTCACCCCCACCGGGCCGGCGCTCCGGGCCGTGCCGACCGACGAGGTGCGGACCGCACCGGCGCAGGAGCGCCCGGCCACGCCGCCCACGGTGGGCAGCCACCCACGTGGCGCTACTTTGGCACCCCAGCAGTCCGCGGCACCCGCCCCGGTCCGCAGCGGGGCGGGCGCCGCCCCCTCGCAGGAGGTCCGGCCCGCGCCGTTCGCCTACCTGGCGGTGGCGCAGCACCACACCAACCCGGCCCGGGCCACCGCGAACGGGGCGCTCGACCAGGCGGGCCAGCGCATCAGTAGCCGGGTCGACCGCGCCCTCGTGCGTCGCGCGGCCCAGGTCACGATGGAGGCGGCCAGCCTGCTCGACGCCTGCGACGTCCTCGACGGGCGGGCCCGGGCCGCGGACGCGACCTGGACCGGCGAGCACCACTCGGCCACCGAGGTCCGCGAGTTCGAGGGCGCCTGGGGGGCCTTCTACGACGCCCAGGGAGCGCTCGCCTCGCACGTCGCCGGCTGACGGCGACCGGGTCAGCGGCCGCCCGCGCGGTACCAGCGGGGTGAGGTGTTCGGCGGCGGGGTGAAGGCGGCCTTGACCACCAGCAGGCTCGGCAGCCCACTGGCGATGCCGTCGGCGACCGCCTGCCCGAGGTCCGCGACCGTCACCTCGCGGGCCGCGACCCGGAAGGCGCTGGCCAGCGCGACGAAGTCCGGCGGTTCCAGGTCGCAGCCGACGGGCAGGTCGCCGTCCTTGGTGAAGTCGTAGGCGAGCATCCCGTAGCCGCCGTCGTCGACCAGCACGGTCGTCAGCGGCAGGCGCTCCTGCGCCGCCGTGGCGAGGTCGCCGCAGGCAAACAGGAAGCCGCCGTCGCCGACCACCGCGACGGCCGGACGGCCGGACAGCGCGACGCCGAGCCCGGCCGGGAAGCCGAACCCGAGCGTGCCCCAACCGACCGGGTAGGCCAGACCGCGCGGCTGCCGCACCCGGCCGAAGCCGCCGTACCAGTAGCCGGCCACACACATGTCGGCGACCACCACGGCGTCGTCGGGCAGGCCGGACTCGAGCGCGTCGAGGAAGTCCGTCTCCGGTCCGGCATGGAGCTCACGCCCGGGCGGGCGGACCCACCACGGGGAGCGCCCGGCCGGCAGGTGCGGCAGCAGCTGCGTGAGCGTCGCGGCGACGTCGCCGGCCAGGTGCACCTCGGGCGCGACGTTGACGGGATCGGCGAGGTCCACGGTGACGACGACGGGCGGCCGCGGCTGACGGAACCCCTGGGTGTTCATGGCGTCGAGGTCGCTGCCGAGCACGAGCACGACGTCGGCGCGGTCCCACAGAGCGCCGGCCTCCGGGCAGTGCGGCGGCAGCGGGACGAGAAAGGGGTCGTCGGGGTCGAGCAGGCCGCGGCCACCGTAGGAGGTCAGTACCGGAGCGCCGAGCGCCCGGGCCGCACGAGCCACGAGCGCGCCGGCTCCTGACGCCGTCGCGCCTCCCCCCGCCCACACCAGGGGCCGCTCTGCGGCGACGAGCAGCGCGGCCGCCGCAGCGAGGTCGCCGACCGGGTCGCCCTCGAGCCGCACCTCCCACCCGCCGGCTGTCCTTTCCGGGCTGTCGGCGGACAGCAGGTCGGTCGGGACCTCGAGGTACACCGGCCGGCGCGGGTGCTCCATCGCCGCGGCGCAGGCCGCCCGAGACGGCGCCGGGCAGCTCCCCGGCCTCGCGCACGAGGAACTGCGCCTTGGTGACCGGCCGGAAGAAGCCCGCCTGGTCGACCGTCTCGTGCAGCACCCCGCGGTAGGCGCCCTCGCGGCGCACCGTCGTGGGGATGTCGGTGGCGATGACCAGCACCGGGCTGTGCGAGGCCCAGGCCTCCCCCACCGCCGTCACGACGTTCGAGGCTCCGGGCCCGGTGGTCGTGATCGCCACGCCGAGCCGGCCGGTCGCGCGGGCGTACCCGTCCGCGGCGTAGCCCGCGGTCTGCTCGTGGCGCACCCCCACCAGACGCAGGTCGGAGCGGTCGAAGGCCTTCCACGCGGCCAGGTTGTGGACCCCGGGCAGGCCGAAGACGACCTCGACGCCGGCCTCCTGCAGACCCTGCACCAGCGCGTCGCCGCCCGACCTCACCGCGCCACCTCCGCCACCTGCGCCGCGGACAGCCCGAGCGCCTCGAGCACCTCGTCGGTGTGCTCGCCGAGCAGGGGCGGTGGCCTCAGGACCTGCGGGCGGACCCCGTCCAGGCGCAGCGGCGAGCCCACCACGGTCACCTCCCCGGCCGGGTGCGGCACGGTCTGCAGCAGGCCCGCGGCCACCACCTGCGGGTCGCGCCGGACGGCGTCGAGGTCCTGCACCGGGGCGCACGGCACACCCGCAGCACCGAGCAGGCCGACCCAGTGGACGGCGGGACGGGCGCCGAAGACCTCGGCCAGCGCCCGTGCGAGGGCGGTGCGGTCGGCGACCCGGCCGGCGTTCGTCGCCCAAGCCGGGTGGGGCGCCAGCCCGACGGCGGCGCAGAGCGCCCGGAACTGCCCGTCGTTGCCGGCGCCGATCACGAGCGGTCCGTCGGCGCACGGCACCGGTCCGTAGGGCGCGATGCTCGGGTGGTCGTTGCCGGTCCGTCCCGGGACCACCCCACCGACGAGCGCCGACGACGCCTGGTTCACCAGCAGCGACACCGCGGCCTCCAGCAGCCCGACCTCCACCCGCAGCGGGGCCTGCCCGGTCCCCTGCCGGGCCACCAGCCCGGCCACCGCCCCGACGGCGGCGTACAGCCCGGAGACGACGTCGGCGACGGCCACCCCCACCTTGGTCGGCTCGGTCGTCCCGGTCACCGACATCAGGCCCGACCGCGCCTGCGCCATGACGTCGTACCCCGGGAGGTCGCCGTCGGGACCGTCCCCTCCGGCCCCCCGCACCGACACCCAGACGGCGGACGCTTCGCTGCGCAGGGCGGCCAGCCCGAGCGCCGCGAGGTGCCGGGGCAGGAAGTTCTCCACGACCACGTCGGCAGCCTCGACCAGTCGGGCGACCACCGCGCGACCCTGCTCGGACGTGAGGTCCAGGGCCACCGAGCGGCGGTCGCGGTTGACGGCGAAGAAGTAGGAGGCGTCGTCGCCGTGGAAGGGCGGTCCCCAGTGCCGCGTGTCGTCGCCGAGCACCGGCCGCTCGACCTTGACGACGTCGGCACCGAGGTCGGCGAGCACCATGCAGCAGAACGGGCCGGCGAGCACGCGGGACAGGTCCAGGACCCGCACGCCGGCCAGGGGCCCCGGCCGGAGGTCGCCCGGTGGGGGCCACCCGGGGCCGGCGGACAGGGCGTCCCGCAGGTCGCTGTGCTGTGCCTCGTGCTGCCGGAGGTCTGCCACCGGTGGAGCCTTCCACGTGCAGGACGTCCTGCGGGCCGTCCGACACACCGCACAAGCCCGGGCGGCTCCGGGGGTGTGACGGGTCCGACAGGGGTAGGGCCGGTCTGCGCGGCGCTGCCGCGGATCGACCCTGCTCGTCAGCCCTGGAGGGACCCGTGACCTCGTCCACCCGCCGCACCCTGGCGGTCAGGCTCGCCCTGGCCGTCGGGCTCGCCGCCCCCCTGGCCGCCTGCGGGGGCGGGTCCGACACCGGCTCGGGTCCCCCGACCGTCAACTGGTACATCGGCAACGAGGCCTGGCTCGACCCGGTGATCGCCGCCTGCAACGGCGCCGCCGCGGGTCGATACCGGATCGTCGCCGAGAGCCTGCCCACCAACCCCGACAGCCAGCGCGAGCAGCTGGTCCGCCGCCTGGCGGCCCGCGACGACTCCATCGACCTCATCGGCATGGACGTCGTGTGGACCGGCGAGTTCGCCCAGGCCGGCTGGATCACGCCGTTCAGCGAGGGCGAGCTGACGCAGGTCGGCACGGCCGAGCAGGTGCTCAAGGGGCCGTTCGCCAGCGCGCAGTACGACGGCCGGCAGTTCGGTGCGCCGCTCAACTCCAACACGCGGCTGCTCTGGTACCGCAAGAGCATGCTGGCGACCGTCCCGTGCCGAAAACCTGGGACGAGCTGCTCGACACCGCCGAGTCGCTCGGCACCACGGTGCAGGAGACCGGGCGCCGCGCCGAGGCGCTGGTCGTCCTGTTCAACACGCTGCTTGGAGAGCGCCGGCGGGTCCATCGTGCGAGCCCAGCACCGACGGCTCCACCAAGCTCGACCTGCCCGAGGAGCCCACGGTGCGGGCGCTGGAGGTCCTGAAGAGCTACGCCCAGTCGCCCGCCGCGCCCGCGGCGCTGTCGACGTCCGGCGAGGACGACAACCGCCTGGCCTTCCAGAGCCGGGACTCCGACAGCGCCTTCATGCTGAACTGGCCCTACGTCTATCCCAGCGTGCTGGAGGCCGACCCGCAGCTGGCCAAGGACTACGGCTACGCGCCCTATCCGCAGGTCGACGCCGACGAGCCGGCCCGGCCGGCGCTCGGCGGCTACAACCTCGGCATCGGCCGATACACGCGCGACCGCGAGGCCGCGCTTGCCGCGATGAACTGCCTCACCGAGCCGGCCCAGCAGCGGACGATCGCCACGACGGGCGGTCAGCCCAGCGTCCTCCGGGAGCTGTCCGACGACCCGGAGATCACCGAGAAGCTGCCCGTTCCTGCCGATCATGGTACGCCAGCTCGAGAACGCCGCGCCTCGGCCGGTCCCCGCCAACTACAACGACATCTCGCTGGCGGTGCGCCAGGTGCTGCACCCGCTGACGCGACATCGACGACCCGCGGCAAGACCTACGCCGAGCTGCGGGACCTGGTCGACACCGCGCTCAAGAGCCAGGCGGTGCTCTGATGGCGACGACGGCCCCGCCCGCCCCACCGCCGCCCCCGGGCGGGGGCGCGCAGCAGGCCGGGCAAAGCCGTCCCCGGACCGACCGGGCCAGGCGCCGAGCGCGCGCTCGGCCTGAAGCTGGCGGCGCCCGCGGCCATCCTCATGCTGCTCGTCACCGCCTACCCGATCGCGTACGCCGTCTACCTGAGCCTGTTCCGCTACGACCTGCGCACCCCCGAGCTCAACGAGTTCGTCGGCCTGCGCAACTACGCCCTGATCCTGACCAGCGGGGTCTGGTGGCAGGCGGTGCTGGCGACGTCGGTCATCACGGTCGTCTCGCGTGGTCGTCGAGCTGGTCATCGGCCTCGCCTTCGCCCTGGTCATGCACCGGGCGGTGTTCGGCCGGCGCACGGTGCGCACGGCGATCCTCATCCCCTACGGGATCATCACGGTGATCGCGGCCTTCGCCTTCCGCTTCGCCGTCCAGCCCGACACCGGCTTCCTCGGCGGCGCCAACCCGCTCGGCGGGCCGCATCGGCTCGTTCGTCACCATCATCCTCACCGAGGTGTGGAAGACGACGCCGTTCATGAGCCTGCTGCTCCTCGCCGGGCTGGCCACCGTGCCCGAGGAGATGCAGGAGGCGGCCAAGGTCGACGGCGCCACCGCCTGGCAGCGGCTGGTCAAGGTGACGCTGCCGAACATGAAGGCCGCGATCCTCGTCGCCCTGCTGTTCCGCTGCCTCGACGCCTTCCGCATCTTCGACACCGTCTACGTGCAGACGGCGGGCAGTTCGGACACCCAGACCCTCTCGAGACTCCTACAACACGCTGGTCACCCGGGTGAACCTCGGCCTCGGCTCGGCCATCAGCGTCGTGCTCTTCCCGATGGTCATCGCTATCGCCTTCATCTTCGTGAAGGGCTTCAAGACCGATCTGGGCAACGTGAAGGGAGACGGCTGATGACCGCGTCCACGATCGGGCCGAAGCCGTGGCGACGCGTCCGGCAGGCCCCGGCCGCGGCCGTCGTCCGGGCCCCCCGCACCAGGCAGCCGCGGGAGGGCCCGTTGGACGATCGGCACCGTCGCGATCGTCGCCTACGCGCTGTTCCCCGTGCTCTGGATCGCGTCGCTGTCGCTCAAGCCCGCCGACGACCTCGCGGACGGCCGCCTCGTCCCGCCGCACCTTCAGCCTGCAGAACTACCGCGACATCTTCACCAGCGGAGAGTTCGTCCGTCCGCTGCTGAACTCGATCGGGATCAGCCTCATCACCACGGCGATCGCCGTGGTCATCGCAGCGTTCGCGGCCTACGCCATCGCCCGGCTGGACTTCCCGGGCAAGAGGCTGCTGCTGTCCGGCGCCCTGGCGATCGCCATGTTCCCGCCGGTCAGCATCATCGGCCCGCTGTTCAACATCTGGCGCTCCACCGGCCTCTATGACACCTGGCCCGGGCTGATCCTGCCGTACATGAGCTTCGCGCTGCCGCTGGCGATCTGGACCCTCACCGCGTTCTTCCGGGAGATCCCGTTCGACCTCGAGGAGGCCGCGCAGGTCGACGGCGCCACACCGTTCCAGGCCTTCCGGCAGGTGATCCTCCCGCTCGCCCTTCCCGGGGTCTTCACCAGCGCGATCATCGTGTTCATCTTCTGCTGGAACGACTTCCTGTTCGCCATCTCGCTGACGTCCACCGAGTCGGCCGCGCACCGTCCCGGCGGCCACCGCCTTCTTCACCGCCAGCAGCAACTTCATCAACCCGACCGGCCAGATCGCGGCCGCGGCGATCGTCGTCACCGTCCCGATCATCCTCATGGTGCTGGCCTTCCAGCGCCGCATCGTCGCCGGTCTCACCGCCGGTGCAGTGAAGGGCTAGAGCACGATGGCGGAGATCACGCTCCGCGGCGTCACCAAGCGCTACCCCGACGGCTACGAGGCCGTCAAGGCGGTCGACCTCGACATCGCCGACGGCGAGTTCGTCATCCTCGTCGGCCCGTCGGGCTGCGGGAAGTCGACGCTGCTGCGGATGATCGTCGGGCTCGAGGACATCAGCGACGGCGAGCTGTCCATCGGCGGAGAGGTCGTCAACGGCAAGGCGCCCAAGGACCGCGACCTGGCCATGGTCTTCCAGAACTACGCGCTCTACCCGCACCTGTCGGTGCGGGAGAACATGGCCTTCCCGCTGCGCATCGCGAAGGTCGCCGAGGCCGAGATCACCAAGCGGGTCGACGAGGCCGCCAAGGTCCTCGAGCTGCACCGAGCACCTCGACCGCAAGCCGGCCAACCTCTCCGGCGGCCAGCGCCAGCGCGTGGCCATGGGCCGCGCCATCGTGCGCGACCCGCAGGCGTTCCTGTTCGACGAGCCGCTGTCCAACCTCGACGCCAAGCTGCGCGTGCAGATGCGCACCGAGATCGCCCGCGTGCAGAAGAAGTACGGCACCACGACCGTCTACGTGACCCACGACCAGACCGAGGCGATGACCCTCGGCGACCGGGTGGCGGTGCTCCGCAAGGGCGTCGTGCAGCAGGTCGACAGCCCGCGCACGCTCTACAACGCCCCGGCCAACCTGTTCGTCGCCGGCTTCATCGGCTCGCCGTCGATGAACCTGCTGCCGGGCGTCGTCAAGGACGGCAAGGTCGAGCTGCCCTTCGCCACGGTCGACCTCCCCGCGGCCCTGGCCGAGCGCTCTGCCGCCGGCGAGCGGCAGGTCATCGCCGGCATCCGCCCCGAGCACTTCGAGGACGCGTCGCTGGTGGCCGAGGCGGACCTGGACAAGGGCACCGTCTTCACGACCGAGATCGACAACATCGAGTGGATGGGGAGCGAGCTCTACGCCTACCTCCCCTACCGCACGGGTGGCCGCGGGGACGACACCCTGAACGCGCTGGCCGCCGACCTCGACCTCGAGCAGCGCTCGGGCGATGAGAGCCAGCTCGTCGCCCGCCTGGACGCCGCGAGCCAGGTGGCCGACGTCGGACAGGCGCGCATTTGGGTGGACAGCCGCAAGCTGCACCTGTTCGACCCGGAGACCGGCGAGACCCTGACCCGGCCGGCGCCCGCCGCCGCCGCGCAGCCGTCCGAGAAGGACCGGCCGGCCGCCGTGTGACCTGCGACTCACCGGGCCGCCTGCGCGCGGCGGCCCGGCGGTGCCAGGATGTGGCCTGCCGCCCCGGACGGGGCGCCGCCGTCCGTCACGTCCGGCGTCCAGTCTGAGGAGCACCGCCCCGCGTGCGCACGTCGCCGTTCGTCCTGCCCGCCCTGCTCGTGGCGGCGATCGCGGTCGCGCTTCCCGCTGCCTCGCCGGTCGCCGCCACGGCCGGGGTTCGCTCCGGAACGGCCGCGGGAACGGCCGCGCTGCGGGCGCCCTCGGCCGGCAGCACGTCCGAGCAGGTCACCGTGCAGCAGGCCGACACGCCGGTGGGCGTCGTCGACCGGACCTACCAGCTGACGGTCCCGGTGGGACTGGTTGACCCGAGCCCGCTCGTGGTCGCCCTGCACGGCCGCGGACAGACGGTCGACAGCCTGCGGTCGGTCACCGGGCTGGAGGCCCTCGGGGAGCAGGAGGGCTTCGTCACGGCCTTCCCCACCGGATACGGCGGGGTGTGGAACGCCGGCACCTGCTGCGCGGCCCGTCGCGTCCCGGAGATGCCCGACGTCGCCTTCCTCGACCAGGTGATCGCCGACGCCTCGCGTCGGGCGGTCATCGACCCGACCCGGGTGCTCCTCGTCGGCTACTCCAACGGCGGGATGATGGCCTACCGGTACGCCTGCCAGCGCTCGGCCATGGTCGCCGGGGTCGGGGTGGTCTCGGGGGCCATGGCGGCGAGCGCTGACTTCGCCGACCAGGGCGAGCAGCGCTGCCGGCCCCAGTCGCCGGTCAGTGTCATCGCGGTACATGGGGCGAAGGATGCGACCGTGCCCTACGACGGCGGCGCGGTCGGGGGCGGTGGCGGCTCGGTCGCTCCTGCCAGGGCCGGCATCGACCAGGCCGCGGTGGCCGCCGGGTGCACCACCGGGTCCACCTCACGGGTCGGCGCCTCGAACCGGCTGGAGTACGGCGGGTGCCTCGACGGCGCAGCGGTGCGCCTGGTGAAGATCTCCGGACACGGTCACGGCTGGACCCGCGACAGCCGCACCTACGGCTACGACACCACCGTCGGCGTCTGGTCGTTCCTCAAGGGCCGCCGCGCCGCGAACGCGGGCTGACCGCGCGCAACCGCAGCCGTTCGAGGACGTCGTCGTCCCAGCGGTGGGTGCGCAGCACGTCGTAGCGCTCGGCAGCGACCCGCAGGTAGACGGCCGCGTCGAGCGCCCCGTCGCCGGGGTGCAGACCCGCCTCGCGCAGCAGCGACAGCACCGGCTCGTACTCGGTGGTGAACCAGGCGAGCGCGACCGTCCGCCGGTCGGCGAACTCCCCGCTCTCCTGCATCCGGCGAAAGCCCCAGGCCTCGACGCCCTCGGCGAGCAGCGCGTAGTCGGCCGCCTCGTGCAGCACGACCCGGGACCTCAGCGCCTCCGGCAGCGGCACCCGTTCGCCGAACAGCCGGGCGTGGCCCTTCAGCGGCAGGTCGGCCACGGTCAGGTCTGCACCCGTGCCGATCGCGGTGCGGACGAGGGTGACCCGGGCCTCGATCGCGTCGACGCCGAGCGCCCGGAACACCGCCACCCGGTGGTGGCCGTCGCGCACGAAGTGGACCGGTCCCACCCGGTAGAGGTCCACCGGCGGCATCGCGTTGCCGCGACGCACCGCAGCCGCGATCCGCTCGAACCGGGTGCGCGACGCCTGCGTGGTGGGGTGGAAGCCGCGGTCGAAGCCCACGACCCGATCCGTCGAGCCGACGATGGTGTCCAGGTCGACCTGCTGCAGGCCCAACTGCTGCTCGCCCTGGTGCCCGAGGGCCGCCACCACCTCGTCGAAGGGCAGCAGCACGTCGACGTCGCCGTTACGCAGGCGCAGCCGGGCCGCGAGCCTGCGCAGGGTGGCCGTGCGCCGCACGCGGGCGAAGTCGTCCCGCGAGTCGGCGTCGGGGAACCCGGTCTCCACGCCCGTGGTCTGCCCGCTGGGCTACGCGCGAGTCCTCCGGCTCCTACAGTTCTCGCCGTGGCCCTGGACCCCTGCGACCTGCCCGGCGACGTCCTGGCCTTCCTGGCCGAGCGGCACCTGGCCACGCTGACCACGCTGCGCCCCGACGGCACGCCGCATGTCGTGGCGGTCGGCTTCACCTGGGACGCCGAGGCCCGTCTGGCCCGGGTCATCACGAACGGGACCTCGAAGAAGGCGCGCAACGTCGTCGAGGGATCGCCCCGCGCCGTGGTCGCCCAGGTCGACGGTGCGCGGTGGCTCGCGCTGGAGGGCGTCCCGGTGGTGTCGACCGAGCCGGCGCGGGTGGCCGAGGCGGTCCGCCGCTACGCCGGTCGCTACCGGCAGCCGGCGGAGAATCCGGCGCGCGTCGTCATCGAGATCGCCGTCGACCGCGTGCTGGGTCGCGGCTGAGGCAGCCGATCGGACGGGCGCGCTCAGTCGTCCCCGGCCTCCGGGACACCGTCGCGCCAGTCGCCGTCGACCCGCCCGACGGCCACCACACGCAGCGCCGCCTCCCCGCGGGCGTCGCTCTCCCCGAGGTCGACGACGGCGGTGATACCCCAGTCGTGGTCGCCCTCGGGGTCGTCGAAGACCTGACGGACGAGCCAGCGGCCGGGCTCCTCGACGACCTGCAGCAGGCGGGGCCCACGGGCGTCGGGTCCGGTGCCCAGTACGTCGTGCTCGGCGAAGTACCCCCGGATGCCCTCCTCCCAGGCGTCCTGCGGGAAGCTGCCGTCGAGGTCGCCGAGGTCGATCCAGCGCCGCAGCGCCACGAGCTCCACCCGGCGGAACAGGGCGTTGCGGACGAGGGTCCGGAAGGCGCGCCGGTTGCGGGTGACGGCGGGCGGGGGCGCGGCGACGTCCGCAGGCCCGGCGGCCGCCACCCTCGGGTCGGACAACCGCTCCCACTCGTCCAGCAGCGAGGAGTCGGTCTGCCGGACGAGCTCGCCGAGCCACTCCTGCAGGTCGCGGACCTCCTCGGTCCGGGCCTCGTCGGGCACGACGCGACGCAGTGCCTTGTAGGCGTCCGCGAGGTAGCGCAGCACCAGTCCCTCGCTGCGGGCGAGCGAGTAGTAGGAGACGTACTCGGTGAAGGTCATGTAGCGCTCGGACAGGTCGCGCGCGACGGACTTGGGGCGCAGCTCATGGTCGCCGACCCAGGGCTGGGCCTGCCGGAACTGCTCGTACGCGGGCTCGAGCAGGTCCAGCAACGGCTTCGGATGGGTCACGTCCTCGAGCAGCTCCATCCGCTCGTCGTACTCGATGCCCTCGGCCTTCA
Source organism: uncultured Actinomycetota bacterium (assembly GCA_963761695.1). Taxonomy (GTDB): domain Bacteria; phylum Actinomycetota; class Actinomycetes; order Mycobacteriales; family SCTD01; genus RYN-122. Next base: position 114,210 of record CAVXIB010000001.1, on the reverse strand, counting down.
TCTCCGCCACGGCCTCGCCCTTGGCCTTGTGCACCTGCGCCGCAAGCACCTGGCGGGGGTCGTCGAGGGTGGACTCCAGGACCGTGAGCACGTCGAGGGCGTAGGTGGGGTCCTCGGGGTTGAGCAGGTCCAGCGCCGCCAGCGCGAACGGCGACAGCGGCTGGTCCAGGGCGAAGTCGCGCGGTAGGTCGACCGTCAGCCGGGCGTCCCGGGCGCCGGGTGGGCCCGTCCGGACCACCACCCCGGCCGTCTCGAGCGACCGGAACAGCGCGATCGCCCGACGCACGTGCTGGCGCTGACGCGCTCGGGGCTCGTCGTTCTCCAGGAGCAGGTGCCGGGCGTGGGTGAAGGCGTTGCCCGGCCGCTGCACCAGGTTGAGGAGCATGCCGCTGGTGACCTTGAACCGGCTCTGCAGCGGCTCGGGCTCAGCCGTGAGCAGCCGCTGGAAGGTCTGCTCCTGCCACGACACCATGCCCTCGGCCGGCTTCTTGCGCTCCACCCGCTTGAGCTTCTTGGGGTCGTCGCCCGCCTTCTTCACCCGCCGGGCGTTCTCGATGTCGTGCTCGGGCGCCATCACCACGACGGTCCCACTGGTGTCGTAGCCGGCCCGTCCCGCGCGGCCGGCGATCTGGTGGAACTCGCGGGCCTGCAGATGACGCATCCGGGTGCCGTCGTACTTGGCGAGTCCGGTCATGAGGACCGTGCGGATCGGCACGTTGATGCCGACGCCGAGCGTGTCGGTGCCGCAGACCACCTTGAGCAGCCCCTGCTGGGCGAGCTGCTCCACCAGGCGGCGGTAGCCGGGCAGCATGCCGGCGTGGTGCACCCCGATGCCGTGGCGGACCAGCCGCGACAGCGTCTTGCCGAACCCCGTGGCGAACCGGAAGGCCCCGATCGCCTCGGCGATGCGGTCCTTCTCCTCGCGGGTGCACAGGTTGACGCTCATCAGCGACTGGGCCCGCTCGATGGCGTCCTTCTGGGTGAAGTGCACGACGTAGACCGGCGCCCGCCGGGTGGCCAGCAGCTCCTCGAGCTGCTCGTGCAGCGGCTCGACGCAGTACTCGAACGTCAGGGGCACCGGACGCTCGACGCTCGTCACCTCGGCGGCCGCCCGGCCGGTGCGCCGCAGCAGGTCCTCGCGGAACCGCGTGACGTCGCCCAGGGTGGCGCTCATGAGCAGGTACTGCGCCTGCGGCATCTCGACCAGTGGCACCTGCCAGGCCCACCCCCGCTCGGGATCGCCGTAGAAGTGGAACTCGTCCATGACGACGAGCCCGACGTCGGCCGACGGCCCGTCGCGCAGGGCCTGGTTGGCAAGGACCTCGGCGGTGCAGCAGATGATCGGTGCGTCGCTGTTGACGCTCGCGTCGCCGGTGGCCATGCCGACGTTCTCGGCCCCGAACACGTCCACCAGGGCGAAGAACTTCTCCGACACCAGCGCCTTCAGCGGGGCGGTGTAGACGCTGCGGCGGCCGGTGGCGAGCGCCGCGAAGTGGGCACCGGTGGCGACGAGCGACTTGCCGGAGCCGGTGGGCGTGGACAGCACGACGTGGTCGCCCGAGAGCAGGTAGAGCAGCGCCTCCTCCTGGGCCGGGTACAGCGACAGCCCACGCTCGGCGGTCCAGCCGGTGAACGCCTCGTAGAGCGCGTCCTCGTCGACCCGCTCGGGGACGCGCTGCGCCAGGGTCCACACGGGCTCGGCGTCGGGCTCGCTCGGGGGTACGGCGTCCGGGGGCAAGGCGGCTACGGACACGGCGGGCGGTCCTCCCACGGTGTGGAGAGCACGACGGTGGTGCGGGTGCTGACTCCCGCCGCGGCCCGGATCTCCTGCAGCAGCGTCTCGAGCTCACCGGGCGTGGCCACCCGGACCTTGAGGATGTAGCTCTCCTCCCCCGCCACGCTGTGGCAGGCCTCGACGGCGGTCAGGTGGGCGAGCCGCTCGGGGGCGTCGTCGGGGGCGGCCGGGTCGGTGGGGGTGATCGACACGAAGGCGGTGAGCGACAGCCCGGCAGCGGTGGGGTCGATCCGGGCGGCGTAGCCGCCGATGACCCCGCGCTGCTCGAGCCGGCGCACGCGCTGGTGGGCGGCGCTGGTCGACAGACCGGTCTCGCGCGCGAGGTCGGTGTAGCTGCGCCGGCCGTCAGTGGCGAGCAGCCGCAGGAGCGCGCGGTCGAGGTCGTCCAGGTCGCTCACCGGGCCAGTCTCGCAGGCTCCCTCCGTCGCGATCATGGGAGACTGCACCGGACGCACCCCTTCGGCAGGAACGAGGAACCCGATGGCCTTCTGGGACCAGCTCAAGAGCAAGACCAGCGAGATGAACGACCAGCTCAAGACGAAGTCGTCGCAGTTCAAGAACAAGGACTTCGCCAACGGCACGATGGCCATGTGCGCGCTGATCGCCGCCGCCGACGGAAAGATCGACTCCTCCGAGCGCAGCAAGGTGGCGGCGCTGATCACCAGCAACGACGTCCTGTCGATCTTTCCGGCCGCCGAGCTGCGCGAGCGCTTCGACCACTACTGCGACAAGCTCAGCTCGGACTTCGACTTCGGCAAGGTGGAGGCCGTCCAGGCCCTCGGCAAGCTGAAGAAGAAGGAGGACCAGGCGCGCGCCGTGATCCAGATCGGCATCATCATCGGAGGTGCCGACGGCGACTTCGACGCCGACGAGCGCGCGGCCGTGAAGTCGGCCTGCCAGGCCGTGGGCATCCCGCCCAGCGACTTCGACCTGTAGCCACCGGCACTCCCGTGGCCGGCCAGCTCACCCTGCTCGACGCGCCGTCGCTGTGGTACCGCGCCTTCCACGGCGTGCCGGAGACGGTCACGTCGCCGCAGGGCGAGCCGGTCAACGCGGTGCGGGGCTTCCTCGACATCGTGGCGCGCCTGGTGCGCGACACCCGGCCGGCGCGGCTCGTCGCCTGCCTGGACCTCGACTGGCGGCCCGCCTTCCGGGTCGCGGCCGTGCCTTCCTACAAGGAGCACCGCACCCTCGAGGGCGGTGCGGAGGCCGAACCGGAGAGCCTCGGCCCGCAGGTGGCCGTGCTGCTGGAGGTCCTGGCGGCCCTCGGCATCGCCGTCGTCGGGGCGGACGGTCACGAGGCCGACGACGTCCTCGGCACGCTGAGCGCCCGGGAGTCCGGGGCGGTCGACGTCGTGAGCGGTGACCGCGACATGTTCCAGCTGGTCCGCGACCCGGACGGCTCCCGCGGCCCCGTGCGGGTGCTCTACGCCGTCGAGAAGATGACGCCCTACACCGAGGCGTCGGTCGCGGCCAAGTACGGCATCCCCGGCACGGGCTACGCCGACTACGCCTGCCTTCGCGGCGACCCCAGCGACGGCCTGCCGGGGGTCAAGGGCGTCGGGGACAAGACGGCGGCCGCCCTGGTCAGCCGTTTCGGCACGGTCGAGGCGATCGTGGCCGCGCTGGACGCCGGGACCTCGGACGGCTTCCCGGCCGGAGCCCGGGCGAAGCTGGAGGCGGCCCGGCCCTACCTGGCCGTCGCGCCGGCCGTCACCCGGACCGTGCGGGACCTGCCGATCCCCGAGCTGGACGACGCGCTCCCGCGGTCACCGAAGGACCCGGCCCGCCTGGTCGAGCTGTCCGAGCGCTGGGGCCTGGACAGCTCGCTGGACCGGCTGCTCGCCGCGCTCGAGGTGGCCCACAGCGAGATCTAGCAGGGACTGTTTCCCGCATCGACGCGCGCCCGATGCACCGATCCACGACAGTGGTGCGGTGAGCCCCGCCTTCTCCCGCGCCACGCGCTCCGCCGACCTCCTCGACGCCTCCGGGGTCGAGCTCGACGTGCTCGTCGTCGGCGCGGGGGCGACCGGCGCCGGGGTGGCCCTCGACGCGGCCAGCCGGGGGTTGCGGGTCGCCGTCGTCGACAAGGGCGACCTCGCCAGCGGCACCTCGAGCAAGAGCAGCAAGCTGGTCCACGGAGGACTGCGCTACCTGGAGAACTACGAGTTCGGCCTCGTCCGCGAAGGGGTCGTCGAGCGGCAGCTGCTCATGCGCCTGGCCCCGCACCTGGTCCGTCCGATGGACTTCCTCTACCCGGTCTGGCCGGACACGGCCAAGCGGCGGCTCCTGGGCCTGGGGCTGACCACCTACGACGTCTTCGCCCTGGCGGTGGCGGCGCGGGGTGACCTTCGACGGCACCGCCGGGTGGGCCACGAGCAGGCCGCCGAGCTCGCACCCGCACTGGCCGGCACCGATCTGTCCTACGCCTACGTCTACGGGGACTGCGCCACCGACGACGCCCGGCTCGTGCTCGCGGTGGCGCAGGCGGCCCGCCGGTTCGGCGCTCTGGTCATCCCCTACGCGGAGGTCACCGGCCTGTCGCACGGCCCGGACGGCCGGGTCGACGGCGCCACCGTCCGCGACGGCTTCTCCGGCGACGACGTCGTCCTGCGGGCCCGGCACGTGGTCAACGCCACCGGCGTCTGGGTCGACCGGCTGCAGGGCTTCGACGAGCCCGGGCGGGAGCCGGTGGTGCAGCCCAGCAAGGGGGTGCACGTGGTCGTCCCGGCCGAGCGGCTCCCCCTGCGCGACACGAGCATCCTGCTGCCGAGCAGGCAGGGCGACGGTCGGTCGATGTTCGCCATCCCGTGGGGTCGCCAGACGATCCTGGGCACCACGGACACCCCCTACGACGGTGGCCTGGAGGACCTTTCCCTGACGGCGCAGGACCTCGCCTACGTCCTCGCCGCCGGCAACGACGTCTTCCGGCGAGGCCTGTCGGCCGACGACGTCCTGGGCGCCTGGGCCGGGGTACGACCGCTGATCCGTACGCCCGGGGCGAGCTCCATGAAGGACGTCAGCCGGCGGCACACCCTGGTCGAGGGTCGCGGCGGGCTGCTGACCATCACGGGGGGCAAGCTCACCACCTACCGCCGGATGGCGCAGGAGGTCGTCGACCGGGTGGTTGCCCGAGACGGGCGTCGCGCCCGGTGCCGCACCGACCGGATCGCCCTCACGGGCACGACCGCCCTGCCGCAGCTGCTCGCCGAGGTGACCGCCGCTGCCCGGGCTCTCGGGTTAACCGACGAGGTCGCTGCCTCCCTGGTGCGCCAGTCGGGCGAGCAGGCCCACGACGTCCTGGCGCTGGTCGCCGCCGAGCCCGCCCTGGGCCGGCAGCTCGTCCCGCACGCTCCGCACCTGCACGCCGAGGTGGTGCACGCCGCCCGCGCCGAGGCGGCCTGCACGCTCGACGACGCCTTCAGCCGGCGGATGCGACTGTCGCTGCGCGAGCACGACGCCGGTCTGTCGGCGGCCCCGGCCGCCGCGGCGCTGCTGGCCCGGGAGACCGGGTCAGGACGCGGCCTGGGCCGCCTCCCAGGTCCGCGACTACGCCGCGGCGGTCCGCCGGGAGCGGGGCGTCCTGGGGCTGACCGCAGCGCCCCTGCCCGCGACCGCCTGAGCGCCGCTTGCCGGGGCCGGGGACCTCAGACCAGGGAGCTGTAGGCGACGACGCCTCGCCGCACCGCCTCGACGGCCTGCCGGCAGGTGCCGCGCAGCGCGGGCCGCTCCAGGGCGGCGACGTCGGACACCTGCCCGAGCAGGTCGATCAGCTGCTTGCACCAGCGCACGAAGTCGCCCGCGGTGAGGGTGGCCGAGCCGTCGCCGGCGTCGTCCAGGACGTGCTCGAGCCGGGCGCCGCCGGCCCACCGCCAGGCGACCCAGGCGAAACCCGGGTCGGGCTCGTGCAGGAACGCCAGGCCGGCGTCGGCCTCGGCGCGGCTCAGCCGCTGCCAGGTGCGCTCCAGGTCCTCGACCGCGGCCTGTACCGCGCCGGCGGGCAGGCGCGGAGCGGCGTCGTCGGCGCGCCGGGCCTGGTAGACGAGCGTGCTCAGGACCGCCGCGAGCTCGGCCGGGGTCAGGGCGTCCCAGGCGCCGCTGCGCAGCGCCTCCACGACCAGCAGGTCGACCTCGCTGTAGACCCGGGCCAGCGACCGTCCGGCGGGGGTCACCTCGTCGCCGTCGAGGTAGCCGAGGTCGTCGAGCAGGCCGCACACCTTGTCGAAGGTGCGGGCGATCGAGCTGGTCTTGCCGGTGACCCGGCGCTCGAGCTGGTCGGTCTCGGCCCGCAACCGGGCATGGCGCTCAATCCAGCGCAGGTGGGTCTCGCGGTCGTTGCAGCCGTGCACGGGGTGGCGCCGCAGCTCGGCCCGCAGCGCGGACAGGTTGCCGTCCTCCTCCGCGCCGGAGCGGCGCTTGTCCGGACGCCCCGGGCCGCCGATGCCGAGGGCGCGGATCGAGGAGGCGAGGTCACGACGCGACTGCGGCGAGCGGACGTTCAGGCCGCGCGGCAGGCGCACGGTGCCGACCGGCTCGACCGGCCCGGGGAAGTCGGCCGAGCTCAGCCGTCCGCTCCAGCGGTCCTCGGTGACCACCAGGGGGTGCGACTCCCCCTGGCCGATCCCGGGGTCGACCACCACCGCCAGGCCGCTCCGCCGCCCGTGCGGGACCCGGACGACGTCGCCCGGCTTGAGCCGCTCGAGCGAGGCTGCGGCCGCGGCGCGCCGCTGGGACGCGCCCTGGCGGGAGAGCTCGCCCTCGCGGTCCTTGATCCGGCGGCGCAGCCGGGCGTACTCGGCGACGTCGCCGAGGTGGCAGGTCATCGCGTCCCGGTAGCCCTCGAGGGCCTCGAGGTTGCGCGACACCTGACGAGCGAGCCCCACCACGCTCTTGTCGGCCTGGAACTGCGCGAACGAGCTCTCCAGCAGGGCCCGGGCCTGCTGCCGGCCCACCGAGCCGACGAGGTTGACGGCCATGTTGTAGCTGGGCCGGAAGCTGCTGCGCAGGGGGTAGGTGCGGGTGCTGGCCAGCCCGGCGAGCTGGCGGGGGTCGAACCCCGGCTGCCACAGCACGACGGCGTGGCCCTCGACGTCGATGCCCCGGCGCCCGGCGCGCCCGGTGAGCTGCGTGTACTCCCCCGGCTGCAGGTCGGCGTGCGTCTCGCCGTTCCACTTGACCAGCTTCTCCAGCACGACGCTGCGGGCGGGCATGTTGATCCCGAGCGCGAGGGTCTCGGTGGCGAAGACCGCCTTGACCAGGCCCAGGGTGAACAGCTCCTCGACCACCTCCTTGAACGTCGGGAGCATGCCGGCGTGGTGGGCGGCGACGCCGCGTTCCAGGGCCTCGAGCCACTCCCAGTAGCCCAGCACCCGCAGGTCCTCGTCGGGCAGGTCCCTGGTGCGCTCCTCCACGTGCAGCCGGACGCGCTCGCGTTCGTCCGGGCTGTTGAGGCGCAGGCCGGCCTGCACGCACTGCTGGACGGCGGCCGCGCAGCCCGCGCGGCTGAAGATGAAGGTGATGGTGGGGAGCAGGCCGTCACGCCCGAGCCGCTCGACGACGTCGGCCCGGCTCGGCACGGCCCGGCGCGGGGGCCGGCCGCGGTGGTCCTTGGGGCTGAACCGGCTCTCCTCCCGGAACAGCCGCTGCAGGTCGGGGCTCACCTCGCCGTCGGGGCGTGCGGCGTCCGGCTTCCGGTCGGCGAACAGGTCGTAGAGCCGGTTGCCGGCCAGCACGTGCTGGTGCAGCGGCACCGGGCGGTGCTCCTCGACCACCACCTCGGTGTCGCCGCGGACCGTGACGAGCCAGTCGGCGAACTCCTCGGCGTTGCTCACCGTCGCCGACAGCGAGACCAGCCGGACGTCGTCGGGCAGGTGGATGATCACCTCCTCCCAGACCGCGCCGCGGGCCCGGTCGGCCAGGTAGTGCACCTCGTCCATGACCACGTGCGACAGCCCCCGCAGCGCATCGCTCCCGGCGTAGAGCATGTTGCGCAGCACCTCGGTGGTCATGACCACCACGGGGGCGTTCCCGTTGACGCTGTTGTCCCCGGTGAGCAGCCCGACCTGGTCGGCGCCGTAGCGCTCCACCAGGTCCTTGTGCTTCTGGTTCGACAGCGCCTTGATGGGCGTCGTGTAGAAGCACTTGCGGCCCTCACGCAGGGCCAGGTGCACGGCGAACTCGCCGACCACCGTCTTGCCCGCTCCGGTCGGTGCGGCCACCAGCACGCCGCGACCCTGCTCCAGCGCCCGGCACGCCGTCCGCTGGAAGGCGTCCAGCCCGAACGGGTAGCCAGACTCGAAGTCCGTGAGCGCCGGACCGCCCTGCTCGCGTCGGAAGGCCGCGTAGCGCTCCGCGGGCGAGGGCTCGGCGGAGGTCACCCGCCAACGCTACGTGGCCGGTACCCGCCCGGCCGGCCGGAGGGTCAGTCGAGCACGGACGGCGCGTCGTCGCTGAGGCCGGAGTAGTCGTCGAGCGTGGGCCGACGACCGCGGGCCCGTTCGCGCAGCCGGGCGGCCAGGATGCAGCCCTCGTACATGAGCACGAGGGGCACGGCCATGAAGCAGAACGTGAAGGGGTCCTGCGAGGGGGTGATGACCGCGCTGGCCGCGAAGATCCCGACGACGGTGCCGCGCCGGGCGGAGCGCATCTTGGTGCTGCTCAGGATGCCCACGAGGTGCAGGAACATGATGATGACGGGGAACTCGAAGGCGAGGCCGAACGCCAGGATGCACAGGGTGACGAACGACAGGTAGTCCTGCACGTTCAGCAGGTTGATGATGTTGCCGCCACCGACCGCCAGCAGGAAGTCGAGCCCACGGGAGATGGTCAGGTAGGCGAAGGCGGTGCCCAGCAGGAACAGGGTGAGCGCGGAGACCAGAAAGCCCAGCGCGTACCGGCGCTCCTTGCGGTGCAGGGCGGGGGTGATGAAGGCCCCGAGCTGGTAGAGCCAGACGGGCGAGGAGGCCAGCACGCCGCCGAGGAAGGCGACCCGCAGGCGCACCTTGAACTCACTGAAGATCCCGGTGGCGAACAGGTCGCAGTTGATCCGCCCCGGCTTGGTGTCGCAGTAGGGCTGGCGGAGCACGTCGAAGACGGGCTCCCAGAAGATGAAGACCACGATGACGCAGACGGCGATGGCCAGCAGCGCCTTGCCCAGCCGCGAGCGCAGCTCGTAGAGGTGCTCGACCAGGCTCATCCGGCCCTCGGACGACACCTCCCGGTCGGTCGTGCGGGACACCTACGGTCGGTCGGTCGGGCCGGGCTGGGCCTGGAGCGGCTGACCGGTGATCGGGTCGAAGCGGGCGAGCGGCTCGCCCGTCATCGGGTCGAAGCGCGCGCCCGGCAGGACCGGGGGCGTGGTCTCGACGGCCTTCGGGGTGTCGTCCTCGTGCAGGCCCTTGGTCTCGGCCTTGAGGATGCGGGCGCTGCGGCCGAGCGAGCGGGCCGCGTCGGGCAGCCGCTTGGCCCCGAAGAGGACCATGATGACGACCGCGATGATGATGAGCTCGGTGGGGCCCAGGTTCGGCATCGGTACTCCTCCTCGGGCGCCTGCGAACGGTCAGGCGCGACGCCGCCGATGCTACGCGGCGCAGCCCGTTCCGGGGTGGGCTACGGCAACGGGTCCGGGCGCACCGCGGTGTGCCCGCCGCCGGAGGAGGCTGCGCTCTGCAGCCGGGCGAGCTCGTCGGTCTTCGCGCCGATGGCCGTGCCGGCGGCGGTGACCTCCCGGCCGAGCCCCTTCACGGCCCGCCACAGCGACAGGCCGACCAGGAGCAGGACGACGAGCGCGATGACCGCCAGCACGACGTCGAGCAGGATCCACGGCACGCCGGCAGCCTAGCGAGGCGGCTGCGGGAGCGTCAGCCGGCGGTGCGGACCTGCGGCGCGGCCAGGGCCGACAGCAGGTCGCTGGACCCGAGGTGGAGCGCGAAGTCGAGCAGGTCGTCATAGGTGAGGGCCGGACCGGGCCGGGGCTCCAGCGCCTCGGCCGGGACGTCCCAGACCTGGGCGGGGACGCCCCCGCTGACCAGCAGCGAGACGACGTGGTCGTCGGCGGGCTTGCGCACCTCGCAGTCACAGGTGGTGCAGTGGAAGGCGTAGTAGGACAGCGGGCTGTGGCTGCAGACCATGAGGGCGACGTCCGCAGGGGTCAGCTCGACCTCGCCGCAGGTGGGGCAGGACGCCTTGATCGTGGTCATGGCCGCGGTCCTCTCGTGCATGCGTGCGCTCCACCGGGAGGTGGGTGCACCCCGACCTTCGGCAGCACGTGCGCCGGGCTTGAAGGGCCTGGCCCGCCAACCCCTCGGAAGGACTACGCGGGGTACGCCGAGAGCGCGGCGCGCGCGTCCGCACGGACCTGCGCGGCCAGCTCGGGGGGCGAGAGGACGTCGCCCTGGTCGCCCAGCCGCAGCGCGAGGCTGCGCACCCAGTCGGTGCCGGCCGTCCGCAGCCCGACCACCAGGTCGCCGTCGCTGCCCTGCTCGACCGACTCGCACGGGTGGTAGTCGGCCACCCAGTGCGCGCCGGGACGCAGCCGCAGCGTGACCAGGGTGTGGTCGGGTGAGGGCCGGAACAGGCCCTCCGACAGGTCGCGCTGCTCCGCGGTGGCCGGAGGGTCGGCCGCGACCTCGAGGACGGTCGCCGACACCACCCGGTCCAGGCGGAACAGCCGCACGCCCTCGGCGCGTCGGCACCAGGCCTCCAGGTAGCTGTGCCCCTCCACGAGCAGCAGCCGCATCGGGTCGACGTCGCGCTCGGTGGTCTCGTCGCGGGTGGCCACGTGGTAGCTCAGGTGCAGGCGACGCCGCCGGTCCAGGGCGTCCTGCACGACCGGCAGCACCTGTGGGTCACCGGCCTCGGCCAGGGCGACGTCGACCCGCCCGGCGGGCAGGCCGGCCGCACCGGCGACCCGCTCCACCTTGGCCAGCACCCGGTCGACGGCGTCGCGCTCCTCCAGCCCCGGCGTCTCGGCCAGCGCCCGCAGGGCGACGACCAGCGCGAGGGCCTCGTCCACCGTCAGCCGCAGCGGGCGGGTCACCCCGGCCGGCTCGAACAGCGTCACCGTCTCGCCGGACAGCTCGAGGTCGATGAGGTCGCCCGGGCCGTGGCCCGGCAGTCCGCAGACCCACAGCAGGTCGAGGTCGGCCCGCAGCCGCTTCTCGGTCACGCCGAAGACCTCGGCGACGTCGGCCACCCGCACCCCGGGCCGCGCGAGCAGGTAGGGCACCAGGGCGAGAAGTCGCGGCAGGTGCGCTCCGGAGCCGCTCATCCCGACACCAGCGACCGCAGCCGCCGCACGACGGCGTCGCGGGCGTCGTCCGGGGACAGCACGACGGCGTCGGCGCCGAACCCGGTGACCCGGTCGGCGAAGCGCTCGGGGTCGCTGTAGCCGACGTCGACGACGTCCCATCCCTCGCCGTCGGGCGTCACGGCCGTCGCCTCGCGGCGCAGAGCCCAGCCCCGGCCCTGGCGCAGCCGCACCCGCGCGGTGGTGCGCGGCGCGTCGGCGGCCGTCCGGGCGACGAGGGCCCGCAGGTCGACGCCGTCCGGGACGACCACGGTGCCGGGCTCCCCGGTGGGCACGACGGCGCCGACCACCCGCGACAGGCGGAACACCCGCTCCTGTCCCCGCACGACGTCGTGCCCCACGAGGTACCAGCGCCCGCGCCAGGAGACCACCCCCCAGGGCTCCACCTCGCGCTGCTCGGACAGGGCCCGGCCGAGGGTGCGGTAGCCGAAGCGGACCGGCCGGGCGTCCCGGACCGCCTGCAGGCAGGCCTCGAAGGCGGGCTCGCTCGCCCCCACACGCGGCTCGAGGGCACCGCCGGCGTCGGGGGCGTCCACGCCGGAGGCGCGGATCTTCAGCAGGGCCGACCCGGTCGCCCCGGCCAGCGGGGCCGACTGCCACAGCCGCGCTGCCAGGCCCAGCGCAGCGGCCTCGTCCGGCTCGAGCACGATCTCGGGCAGCTCGTAGTCGCGGCGGGCGATCCGGTAGCCCGGCTCGTCGTCGAAGGCCGAGGTGTGGCTGCCGGTCTCGAGCGGGATGCCGAGCTCGCGCAGCTCGGCCTTGTCGCGCTCGAACATCCGCCGGAAGGCCTCCTCGGAGGCGCCGTCGTCGGTGTAGCCGGGCACGGCCTCGCGGATCTCGTGCACCGACAGGTAGCGACGGGTCGCGAGCAGGCAGATGACGAGGTTGAGCAGCCTCTCGGTCTTCTTGGCGGCCATCGGCGCGAGGCTAACCTGCGCCGGTGCGCTCCCGGTGGTCTGACGCGTGAGCGACACCGGCCGCCTCACCCGCGGCCTGGTGCTGCGGCTGACCCCGGCGATGCTCGGCTCCAACGTGCTCGGGGCCCTCGTCGTCTACGTCTACCTCGCCTACCTGGTGCCGGACGTGCCCGGCAGCGACCGGCTGACCACGGCCAACCTCGTGGTGTTCCTGTCCTACGTGGGCGGCGCCGTCCTGCTCGGCGCGCTCGGCAGCGTCCTGCTGGCGATGCGCCTGCTGCGCTGGCTGCGCCCCGGACACCCGGTCGACGACCGCGACCGCGCGGTGACGCTCGCGCTGCCCTCCCGCCTGGTGCGCCTGTACGGAGCGCTCTGGGCGCTCGGCGTGCTCGTCTTCGGCGGCCTCAACCTCGCGGTGTCGTTCGCGGCGGCGGCGCAGATCGCCGTCACCACCGTCCTCGGTGGCCTCACCACCTGCGCCCTGTGCTACCTGCTCGCCGAACGGGCGGTCCGTCCGCTCGTGCAGGTGGCGATGGCGACCACCGACGCCCCGCCCCCGGTCCTGCTGGGTGTCCAGCGGCGGCTGCTGCTGGCCTGGGGGCTCGGCACAGGCGTGCCGCTGCTCGGCATCGTCACCGGACTGCTGGTGCTCGACGGCGCCGGCGGCCCGATCGGCACACGCGCGATCGCCTTCCTCGCGACGCTCGGGCTCGTGGTCGGCGCCGTCCTGACGGCGACCGCGGCGCGGTCGGTCGCCGACCCCGTCCTGTCGGTCACGCGGGCGCTGCGAGAGGTGGGGGCCGGCCGGCTCGACACCCGCGTCCCGGTCTACGACGCCTCCGAGATCGGGCAGCTGCAGAGCGGCGTCAACGCCATGGTCGGCGGCCTGCGCGAGCGCGAGCGCCTGCGTGACCTGTTCGGTCGCCAGGTGGGCACCGACGTCGCCCGGCTGGCCCTGGAGCAGGGGGTGCGCCTCGGCGGCGAGCGCCGCGACGTGGCCGTGCTGTTCGTCGACGTCGTGGGCTCGACGGCGCTGGCGCAGGAGCTGGGGCCGGAGGAGGTGGTCGAGCGCCTGAACGCCTTCTTCGCCGTGGTCGTCGACGTCGTCACGAGCCACTCCGGGTGGGTCAACAAGTTCGAGGGCGACGCCGCCCTGTGCGTCTTCGGCGCGCCGGCCGAGCTGCCCGACCACGAGGCGTGTGCGCTGTCGGCCGCCCGGGAGCTGGCCCGGCGGCTTCGTCCGCTGCCGCTGCGGGCCGCTGTGGGGGTGTGCGCGGGACCGGTGGTCGCCGGGCACGTCGGGGCGGAGACCCGGTTCGAGTACACCGTGGTCGGCGACCCGGTCAACGCGGCGGCCCGGCTGTCCGAGCTGGCCAAGGCGGTGCCCGGACGGGTGCTCGCCGATCTCGACGTCGTCGCGCGGACGCCGGCCGGGGAGCAGGCGTGCTGGGAGCCGGGCGGGGTCGTCGTCCTGCGCGGACGGGCGACCCCGACCCGGCTCGCCGAGGTCGTGTCCTAGACCCGGCCGAGGGTGTAGTTGCTCGTCCAGATCCGACGCAGCGTCACCGTCTTGCCGGAGTGCGGGGCGTCCCACATCTTGCCGTTGCCGGCGTAGATGCCGACGTGGCCCGGCACGTCCTGGATGAACACGAGGTCGCCGGGGCGCGCCGCGGCCTTGCTGACCCGGTGCGCCATGCGCTCCTGCGCCCGCGCGTTGTGCGGGAGCGCCTTGCCGGTCGCCCGGGCGTAGACGTACCGGGTGAAGCCGCTGCAGTCGAACGCGCTCGGGCCGGTGGCGCCGTAGCGGTAGGGCTTGCCGCGGTGCCGGGCCGCCTCGGCCAGCACCCCGCTGCGCGAGGAGGCGACGTCGACGGTGACCGGGCTGCTCGTGGCCGGGCTGCGGTCGGGCGATCCGCGGTAGTGCGCCCGCACCTTCGTGTCGCGGTTGACCGTGACCCCGGTGTGCGCGAGCCCGCGGCTGTCGGTCGAGGTGCGGGCGACGGTGCGCCAGCCGCTCCCCTGCGGGATCTGCACGTCGACGACGGCGTCGCGGACGTAGCTGCCGTCCTGGAGCAGGCGCAGCGACACGGGGGCCTTGGCGCCCGGGGAGACGCTGCCGCCCGGGCCGGAGACCCGCACGGTGGAGCTGCTGCGCTCCGCGGCCGACGCCGAGGACGACAGGGCGAGCGGGACCAGGAGCCCGCCGAGGGCCGAGGTGACGGCCAGTCGGACGGGCAGGCGGGACGAGCGGGCGTGCCGGGGCACGTGGGAGCAGAAAACGGGCATGGCGGTGCAGAACCTCTCGCGACGCCTGCGGGGTGAGCTGTCGGGCTCGGCCTGGAGAGTGGCCGGCGCTCGGACGTGAGCGCTTCGCCCCGAGGACCGCTCGTCGTGACGCGGCCCGTGGAGACCTGGGTCCCCCGCTCCCGCCCTGGGAGTGGAGCGCCTTGTCGTGGACCAGGGGCGGGACTCGGCGGTCTGGTCGGCGCGGATGCAGGTCCACTGTGCCTGAGGCGAAACCGGACAGACGGGTGGCCCGCACGTGAACAACGCCATGCGCTCAGGAGGACGACCGGAGACGGGGTCGAGCGTCTAGGAGGCGGTCGCGCGCACCGTGGAACAGGGGCAGACCTGCCCGCACGTGGCGCACCTCACCCGTCCGAACCGGCCCCGGACGGCGGGATGGGCCTCCCGCACGGCCCACAGCCGCAGCGACAGCACGCGCACCCGCTCCAGCGCGTCGACGAGCACCGGGTCCGCCGTGGGGGTCGTCATGGCCGCACGGTAGGCAGCGCGGGCGACGTCGTCGAGCGGGCGTCTGGACGGCCCGGTGGGTCCGGTGGGGACGCGGCGGCGCGCCGCTGTGCACCCGGTGTGCGCGTCCGTGGAGCTTCGCCGCGCGCGGGCCCGTCGCCGCTGGTGAGCGCCTCCACAGGCTGTGGACACGACAAACCCCGCCGCACCCGGGTGCGACGGGGCCGTGGAGCCGATCGGGTTAGCGCACGCCCTCGAGGTCGACCACGAAGATGAGCGTCTCGCCGGGGGCGATGTCGCTGCCGGCGCCGCGCTCGCCGTAGCCGAGGGCCGCCGGGATGGTCAGCCTGCGCCGCCCGCCGACCTTCATGCCGGCCACGCCGCGGTCCCAGCCCTGGATGACGCGTCCGGCGCCCAGCGGGAAGGTGAACGCCTGCCCGCGGTCCCAGGAGGAGTCGAACTCCTTGCCGGTGCTCCACGACACGCCGACGTACTGCATCGAGCAGGTGGTGCCGGCGACGGCCTCGTCGCCGCTGCCGAGCTCGAGGTCCTCGATGACGAGGTCGGTGGGCGCCGGGCCGTCGGGGACGGTGATGCTGGGCTTGGTGGCCATGGGGCGATCTCCTTGGGCTACATGCTCGCGATGAGCTTGTCCACGCGGTCGTCGACCGCGCGGAAGGGGTCCTTGCACAGCACGGTGCGCTGCGCCTGGTCGTTCAGCTTCAGGTGGACCCAGTCGACGGTGAAGTCCCGCCGCTTCTCCTGGGCCCGCTTGATGAACTCCCCGCGCAGCTTCGCGCGGGTGGTCTGGGGCGGCACGCTCTTGGCCTCGAAGACCCGCAGGTCGGTCGTGACGCGGGCGACCGCGCCCTTGTTCTCGAGAAGGTAGTAGAGGCCGCGGTTGCGGTTGACGTCGTGGTAGGCGAGGTCGAGCTGGGCCACCCGGGGGCTCGACAGCTCCAGGCCGTGCTTGCCGCGGTAGCGCTCGATCAGCTGGTACTTGGTGACCCAGTCGATCTCGCGGTCGACCAGGGACAGGTCCCCGGTCTCGACGGCGGTGAGCGTGCGGCCCCACAGGTCCAGGACCCGTCGCACGGTGGCGTCGCCGCCGCGCTTGTCGATGAAGTCGACGGCCTTGCTGTGGTACTCGCGCTGGATGTCGAGGGCGCTCGCCTCCCTGCCGTTCGCGAGCTTCACCAGGCGTCGCCCGGTGATGTCGTGGCTGATCTCGCGGATCGCCCGGATCGGGTTCTCCAGCGTGAGGTCGCGCATCACGACGCCCGCCTCGATCATGCGCAGCACGAGGTCGGTGGCCCCCACCTTGAGCAGCGTGGTCGCCTCGTTCATGTTGCTGTCGCCCACGATGACGTGGAGCCGCCGGAACCGCTCGGCGTCGGCGTGCGGCTCGTCGCGCGTGTTGATGATGGGACGGCTGCGCGTGGTGGCGCTGCTGACGCCCTCCCAGATGTGCTCGGCACGCTGGCTGACGCAGTAGACGGCTCCGCGCGGGGTCTGCAGGACCTTGCCGGCCCCGACGACGATCTGGCGGCTCACCAGGAACGGGATGAGCACGTCCGACAGCCGGCTGAACTCGCCGTGCCGCCCACCAGGTAGTTCTCGTGGCAGCCGTAGGAGTTTCCGGCGCTGTCGGTGTTGTTCTTGAACAGGTAGATGTCGCCGGCGATGCCCTCCTCGCGCAGCCGTCGTTCGGCGTCCACGAGCAGCCCCTCGAGGATGCGCTCCCCGGCCTTGTCGTGGGTCACCAGGTCGACGACGTCGTCGCACTCGGCCGTGGCGTACTCGGGGTGGCTGCCGACGTCGAGGTAGAGCCGTGAGCCGTTGCGCAGGAAGACGTTGCTGCTGCGTCCCCACGACACCACGCGGCGGAACAGGTACCGGGCGACCTCGTCGGGGCTGAGGCGGCGCTGGCCCTTGAACGTGCACGTCACGCCGTACTCGTTCTCGATGCCGAAGATGCGACGCTCCACCTCGCGGACGCTACAGCGCAGGCCCGCGCCGCGCCGGGAGGCGGCCGGCGTCCCTCCGGGCGCGGGGCCGGCCCGGACGTAGCGTGACGGCGTGAGCGTGCACCTGGACCACCGGTTCGCGAGCGACCTGCCGGAGATGGCCCTGCCGTGGACGGCGCAGCCGGCTCCCGCGCCGAGCCTGCTGCTGCTCAACGAGCCGCTGGCCCGCGAGCTGGGGCTGTCCCCGGAGCACCTGCGCAGCCCGGAGGGCGTCGAGCTGCTGCTGGGCGTGCGGGTGCCGGCCGGGTCGACGCCGGTGGCCCAGGCCTACGCGGGCCACCAGTTCGGGGGGTACACCCCGCGCCTCGGCGACGGCCGGGCGCTGCTGCTGGGCGAGCTGGTCGACTCCTCGGGAACCGTGCGCGACCTGCACCTGAAGGGCTCGGGCCGCACGCCGTTCTCCCGGGGCGGCGACGGACTGGCCGCGGTGGGTCCGATGCTGCGCGAGTACGTGGTGAGCGAGGCCATGCACGCCCTCGGGATCGCGACCACCCGGGCGCTGGCGGTCACCGCCACGGGGGTGAGCGTGCGCCGCGAGACCGACCAGCCCGGTGCCGTGCTGGCCCGCATCGCCTCCAGCCACCTGCGCGTGGGCAGCGTCGCCTTCGCCCGGGGGACCGGTGACCTCGCGCTGCTGCGGCGCCTGGCCGACCACGCCATCGCGCGCCACCACCCGCAGGCGGCGGACGCCGAGAGCCCCTACCTGGCGCTGTACGAGGCGGTGATCGCCGCCCAGGCCGACCTCGTGGCCCGCTGGATGCAGGTCGGCTTCGTCCACGGAGTCATGAACACCGACAACACCACCCTGTCCGGCGAGACGATCGACTACGGGCCGTGCGCGTTCCTGGAGGGCTACGACCCGGGTCGGGTCTTCAGCTCGATCGACGAGGGCGGTCGCTACGCCTACGGCAACCAGCCCCTGGCGCTGGAGTGGAACCTGGCCCGGCTGGCCGAGGCCCTGCTGCCGCTGCTCGCTCCGGACGAGGACCGGGCCGTCGAGATCGCGGTCGAGGCGCTGGGCCGGTTCCGCCCGCAGTACGAGCGGGCCTGGACCGCCGGGATGCGGCGCAAGCTCGGCCTGCCGCAGGGCCTGGACGACGACATCGCCGGTCCGCTGATCGCCGATCTCCTGGAGCTGTTCGCCGCGGGGCGCACCGACCTCACGGCCGGCTTCCGGCGGCTCAGCGGGGTGGCCCGGGGTGACGCGGAACCGGCCCGGAGCCTGGTCCTGGACCTCGCCGGCTTCGACGCCTGGGCGCAGCGGTGGCGCGCCTGCGACCCCGACCCCGCGCTCATGGACCGGACCAACCCCGTCTACGTGCCCCGCAACCACCTGCTGGAGCAGGCCCTGTCCGCCGCGACGGCGGGCGACCTCGATCCGCTGAGGGCCCTGCTCGACGCCGTCACGGACCCGTTCCGGGAGCGCCCCGGTCGCGAGCGGTTCGCCGAGCCAGGCCCCGACGACGCGGACTACCGCACCTTCTGCGGCACCTGAGGCACGGGCCGCTCGGCAGGGTCAGCCCCAGCAGCGCGCACACCCCGACGACGGCGGCGCTGACCGACCAGCGCCGCCTCGAACGACGCCGCGCGTCGATGAGCACTCCGGCGGCGAGCGGACCGAGGATCGAGCCCAGGTCGCTGGCCATCTGCCAGACCGCCACCGCGCTGCCCCCCTTGCCCTGGACGACGTCGCCGACGATCGCCGCCGGGGCGACGCCGAGCAGGGCCGCTCCTGCGGCGAACACCCCCATGCCGAGCAGCAGGCTGACCGGTCCGGTGGCCAGCGCCAGCCCGGCGAGGCGAGGCGGCGGTGAGCAGCCCGCCGCCGACCAGGGTGGGCCGGCGGCCGACCTCGTCGACGGCGCGACCGGCGGGCAGCAGCAGCGCGGCCTGCGACGAGCGCGGCGACCAGGCGAAGGCCGCGCCGATCCAGCCGGCCGAGAGCTGCAGCCCCTGCACCACCAGCAGCGGCACGACGGTGCTGCGGACCCCGAGCACGCTGAAGCCGACGGCGAAGTTCCCGGCCAGCGCCGCCTGGTAGGCCGGGCTGCGCAGGGCCGTCGCGCAGCGTCGGTGCGCGCGGCGGCTCGGGCACGGCGCCGGTGGGCGACGGCCGTCGTCCTCCCCGACGCCCAGCGGCGACCTCGCGGCTCGGGCCTGCCGGCTCGCCGCGCGGCAGCAGCGGCGCGGCCACGGCCGCGAGCGCGAGCGTGCCGGCGTAGAGGAAGAACGGCGCGCGCAGCGCGACGCCGACCACCGCGCCGCCGAAGGCCGGCCCGACGATGCCGCCGAGCAGGAAGCCCGCCGCGGTAGACGCTCTGCGTCCGGCCGCGCTGGGCGGCGCTGGCCACCCGCAGCAGCAGGCTGGTGGCGGCGATCGTGAAGACGCGCCGAGCCGACCCCGCCGACGCCGCGCAGCACCAGCAGCTGCGGGTAGGTCACCGCCAGGCCCGGCGAGCAGGCGACGACACCGCGACGACGGCGAGCCCGACCAGCAGCGCCCGCCGCTCCCCGACCCGGTCGACGAGCCGGCCGACTGCCGAGGCCCGAGACGAAGCGCATCAGCGCGAAGGCCGACACCACCGCGCCCGCCGCGGTGGTCCCGACCCCGAACTCGAGCGCGAACAGCGGGACCGCCGGGACCACGATGCCGAACCCGAGCGCCACGCAGAAGGCGACGAGGGCCAGCACGAAGGTCTCGCGGGGCAGGCCGCGCAGGGCCGAGGCAGACGCACCTGCGCACGGGTAGGCCGCGCTGCTCGACAGCCGACCGCCTACGGTCGGGGTGATGGCAAGACCAAGGACATGAGGCGGCTCGCGCCAGCAGCGGGCCGCCGCCATCAGCACGGCCGCGACGCGCCACGCCGGGCCTCGACCCAGGCGGCGCCGCCGGTGCGGACTCCGGTCGCGGCGCCCGACGCCACGGACACGGCCGGGACCGGGGCGGCCGATGCCCTGTGCGGGCACACCAGCATCAGCGGCCGGTCGTGCACCCGGGAGCGCGACCATCAGAAGGCGGGCACCAAGAACCACCGCTACGGCTGAGCCCCCTGTCCCGGGGGCTGCCCCGGCGGCGCCGCCGGCCGCGACCTAGGGTCTGCAGATCGGCTGACCTCCGCTTCTGGTTCGACCCGGTGTGCCCCTTCGCGTGGATGACGAGCACGTGGGTGCGCCAGGTGGCCGCTCAGCGCGACTACGCGGTCGAGTGGCGGCTCATCAGCCTGCGGCTGCTCAACGCCGACGTCGACTACGCCTCGCACTTCCCGCCCGAGTACGAGGCCGGCCACACCGCCGGCCTGCGCCTGCTGCGGGTGCGCGCCCGGGCCCGGGCCGAGCACGGCAGCGACGTCCTGGGCCCGCTCTACGCCGAGCTCGGGGCCCGCACCTGGGAGCGTCCCGACCGGCAACGACGGCCTCCCCGACCGCCTCCCGGCCCTGCTGGCCGACGTGCTGCCCGCCGCCGGTCTGCCCCTGGACCTGGCCGACGCGCTGGAGGACTCCTCCTGGGACGACGAGCTGTCGGGCCGAGACCGACGAGGCCCTCGCCCTGGCGGGCAAGGACGTCGGCACGCCGATCCTGCAGTTCCGGCCGCCCGAGGGCCTCGCGTTCTTCGGTCCGGTCATCAGCCGCCGCCCCAGTGACGCCGACGCCGTCGCGCTGTGGGACCACGTCGTGGGCCTGGCGGGCTTCGCGG
The DNA here is from genome assembly GCA_963761695.1 of uncultured Actinomycetota bacterium. Classification (GTDB taxonomy): domain Bacteria; phylum Actinomycetota; class Actinomycetes; order Mycobacteriales; family SCTD01; genus RYN-122. The sequence goes on along the minus strand of CAVXIB010000001.1, from coordinate 93,715 downwards.
GGTTCGCCGAGCTCAAGCGCAGCCTGCGCGAGCGCCCGCAGCTCCCGGCGCTCGGTGTCGCCGCCGAGGAGGCCGGCCTGGTCGAGGACTGGCACGGCGGGAGCCGGCGGCAGAAGCAGGACCGCGGCTAGCGTGAGCGCGCCCGGCGGACTGCTGCTGCTGCCGCGCCGTGACGCGCCGCCGCTGCAGGCCGTGCTGCGCCGCCTCGCCGTCGCCGTCGGGCTGCTGGTCCTGGTGGTCCTGGTCGTGTACGCCGACCGCGAGGGCTACAGCGACGCCGACGACAACGGGGTCTCGCTGCTCGACGCGCTGTACTACGCCACGGTCAGCCTCTCCACCACGGGTTACGGCGACATCGCCCCCTGACGCCGAACGCCCGGCTCCTCAACGTCCTGCTTGTCACGCCGTTGCGGATCCTGTTCCTCATCGTCCTGGTCGGCACCACCCTCGAGGTGCTCACCGAGCGCACCCGCGAGCAGTTCCGCAACAAGCGCTGGAGGTCCAAGGTGCAGGGTCACACGGTCGTCGTCGGGTACGGCACCAAGGGCCGCAGCGCGGTCCGGGCCCTGGTGGACGACGGGCTGGACCCGGACCGCATCGTCGTCGTCGACCCCGACCCGGGCGTGGTGGCCGAGGCCAACGCCGACGGCTTCGCCGCCGTCCTCGGCGACGCGACCCGGCGCACCGTGCTGGAGCAGGCCCGCGTGCCGGACGCGGCGCGGGTCCTCGTGTCGAGCAATCGTGACGACACCGCGGTGCTGGTCGTGCTGACGGTCCGGCAGCTCGAACCCCACCGCCCCCATCGTCTCGGCCGTCCGGGAGTCCGAGAACGCACCGCTGGTGCGGCTGAGCGGGGCGACCAGCGTGGTGGTGTCGTCCGAGGCGGCCGGCCGGCTCCTGGCGGTGTCCGCCTCGAGCCCGGCCACCGGGAGGGTGCTGGAGGACCTGCTCATCCCGCACACCGGCCTCGAGGTCGACGAGCGCGCCGTCCGCCCCGAGGAGGTCGGCCGGTCCTGCCGCGACCTGCCGGAGCTGGTCCTGGCGGTCCTGCGCGGACCGGACACCGTGCGCTTCGGCGCGGCTGCTCCCCTGGCGTTGCAGCCCGGCGACCGGCTGGTGGTCGTGCGCGACACCGGCGTCGCACAGGACGGTCAGTCCGGCGAGGGCGTCCCGGTCGACGCCTGATTCAGGCCCGGTCCCTCGACCGCGCGCTCTCCCGACGGTTCGCCCGGTCGAGCGCCTCGACGAGCTCGGCCTTCGTCATGGACGAGCGGCCCCTCACGCCGAGTCGCTGGGCCAGGGCGTACAGGTGCGCCTTGGTGGCCGTCGCGTCCACCCCGCCCGACGTGCTGCCCCGGGTCGTCGTCCCGCTCCCCGCGCGACCGCGGGGCGCTGGGGATCGCTCGGGCCGGGCTCGTCCTTCGGCTCCCAGTGGTCGCCGACCTTCTCGTAGGCGCGCTTGAGCGCGGCGAACGCGGTGCGGTGCGCCCGCTCCCCCTCGCCGTAGCTCTCGACCGCGCTGTCATGCGCCGCCCCCCACAGCGCCCGGGCATGCGCCTCGGAGCGCTCGAGGGTCGTCGGGAGGTCGTCCGGTCCGGGCCTCCGTCGTGTCGCCATGTCCGCGGGCGTACCCGGACCGGGGCGCCGTCTCCTGCGCCGTTCCGCGCTCTACTCGACGCTGACGAGGTCGATGACGAAGGTGATCACGTCGCCGGCCGCGATGCCCGCACCCCGGGTTGCCCCCGACGTAACCGAACTCCTCGGGGATCTGCACCAGCCGCCGGCCCCCCACCTTCATGCCGAGCGGGGCGACGCTGAACCCGGGGACGACGTCCTGCCCGCAGACCTCGAAGGGCAGGGTCTCCTGCGCGCCACGGCTCCACGAGGAGTCGAACTCCGTGCCGTTCTTGTCCAGGGCGCCGACGTACTTGACCGCCACCTTCGCCCCGGGGGCGGCTGCCGCGCCCGACCCGACGACGACGTCGGCGACGGTCACCTGGGTCACCGGGGTGCCGGTGTTCGCGGGCACCATCGGCTTCACCGCGAGGTCCTTGCTGACCGAGGCGGGTGCGGGCACGGTCGTGATCTCGGCCGGGCAGGCGGCGGCCGGAGCGGCCGCGGTCGCCCCGGGGACGGCGACCGTGGGGTCGTCCGCGGTGTCGGAGCCTCCGCCGCAGGCGGCGAGAGACAGGCAGAGTGCGGCGGCGGCGGCCCAGCGGGGGGTGCGGGTCATGCGGGGGTCTCCGGGGTGCTCGAGGGGTCGGTGGTGAGGACGGTCGATGCGGTGGTGCTGGGACCGGCACCCGGGTCGGGAGCGTCCCCGAGCAGCCGGGACAGCTGGGGGGTCAGCAGCCGCTTGAACGCGCGGCGCGGACGGGTGCGGTCGAGCACCGCGGCTTCGAGGGCGTCCGCGACCAGGGTGCGCGGCTCTCCGTCGGGGCCGGCCGTGGACAGCGCCCGCACGGCGAGCCGCAGCGCCCCCTCCAGAGGGAGGTCGCCGCGGTGGTGCTCGCGCAGGTGCGCCGCGATCGGCTCGCTCTGGCCGCCCATGACCACGAAGCCGTGCTCGTCGGCGACGGAGCCGTCGTAGGTCAGCCGGTACATCTGGTCCTCGGCCTGGGTGGCCCCGACCTCGGCCACCACGAGCTCCACCTCGTAGGGCTTGGAGGCCTCGGTGAAGACGGCGCCGAGGGTCTGCGCGTAGGCGTTGGCCAGTCCCCGGGAGGTGACGTCGCTGCGGTCGTACTGGTAGCCGCGAAGGTCGGCGTAGCGCACGCCGGCGAGCCGCAGGTTCTCGAACTCGTTGTACTTGCCGACCGCGGCGAAGGCGATCCGGTCGTAGATCTCGCTCATCTTGTGCAGGGCGTTGCTCGGGTTCTCCCCGACGAACAGGATGCCGTCGGCGTAGGTCAGCGCGAGCACGGAGCGACCCCGGGCGATGCCCTTGCGGGCGTAGTCGCTCTTGTCCTTCATGACCTGCTCGGGCGACATGTAGAACGGCATGGTCATGTGAGGTCCTCGTTCCGACCGGTCGCGGGCAGGTGTGTCGTGGGCGGCACGCGGGCTCAGCCGCCCGGCCGCGTCATGCGGAGGTCGACCACGGCCTGCACCACGGTCTCGACCTGGTCGTCGGGCAGGCGGCGCACCCCGAGGTCCGACACCGTCATCACGACCGGGTAGATCCTGCGGGTGAGGTCGGGACCGCCGGTGGCGGAGTCGTCGTCGGCGGCGTCGTAGAGCGCGTCGACGGCCAGGGCCACCGCCTCGGCCTCGCTGACGTCGTCGCGGTACCGCTTCTTCAGGGCGCTGCGCGCGAAGACCGATCCGGAGCCGACCGAGTGGAAGCTGTGCTCCTCGTAGCGGCCACCGGTGACGTCATAGCTGAAGATGCGTCCCTGCTCGCGCTCGAGGTCGTAGCCGGCGAACAGCGGGACCACCGCGAGGCCCTGCATGGCCATGCCGAGGTTGCCGCGGATCATCGCCGACAGCCGGTTGGCCTTGCCGTCGTAGGACATGACGCTGCCCTCGAGCTTCTCGTAGTGCTCGAGCTCGACCTGGAACAGCCGGACCATCTCGATGGCCAGTCCGGCCGTCCCGGCGATGCCGACGACCGAGTACTCGTCGGCCGGGAACACCTTCTCGATGTCGCGCTGGGCGATGACGTTGCCCATGGTGGCGCGACGGTCTCCGGCCATGACCACGCCCGTGGCGTGGGTGACCGCGACGATGGTCGTGCCGTGCGGCGCGTCGACGACGGCTCCCCCCAGGTCCCGGTGCTGCGGCAGCAGCTCGGGCGCGGCCAGGCGCACGAAGTCGGTGAAGGACGAGGAGCCCGGAGCGGTGTAGGAGGCCGGCAACCGGCCGTGCGCCCCGCGGCGTCTGACATGGTGCTGCGCTCCTCTCGCGTTCTGGCATCCGGGACGGTCGTGGCGTCCGTGCCGGACCGGGGGCGCGGTGCGCCGTCCCGCGACAGCACATCACGTCCGGCTGACCCGGACCTCTCCGGGTCCGGCCGCGGACCGTGTGCCCAGGAAGAGCAGGAGATGTCCGCTGCGCGGCGAATGTTCCCGGCAACCCAGTGACCTCGGAGGTCCCCGTGCGCAAGCCCGTCCTTCTCACCGCCGGAGCGCTCGTGCTCGCCGGCCTGTTCTCCTCGGCGTCGGCAGCCACCCCGCTGCCCACGCAGCAGGTCTACTTCCACTGCCCGGACAGCGGCGTCAAGCTGCTGAACACGGCCGCCGTCACCGGCGAGACGCGCTGGAACCCCACCGCACCCACGGCCTCGGTCACCACGGGCGCCGGCTGCGGCTTCGCCGACGACGGGGTCAACAGCGGCACCTCGCAGACCTCGATCTACGACGCCCACGTCCAGGGCGGTTTCACCGGCGACCTCGACAGCCTCACGGTCCAGTTCCACGACATCGCGGCCGGTCTGTCCCGCGCGGGCGACGACCTGAGCGTCGACGTCCGCCTGACCATCGACGGTCAGTCGATGTTCGGCACCGAAGACAGCGGCTCGGACGTCGTCCCGGGCGATGTCCCGGCGCGGGCGACCGTGCCGGTCACGCTGGTCCCGTCCTCCACCGGGGCCTCCTCGCTCGCCGAGTTCACGATCACCGGGCTCAACTTCATCGAGCCCGAGCCGGCCGCCGGCGAGCCCGCCCCGGAGCCCGTGGAGCACTCCCTGGTCCTGACCATCGAGGGCACCAGCGACGTCGTCAGCGGTTGGGTCATGGACACCACCGAGACGCCCTCGGGCATCCGGTTCAACCCGGCCACGCCGGCCGCCGCCAGGCTCCGGGCCACCACCCCCGGTCCGCTGCCGGTGGAGGAGTACCAGCAGTAGCGCCGGGCGCAGCGCACGACGGCGGGGCGGGGGCTGGAGCCCCCGCCCCGCCGTCGTGTCCGGGCAGGGAGGCCCGCCTACTGGCCGCCCTTCTGCACGTAGCTGCGCACGAACTCCTCGGCGTTCTCCTCGAGGACGTCGTCGATCTCGTCGAGCAGGGCGTCCACGTCGTCGGTGAGCTTGTCCACCCGCTCGTGGACGTCGCTGGACGCGACCTCCACGACCTCGTCGGCCTGCGCCGACGAGCGGTTCTGCTGTTCCTGACCGCCGTTGTCCGTCGCCATGGCTGCGCTCCTCGCTCGGGGACCCTGGACCGACCCTACGGCCGGCTCGTCGCACAGGGCCTGCCGACACGGACCTGTCGGCTGTCGCAGGCCGCCCGGGAGCGCTCCGCGGTCAGCGCCCGAGCAGGCCAGCGGGGCGCAGACCCGCCCGGGCCGGGGCGGCGGCCGGGGAGGGTGCGGTCGCCGGCAGGACCAGGCGCTGGACGCCGTACCCGAACGTGGCGACCGTGAGCAGGCGGCCGGCCCCCTGGTAGTCGAGGTCCATCACCGGCACGATCGGCAGGTCGCCGACGGCCAGCCAGTGCCCGTCACCGCGGCTGAGGAAGACCCCCGTGTCCGTGCCGACCACGAGGGCGTCGCCGGCCAGCACGAGCTCGTTCACCGGGGCGTCCGGCAGGTCGCCGGACAGGTCGGCGAAGGTGGCCCCCGCGTCGGTGCTGCGGAACACGTGGGCGTCGTCGCTGGCGTTGCGGTAGCCCGAGTACGTCACGTAGACGGTGCCCGCGTCGTGCGGGTCCACCGTCACCCGGGTCACCCAGCGCCCGGTGGGCAGGGCCGCCTCCTCGTCGAGCCGCGTCCACACCGGCGTCGTCGCGGTCACGTCGGCGGTGGTCCAGAGGTAGCCGGTGTCGGTGCCGACGTAGACCCGCCGCGGGTCGGTCGCGGCGGCGGCCACGGTGGTGATGGTCCCGTAGATCCGGTAGCCCGCGTTCGGGTCGAGGTTGGCCGGGTTGCCGCTGAGGTCGGGGCTGACGGCCTTCCAGGTCGACCCCTGGTCGGTCGAGCGGGCCAGCCTGGTGCCGCCGAAGTACAGCGTGCGGCTGTTGGTCGGGTCGAACTGCGACCGGTGCCCACCAGCCGTACCGGGGGCCGGCGACGGCCGGCTTGATGGTGTCCACGGCGAGCCCGCCCACCCCCTGGGTGTTGCGCGAGCAGCTCGCCGTACTGCGAGCAGGAGTACGTCGTGCCGTCGTCGGCCGGGTCGATGAGCGTCTGCACGCCGTCGCCGCAGAAGCCGATCTTCGATCCAGGCGTCCTTGAGCCCCGGGCTGCCGGGCAGGTGGTTGCGCTGGCAGAGGTTGTCCTGCAGTCCGGACACGACGCGGGTCGGGGTCCTGCCGGCTCGACGTCGACGCTGTAGTGCTGGGTCCAGCCCTGCGAGCACCGCGCCGACCCAGGAGCCGATCCGGGCGTCGGCGCCGGCTGGCGTAGACGCCGCCGTCGTTGCCGAGGTAGACCCGGGCCGGATCAGACGGGGCCCAGGCCATGGCGTGCTGGTCGGAGTGGACGGCCACGATGCTCGCTCCGGTCGCCACCCCGACGGTGCCGACGGAGTGGGCGGTGAAGGAGGCGCCGCCGTCGGTCGACTCCTGCAGCTCCAGGCCGGCGACGAACAGCGCGGTCGGCGTCGCTCGGGGTCGACCGTAGATGCGGCCGAACCACCAGCCGTAGCTGCTCTGCGACAGCGTCACCGCCGTCGGCCACCCTGGTCCAGGTCGCGCCGGCGTCGTCGGAGCGCCACAGTCCGACGCCGGTGCCGTCGAGCCGGTTCGCGACGACCGCGTAGGCGCGACTCGGGTCGGAGGCGGAGAACGCGACCCCGAGCCGGCCGGTCTGCTCGGGGGTCTCGGCGGCGACGGCAGGCAGGCGGGTCCACGTGCGACCGGCGTCGGTGCTGCGGTACAGGCCCGAGCCGCTCCCGCCGTAGCGACGCACCGACGACGTCCGCTCGTGGTCCCACAGCGTCGCGAGGATCGTGCCGGGGGTGCCCGGCTCCAGGGCGACGTCGACGGCGCCGGTGGTGGCGTTCTCTCCGTTGAGCACCCGCTTCCAGGTGCGGCCGGCATCCTCGGTGAGGTACAGGCCGCGCTCCCCGCCGGGGCTGTAGAGCGTTCCGGCGGCGGCCGCCCAGACCCGGGTCGGGGTCGGTCGGGTCGACGACGAGGCGCCCGAACCGGCCGCTGGCCGGCAGACCCGACCGCTGCCAGGTGCGCCCCTGGTCGGCCGACCGGTACACCCCGCTCCCGGGGTAGGTGGTGCCTCCGCCGCCGGGGTTGGACTCCCCCGTGCCGGCCCACAGGACCCCGTCGCTACCGATGGCCAGCGCGCCGATGGCGCCCCCGACCGAGGTGTCCCAGGCGCGCGCGAAGGTGAGACCGCCGTCGGCCGAGCGCCAGACGCCTCCCGCGCTGGTCCCGGCGTAGACGACGTCGGGGTCGGTCGGGTCGATCGCGAGGTCCGCCACGCGGCCGCCCACGTTGGTCGGGCCCATCTCCACCCAGGGGGCGGCAGCAAGGGCCGGGTCGGCGCTGCGGGTCCGCGCCCTGGTGGCGTTGGTGGCGTCGATCGCCCGCTCGTGGGCGCCGAGGGTCACCGCGCCGCCACGCTGGGCGAGGGCCCAGTCGTCCGGGGCGGTCAGGGGCTCACCGAGCGCGGCCGCGTCCTCGGCCGACTGCTGCTGGGCCACGAGCGCCGCGGCCTCTCCCGACAGGGCAGCAGCGGGGGCGCCCGCGGCTCCGCCGGGCAGCGCCAGTGCCAGCGCGGTGGCCGCGGCCACGAGCGTGGCGAGTGCGCCGGTGGCGAGGACGGGACGACGGCGCACAAGGACTCCAGGTGGCACGGGGGCGGACCGTGTCTGCTTCGACGGCCGCGCGCCTGCACCTGCCTGGAGGCGGGCACACTCCGCACGTGCCGTCGGACCTGTACGCCCTCGCGCCGGAGGAGTTCGTCGCGGCCCGGGACGAGCAGGTGCGTCAGGCTCGTGCCGATGGCGACCGGGAGCGGGCCGCGGCGCTGGCCACGCTGCGGCGGCCGACGCTCCCGGCCCACCTGGTCAACCTGCTCACGCGGGCCGAGCCCGACCTCGTGTCCCGGCTGGCCGGGCTCGGCCGGCAGATCGACCAGGCGCAGCGGTCCGGCAACGCGGCAGACCTGCGCGGGCTCGCCGAGCAGCGGCGGGCCCTCGTGGCGCTGGTCGTGGACCGGGCCGTCGACCTCGGTGGGCGCCCGGTGACGGCGGCGGTCCGCCAGGAGGTGGCCGGCACGCTGGAGGCGTGTCTGGCCGACCCGGCCGCGGCCGAGGCCGTGCTCAGCGGCCGCCTGGTCCGCAGCCTGTCGTTCGCCGGTTTCGGCGGGGCGGACGTCGAGGGCGCCGTCGCGGACGAGTCAGGAGGGCCCGCCGACGGCGCTGCGGCGACGACGCCCGCCCCGGGGGCGGCACAGGGGTCACGCCGCACCTCGGCCGCCGACCGGGCAGCCGCCCGCGAGCAGGTCCGCGCGGCCGAGGCCGCGGCGCAGGACGCCGCCGGGCGGCTGGACGACGCCGTGCGGGCCGTCGACCGGGCCCGTCGGGCGGCGGAGCGGGCCGGTGCGCGCCTGTCGCAGGCCACGGTCGTCGAGCAGGAGGCCGAGGCCGCGCTGGCCGCGGCCCGGGCCGACCGGGAGCGGGCCCGGGCCGACCACGCGGCGCTGGAGGACGCCTGCGCTCAGGCCGGCGACACCGTGGCGGCCGCCCAGGAGCTCGCCGAGGCGGCCCGGGCCGCCCTGGACGCGCTGCGACGCCGCCCGCACCGGCCCGGGTGACGGGTCGTTGCGGGCGGCGGCCCGGTTCCGGGGCGGTCAGCCGATCGTGAAGACCCCGGCGTCGGTGCGTCCTCCGCGGTCGACGACCACCTGGCGCACGGTCTCGCCGACGACGAGCTCGTAGGACTCCGTCTCCCCGCGGAAGGACAGGTAGGGCCGGGTGCTGGGGTTGACGTGCAGGGTGAACGTGCCGTCGTCGGCGCTCGCGAACGTCGTGTCGATCTTCTCCGGCACGCTCGGCATGCCGGTCGGGTTGCCCCCGTTGCCGTTCTTCCACAGCAGGGTGTCGAAGGCCTTGCGGATCTTCACGGGGGCCTTCACGCCGTCGCCGGCCGCGTTCACGACGCGTCCGGTGATGACCCCGTGCAGCTCGTCGTTCACCGCCGCCTCGGCGAGCAGCAGGAAGGCGGGACGGTTCTGGGAGTACTGCTTCGGGATGGTCGTGAGGTAGTTCGGGTGGAAGCTCGAGCCGGCGTGCTCGAAGGTGTAGCCGAGCGAGCCGTAGGCCCCGTAGGCGTAGTCCGAGCAGGTGCCCGTCGTGACGTAGAGGTCGATGGACTTCTGCGGCTTGTAGCCGTTGAACTTCGACATCGCCGTGCCGAGCTGCACCAGCAGGTCGTTGTCGGGGGCGTCGTCGCGGGTGTCGCCCCAGGCCCACAGGATCAGGTTTCCGGACGTGTGGTTGGTGATCATCGCGGTGGCGTGGCGGGTCGACAGCGCCCACTGCACGTTGCGGGTCTCCGGCTCGGAGAAGGGGGCCGGGCCACGGTAGGTCTGGTCGGTCATCGAGGCCGACGAGCCGTCACCGCCCCAGGCGTAGCCGTAGTTGCGGTTGCAGTCGATGCCGTAGGCGTCGGGGTTGGAGGCGTCGCTGACGGGCGTGGCCTTGTTGACGCCGGTCAGGGTCCGGCGGTTCTTGCGCCAGTAGGCGAAGGCGCCGTTGCCGCTCGCCGTGTTGGCGTTGTCCACCAGCGACTCGCGGCTGTAGTGGAACCCGTCCACGTTCATGATCGGGACGATGAAGAACCGCAGGCGCTGCATGAGCGGGACCACCCGCGTGTCACCGGCCCGGTAGGACTCGAGCAGGTCGTAGGCCCACATGATCGTGAACTCCGAGGCCGGCCACTCCCGGGCGTGGTGCACGCCGTCCATGTAGAAGGTGGGGCGCCCGTCCACGTCCGCCACCCGCTCGGCGATCTCGATGCCGATCACCGTGCGGCCCTCGAGGCTCTTGTTCGGCAGCTCGACGATGCGCGCGAGGTCGGGGTGGTCCGCGGCGAGCTTGCGCAGGTCGCGCTCGTAGTCGGCGAGCCGGCGGTAGGCGGTGCCCTCTCCGGGCTGGAGCGGCAGCGCAGCCGTGCGGCCGCCGGCCGAGGCCTCGAGCAGGCGGTCGCGGCTGACGACGTCGGTGACGGTGATCTCGTGGCGCAGGCCGGTGCCCTGCAGCCGGGCCAGGTCGCCGGGCCACAGCAGCACCTCGACCGACCCGTCGTCGAACACGTTGTGGGTGTCGTCGAAGGAGTCGAGCAGCCCCTGGACGGCGCCGGGCCAGACGCGCGCGAGCTGCAGCGGGCCGGTGAGCCCGTTCTCGCCCACCACGTGGCTCTGCACGGCCGAGGACAACGGACCGGGGCTCTGGGCGGCGGCGCCACCCGCGCCCGCGATGCCGAGCGCACCCGCGCCGAGTCCGGCGGCCTTGAACAGCGTCCTGCGGTCGATCTCCACGGGTCCCCCACGGTTGTCGCACCCGGGTCTCGGGTGGTGACAGGGGGGTTCGCCGCCGTCCGGGCGGTTCCTGCCTGCGTGCGCCGCCGATCTCCGCGAGTGTGCGGGGCCGCCGGCTACCAGCTACCGGCGTCCGCCGAGGCGCTCGACCAGCGCGAGCGCGTCGTCGCAGGAGTCCAGCAGCTCGCCCACATGGGCCTTCGTCCCCCTCAGGGGCTCCAGCGTCGGCACGCGCTGCAGCGACGCCCGTCCGACGTCGAAGATCACCGAGTCCCAGGACGCCGCCGCCACCTGGGTCGGGAACTTCTCCAGGCAGCGGCCACGGAAGTAGGCACGGGTGTCCGGCGGCGGCTCCAGGACCGCCTGCTGCACCTGCTCCTCGGTGAGCAGGGTGGTCATGCTGCCGCGGGCGACGAGCCGGTTGTAGAGCCCCTTGTCCCGGCGGACATCGCTGTACTGCAGGTCGACCAGGTGCAGCTTGCTCGCCGACCAGTCCAGGCCCTCACGGTCGCGGTAGCCCTCGAGCAGCTGCAGCTTGGCCACCCAGTCGAGCTCGCCGGACAGGGAGGCCGGGTCGCACTCGAGGCGGCGCAGGACCGACTCCCACCGGTCGAGCACGTCGAGGGTCTGGGGGTCGGCGTCGGCCCCGAGGCGGTCCTCGACGTGCTTGCGCGCCTGCTCGAGGTACTCCATCTGCAGCTGCACGGCGGTGAGCCGGCGTCCGTCCCGCAGCGTCAGCTGGTGGCGCAGCGACGGGTCGTGCGACACGGCCCGCAGGGACGCGACAGGTGCGTCGACCGACAGGTCGATCCCGTTCGAGGTCAGCCAGCGGTCCTCGATCATTGCCAGGACGAGCGCGGTGGTGCCGACCTTGAGGTAGGTCGAGACCTCGGACAGGTTCGCGTCGCCGATGATCACGTGCAGGCGGCGGTAGAGATCGGGATCGGCGTGCGGCTCGTCGCGGGTGTTGATGATGGGCCGCTTGAGCGTGGTCTCCAGCCCCACCTCGACCTCGAAGAAGTCGGCCCGCTGGCTGATCTGGAAGCCGTCCTCGCGGCCGTCCTGGCCGATGCCGACCCGGCCGGCTCCGGTGACCACCTGCCGGCTGACGAAGAACGGTGTCAGGTGGCGGACGATGTCGCCGAACGGCGTCTGGCGCGGCATGAGGTAGTTCTCGTGCGTGCCGTAGGAGGCGCCCTTGTTGTCGGTGTTGTTCTTGTACAGCTGCAGCCGGCCGGTGCCGGGCACGGCGAGGGCGCGCTCGGCCGCCAGCTCCATGACGCGCTCGCCCGCCTTGTCCCAGAGCACGACGTCACGCGGGTTCGTGCACTCCGGCGTGGAGTACTCGGGGTGCGCGTGGTCGACGTACAGGCGCGCCCCGTTGGTCAGGATCACGTTCGCCAGTCCGAGCTCGTCGTCGGGCTCGCCCGCGTCGTGGTCGGAGAAGCCCGCCCCGACGTCGAACCCGCGCGCGTCCCGCAGGGGGTTCTCCTCCTCGAAGTCCCACCGGGTGCGGCGGTCGCGCAGCGGCGTCGTGCTGACGTACCCGTTGACCACCTGGCTCGACGCGGTCATGGCGTTGACCGCCCGCCTGACCCGGGACGGAGACCCCGTACTCGGTCTCGGTGCCCATCACCCGACGCGCGCTCATGGACCGAGCGTAGGTGTCGGCGCCGCTATCCGCCGGAGTCCGGGAGCGGCTCGTCCAGCAGGCCCAGGTCGAGCGAGGCCAGGGCCGCGACCGCCTGCTCGACCAGGGGGCGGGCCCGTCGGTAGCGCGAGGCGAGCCCCGGGGCGGCCACCGACGGGGCGCCGGCCTCGACGAGCTCGGCGGCGGCATCCAGGTCAGGAAGGCCGCCGAGGGCGACCCACCCGAGCAGGCAGGCCCCGAGGCCGCTCCCCTCCGGGGAGTCGGCCACCCGCACGGGCAGGTCGAGCGTGCCGGCCAGGACGTCGCGCCACAGCGGCGCCGCGAACGCCCCGCCGGTGGCGCGCACCTCGTGCAGCTGACCCGGGAGGCCGTCACGGATCAGGGCCAGCTGCTGGCAGACGCCCTCCACGACCGCACGGACCAGGTGCGCCCGACCGTGCTCGCGGCGCAGGCCCAGGAAGGCCCCGCTCAGGTCGGTACGCCACCAGGGCGCCCGCTCCCCCAGCAGGTGCGGCAGGCACAGCAGGCCGTCGGACAGCGGCGGGACGCGGGCGGCCTGGGACAGCAGGGCATCCAGGTCCGCCTCCCCCAGCAGGTCCCCCGCCCAGCGGACGGCTGTACCGCCGTTGTTGACCGCGCCGCCCACCACCCAGCGGTCCTGGGTGAGGGCGTAGCAGAACAGCCGGCCGTCCTCGTCGACCCCGGGACGGTCCCGGACCACCCTCAGGGCGCCGCTGGTACCGACCGACACGGCCACCACCCCCGGGCGCACGGCTCCGACGCCGAGGTTCGCCAGCGGGCCGTCGGTCGCGCCGAGAACCACCGGGATGCCCGCCGGGAGCCCCAGGCCCGGAGCCAGCCCCCCGGCGAGGTGGGTCGTGGGCTGCACCTCACCGAGCTGGTCCGGCGTGAGGCCGGCCAGCTCGAGGGCCTGCGCGTCCCAGGTGCCCCTGTGCTGGTCGTAGAGACCGCTGGAGGTCGCCGACGACAGGTCCATCAGGCGGGTTCCGGGCACGACGACGTCGAGCACCAGCCGCTCGACGCCGCCCCAGCGGGGCGCACGGACCCCCTGCTCGCGCAGGTGCACCAGCTTGACCAGCGGGCTCATCGGGTGCAGCGGGGTCCCGGTGCGGGCGTGCAGCCCGGGAGCCTCCCTCGCGAGCCGCCGCGCCTGCTCCGCGGCCCTGCCGTCGGCCCAGGTCAGCAGCCGTCCGCGCGGGGTGCCGTCCGCCTCCAGCGCGACCAGGCCGTGCATGGCGCTGCTCAGGCACACCCCGACCGGCCGGTCTGCGCCGAGCCGGTCCGCGACCGAGCGCAGCGCCTCCCGCACGGCCTGCTGCAGCCGGCCCGGATCGAGCTCGGCCCAGCCGGGCTGCGGTACGGACAGCTGGTAGCGCCCGGAGCGCCCGACGGCGCGCACCACGCCGTCGACGCCGGCGGCGACCGCCTTGGTCGAGGTCGTCCCGCAGTCGAGGCCGATGACGACGTCCACGCCCGTCAGCGGTCCCTGACGGCGATGTACGGCACAGCGGCGTCCTCGGAGTCGGGGGGCGGCGGTCGCGGGTGTTCCTCCTACAGGTACTGCCCGGTGTTGGCCACCGTGTCGATCGACTTCCCGCTCTCGGTGCCCTTGGCGCTGGTCACCAGGGTGCGGATGTACACGATCCGCTCGCCCTTCTTGCCCGAGATCCGCGCCCAGTCGTCAGGGTTGGTGGTGTTCGGGAGGTCCTCGTTCTCCTTGAACTCGTCCACGCACGCCGTCATCAGGTGCTGGAGCCGCAGGCCCTTCTGGCCGGTCTCCAGGAAGTCCTTGATGGCGTTCTTCTTCGCGCGGCCGACGATGTTCTCGATCATGGCTCCGGAGTTGAAGTCCTTGAAGTAGAGGACCTCCTTGTCGCCGTTGGCGTAGGTGACCTCGAGGAAGCGGTTCTCCTCGCCCTCGGTGTAGATGCGCTCGACGACGCGCTGGATCATCTCGCCCACGGTCGCCTCGCGGTTGCCCCCGTGCTCGGCGAGGTCGTCGGCGTGCAGGGGCAGGTCGGTGCGGATGTACTTGCCGAAGATGTCCCTGGCCGCCTCGGCGTCGGGCCGCTCGATCTTGATCTTCACGTCGAGGCGACCCGGGCGCAGGATCGCGGGGTCGATCATGTCCTCGCGGTTGGACGCCCCGATGACGACGACGTTCTCGAGCGTCTCCACGCCGTCGATCTCGCTCAGCAGCTGCGGCACGATCGTGGTCTCGACATCGCTGGACACACCGCTGCCGCGGGTACGGAAGATCGAGTCCATCTCGTCGAAGAAGACGATGACGGGCGTGCCCTCGGACGCCTTCTCCCGGGCGCGCTGGAAGATCAGCCGGATCGACCGCTCGGTCTCCCCGACGTACTTGTTCAGCAGCTCGGGGCCCTTGATGTTGAGGAAGAACGCGCGACCGTCGGGCTTGCCGGTGATCTCCGCGACCTTCTTCGCCAGGCTGTTCGCGACCGCCTTGGCGATGAGGGTCTTGCCGCACCCGGGCGGGCCGTAGAGCAGCACACCCTTGGGCGGCCGCAGCTGGTGCTCCTTGAACAGGTCCTTGTGCAGGAACGGGAGTTCCACGGCGTCGCGGATCATCTCGATCTGGGCCATCAGCCCGCCGATGTCGCTGTAGTCGATGTCCGGAACCTCCTCGAGCACCAGCTCCTCGACCTCGGACTTCGGGATGCGCTCGTAGACGAAGCCGCTGCGGGTCTCCAGCAGGAGGCTGTCGCCGGCCTTGATCGGCTGCCCCACGAGGGACTCCGCGAGCATGACCACGCGCTCCTGGTCGGTCTGGCCGACCACCAGCGCCGCGCAAGGCCGTCCTCGAGAACCTCCTTGAGCGACACCACCTCGCCCTGCTTCTCGAACGCCAGCGCCTTCACCACGTTGAGCGCCTCGTTGAGCATGACCTCCTGGCCCTTGGCCAGCGTGTCGAGCTCCACGTCGGGGCTGACGGTCACCCGCAGCTTGCGGCCACCGGTGAACACGTCGACGGTGTCGTCGTCGTGGCGGGTGAGGAACACGCCGTAGCCCGACGGCGGCTGCGCGAGCCGCTCGACCTCCTGCTTGAGGGAGACGATCTGGTCGCGCGCCTCGCGCAGGGTCGACACCAGGCGGTCGTTCTGCCCCACGGCGCCGGCGAGGTCGGCCTGCAGCGCCGAGAGCTTCTCCTCCAGGGCGCGGGCCTGCCGCGGCGAGTCGGCGAGCTTGCGTCGCAGCACCGACACCTCCTCCTCCAGGAAGCTGACCTGGGCGGTCAGATCACCGGACGAGCCGCCGTCATGAGTGCCAGCCACGTGTTCCTCCTCGGGTCCTCCCTCCCCGTCGTCCTGCCGGGGCTGTCGGTGAGCGCATCCTATGTACGGACCCGGCGGATCGCGCGCCCGCGGCTACGGCAGGTCGGGGCGGAACGGCTCCCCGCCGTCGCCGGCCGGTCGGGGCGCTCTCGGTCGCCGGCTCGCCGTAGGCCCCCTTGCTCGGCCGACGACGTCGGACCGGCGGCTCGACGCCGTCCGCGAGCCGGCGGGTGGTGAGCAGGAACCCCGTGTGCCCCACCATGCGGTGGTCGGGCCGGACGGCGAGCCCCTCCACATGCCAGCTCCGGACCAGCGACTCCCAGGAGTGCGGCTCGGTGAAGCTGCCGTGCGACCGCAGCGCCTCGACCGTGGTCGACAGCTGGGTGGTGGTGGCGACGTAGCAGCACAGCAGGCCGCCGGGCCGCAGCGCCCCGGCCACGGCGTCGAGGGTCTCCCAGGGCGCCAGCATGTCCAGCACCACCCGGTCGACGTCGCGGTCGGTGGTGCTGGCCGGCAGCGCGTCCTGCAGTGACCCGACGGTGATCGTCCACGCCGGGTGGGGCCCGCCGAAGTAGCGCTCGGCGTTGTCGCGGGCGATGTCGGCGAAGTCCTGTCGGCGCTCGTAGGACGAGAGCCGACCGGTGTCGCCGACCGCCCGCAGCAGCGACATCGACAGCGCGCCCGAGCCCACCCCGGCCTCCACCACGTGCGCCCCGGGGAACACGTCGGCCATCTGCACGACCTGACCGCTGTCCTTGGGGTAGACCACCTGCGCCCCGCGCTTCATCGACAGGACGTAGTCCGGCAGCAGCGGCCGCAGGGCCAGGTACTCGGTGGTCCCGATCCGCACCACCACGCCCTCGGGCCCGCCGAGCAGCGTGTCGTGCTCCAGGATCCCCTTGTGGGTGTGGAACTGCTTGCCCGGCTCGAGCGTGATCGTGTGCATCCGCCCCTTGGGGTCGGTGAGCTGCACCTGGTCGCCGGCGGTCAGGGGGCCGCGGCGTCGATCCGCTCCTGTGGTCACGAGGACCGGAGGCTACCGGCCGCGCGCCCTACGGGCTGACGGCCCGCGCGACGTCCTCGGCCAGCAGGACGCCGAGCCGACCGGCTTCGTCGCGCACCACGTACTCCGGGGCCGGCGCGGCGCGCATGGCCGTCAGCAGGGCCTCGCCGCGCAGGGAGGGGTCGAGGAGCATGTGGTCCTCGACCCGCCTCGAGAGCGTTCCCACGGTGATCCAGGGTCGCCGGGCCCCCGGCGTGGCCATGACCGCCGCCTCGCTCACGACTCCCTCGGGAGCGCCCATGCCCCCGAGGATGACCAGGCCGCGGGCCCCGACGTCGTTGGCGCGGCGGACCGCCTCCGACAGCGGGAGGTCCGCCGACACCCCCAGGGCGGGCCGGGCCAGCGCCCCCGCGGTGACGCCGGGCAGCCGCGCCTCCACCTGCGCCCGGCGCAGCGAGGCGCTCGCGCCCACGTAGACGAACCCCGAGACGAGCCCGGCCACGAGCAGGTTGACGAGCGACACCGGACCGAACCCGGCCAGCGGGAGGGCCACCAGCAGCACCCCCGGCACGACGACGAGCGCCACCACGCGACCGGACCAGGCGCTGACCACCGTGGCCCGACCCGGGTCGGAGGTCACCCGCCAGACGATCGACCTCAGCACGCGGCCGCCGTCCAGCGGCAGTCCGGGCAGCAGGTTGAACAGGGCCACGGCCGCATTGATGACGGCGATGCCCCGGACGAGGAACCAGCTCAGCGTGTCGGGGTCGAGCAGGCCCGACGCGGCGTAGCCGAGGCCCGCCAGCAGCAGCGAGACCATCGGACCGGCGACGGCGACCGCGTACTCCCGGGCCGGTGTCTGCGGCGGCTCGGTGATCTCGGTCAGCCCGGCCAGCAGGGTGATCCGGATGCTGCGCACCGGCAGGCCGAACGCCCGGGCCACCACGCAGTGCCCCATCTCGTGCAGCAGCACGCTGACCAGCAGCATCACGGCGTAGGTGCCGGCCGCAGCGAAGCCCTGCGCCTGCCCGAACTCGTCGGCGAACAGCGGGCCGTAGCTCAGCACGATGAAGCCGGCGAAGACGAACCACGACGGCGCCAGGAACACCGGGACTCCGAGCACCCGTGCGATCCGCAACCCCTGGTCCCCCACCCGACGACCCTACGGCGCGACGCCGTGCAGGGCGACCTGCCGCCGGCGCGCCTGCCGCTGGGGCTCCCTTGCGTCAGGGTCCTGGCGCAGGCCCCGCGCTACGGTTCCCTGACGCAGGGGCCCTCGCGTGCCTTGGAGGGCCCCGCCGCCCTGAGCCCCGCGCCCTGAGCCCCGCGCCCCCGAGCCCGCTGCGTCAGGGTCCTGGAACAGACCCACGCGCACGGTTCCCTGACGCAGGGGCCTCGCGTGCCTGGGGACCCCGCCGCCCTGAGCCCCGCGCCCCCGAGCCCGCTCGCCCTGAGCCCCGCCCCCGAGGCCGCTGCGTCAGGGTCCTGGAACCAGGCCCACGCCCACGGTTCCCTGACGCAGGGGCCTCGCGTGCCTGGAGGACCCCGCCGCCCTGAGCCCCGCTCCCCCGAGGCTGCTCCCCCGAGCCCGCTGCGTCAGGGTCCTGGAACAGACCCACGCTCACGGTTCCCTGACGCGGGGGAGGTGGCGGAGGGCCCCCGCTCCGGGCACTCGGCCGACCAGGCGACCCGCTCCCCCACCTGCTCGAGGTGTCGCACCCTGAGTCCTAGGCGCCGCAGCCTCCCGACGGCGACCTCGGCGTCAGCGGCCACGCCGACCATCCGACCCCCGGGAATGAGCAGCCGCAGGCCCTCCCGAACATCGTCGTCGCTGTCTCCGGTGAGGACCACCCGCGCGTCGGCCGCCGCCGCGGCGTCTGTGCCGGTCGCAGCGAGCAGCGCCCGGAGCGCCAGGGCCGGGGCGCCGACGGCCGCCACGGCGTCCCCGCGGCGCGGCCCCGCCAGCGCGCACATCGCCGCACCGAGCTCCCGGTCCCTGCCGACGTCGGTGATGGTCCGCTCCTCCCCGCGCCGCTCGAGACTCTGGCACGATCATGCCCCTCACTCCCGGGAGGCCTCCGCGTGCGCTGGTGCTCGTTCACGTCCTCTGCCGCCGGTGGCGAGCCGCGGCTGGGGGCCGTCTCCCCCGGTGACGACGGGGCCGGGCGGATCCTCGACGTCGGGGTGTGGGCGCGCTCTCGCGGCGGCCAGACCCCCGTGGACCTCGTCGACCTGGTCGAGGCCAGCCAGGCCACGCAGCAGCGCGTCACCGACCTCGTGACCTCGGTGTCCGGCGACGGCCCGGGCTGGGTCCGTCCGGACGAGGTCACCTTCCTGGCGCCCCTGCGTGCGCCGAACTCGCTGCGGGACTTCCTAGCCTTCCGCGACCACGCCGAGCGGGGCGCCGCCAGGCGCGGCGGCACTGTGCCGGAGGCCTGGGACCGGATCCCGGTCTTCTACAAGGGCAACCGTCGCTCAATCATCGGCCCGGACGACCCGGCTCCCTGGCCGAGCTACACGGGCAAGCTCGACTACGAGTGCGAGATCGCCGCGGTGGTCGGACGGGCCGGGCGCGACCTGTCCGAAGGCGAGGCCACCGCTGCCGTCTTCGGGTACACGATCATGAACGACTGGTCGGCCCGCGACGTACAGCGCGACGAGATGGCCTGCTGGCTGGGTCCGGCCAAGGCGAAGGACTTCGCCACCACGCTCGGCCCCTGGCTGGTCACGCCGGACGAGTGGTCGCCCGAGGATCCCCACGACATGACCGTGACCGTCGACGGCGACGTCTGGTCGACCGGCTCCACCGCGGGCCGGCGCTGGACGTTCGGGGAGATGCTCGCGTGGGCGTCCCGGGACGAGGACCTGTGGGCCACCGACGTCGTCGGGTCCGGCACCTTCGGCGGTGGCTGCGGTCTGGACCTCGACCGGTGGATCGCCCCCGGGCAGACAGTGACCCTGACGGTGGAGGGACTCGGGTCGGTGAGCAACGTCGTGTCGCTTCCTTCGCCGGGGCGCGGCTGACCCGAGCTCGCCCGCGGGGTTCCGGTCAGCCGGCCCGGTCCGTTCACCCAGCCCGGCCGGGACAGTCCCACCGGTCGCGGCGGCGCTCCACCGGCCGCGGCGGCCATCCACCGTGCGCGGCGGCGATCCGCCTTCCGCCGTTCGCGGTCGCGGCCGCGACGGGATGCACCCGGGCCTGTGACGCAGGAGGTTGCTGAGCCCTTGTGGGGCCCCTGAGGGCAGGAACGGGGCCGAGCGGGTGCAGTCCGTCGCCTGCGGCCGCCCCCGAGTGCTATCCCCGAGCGCCCGGCAGCACCCCAGACACCCCAGGACGCCCCAGAGACACCCCAACGCCCCAGACGCCAGCAGCCCCCGGGAACGCCGACGGCCGCCGTCCCGGAGGACGGCGGCCGCGACGGCGTGCCAGGTCTACCCGCGGGCGACCTTGGCGAGCTGCTCCGCGCGGTCGGTGCGCTCCCAGGTGAAGTCCTCGAGCTCACGACCGAAGTGGCCGTACGCGCTGGTCTGCCCGTAGATGGGACGGAGCAGGTCGAGGTCGCGGATGATCGCGGCCGGGCGCAGGTCGAACACCTCGGTGACCGCGCTCTGCAGGACGTCGTCCTCGACGGTGCCGGTGCCGAACGTGTCGACGAACAGGCCGACCGGCTCGGCCTTGCCGATGGCGTACGCGACCTGCACCTCGCACTTGGTGGCCAGACCCGCGGCGACGACGTTCTTCGCCACCCAGCGCATGGCGTAGGCGGCCGAACGGTCGACCTTGGACGGGTCCTTGCCGGAGAAGGCACCGCCGCCGTGGCGCGCGTAGCCGCCGTAGGTGTCGACGATGATCTTGCGACCGGTGAGCCCGGCGTCGCCCATGGGACCGCCGATGACGAACTTGCCCGTGGGGTTGACCAGCAGGCGGTAGCCCTCGGTCTCGAGGCCGAGCGCAGCGAGCTCGGGGTCGACCACGTGCTCCTTGATGTCCGGGGTGAGCAGGTTGACGATGTCGATGTCCTCGGCGTGCTGGGAGGACACGACGACGGTGTCGAGGCGCACCGGCTTGCCGTCGACGTACTCGATGGTGACCTGCGTCTTGCCGTCGGGGCGCAGGTAAGGCACGGTCCCGTCCTTGCGCACCTGGGTCAGGCGCTTGCTCAGCCGGTGGGCCAGGGCGATCGGGAGCGGCATGAGCTCGGGGGTCTCGTCGCAGGCGAAGCCGAACATGAGCCCCTGGTCGCCGGCGCCCTGCAGGTCGAGCTCGTCCTGGTCGCCCTCGACGCGGTGCTCGTAGGCCTCGTCGACGCCCTGGGCGATGTCGGGGCTCTGCGCGCCGATCGAGACCGAGACCCCGCAGCTCTCGCCGTCGAAGCCCTTCTTGCTGCTGTCGTAGCCGATGTCGAGGATCGTCCTGCGAACGATGTCCGCGATGTTGGCGTAGCCCTCGGTCGTGACCTCACCGGCGATGTGGACCTGGCCGGTGGTGATGAGCGTCTCGACGGCGACGCGGCTCTTGGGGTCCTGGGTCAGCAGGGCGTCGAGAATCGCGTCGGAGATCGCGTCGGCGATCTTGTCCGGATGCCCCTCGGTGACGGACTCGGACGTGAACAGGCGGCGGGACAACAGTCCTCCAAGGGGTAGCGGCTCGCGGCGGAGTGCGCGCAGGCGATCCCTCCCAGCGTACCGACCCGGCCGTCAGCCCTGGGGAGGCGCGAGCCGCGCCGCGACGAGGTCCCACACGACGTCGGCCAGGGCCTCCTTGCTGCCCAGCGGAACCGGCGTCCGGGAGCCGTCCGCGCCCAGGACGGTGCCGGCGTTCTCGTCGCCCTCGAAGCCGGTCGGATGCCCCGCCTCGCCGACCTCGTTGACGACGAGCAGGTCGCATCCCTTGCGCGCCAGCTTGGTGCGGGCGTGGTCGAGAACGGAACCGTCGGCGTCGCCGGTCTCGGCCGCGAAACCGACCAGCACCTGGACCCGCGGCCGGGCCGCGGCGAGCTCTCCCAGGACGTCGGGGTTCTGCACGAGCTCGAGCGTCATGCCCTCGGTCTTCTTGCGCTTGGTGGCCAGGCGCTCGGCCGGCCGGTAGTCGGCGACAGCGGCAGCCATGACGACGGCGTCCGCTCCCCCGGAGGCGGCCAGCACGGCGTCGCGCATCTCCAGAGCGCTCGTGACCCGCACGACGTCGGCCCCGGCGACGTCGGGCAGGGCGGCGCTGGTGACGAGGGTGACCCGGGCTCCCCGGGCGACGGCGGTCCGGGCCAGGGCATGTCCCTGCTTGCCGCTGCTGCGGTTGCCGAGGAAGCGCACCGGGTCCAGGTGCTCGCGGGTCCCCCCTGCACTGACGACGACGGTGCGGCCGGCCAGGTCGAGCACGGGAACGCCCCGGCGCAGCACGCTCAGGCAGACGGCGGCGATCTCCTGCGGATCCGGCAGCCTGCCCTTGCCGGTGTCGCGACCGGTGAGGCGCCCCGAGGCGGGCTCGAGGACCAGCACCCCGCGCGAGCGCAGCAGCGCGACGTTGGCCTGCGTGGCGGGGTGCTCCCACATCTCGGTGTGCATGGCCGGGGCCATCACGACCGGGCAGCGGGCGGTGAGGAGCGTGTTGGTGAGCAGGTCGTCGGCGAGGCCGTGCGCGGCCTTCGCCATGAGGTCGGCGGTGGCCGGGGCGACCACGACGAGGTCGGCTCCCTGGCCGATGCTCACGTGGGGCACCGCGTGGACGTCGTCCCAGGGGCTGGCGCTGACCGGACGGCCGGACAACGCCGCCCAGGTGGCCACGCCGACGAACTCCAGGGCGCTGGCCGTGGGGACGACCGTGACGGGCAGCCCGCTCTCGGTCAGCCGCCGGAGCAGCTCACAGGCCTTGTAGGCCGCGATCCCCCCGGCCACACCGAGGACGACCCGGGCCGGCGGCACGGCCGCGTCGTGCTCAGACAGCGGCGTCGTCGGGCGTGTGCTCGTGCGACAGCAGGCCGGAGTTGATCTCGCGCAGCGCGATCGAGAGGGGCTTCTCCTGCACGCCGGTCTCCACCAGCGGCCCGACGTACTCGAGCAGGCCCTCACCGAGCTGGGAGTAGTAGGCGTTGATCTGACGGGCGCGCTTGGCGGCGTAGATGACCAGCGAGTACTTGGAGTCGGTGGCGGCGAGCAGCTCGTCGATCGGGGGGTTGGTGATGCCGATCGGGTTGGCGACGGTGCCGGCCACGGGTGCTCCTCAGCAGTGCTGTCAGACAGGTCAGGCAGAACGAAAGTCAGGTGATCTTCATCAACTCTACCAGCCGGTCCGCCGCGTGCTCGAGGTCGTCGTTGACGACGGTGACGTCGAACTCCTGCTCGGCCGCCATCTCCGTCATGGCGAGGTCGAGGCGCTCCAGGACCCGCTCCGGGTCCTCGGTCCCGCGGCCGGTCAGCCGCCGGGTCAGCTCCTCGAAGCTCGGCGGCTTGAGGAACACCAGCTGCGCGTCCGGCATGGCGACGCGCACCTGGCGGGCGCCCTGCAGCTCGATCTCCAGCAGGGCCGGCCGGCCGGCGTCGAGCTGCTCCTGTACGGGGCCGCGCGGGGTCCCGTAGGAGTTGCCGGCGTAGGACGCGTGCTCGAGCAGGTCGCCGGCCTCGGCCAGCCGCCGGAACTCCTCCTGCGACACGAAGTGGTACTGGACCCCGTCGACCTCGCCCTGCCGGGGCGTGCGGGTGGTGACGCTGACCGACAGCCAGACGCCCGGATGGCGCCGTCGCACGACGCCGATGACGCTGCCCTTGCCGACGCCGCTCGGCCCGGACAGCACCGTGAGGCGGGCCGTCACGCCCCGCCGAACTCCCGCTGGAGGGCTTCGCGCTGCTTGACGCCCAGGCCACGCACGCGGCGCGAGGGGCTGATCTCGAGCCGCTCCATGATCTGCTGCGCGCGGACCTTCCCGACCCCGGGCATGGACTCGAGCACCGCGACCACCTTCATCTTGCCGATGACCTCGTCGGACTCACCGTCGGTGAGCACGTCGGCCAGGCTCGCCCCGCTGGACTTCAGGCGGACCTTGAGGGCGGCCCGGATGCGGCGGGCCTCGGCGGCCTTCTCGAGGGCGGCGGCCCGCTGTTCGGGCGTCAGGACGGGCAGGGGCACGCGGAGCTCTCCTCGAGGAACGGGACCGGCGTGGTCCGCAGGTCCGGCGAACCTAGCGAGCGGCCCGCCCGGGGGCAACGAGAGGTCAGCACACCGAAGCCGCGATCGCCTGTGCAGCGGCCCCGGGGTCGGCCTGTCCGGTGATCGGACGACCGATGACGAGCAGGTCCGCGCCGTCGGCGAGCGCCTGCTGCGGCGTCGCCACCCGCGCCTGGTCGCCCAGGGCGCTGCCCGCGGGTCGGACCCCGGGCGTGATCAGCACGACGTCCGGTCCGACCTCGCTCCGGACGAGGGCGACCTCCTGCGGCGAGCAGACCAGCGCGCCCGCCCCGGCGCCGACGGCCAGCGCGGCGAGCCGTCGGACGGCATCGGACGGCGGACCCGCGAGACCGATGGCCTCCAGGTGCGCGCCGGTCAGCGACGTCAGCACGGTGATGGCCGTGATGGTGACGTCGGGGGCGGCCTCGACGGCGGCCCGGACCATGTCGGCGCCGCCCGCGGCGTGCACCGTGAGGTAGCGCGGCCGCAGGGCCGAGACGGCGCGCGCCGCCCCCGCCACCGTGTTGGGGATGTCGTGGAGCTTGAGGTCGAGGAAGACGTCACGGCCGTGGCGCACCTGCTCGACGATGCCCGGGCCGGTGGCGCAGAACAGCTCGAGTCCGACCTTCAGCACCTGCACGTGGGGGGCGACCGCGGCCGCCCAGCGCTGCGCGGTGGCCGCGTCCGGGGCGTCGAGCGCGACCGCCAGTGGGGCCGGACCGGTCATGCGTAGCCTCCTGCGCCGGGCGGGTCGAGGGAGGGCTCCGGGCCCTCGGGAGCCTCCCCGACCACGTCGAGGGCGAGGTCGGGTCCGGTCACGGCGGGCGCCGGCGGGCGGTGGGCCAGCCCGACCGCGTCGGAGAACCGCTCGAACCCGCGGTCGACCAGGGCCTGCCGCAGCTCGGCCAGCACCCGCACGGGCGCCGTCGGGTCGCCGAAGACCGTGGTGCCGACGCTCACGGCGCTGGCCCCGGCGAGCACGAACTCCAGGGCGTCCAGGCCGGTGCGGATGCCGCCCATGCCGAGGATCGGCACGTCCGGCAGCGCCTGGTGCACCTGCCATACGCAGCGCACGGCCACGGGGCGGATGGCCGGTCCGGACAGCCCGCCGGTGATCCCGCCCAGGACGGGACGCATGGTCGTGGTGTCGATGGCGAGGCCGAGCAGGGTGTTGATGACCGACAGGCCGTCCGCGCCGGCGTCGACGCAGGCGCGGGCCACCTCGGTGATGTCGGTGACGTCCGGCGAGAGCTTGGCGAACACGGGGACGTCCGGGGCGGTGGCCCGACGCACGGCGCCGACCACGGCGGCCGCGGCCCGCGGGTCGCAGGCGAACACCTGTCCGCGCGACTCCACGTTCGGACAGGAGATGTTGACCTCGACCATCGACAGACCGGGCCGGCCCCGCAGCTTGACCGCCAGCGCGGTGTAGTCCTCCACGCTGCCGCCGGCGATGCTGACGACCGCGCGGGCCCCGCGGTCGGCCAGCCAGGCGAGGTCCTTGTCGAGGAAGGCGTCGATCCCGGGACCCTGCAGGCCGATCGAGTTGAGCATCCCGCTCGGCGTCTCGGCCATCCGCGGCGTCGCCCGGCCCGACCGGGCCGCCAGCATGATCGACTTGGTGACCACGCCGCCGAGGTCGGTCACGTCGAAGAACTGGTCGAGCTCCTGCCCTGCGGCAGCGCAGCCGGACGCCGTGAAGACGGGGTTCGGGAACGTGACCCCGGCCAGGTCCGTGGACAGGTCGATCATCGGGGAGCTCCCAGCGCGTCAGCCGGCACGGTGCCGACGTCGTCCCAGCGGACCCGTTCGCCGAGGAACACCGGTCCTTCCACGCACGACCGCACCATGCGCGTGACGTCGTCGTCGCCGACGACCGGCAGCACGCAGGTCATGCAGACCCCGATGCCGCAGGCCATCGACTCCTCGACGGCGACCTGCGCGGGGATGCCCCGCGCGGCGGCGAGGTCGCTGACCGCCCGGAGCATCCCCATGGGGCCGCAGGCGTAGACGACGTCGCTGCTGTCCAGGATCCGCGGCAGCACGTCGCTCACGCGGCCCCGGGTGCCGGCCGAGCCGTCGTCGGTGGTCACCACCAGCGAGGTGGAGGTGCGCTTGGCCTCCAGCACGCCGAACAGCCGGTCCTCGCTCGCGGCGCCCAGCACCATGTCGACGCGGCAGCCGCGCTCCTTCAGGGCGGTGGCGAGCGGCAGCAGCGGCGCCGAGCCGTAGCCGCCTCCGACCAGGGTGGCCCGCACCGGATGGGTGGGCAGCGGGAACGGCCGGCCCAGCGGCCCGACGACGTCGAGCCTGGCTCCGGGCCCCTGCTGCGACAGCCAGGCGGTGCCCTTGCCGTGGACGGAGAAGACGAACTCGACGGTGCCGCCGTAGAGGCCGCGGTCCTTGACCTCGTAGATGGCGAAGGCCCGGCGCAGCAGCATGCTCGACTCCGGGCCGCCGACCTGGACGGCCACGAAGTGCCCCGGCCGGTAGCTCTCGGCCATGCCCGGGGCGACGACGGTCATCTGCTGGTACGCCCCCACCCGCCGGACGCTCAGCACCTCACCGGCGACCTGGACGGGCATCAGGAGGCTCCCCGGTCGGCGCTCGTGGACAGCAGGTGTGCGTGGTGCTCCTGCAGGGACCGGACGCCGAAGCCACCGGCGACCAGCGCCTCGATGCCCTGCACGCAGGCCGCCGCGCCCTGGATGGTGGTGATGCACGGGATGCCCCGGGCGACCGCCGCGGCCCGGATCTCGTAGCCGTCCAGCCGCGGACCCACCCCCCAGGGGGTGTTGATGACGAGGTCGACGTCGCCCGAGAGCAGCAGCGGCACGACGTCGTCGCCGGCGCCGTCGCTGTGCTTGCCGACGACCCGGGCCGCCACGCCGTTGCGGCGCAGCACCTCGGCGGTGCCGACGGTGGCCAGCACCTCGAAGCCGAGGTCCTGCAGGCGCTTGACCGGGAACAGCATCGCGCGCTTGTCGCGGTTGGCGACGCTGACGAAGACCCGCCCCTTCGTGGGCAGCTCGCCGTAGGCGGCCGCCTGGCTCTTGGCGAAGGCGACCCCGAAGGCGGCGTCGATCCCCATCACCTCCCCGGTGGACTTCATCTCCGGACCCAGCACCGTGTCGACGCCGAGGCCGCTCTTGGTGCGGAAGCGGCCGAACGGCAGCACGGCCTCCTTGACGCTGATGGGGGCGTGGTCGGGCATGTCGCCGCCGTCGCCGGTGGCCGGGAGGATGCCCTCGGAGCGCAGGTCGGCCACGCTGGTGCCCAGCATGATCCGGGCGGCCGCCTTGGCCACCTGCACCGCGGTCGCCTTGCTGACGAACGGCACGGTGCGGCTCGCCCGCGGGTTGGCCTCGAGCACGTAGAGCACGTCGTCCTTGAGGGCGTACTGCACGTTCAGCAGCCCGCGCACGCCGATGCCCTTCGCCAGCGCCTCGGTGCTCGTGCGGATGCGCAGCAGGTCGGCCCGGCCCAGCGTGATGGGGGGCAGGGCGCAGGCGGAGTCGCCGGAGTGGATCCCGGCCTCCTCGATGTGCTCCATGACGCCGGCGAGGTAGAGCTCGGTGCCGTCGTAGAGCGCGTCGACGTCGATCTCGACGGCGTCCTCGAGGAACCGGTCGACCAGCACCGGGTGGTCCGGACCGATCAGGGTGGAGCGCTCGACGTAGTCGACGAGCATCTCGTCGCTGTAGACGATCTCCATGCCGCGGCCGCCGAGGACGTAGGAGGGGCGGACCAGCACGGGGTAGCCCACGCCGTCGGCGATGGTCCGGGCCTGCTCGTAGGAGGTGGCCGTCCCGAACTTGGGGGCGGGCAGCCCGGCCGCCAGCAGCACCTCGCCGAACGCGCCCCGGTCCTCGGCCAGGTGGATCGCCTCCGGGCTCGTCCCGACGATCGGCACGCCGCAGTCCTTGAGCTCCTGGCTCAGCCGCAGCGGCGTCTGGCCCCCGAGCTGCACCACGACGCCGACGAGCCGGCCGCCGCCCTGCTCGGCGGACTGCTGCTCGGCGTGGACGACCTCGAGCACGTCCTCGACGGTCAGCGGCTCGAAGTACAGGCGGTCGCTGGTGTCGTAGTCGGTGGAGACCGTCTCGGGGTTGCAGTTGACCATGACGGTCTCGAACCCGGCGTCGGCCAGCGCGAACGAGGCGTGGACGCAGGCGTAGTCGAACTCGATGCCCTGGCCGATCCGGTTCGGCCCGCTGCCCAGGATGATCACCTTGTCGCGGCTGCTCGCAGCGACCTCGGTCTCCTCGTCGTAGGAGCTGTAGTGGTAGGGGGTCAGGGCCGCGAACTCCGCGGCGCAGGTGTCGACGGTCTTGTAGACCGGCCGCACTCCCCGGGCATGTCTCAGGTCGCGGACCTCGCGTTCGGTCCGACCGGTGACGGCCGCGATCTGCCTGTCGCTGCAGCCGGCCCGCTTGGCCCGGCGCAGGAGGTCCTCGTCGAGGTCGTGCGCCTCGAGCTCGGCCCGCAGCTCGACCAGGCTGAGCAGCTGGTCGACGAACCACGGGTCGATGCCGGTGGCCTCGTGCACCTGCGCAGGGGTGGCACCCAGGCGCAGGGCCAGCTCGACCGCATGCAGGCGCCCGTCGGTGGGGACGGCGGCGACCCGCAGGGCCTGCTCGACGTCGTCGGTGGCGTCGGGCTCCACCCAGAACGCGCTGGGGGTGGCCTCCAGGGAGCGCATGGCCTTCTGCAGCGCCTCGACGAAGCTGCGGCCCATGGCCATCGCCTCGCCGACCGACTTCATGTGCGTGGTGAGCACCTTGTCGGCGCCGGGGAACTTCTCGAACGCGAACCGCGGGATCTTGACGACCACGTAGTCGAGCGAGGGCTCGAACGCGCTCGGCGTCTCGCGGGTGATGTCGTTGGGGATCTCGTCCAGCGTGTAGCCGACGGCGAGCTTGGCCGCGATCTTCGCGATCGGGAAGCCGGTCGCCTTGGACGCGAGCGCGCTCGAGCGGGAGACCCGGGGGTTCATCTCGATGATCACGATGCGGCCGGTGGCGGGCTCGACGGCGAACTGGATGTTGCAGCCGCCGGTGTCGACGCCGACGGCGCGGATGACCGCGATCGACAGGTCGCGCATGCGCTGGTACTCGCGGTCGGTCAGGGTCATGGCGGGGGCGACGGTGATGCTGTCGCCGGTGTGCACGCCCATGGGGTCCAGGTTCTCGATCGAGCAGATGACCACGACGTTGTCGTTCTTGTCGCGCATCAGCTCGAGCTCGTACTCCTTCCACCCGAGGATCGACTCCTCCAGCAGCACCTCGGTGGTGACGCTGGCCAGCAGCCCTCCCCCGGCGATGCGCATGAGGTCGTCCTCGCTGTAGGCGATCCCGCCGCCGGCGCCGCCCATGGTGAAGCTCGGGCGGACCACGACGGGGTAGCCCCCCAGCTCCTGCACCCCGGCGAGCGTCTCCTCGAGCGTGGAGCAGACCGTGCTGCGGGCGCTCTCCCCGCCGATCTGCTCGACGATCTCCTTGAACAGCTGCCGGTCCTCGCCCTTGCGGATGGCGTCGACGTCGGCGCCGATCAGCTCGACGCCGTACTCGGCGAGCACCCCCGACTCGTGCAGCGCCAGCGCCGTGTTCAGGGCGGTCTGGCCGCCGAGGGTCGCCAGGATCGCGTCGGGCCGCTCCTTGGCGATGATCTTCGTGACGTACTCGGGCGTGATCGGCTCGATGTAGGTGGCGTCGGCGAACTCCGGGTCGGTCATGATCGTCGCCGGGTTGCTGTTGATCAGGGTCACCCGCAGGCCCTCCGCCCGCAGGACGCGGCAGGCCTGGGTGCCCGAGTAGTCGAACTCGGCCGCCTGACCGATGAGGATCGGCCCGGAGCCGATGACCAGGACGTGCGTGAGGTCCTCGCGACGAGGCATCAGGCCTCCAGAAGATGGGAGCTGGTCACGCGGTCGCCCCGCATGAGGTCGGCGAACTGGGTGAACAACCCGGTGGCGTCGTGCGGGCCGGGAGCGGCCTCGGGGTGGTACTGCACGGAGAAGGCGCGGCGGTCCAGGCAGCGCAGGCCCTCGACGACGTCGTCGTTGAGGCAGACGTGGCTGACCTCGACCCGGCCGAAGGGGGTGTCGACGGCGGTCCCGTCGGTGGGTGCCTGCACCGCGAAGCCGTGGTTGTGGCTGGTCACGTGGACGCGGCCGGTGGCCCGCTCCAGGACCGGCTGGTTCACCCCACGGTGGCCGTACCGCAGCTTGTAGGTGCCCAGGCCCAGGGCCCGGCCGAGGATCTGGTTGCCGAAGCAGATGCCGAACAGCGGCACGTCCGCTTCCAGGACGGCCTGCGCGACGGCGACCGGCCCGTCGGTGGTGGCGGGGTCACCCGGCCCGTTGGACAGGAACACCCCGTCCGGCGACAGCGACAGCAGCTCCTCGGCGGAGGTCGTGGCGGGCAGGACGTGCACCTCGCAGCCCTGCTGCGCGAGGTACCTCGGCGTCGCCCGCTTGATGCCCAGGTCGAGGGCGGCCACGGTGAAGCGCTTGTCGCCGACGGCCGGCACGACGTAGGCCTCGGCGGTGGTCACCTCGGCGGCCAGGTCGGCCCCGACCATCTGCGGGCTGGCCAGCACGCGCTCGTGGGCGTCTGCCGGGACGTCACCGCTGAAGACGCCGACGCGCATGGCTCCCCGCTCGCGCAGGTGCCGGGTCAGGGCCCGCGTGTCGAGGCCGCTGATGCCGACGACCCCCTGGGCGGCCAGCTCGTCGTCGAGACTGCGCTCGGACCGCCAGCTGCTGGCGATCCGGCTGGGGTCGCGCACGACGAAGCCGCTCACCCAGATGCGGTCGCTCTCGGGGTCGGTGCCGTTGACCCCCGTGTTGCCGATCTGCGGGGCTGTCATGACCACGACCTGGCGGTGGTAGCTCGGGTCGGTGAGCGTCTCCTGGTAGCCGGTCATGCCGGTGTTGAAGACGGCTTCGCCGAACGTCTCGCCGACAGCGCCGTAGGCCTGTCCGCGAAAGGTCCGGCCGTCCTCCAGGACGAGCAGGGCGGGCGGCGTCACGGGGTCTCCTCGGGAACGGGCAGGTGGGCGCGGACGACGTCGGACAGACGCCGGTGCGCGGAGTGGTCGTCGGCGCGGAAGCCGGACTGCAGGTCGCGGGCCCCGAGCCGCCAGGTGAGCACCAGCATCCCCTCCCGGCCGACCACCTTCCCGGCCAGGGCGTCGCCGGGCTCGGCGTCGAGCAGGTCGCTCCAGGGCAGCCACAGGTCGCCCGCACCGTCGCGGTCGATGAGCACGCCGTCCGCGTGGACGGTCAGCCAGCCGGCGGCACGGTCCGACAGGCGGTGCACGGCGACGCGGTCGAGCCAGTCGCCGGCGAAGACCGTTCCGACGAACAGCCCGGGGGTCGCTCCGACGAGGACGTCGCCCAGGGGCGCCGGGGCGGCCGCCGGTGCGGGCAGGTCGCCCTGGCGCCGCTGCCGGCTCCGCCAGCCCTTGAGCATGAGCGCATAGACCCCGAGGGCGAAGCCGGCGGTGGCCAGCGTCAGCCAGACCCGGTCACTGCTCACGCAGCCGCCCCGTCTGCGTGCCCCGCAGGAAGGTCGCGACGACCCGGACGGGGAGCTCGCGGCCGGCGAAGGGGGTGTTGCTGCTCCGGCTGGCCATCCGCGCGGGGTCGACGGTCCAGCGGCTCCCGGGGTCGACCACGGTCACGTTGGCCGGCTCCCCGACGGCGAGCGGCCGTCCGTGCCCCTCGAGACGGCCGATCCGGGCGGGCTTCTCCGACATGCGGTCGGCGACTCCCCGCCAGTCCAGCCGGTCGCCCATGCTGTCGACGACGACGGCCAGGGCGGTCTCGAGGCCGGTCATCCCGAAGGCGGCGGCGCCCCACTCGGCCTCCTTGTCCTCCGGCGCATGGGGGGCGTGGTCGGTGGCGACGACGTCGACCGTGCCGTCGGCGAGCCCGGCGCGCAGCGCCTCGACATCGGCCGCGGTCCGCAGCGGCGGGTTGACCTTGAAGGTGGGGTCGTAGCTCTCGGCGAGGTCGTCGGTGAGCACCAGGTGGTGCGGGGTGACCTCGGCCGTGACGTCGACCCCGCGGTCCTTGGCCCAGCGGATCAGCTCGACGCTGCCGGCCGTGCTGACGTGACAGATGTGCAGGCGGCTCTTCACGTGGTCGGCCAGCAGGCAGTCCCTCGCGATGATGGCCTCCTCGGCGACCGCCGGCCACCCCGTCAGGCCCAGGCGGCTCGACACGACGCCCTCGTTCATCTGCGCGCCGACCGTCAGGCTCGGTTCCTGGGCGTGCTGCGCGATGACGCCGTCGAAGGCCTTGACGTACTCCAGCGCCCGCCGCATGAGGCCCGCGTCGCTGACGCACCTGCCGTCGTCGCTGAAGACCCGGACCCGCGCGGCGCTGTCGGCCATGGTCCCGAGCTCGGCCATCTGCTTCCCGGCGAGGCCGAGCGTGACCGCCCCGACCGGGGCGACGTCGCAGTGGCCGGCCTCGCGCCCCAGGCGCCAGACCTGCTCGACGACGCCCGCGGTGTCGGCCACCGGGTCGGTGTTGGCCATGGCGTGCACCGCCGTGAAGCCGCCCTGCGCGGCGGCCAGCGTGCCGGTCTCCACGGTCTCGGCGTCCTCGCGGCCGGGCTCGCGCAGGTGGGTGTGCAGGTCGACCAGTCCCGGCAGCAGGACGCACCCGGCCAGGTCGTGCACCTCGGCGTCGCCGGGTGACAGGTCGGCGCCGATCTCGGCGATCCGCCCGTCGGCCAGCCGGACGTCGACCGGCTGGCCCTCGCCGTAGAGCAGGACGCCGCGCAGCAGCTGGGTCACAGGTCACTTCCGATCGCGGGCTCGGAGCCGCCCAGCAGCAGGTACAGGACGGCCATGCGGACGCTCACGCCGTTGGTGACCTGCTCGACGATGGTCGAGCGCGGCCCGTCGGCGACCTCGCTGGCGATCTCCATGCCCCGCACCATCGGGCCGGGGTGCATGACGATGGCGGAGTCGGGCAGCAGCGAGGCGCGGCGCAGGTCGAGGCCGTAGCGGCGGGCGTACTCGCGCGAGCTCGGGAAGTAGGCGGCGCCCATCCTCTCGCGCTGCACCCGCAGCATCATCACCACGTCGCTGGTGGGCAGGGCGGCGTCGAGGTCGTAGGAGACCGCGCAGGGCCAGGTCTCGACCCCGACGGGCAGCAGGGTGGGCGGCGCGACCAGGGTGACGTCGGCCCCGAGGGTGTGCAGGAGCAGGACGTTGCTGCGGGCCACGCGGCTGTGGTGGATGTCGCCGACGATGGTGACCTTGAGGCCCTCGACCCGACCGAGGCGACGGCGCATGGTGAACGCGTCGAGCAGCGCCTGGGTGGGATGCTCGTGGGTGCCGTCACCGGCGTTGATGACCGACCCGCGGATCCAGCCGGCGAGGTTGACCGGCGCCCCCGACCACGAGTGGCGGATGACCACCGCGTCGGTGCCCATGGCCTCCAGCGTCATGGCGGTGTCCTTGAGCGTCTCGCCCTTGGACACGCTGCTGCCCTTGGCGGCGAACCCCACGACGTCGGCCGAGAGCCGCTTCGCGGCGAGCTCGAAGCTGGTCTTGGTGCGGGTCGAGTCCTCGAAGAACAGGTTGACCACCGTGCGGCCGCGCAGGGTGGGCAGCTTCTTGACGGTGCGCTCCCCCACGGTGGCCATCTCCTCGGCCGTGTCCAGGACGAGGAGGGCGTCGTCGAGGGTGAGGTCGGCGGCGCTGAGCAGGTGCCGCTTCACGCCTTGCTCCCCAGCAGGACGGCGTCCTGGCCGTCGTGCTCGGCCAGCTGCACGCTGACGGTCTCCGACAGCGACGTCGGGATGTTCTTGCCGACGTAGTCGGCGCGGATCGGCAGCTCGCGGTGCCCACGGTCGACCAGGACGGCGAGCTGCACCGCACGGGGCCTGCCGAGGTCGGCCAGCGCGTCGAGGGCCGCCCGTACCGTGCGCCCGCTCATGAGCACGTCGTCCACCAGCACCACGAGGCGGCCGTCCACGCCGTCGGCGGGCACCTCGGTCTCCTCCAGGGCGCGCGGGCTCTTGAGCCGGAGGTCGTCGCGGTAGAGCGTCGTGTCGAGCGATCCGGTCGGGACGACCAGGCCCTCGAAGGCCAGCACCCGGGCGGCCAGGCGCTGGGCGAGGAAGGTGCCCCTCGTGGGGATGCCGAGCAGAACGACGTCGGCACCGCCGCCGGTCTTCTCCAGCAGCTCGTGGGCCATGCGGTCCACGACGCGGGCGACGTCGGCGGGGGTGAGAACGGTCTTGGTCACAGCGATGACGACCTCCTTGTCCGCCTCACGGGACGGGCTCGGTGGAGGAGCAGAACGAGCCAGACGCTACCGCAGCCCGGGGCCGCCACGACGCGCCGGAGCCGTGCGCTTGACCACCTCCGGAGGCCCCACCTATCGTCACTGTCAGTAGTGGCGAGGCGATGACGCCAGGGGGTGTCCGGTCACCGCCGTCCTCCCCGGACGGACCCCCTGACCGAGCCAGTGGTGAGACCGACGCCCGACACGGACCCGTCCGTGCCGACGACGGGAGTGCACCACCGTGAGCGACTACGCCAAGTCACTGGGCGCCCGGCTCCGGGCGATCCGGAGCCAGCAGGGCCTGTCGCTGCACGGCGTCGAGGAGAAGTCGGACGGCCGCTGGAAGGCCGTCGTCGTCGGCTCCTACGAGCGTGGGGACCGCGCCGTGACCGTGCAGCGGCTCTCGGAGCTGGCCGAGTTCTACGGCGTGCCCGTCAACGAGCTGCTGCCCGAGGGCGCCTCGCTGGCCGCCGCCGAGCCGGCCGCCCGCATCGTCATCGACCTCGAGCAGCTGTCCGCCGTTCCGGCCGACAAGGCGGCCCCGCTGGCCCGCTACGCGGCGACGATCCAGAGCCAGCGCGGCGACTACAACGGCCGCGTGCTGTCGATCCGCCAGGAGGACCTCCGGTCGCTGGCCGTGATCTACGACGCCTCCCCGGGGGCGCTCACCGAGCAGCTCATCGGCTGGGGCGTCCTGTCCTCCGACGCCCGCCGCGCCGTCGAGGCCTGACCCGTCTGGCGGGTCGCTCAGCCCTCGCGGACGGCGAACAGCGACGCGCAGACGCTGCTGCCGTACTCGGCAAGCCCGTTGGCCGCGGCGGCGAGCGCCGGTCGGCCCTTGCCGGCCCGGACGTCGGCCAGGGGCAGCAGCACCTTGGCCTTCAGCCTGGCCGCGTCGGCGGCCGGCAGCGGCACCCCGGGCAGGGCCGCGGCCGCCACGCGGGCGCCGTCGGACCGGCCGCACCGGCGACCCGCCTCGTACAGCCACCCACCCTTGCTCGACGGGGCGCGGACGCCCGTGCGGTCGTGCCGCGGCGTCAGTGGGACG
This sequence comes from uncultured Actinomycetota bacterium, assembly GCA_963761695.1. Classification (GTDB taxonomy): domain Bacteria; phylum Actinomycetota; class Actinomycetes; order Mycobacteriales; family SCTD01; genus RYN-122. Next base: position 58,791 of record CAVXIB010000001.1, on the reverse strand, counting down.
GCCTTGCCGCCGTAGACCGCGGTGACCGTGCGTGCCCAGGAGCCGATCGCGGCGTCGAGGGCCTGTTCGCCCTGCTGGTACTGCGGAACGTTCCCGCCGGCGCCGGGCGTGGCACGGGTGGCCGAGGACAGGACGCCGGCCGCCTTGGCAAGCGCGGACAGCGACGCGTCCAGCTCGGCGACCCGGGGGGCGAACGCGGTGGGGGCCTCGGCCGCGCGCAGCTCGCGCAACCGGGCCTCCAGGGCCAGGCGGGTCCCCCCGGCGGCGAAGACGTCGTCGCGGACCTGGGCGTTCTCCACCCGCGGCCGGTCGAAGGCGTCGAAGGCATCCAGGAGCGGCTGCACCTGGTCGTACACCGACTCCACCGTGGGCCGCAGCGCCGCGGGATAGGCCTGGGCCAGCCGTTGCTGCTCGGCCTCGTCGGTGACCGCGGGGCTCGCCGACGCCGCAGCGGACGGCGAGGTGGTCGGGACGGCGACCGGGTCGGTCTCGCCCCCGGTGCAGCCGGTGAGCAGCCCGAGCGCGAGCAGGGGAAGCAGGACGCGGCGCATCAGACGGCGAGGGACGGCTTGAGCTGCAGCAGCCGGGCCAGCAGGCCGTTGACGAACGTCGGGCTCTCGTCGGTGGACAGGCTCCCCACGAGGTCGACGGCCTCGCTCAGCGCGACCTCGTCGGGGACGTCGTCGCACCAGAGCAGCTCAAAGGTGCCGATCCGCAGCACCGCGAGGTCGACCGCCGGCATGCGCTCCAGGGTCCACCCCTCGGAGTAGGTGGCGAGCAGCTCGTCGATGCGCGCCTGGTTCGCCACGACGCCCTCCACGAGGTCGACGGCGTACTCCGGCACGGGCGGTTCGGCCTGGGCGAGGCGGGCCCGCAGGACGGCCATGACGTCGCCGTCGCGCAGCGCCGCCTCGTAGAGGACGTCGACCGCGCGCTTGCGCGCCTTGGTGCGGGCTCCCACGAGCTAGCTGCTCACGCGGCCGAGGTAGGACCCGTCGCGCGTGTCGACCTTGATCTTCTCGCCGGTCGTGAGGAACAGCGGGACCTGGATCTCGGCCCCGGTCTCCAGCGTGGCCGGCTTCGTGCCGCCCGTGCTGCGGTCGCCCTGCAGGCCGGGGTCGGTGTGCTGCACGACGAGCTCCACGCTGGCGGGCAGCTCGACGTAGAGCGCCGCCTCCTCGTGGACCGCGACGACGGCGTCGGTGTTCTCGAGCATGAAGTCGGCGTTGCCGCCGACCGTCTCGGTGGGGACGTACATCTGGTCGAAGTTGCTCTTGTCCATGAACACGAAGTCGGTGCCCTCGCGGTACAGGAAGGTCATGTCGCGCTTGTCGACCTGCGCGACCTCCACCTTGGTGCCCGCGTTGAACGTGCGGTCGACGACCTTGCCGCTGACGACGTTCTTGAGCTTGCTGCGCACGAAGGCGCCGCCCTTGCCCGGCTTGACGTGCTGGAACTCGACCACCGCCCACAGGCCGTTGTCCTGCTTGAGCACCATGCCGTTCTTGAGGTCGTTCGAGGTCGCCATGAGGAGTGAGTCTAGGGGAGGCGCAAACTGTCGGACCGCGCTGGCAGGCTGCCCCCGTGGAGGTCCAGCTGCAGGCGGCGCTCGTGACGGCGTCGGCCGTGGTCGTCGGGCTGGTCGTGCAGGGGCTGCTCGCCGTGCGCACGCTGCGGCAACGGCGTCGCAGCGATGATCGGGACGCGCGCTGGAGTCGCATCCAGTGGGCGGTCGACCACACCCTGACCGGGACCGCAGCCGCGCAGGAAGTGGGTGCGGCTGCGCTCTACCGGCTGATCGAGGAGCCGGGCCTCGAGCCGAGCGACGCGGACGTGATCGAGGCGGCCCTGTCGGAGCTGGACGCAAAGCAGGACGACGCCTTCGACGTGCTGCGTGCCGCCCGGGACGCCGACGGCCACGACGACGCGGAGGGGGATGGACACCAGGACGAGGGAGACCCACCATGGACACCATGACCCCGCAGGAGCGCCGCCGCATCGACGCGGAGATCAAGCAGCGCGAGCGCATCCGGACCACGACCCGTGAGGCGCTGGCCGCGCTGCGCGAGCGCTTTCCGGGCCGCTACCCCGAGCGGCCGCCGGAGCGCCGGGCGTCCTGACCGGCTGCGGCTCAGGCCCGCAGGTAGCGCAGCGCGGCGAGGTAGCCCTCGACGCCCATCCCCGTGACGGTCGCGGTGGCGACGGCGCTGACGACGCTGTGGTGCCGGAACTGCTCACGCGCATGCGTCTGGCTGATGTGGACCTCGACCAGGCGCCCGGTGACCAGGTCGCAGGCGTCGCGCAGGGCGTAGCTGTAGTGGCTCCAGGCGCCCGGGTTGATCACGACGTCGGCGCCGAGGTCGGCGGCCTCGTGCAGCCAGCCGATCATCGTGGCCTCGTCGTCGGTCTGGCGGACGTCGTCGGCGCCGGCGTCCCGGCACTGCTGCGCGAGCTGGGCGTAGGTCGTCGTGCCGTAGATCTCGGGGGTACGGGTGCCGAGGCGCCCCAGGTTCGGCCCGTTGAGCACCAGGATCGTCACAGGAACAGCCCTCCCGACTTCTCCTTGCGGACCTCCTCGTACGCCGCGACGAGCAGCGACGGGTCGGGATCCTCCAGCATGCGCGCCTTGCCGAGGGCGTCGAGCACGACGAAGCGCAGGCGGCTGCCCCGGCTCTTCTTGTCGACGGCCATCGCGGCGTGCAGCCGCTGCCAGTCGCCGTCGTACTGCACGGGCAGCCCGACCGAGGCGAGCACCGCCGCGTGCCGCTCGGCGGTGGCGTCGTCGAGCCGCCCGGCCAGCCGACCGAGCTCGGCGGCGAACACGAGCCCGACGCTGACGGCCGCTCCGTGCCGCCAGGAGTACTTCTCCACCTTCTCGATGGCGTGCCCGAGGGTGTGTCCGTAGTTGAGGACCTCGCGGCCACCCTGCTCGGTGAGGTCGTCGCCCACCACGGCGGCCTTGACCGCGATGGCCCGCTCGACCAGCTCGCGGGTGTGCGGCCCCTGAGGGGTCTGGGCGCCCTTCGGGTCGGCCTCGATGAGCTCCAGGATCCGCGGGTCGTGGGTGAACCCCACCTTGATCGTCTCGGCGAGACCGGCCACGTAGTCGTGCCGGGGCACGGTCTCCAGCGCAGCCAGGTCGCACAGGACGCCGGCCGGCGGGTGGAACGCCCCCACCAGGTTCTTCCCGGCTCCGGTGTTGATGGCGGTCTTGCCGCCGACCGCGGCGTCGACCATGCCCAGCAGCGTGGTCGGCACGTGCACCACCCGGACGCCGCGCAGCCAGGTGGCGGCCACGAAGCCTGCGAGGTCGGTGGTGGCCCCTCCCCCGACGGCCACGACGGCGTCGCTGCGGGTGAACCCCACCTGGCCCAGCACGTCCCACAGGTAGGCCGCCACCTTGAGGTCCTTGCTGGCCTCCCCCTCGGGCACCTCGACGGCGATCGCCTCGAACCCCTGCGCGGCGAGGTCCTCGCGGATCGCCTCCCCGGTGGTGGCCAGCGCTCCGGGGTGGACGACGGCGATCCGCTGCGCGCCGGGCAGCAGCCCGGGCAGCTCGCCGAGCAGGCCCTCCCCGACGACGACGTCGTAGGGCTGCGTGCCCTTGACCGTGATGCGGGTGTGCTCATGGGCGCAACCCTAGTGACCGTCGCGGGCGAGGATCCCCCTCAGGAGGCCGTCCTGAAGGCGTACGCCGTCCGGGTCGCCGGTGTCGAGGTGCACGACAGGTACGTCGCCGCAGCCCTGCAGCTCGGCGAACCGCTGCACCACGTCGGCGGCGAGCTCCGTGACGATGACCGCCCGCCGCGCGCTGGACGCGACGACGTCGCCGACCGCCTGGCACGGATGCTGCGGGTTGCCATGGGTCACGCCCTGCCCGGTCCTAACGCTCATCATCTTGGAGATGACGTAGCTGCCCAGCGAGTCGGGGGTGGTAGACGATGCCGACGCCGACAGGCACGGTCACGGCGGGACGGAAGCGGCCGGACTGCTCGGTGGCGATGTCCAGACGCTCGGTCCGCGTCCTCGGCGCTCGGCGCGTGGAAGGAGCCGACCAGCAGGTTCTGCCGGACGACGAGCACCGGCAGCAGCAGGGCCACGGCGACGGCGACAGGAACGGCGACGGCCACCACGCGCAGGACGTTGCGGGCCGGGCCGGTGCGGCCGAGGAGCGCCCCACCCCGCCCGACACCAGCGGCGCGAGCAGCAGGGCGGTCGTGGCCGCCGCTGCGGGGGCCAGCCCGACCAGGCAGAACCAGAGGGCCTTGCGCGGGTAGTAGCCCTGCAGCGACCAGCCAAGCTCTGCGCTACGCAGGAGCACGGCGAGCACGACCGCCAGACCGGCCGCGGTCCCCAGCACGCTCAAGGAGAGCAGTCCACCGCGGGTGCGTCCGCGACCGACCTGAGTCACCAGCAACGCCACGACGCAAAGAACGAGCGTCCAGCCGGCGGGGGCGGCGATCGACCCGACCTCTGCGGCCTGACCGAGCCCGGCCTGCTGCAGCAGGCCCAGGAACGGCGCGAGCGCTGTGGCCGCGGTCGCCCCCAGCAGGGCCAGACCGACGATCAGCCGGAAGGGGGACCGGACGAGCTCCCGGGCCTCGCGCGCGAGACGCCGCCGCTCCGCACCGAGCAACAGCGGCGTGGCTGCGGCGAGGACCGGCAGGGGCAGAAGGGCCTGGTAGGTGTTCGCCACGGCAGCCAGGACGAGCACCAGGCAGGTCGACCGCAGGGCCCAGGACGTCGGCTCCCCGGAGGGCCGCTGCTGCGCGAGCGGCAGCACCCACACCGTCACCGCCGCCAGCAGCCCGGGTGCGGCAGCGAGCGCGAAGACCGAGCCCATGAACCCGCTGGACTGCAGCAGGCACAGGCACAGCACCATGCCGGCCAGGGCCGTGGCCGCCACGGGAGCCCCCAGCGTCCGTCCCAGCCCGAGCGTCGCCTCCACCAGCACAGCGAGCAGCAGCGCCAGCGCGAGCCAGCCGGCGGCGCTCATGAGACGCAGGTCGGCGTCCAGCACGTCGCCGCTGCCGGTGGGCCGAGGAGACCAGGGCCAGGAGCAGGTGTGGGCCGCGGGGATAGGCCTCGCGCTCGTAGACCAGGGCCGCTCCGCGCTGCAGGGCCGCCATCAGGCGGGTGTGCTCGGCGAAGTCGGTGCCCGCGAACATCCAGACGAGGGTGCGCCGCACATCGAGGGCATGGGCGGCGGCCGCGAGCAGACACAGCGTCGACGGGGTCCAGGCGGCAAGGGCAGCCCAGCCCCCCGGTCCGGAGGGCCCCGACAGCCCACGCCGTCCCAGTCGCGCGGAGGCCAGGCATGCCGCGACGATCGCCGCGAGGGCCGGTCCGCCGTCGCCGAGGAGCAGGTCCACACCCACGACACCGGCAAGCACTCCGGCCGCGGACGTGACCGCCACGCAGGTGACCACGCCAAGAGCCAGCGCGGGGACGGGGCGTACACGGCCGATCCACAACCGGCCGGCCGCCAGGCAGAGCGCGACCAGGAGCAACGCCGGAAGCTGCGACGCCACGGCGACGAGCGCAGCCAGCCCCGGCCACCACGGCCACGCCCCAGCGGCCGCGAGGCGACCCGACCGTGCGGCGCACGGCACTGCAGGCGTCGGGGCCTCACCGGCGGGCCTGTTCACGGTCGCGGACACGGGCAAGGCGGGCTCCCTCCGGCCGCACCGGGCGGGCAGCCACTGCGGGCTTCGGCAGGTCCGGCAGTCAGCCTGAGCGAAGCGCAAGCCCCCGCTCAGTCGCGAGGAGCCCACCAGAGTCTCGGTCAGCACCTGTTCGGGGGTCTTGCCATCGGTGAGCACCTCGCGGGTCGCGACCTCCCGGTAGAGCGGCAGGCGCGCAGCCAGCATCTCGCGCAGGACCGCACGGGGGTTGATCGCCAGCAGGGGGCGGTCCCGGTTCATCCCGGTACGACTGAACGCGTCACCGAGGCCGACGTCGAGGAACACCACGTGGTGGCCCTGCAGCAGTGCGCGCGTCTCGGATGAGGTCACCGCTCCCCCGCCGAGGCTGAGCACCCCGTCGTGGGCCGCGAGCGCCGCCTGCACCGCGGCCCGCTCCAGCGCGCGGAAGTGTTCCTCGCCGGAGCTCACGAACAGGTCGGAGATGGTCTGGCCGGTCTGCTGCTCGACGTCGGCGTCGGTGTCGCGGAAGGCCACGCCGAGGCGTTCGGCAGCCAGGCGACCCACGGTGGTCTTGCCTGCGCCGGGCGGGCCGACGAGGACCAGGACGGGACGGGTCACCGGATCGACAGGCCCTTGAGGTAGGCCTCGTGGTTGCGGCGGGTCTCCTCGACGCTGTCCCCGCCGAACTTCTCGACGAAGGCGTCTGCCAGCACGAGCGCCACCATCGCCTCGGCCACCACGCCGGCCGCCGGCACGGCGCAGACGTCGCTGCGCTGGTGGTGCGCCACGGCCGCCTCGCCGGTGGCGGTGTCGACGGTGCGGAGCGCCTTGGGGATCGTGCTGATCGGCTTCATCGCCGCGCGGACCCGAAGGACCTCGCCGCTGGACATGCCGCCCTCGGTGCCGCCGAGCCTGCCGCTGGAGCGCTCGAGCCCGTTGGCGCCGACGACGATCTCGTCCATCGCCTGGCTGCCCCGCACCCGGGCGAGCTCGAAGCCGTCGCCGACCTCGACGCCCTTGATCGCCTGGATGCCCATCAGGGCAGCCGCAAGCTTGGCGTCGAGCCGCCGGTCCCAGTGCACGTAGGAGCCGAGCCCGGGCGGGAGCCCGTAGGCGAGCACCTCGACGACGCCGCCGAGGGTGTCGCCCTCCTTCAGCGTGACGTCGACCTCGGCGACCATCCGCGCGGAGGCCTCGGCGTCGAACGCCCGTACCGGACTCGCGTCGACCGTCGGCAGGTCGGCCGGGGTCGGCAGCGGGGTGCCCGGGGCCACGCCGACGCCGCCGATCTCGGTGACGTGGCTGAGCACCTCCACGCCGTAGGCCTGCCGCAGGAACGCCTTGGCGACGCTGCCGAGGGCCACCCGCGCGGCGGTCTCGCGCGCGCTGGCCCGCTCCAGGACGGGCCGGGCGTCGTCGAAGCCGTACTTCTGCATGCCCACGAGGTCGGCATGGCCGGGGCGCGGTCGGGTCAGGGGCGCGTTGCGGGCGCGACCCTCCAGCAGCGCCGGGTCGACGGGGTCGGCGCTCATGACCGTCTCCCACTTGGGCCACTCGCTGTTGCCGACGCGGACGGCCAGCGTGCCGCCCTGCGTCACCCCGTGGCGGACGCCGCCGAGGAACTCGACCTCGTCGCGCTCGAACGCCATCCGGGCGCCCCGCCCGTGGCCGAGCCGCCGTCGGGCGAGCTCGTCGGCCACCTGCTCGGTGGTCGTCGTCACCCCCGCCGGCAGGCCCTCGAGGACGGCGAGCAGGGCAGGCCCGTGCGACTCACCAGCGGTCAACCAACGCAGCACGCGCCCAGTCTCCCAGACGGGCGGTCCGGGCCGGTCCCGCACACGACAGCGCCCCTCCCGGACGGGTCCGGAAGGGGCGCTGTCGTCGGGCGTCTAACGAACGCTGACCTTCTCGCCGGTGACGGCGTCGAAGGGCTCGCCGTCGCCGACCTGCAGGACGCTCGTCCACTGGGCGGCCTTCGGGCCCTGCTGCAGGCTGATCAGCCGGATCTCGCTGGTGGGGCCGAACCGGACGCCGACCTTGGCGACGACCTTCCGGCCGTCGATCGTGAACTCGGCGGTCGAGTCCTTGCCGGTGCCGTACACCCGCTGCAGCACCAGGGTGTACTCCTGGGCGGTGGGCGCCTCAGGAGCGGTGGGCGCGGCCGCGCCGCCGCCCGAACCGCTCCCGCCGGTCGGCGTTCCGCCGGACGCCGAGCTGCCCCCCGACGTCGTCCCGCCGGTCGAGTGCCCGACGTCGTCCCGCCGGTCGAGGTGCCGCCGTCGGTAGCGCTGCCGCCGGAGCCGACAGCTGACGTCGTTCCACCCGTGACGAGGACCGGGAGCGTCGGGTCGCCCCGGTGCCGACAGCGGCTGCCGCCGGGGCGGCAGGCACGACGTAGAGCGGCTTGAACGGGTTGCGGCCGAGATCGTCCTCGAACGGCACCGGGAGCGCCTTGGCTGCGGCGGGCGCGGTCGCGACCTTTTGCGTGGTCGGAGCGGCCTTCGCGCGCCGGGGCCTCGCGGCGGCCGTCGACGCGAACGTGTCGGCCTCGGAGTCACCGCCGCTCGTCAGGAAGAACCCGCCCGCGGCCACCGCCAGGGCGAGCACGAGCCGCCGGCCATGACGAGGACGCGCCGGTTGCTCCCTGCCTCCTCGACCTGCTCGACGAAGGGGTCGCCTCTTCGACGCTGCCGAAGGGGAACGTGGTCTCGGTCATGTCGTGCTCCACTTGGCCGGGACGGCGGGGACGGCGGCGGCCCGCGGCGGGGGCGGCGGCGGGAGCCGCCGCGGCAGCGCGGCCGACCGCGGCGGCGGGGGCGACCGGGGTCACCGCGACCGGGGCGGTCGCGCCGGCGGCCATGAACACCGGCCCGGTGATGGTGGCGGTGATGGTGCGGCCGTCCTCCACCGGCGTGCCGGACGTCTGCGGCTCGGTGACCGGGTTGGCCCCGGGAGCGAGCGTCAGCGCAGTGACCCGAAGGGCTCGCGAGAGACCCTCCAGCCCGCTCATGAACTGCTGCACCTCGAAGTACCCGCCCACCACGTTGATCGTCGACCGGGATGCGTTGCAGGACGCCGGCCGGGAGCGCCGCGAGCGCCGGCGCCCCGTGGCCGGGTCCGCTGGTGCAGCGGCCGCCGGCGGCAGCCACCGCGGCCGGGGCGCCGGGAGCGATGCTGACCAGCTCGACGCCCGACTCGGCACTGGCGCTGTCCAGAGCCCGGATGAGCGCCGGCAGGGCCGGGTTCTCCGGGATCTTCGCGGCGACCGCGGCGAGCTTGGCCTGCTGCTTGGGCAGGTCCTTGGCCTGGGCCTTCAGGACCGCGAGCTGGGTGCGGAGGCTGGCGTTCTGGCTCTCCTGGGAGGCCGTCTGCGCCCGCAGGTCCGCGGCCTCGCTGCGCTTGGGGCCGACGAGCAGGAACCAACCGGCCGCCAGGATCGCCAGGCACCCCGCGACGGTGAGGGCGACGACTGCTTCAGCTTGTCCACGTCAGCCTCCGGCCGGTGCGGTGTAGCGGCCGGACAGGGCGGCCGAGGTGAGGGTCGCCGTCGAGGTGAAGTTCACGGTCTTGCGCGACCCCAGCAGGGCCTCGGTCGAGTTGGCGAAGTAGGGGTTGGCGAAGCCCTTCTGCTTGGCCAGCGCCTCCAGCCAGACCGCGACGTCGTCGTGGGCGAAGCCGACACCCGTGAAGGTGACGTGCCGATCCCGGGCTCGGCTGCGACCGGCGGCCGGGCGCCGCGGGGCCTGGGTGAACGCCACGTTCTTGACCCAGACGTTGTCCGGCACGGTGAGGCTGAGGTCGTTCATGAAGCGCGACCAGCGCACCTCCTCGCCCATGGCCTGGGTGAGCATCGCCTGGCCGCCGCGGCACGCGCGTAGACCGCCGTGACGTCGGCGTACTTGGCCGACTCCGCCTGGAGCTGCGAGCCGGTGGCGGTCGAGGTGTCGAGCTCGGTCTGCGCGTCGCTCGACCGCGCCGGTGGCGGCGACGTAGAGCAGCGCGACCAGACCCGACCGCGGCCAGAACCGCTCCCCCGAGACCGAACTGGACCTGACGGAATGTCCGGCGGATCGCGATCTCGGGAGGCAGCAGGTTGACGCGTGGGAGCACGACGGCCTGCACGTGCAGCACGGCCGTCTCGTCCCGCTTCTTCGACAGGCTCAGAGCACTCATGACGCCACCCCCATCGCGAGGCCGACCGGGACCGTGACCATGGGCTCGACGTAGGCGAGCTGCTCCTCGGTCAGGCCGGTCTTGCCGACGGTCAGCAGCGACATCGGACGTGCCGGCTCGACAGGGAGGCGGGTCGCCGCGGACAGCCGCTCAACGAGGCCGACCAGGCGGGAACCGCCCCCGGACAGGACGACCCGGCTGATGCGCGCCGCGCCGGGCTGCGCCAAGTAGTAGTCCAGCGAGCCGCGGACCTCCTCGACGAAGGCGCTGCCGCTGCTCTCGATGGCCCGGTTGGCGGGGTGTGCCTCCGCGGCGCCGGCGACCAGCGCCAGGCCGGTGGACTGCTTGACCGACTCGGCCTGGTCGATGGGGACCCCCATCCGCTCGGCAACGGCGTCGGTGATGTCGGCGCCTCCCATGAGCAGGATGCGCACGAAACGCGGGACCCCGCCCTGATGGACGACGATGTTCGTGACGCTGGCACCGACGTCCACCAGGGCCTCGGCCTGGAGCGATCCCAGACCACTGCCGGCGTGACCAGGCTGCGCAGCACCGCGAAGCTGTTCAGGTCGACCATCGCGGGGATCAGTCCGGCCTTCTCGACGGCGCTGATGGCTCCGCCGACCATGTCGCGAGCCGCAGCCACCAGCAGCACCCGCACCATGCGGCTGCCCGAGTCGCTGGTGAACTCCTCGAGCGGGTGGTAGTCGAGGATGGCCTGCTCGACCGGCATCGGGATGAAGTCCTGCACCTGGAAGGCGAGGCTGGCCCGCAGCTCCTTGGCCGGCAGCCAGGGCAGGTCGACCTGGCGGACGACGACCTTCTGGTTCGCCACCCCCACGATGACCTTCTTGGTGCTGAACTTCGCCTGCGCCCACAGCTGCTTGATCGCTGCCGCGACGGCATCGGCGTCGACCACCTCGCCGTCCCGGACCGCGCCGGCCGGCAGGGCGACCTGCCCGAAGCGCTCGAGTGTCGTCCCGTTCTTGCTGGTCGTCAGCTCGGCGGCGCGGACACCGGACGTGCCGATGTCCAGTCCCACCACTGCTCTTCCTGCCACTGCTCCGGTCCCCTCGCGCGAGTTGCTCGCTCTTTGTCAGAGAGGGCTTCGGACGCTGGGCGCGGGTCCTTGAGGGTGAGGCGGGGTGAGCCATCCGGCTCAGCGCCGGGCAGGACGTCTGCGGCGTCCGTCTCTGCCGGTTCGGAGCGGTCAGCCGAGCGTGAGATCCAGGTAGGCATCGGCCAGGCGCTGCCCGATCAGGATCGCGACCAGAGCACCGGACAGCATGAACGGCCCGAACGGCACCGCGGTCTTGCGGCCGCCCTTCTTGACGACCACGAGGCCGATGCCGACGAGGCCGCCGAACAGGAAGCCCAGGAACAGGCCGACGGCGAGGCTTCCCCAGCCCAGCCAACCCAGGTACAGACCCAGGACCCCGGACAGCTTGACGTCGCCGAAGCCCATGCCGGCCGGATAGGCGAAGCACAGGGCGAAGTACAGGGCGAACATGACCGCTCCCCCGGCCAGGGCACGCGGCCAGTCGCCGCTGTCACTGCCGGTCAGCGCCGCGATGCCGAGCAGACCGCGGCGACCGGGTAGCTGGGAAGCGTCAGGACGTCTGGGAGCCGCTTGCGTCCAGGTCGATCAGGGCCAGCGCCAGGCCGACCGCCGCCAGGTACAGGTACGCCGGCAGCACCGGGTCCACGCCGAACCGCACCGCCATGACGGCGAACAGCCCGCCCGTCCCGAGCTCGACCAGCGGATACGCGACGCTGATGGGCTGCCGCACTCGCGGCATCGCCCCCGCAGGAGCAACCAGCCGAGGACAGGCACGTTGTCCCGGGCCCTGATGGCGCTGCCGCAGGCCGGGCAGGCCGAGGGCGGGCTGCACCACGCTGAGTCCCGCGGGCACGCGGTACACGACCACGTTGAGGAAGGAGCCGATGAGGACGCCGAGGAGGCCGACGGACAGGACGAGCGCGAGGGTCACGGGTCGTGTCTAGTACGGGTTGCTGACTTCGCCCACGTAGCGCGGTCCCCAGACGGCCCCGGTGAACTGCGGGAAGTACGGGGGGGAGGCGTACTTGAGCCGCTTGTCGTACTTGTAGTCCTTCAGGTAGCCCTTGGAGCCACCACCGGTGCCGACGATGCCGCGCCACTTCTGCGCAAGAGCACCCGGACCATCAGGGTGCCCTGCGAGGTGCCGACGTTGTAGCTCTGCACGTAGAAGCTGTGCGAGATCGACTGGATCGCGGCATCGACCTCGAGGCCGGGACCGGGCACGCCCGCGACGTTGTGCGGCCAGCCGGCCACCTCTCCGGGCGTGGTGTCCTGGACGTAGCCGGTGCCGCAGGTCGCGTCACCGCTGGACTTGCTCTGCTTCTTGCACGTGACGAGGTAGGGGTGCATCACGGCGACCGAGCTGCCGGCCACCAGGCCGAGCAGGTCACTGCCGTTGAGGCCCCCCGCGTAGACCGTGTCGCCCGTCAGGACGATCGTGTTCTGCGCGGCGATGGTCAGCCGCCCCTTGAGCTGCCCCTCGATGTACAGGTTGCCGAGCCCGCACCGGGCGTCGAGGTACAGCATGTTCTGGTCCACCGTGTAGCTGCCGACGGTCGGGTTGGCCTGGTAGGTGCCCAGCGGAAGGATGCCGTCGATCTCCTGGCTGTTGCAGGTGCGCAGGTTGTCCCCGGACCGGACGTTGATCACCTTGTCGGTGGGCACGGCAACCGTCGCGCCGGCAGCGGTCGTGACGTTCGTGCCTCCGCACGCCGCCGTCACCCCGGTGCTGTCCTTGCTCCACACCTTCATGGTTCCGTCGGCCTGCAGCAGGACGCGAGTGGCGCCGGTGTACTGGCAGCCGGGATAGCCCGCGAAGCTCGCGGTGTTGTCCTGCAGGTACAGCGGCTGGGCGTACGACGGGGCGGTCCCGCCCGGGGCGGGTCCGATCTGCGCCCGGTCGCAGTACTTGTAGGTCGCGACATCGCCGGGGACGACCGCCTGGCACGCGGGGTCGGACGTCTCATAGCCCTGCGGGAACGCCGGCTTGGTCGTGCCGGAGGCCGTGAACAGCGGCGAGTCGTTCGTGTGCACCTTGCCGTCGAGCCGGTCGCCGCCGATGAACGTGATCTCGGCGCAGCCGCTTCCGTCGGTTCGACGCGGGTTGGTCGCCCCGTCCGGGCTCCGACCCCACCAGTAGCTGTTGCAGCGAGCGGGCATGGGCGCCGAGTCCGGGTAGATCTGGTCGTTGTCCGGGTCGGCGTCCTCGTGGTCGGTGTAATACAGGAAGTCCTGCGAGCCCTGGCGTGCCAGAGTCACCTGCAGCGTGCGCTTCTGCCCGTTGCTGCGACCCGTCGCGGTGACCTTGATGCTGCCGGACGCGTCGAGGTTGGTGGCGTCCACGTCGTAGTGGAACGCCGGCGACCTCACGTCGTTCGGGCTCGAGGGCGAGACGCGCTGCCAGCCGGGAGCCGTCGTCGCCGTCCATCCGCAGGAGTTGGTCGGTGCCGCGGGACCGCCGATCGCCACGTTGGCGCAGTCGTTAAAGGGGTTGAGCCGCCCGTAGTTGTCGTTGCGGTTCAGCCTGGCCAGGTAGTCGTCGATGCCCGCCTGCGCCGCGCCGAGCGCCGCATTGCGGTCCTGGTCGGCGCGGGACGTGCGCTGGGCGGCCGCGGCGTAGCCGAGACCCGCGGTGACGAGGCCGGTGATGAGAAGCATCGTCAGGACAACGATGATCATGATCGCGCCGTCATCGCCGGCGGGGCGTCGGAAGCGGCTCACGAAGTGCTCTCCAGCCGGGGGACGGCATCGTGGTTGGGAAGGCTGACACGACTGATGTACGTGGTGGGCCGGGCCTGGCCGGAACGCTGCTGGACGGCGATGCGCACCTCGACGGCGTCGACGTCGACGAGGTCGGTGCCGGCGAGGCACGGAACCCCGCGCAGGACGCGGACAGCACCAGCGCGGTCCCGGCACTGCTGTAGTAGGTGAACAGGCTGCCGGTCGACGACACGTCAGGAGACAGGACCCGGGTCTGCACGACGCATCCGGCGGTGCCGGGTGAGCAGTAGGTGTAGTCGTGGTCGTCGGCGGCGTGGGCGTCGGGCGCTGAACGGTCTGCGTCAGCAGACCGCCGGCGATCGTGTACGACACGCGGCTGGGCCCGATGAGGTTGTTGTCGTTCTGCAGGTTGGCGTAGAACGACACCGTGGAGGTGCCCTGCAGGAACGCCGCATCGGTGCTCGTGATGTCGTCGAGCTGGCTGGGGAGCACTGCCCTGCGCAGCGACCGGGTCATCGAGTCCATGGCCACCTTGCCGCTGTTGACCGTGTCGACCCGCTCGATCGTGATGGCGTTGCTGCGCAGGGCCGCGTTGAACAGCACCGCCGACGCGGCCAGCACCAGCGAGCCCACGGAAATGGTGACCATCAGCTCGGCCAGGGTGACCCCGGCGTCGCCGGCCGCGTCGGAGGTGACGGCGCGCATACGCGTCAGGACGCTCATGTGACGTTCACCTGGACGGTCTGCGCCGCGGCGCTCTGCGCGGGCGCGATGCCGGTGGCACCGTTGCCGGCACGCACGGTCCACGCTCCGTACGGCAGGCTCGTCCGGAGGTTGCCCAGGGCGTCGGTGACACCGAGGGCCAGGCTGGCCTGTCCGGCGACCGAGCAGGTCGCGGGGGAGGTCTTGGTGGCCGTGACCTGCACCCCGGCGATCGCCCCGGTCGTGGTCGTCTGCCGCACGTTGACGTCGATCGCCGCGAGGCTGGCGGTGAGGACGCCCGTCGTGCCCGGCCCGAGGAACGACCGGCGTGAGGCTGCCGTTGGTCGGTGTGCGGGTCGGGTCGCTGTCGGAACAGCCGCCGGCGAAGGTCGTCCACCCGTCGGTGTAGGCCGGGAGCCCGGTGACGGTCATCGGGTTGCCGGTCGGCGCGAACGTCAGCGTCCGCGAGGTGCTCGGCAGGGCCTGGTTGCCGACTGCGACGTACGGCAGGGGGCTGGGGAGGCGCGTAGCCGGCAACGTCGCGAAGGTGACGACGCCCGAGGCGGACCGGTCGTAGGTGACCGACGCTGTCGGAAGCTCGCGGCGGCGACGGTCAGCGGGAACGTCTTGCTGGGCTCGGCCTGCCCGGTGACGAAGCCGGGCTCGTTCACCGTGACCGCGTAGCTGCCCGGCGTCGCGATGCCCAGGACAGCGCACCCACTGGCGTCTGTGGTGTCGGTGATCACGCCGGCGGGGCCCGTGGCGGCTGACGGTGCGACCGGGGTTGGGAGCGCCGGCCTGGGTCAGCACCTTGAAGGCCACGAACGCGTAGGAGCCGGTCAGGATGCGCTTGGTCGGCGTGATGATGCTGTCGACCCGCACCGGCTTGACCGCACCCATGTCCGGCCAGGTCACCTCGACGGCCAGGCGGACGTTCGGGTAGGTGACGGCGGCACCGCCGTCGCAGGCGTTGGCGGCGGTCCCGGTCGGCGCGAACTCGGCGGAGCGGCGCACCGTGTACGGCGGTGCCGTCGACGAGGTTGGTGCCCGCCACGTCGAGGGGGTTCGGGTTGGTCACGACGCCCTGGTCGACGATCGCGAGCGCCGCGGTGTCGGAAGACCGGAAGTTGTTGCGCGTGATCTCCAGCTCACGGGCGGCCAGGTTGGTCGCAGCGACCCGCTGCTTGTCCGACTTGGTCACCCGCAGGCTGCTGCCGATCATGGCGGCCAGGCCGGTGCTGAACAGCACGAGGACGAGCGCGGCCACGACCGCCTCGATGAGGCTGAAGCCCCCGTCGTCGCCGAAGCGACGGTTCACCCTTGCGATCACGCCCACCCTCCTCTGCAGCGGCGCTGCACTTGTGTCGTCGGTCCCCGGACCCATCACCTTGAGGCGCTGCGCGGCACCTGGGCTCAACGCAGGAAGGGCCGGCTCCGAGGAGCCGGCCCTTCCTGTCGCAGAGGTCCTACGAGCAGGCGGTGGTGGTGAGGGTCTGAGAGGTGGGCGGGCCGCCGACCGGGCCGTTGGTGATGTACCACTGGCTGCCGGCGCCGGTGTTGGTCAGGCCGACGCAGTAGGTGCCCTGGGCGACCGTCACACGAGGCGTCCCGTTGAGGCTGTTGCCCGGCGAGAGGTTGATGGCGCTGCCGTTGACGGCGAGGACACCCGTACCAGAGGCGACAACGGAGACCGCAGCGGGGTTGTCGACGAGCTGGGTGCTGATCTCGGTGGCGATCGAGCGAAGGTCGCTCTTCTCGCTGGCCTCGAAGCCCTTCTTCTTCTGCGAGAGGAAGGCCGGGATGGCGATCGCGGCGAGGATGCCGATGATGATCATGACGACGAGGAGCTCGATGAGGGTGAAGCCGCCCTCGTTGTTCTCCTGGGCCTTGCGGATGCGAGCGAGCATGGCGATGTCCTCCGTGGACGTATGGGTGTGAGCCGCGCGGTGGCGCTGGTCAGGTCCCTCACGCGGCCCCTCCAGGGAGGGTGCCGGCCGAGGCAGCTGGGCGAACCCTTCGGGTCCCCTGGCTTTGCGACCCCGCCTTGCGGCGGGTGTGCCCTTGTCTTGGTCGTGCGGCTCGATGACAACTACTGCTTCGGTCGCGCCGCGGGGCCGGCCTTGAGCGAGGTTCTGAAGTTCTCCGAGAAAGCGCGACGAGGCCCCGCCGCCGGTAGCGGACGGGGCCCGTCGGGACGGCGGCGGACGGGCCTACTTGATGACGTTCATCAGGCTGAAGATCGGCATGTAGAGCGCCACGATCATGGCGCCGATGATGGCGCCGATGACGACGATCATGAGCGGCTCGATGAGCGCCGTCAGCGCCTCGGTCGTCGCCTCGACCTCCTGGTCGTAGAACTCGGAGATCTTGTGCAGCATGGTGTCCAGGGCGCCGGTGTCCTCGCCGACGCGACATCATCTGCACGACCATCGGCGGGAAGACCGGGTGCTGCGTCAGCGGCTGGGCCAGCGCCTCGCCCTGCCGCACGCTCTCCTGGACGTCGCGGATGGCGCGCTCGAGCACGACGTTGCCCGTCGTCGACGGCGACGATGTCCAGGCTCTGCAGGATCGGCACGCCGCTCTTCATCATCGTGCCCAGGTTGCGGGCGAACCGGGCCAGCGCGATCTTCTGGAACAGCAGGCCGAAGACGGGCATCTTGAGCTTGAGCGGGTCCAGGACGTTGCGCACCTGCGGCTTGCAGCTTGACCTTGGGCCAGGTGACCGTGAAGGCGATGAAGCCGACGACGCCGAGCGGGGCCATGAACTTCATCAGCCCGGACAGGAAGACCAGGAACGCGTCGGCGCGGGCAGCTGCGCGTCGAAGCCGTCGAACAGGCCGACGAAGACCGGCACGATGAACAGCAGCATGCCGATGACGGCGAGGATGGCGATGATGAAGACGACGACCGGGTAGGTCATCGCCGCCTTGATCTTGCTCTTCAGCTTGACCTCGGCCTCGTAGTTCTCCGCGATCTGCAGCAGCACCATGTCGAGGAAGCCGCCGACCTCGCCGGCCCGGCACATGTTCACCATGAGCGGCGGGAAGACGTTCGGGTGCTTGGCCATGCCGACCGACAGCGAGCTGCCGGTCTCGATGTCGTTGCGCACCTCGCCGAGCACCCGGGCGAGCTCGGGGTTCTCGGTCTGCTCGGTGAGGATCGACAGCGACCGCAGCAGGGACAGTCCGCTGTTGATCATCGTGGCGAACTGGCGCGAGAAGACCGCAAGGTCCTTGAGCTTGACCTTCTTCGGGCCCATCCCCGGGATCTTGATCTCTTTGTTCAGCCCGGCGTTCGCCTGGGTGATGCTCATGGGGGCGTACCCCATGGACTTCAGCTTGTTGGCGACCTGGGCCTGCGACTCGGCGTCGAGCTTGCCGGTCTTGATGGCGCCGGCCTTGTCGCGGACCTTGTACTCGAAGGTCAGGGTGGCACTGCTCATGGTCGGTCAGCCCTCTCAGCGGCCGCAGAGGCGGTTGAAGTCCTCGACGTGGTGGCACTTCTCCAGGGCGGCGTCGTAGGTGATCGTGCCCTTCTTGACGAGCTCGGCCAGGTGCGCGTCCATGGTCTGCATGCCGTGCTTGGCGCCGGCCTGCAGCGCCGAGTAGATCTGGTGGGTCTTGCCCTCGCGGATGAGGTTGCGGATGGCGGGGGTGGCCACCATGACCTCGCAGGCGACCACGCGGCCCTTCCCGTCGGCGGTCTTCACCAGCTGCTGGCAGACCACGCCCTGCAGGGCGCCGGACAGCATGACGCGGACCTGCTGCTGCTGGCTCGGCGGGAAGACGTCGATGACGCGGTCGATGGTCTGCGCGGCGTCCTGGGTGTGCAGGGTGGCCATGACCAGGTGGCCGGTCTCGGCGGCCGTCAGGGCGATCTCGATCGTCTCGAGGTCGCGCATCTCACCGACCAGGATGATGTCCGGGTCCTGACGCAGCACGTGCTTGAGCGCGTTCTTGAACGAGTGGGTGTCCTCCCCCACCTCGCGCTGGTTGACCAGGCAGCTTCTTGTGCTCGTGCAGGAACTCGATCGGGTCCTCGACGGTCATGATGTGGTCGTTGCGGCTGCGGTTGGCCATGTCGACGACCGAGGCCAGCGTCGTCGACTTGCCCGAGCCGGTCGGACCGGTGACCAGGACGAACCCTCGCGGCAGCATGGCGAACGCCGCCACCTGCGCCGGGACGCCGAGGTCCTCGAGCTTCTTGATCTCGTAGGGGATCACGCGGAAGGCGGCGCCGAGGCTGTCCTTCTGCTGGTAGATGTTGACGCGGAAGCGGGCCCGGCCGGGCAGGCTGTAGGCGAAGTCGAGCTCGAGCGTCTCCTCGAACTTCTCGCGCTGCTTCTGGGAGAGGATCGCGTAGAGCGTGCGCTGGATGACCAGCGGCGTCAGGACCGGGAAGTCCTCGAGCTGGCGCAGGCTGCCCTGGCCGCGGACGGTGGGGCGGGCGCCGACCGTGAGGTGCAGGTCCGAGCCGCCGGTTTCCAGCAGCGTGACCAGCAGGTCGGACAGGAAGTTGCTGTCCTCGCTGTTGTCCTCGGCGCCGACACGCTTGGCCTCCACCGGCGCGCCCGACGCCGCGGCCGGACGCGGCTGCTCGGGAACCAGCCCGGCCGACGGCGCCGCCGACGCCTGCGGAGCCAGCGTGGTCGGCGCGGGCACGGCAGGTGGGACGGGCGGCGCAGGGACGGGAGCCATCGCGGTAGGCGCCGGCACTGCGGCTGGTGCGGCCGGCGCCGGTGCCACTGCGGGGGTCGGCGCGAGCTGGAAGGCCACGGACGCCTCCACCACCGGCGCAGCGACCACCGGTGCGGCCACCACCGCAGCCGCTGTCGGCGGTGGCACCACGGCAGCTGCCGCCTCCCAGGGCGGGGCCGGCGCGGCGACGACGGGCGCGGGAGCCGCCGGTAGAGGGGCGAAGCTCGGGGCCGCCGCGAACGTCATGGTCGCGGGCTCGGACGGCAGGGGGGGCGCCGGCTGCCACTGGGGAGCCGCAGGGGTGGCGGGCTCCGGGGTGGCCGCGGCCGAGCCGAAGTACCCGTCGAAGCCTGCGGGAGTGTGCTGGTCCACGTGCCGTCCCTCTGGGGAGTGGGTGCCCGGTGCGGGCTCGTCCCTCCGGCATCGGCCGTTCGGCGCAGTCCCTTGAGAACTACACGACGACGCGCAGGATCTCCTCGAGGGAGGTGTGGCCGGCCTTGACCTTGGTCAGGCCGTCGTCGCGCAGCGTGATCATCCCCTGCTCCCGGGCGACCTTGCCGATGACCAGCGACGAGGCGTGCTCCACCGCCAGCTTCTCGATCTCCTCGCTCACCGCCATCACCTCGTGCAGGGCCAGCCGGCCCTTGTAGCCGGTCTTGGAGCAGGCGCTGCAGCCGATCGGGCGGTAGAGGGTGGGCACCGGCTCGTCGGGATGGATCGGGAAGCGGCTGTCCTCGAGGAACTGCCGGGTCGGGGTGTACGCCTCCTTGCACTTCGGGCACAGCCGTCGCGCGAGCCTCTGGGCCAGCACGCAGTCCAGCGCCGACCCCACGAGGAACGGCTCGATGCCCATCTCGGTGAGGCGGACGACGGCGCTCGGCGCGTCGTTGGTGTGCAGGGTCGACAGCACGAGGTGGCCGGTGAGGGCGGCCTCGATGGCGATGTGCGCCGTCTCCTGGTCGCGGATCTCACCGAGCAGGACGATGTCGGGGTCCGAGCGCAGGATCGAGCGCAGCGCCGCCGCGAAGGTGAGGCCCGCCTTGGCATTGGTCTGCACCTGGTTGATCCCGGGCAGGCGGTACTCCACCGGGTCCTCGACCGTGATGACGTTGACCTCGGGCTTGCTGACGATGTTCAGCGTGGCGTAGAGCGTGGTCGACTTGCCCGACCCCGTGGGGCCGGTCACCAGGATCATCCCGTAGGGCTTGATGAAGCTCCTGGAGTACACCTCGTAGTTCTCGTCGCCGAAGCCGAGGTCGGACAGCGCGAGCGACGCCGTGGAGTTGTCCAGGATGCGCATGACGATCTTCTCGCCCCACACCGTGGGCAGGGTCGCCACACGCAGGTCGATCTTGCGGCCGTTGGCGTTCACCGACAGGCGGCCGTCCTGCGGGATGCGCCGCTCGGCGATATTGATGTCAGCCATGATCTTCAGGCGGCTGGTGACGCCCGCGGTGATCGTCTTCGGCGAACGCATCACCTCATGGAGCACGCCGTCGATCCGGAAGCGGACCCGCAGGTCCTTCTCGGCCGGCTCGATGTGGATGTCGGAGGCCCGGTCCTGGATGGCCTGCGTGATGAGGAGGTTGACGAACTTGACGATCGGCGCGTCCTCGGTGATCTCCTTCACCGTGGACAGGTCGTCGTCCTCGTCCGGCAGACCGATGGCCGAGGTGAGGTCGTCGAGCTCGGCGTCACCGCGGTGGTAGCGGTTGATCGCGGCGAGCAGGTCGGGCTTGGTGGCCACGACCGGCTTGATCTCCAGGCCCGAGACCGAACGCATGTCGTCGACGGCGAAGACGTTGGCGGGGTCGGCCATCGCCACGACGAGCTTGCCGTCGTCGTAGCCGATCGGCAGGGCGGTGTGACGCCGGCAGACGGTGTCGGGGACCTTCATGACGGCGCTGCCGTCGACGGGGTAGTCCGACAGGTCGACGAACTTCATCCCGATCTGCGCGGCGAGTGCCGCGACCAGCTGCCCCTCGGACAGCAGCTTCATGTCGACCAGCACCCGGCCGAGCGCGCGCCCCAGCCGCTTCTGCTCCGCGACGGCCGACTCGAGCTGGTCGCGGGTCAGGTGCCCGCCGTCGAGCAGGATGTCGCCGAGCTGCTTCACAGGTACCTGCCGGGGTCGCGGGGGCTCACCCGTTGACCATCGGCGCTCGCCGCACGGGGCTGAACCATTCGGCCCAGCCAAGCCCAATGGCCGACCGGCGGCGTGCGGCTCGGCAGGTCAGTCCGAACCCGTGAGCGCGCGCGCCAGGTCGTGCAGCGCCGCGGACTGCTGGGGGTCGAGCTCTGCGGTCGTGCCGTCCCGGAACCCGAGCTGCACCCCCCCGGACGGCGCGGGCACGGCCGGCGCGGGCATCGTCGGCTCGGGCACGGCCGGCGCGGGCCCGGCCGGCTCGGGGGTCAGCAGGTGCGCATAGGCCGCGAGCAGGTCCTCCAGCGACGGGGCGTCCGGCTCGGGGGCGGCCGTCGGCACGGGCACCGCAGGCACCGGAACAGCCGGGACCGGCGGACCACTCGGGATCGACGTCACCGCCGCGCCGAGCGCGTGCCGCCCGGCTGCGGCGCGGCCGAAGGGCCACCAGCGCACGGTCAGACCCGGGCGGGGACGCCGTCGAGCTGGTCGACGACGGAGTACAGCAGGGCGAGCAGGACGGCCTTGACCGACTCGCGGTCGGTGGCGTCGCACGGCACGACCGGGGTGTCCTCGTGGAGCTCGAGCACGCGCCGCACCTCGGCCTCGCCCTCGGGGTCCAGCCCGGCCGTCCGGTTCAGCGCCACGACGAACGGCACCTTGGCCATCTTGCGGAAGGCAGCCAGGATGCCGACGGCCTCCTCCAGGCTGTCCGGCCGGGAGCTGTCGACCAGCAGGATGTAGCCGAGCATCCCCTCGCCGAGGATCTCCCACATGAAGTCGAACCGGTCCTGACCGGGCGTGCCGAACAGGTAGAGCACCAGCTCGCGGTCGATCGTGATGCGGCCGAAGTCCATGGCCACGGTGGTCTCGGCCTTGCGCGACCTCGTGTGGTCCGAGACGTCCTTCTCGGTCGACAGGACCGTGATCTCGCTGATCGTGCGGATCAGCGTGGTCTTCCCGGCCGAGAACGGCCCGGTGACCACGATCTTGACCGCGGTGCCGTTGTGCTTGCGGCGGTTCGGGGTGCGCGCGCTCATCACAGCCCCCGCACGCCGGCGATGAGCCGCAGCAGCAGGCTCTTGTTGACACTGGGGTCCAGGTGCAGACCGGGCGACACGGCGACGTCGGCCTGCGGCTGCAGGGCGGTCGCGCCGTTCACCGAGCCGTGCGACCCGGAGGAGCCGGGAGAGCCGGCACCCGGGAGCGACAGCGACGCCGACACGCCGATCGGGCGCGTCTGGTGCGGGGGCTCCGCGTGCTCGGGCTGCCGGGGCGCCACGAAGGGCTCCGGCCGCTCGGGGATGACCGGGGCACGCGAGGGGGCCGCCGCAGACGGCGTCGTCACCACCTGCTGCACGGGCGCGGGCGCCGCCGGCGGCGCGGTGGGGACGCGGACGCCCTCCAGCCCGGCCAGCAGCGTCTGGCGGCGGTGCAGCGACGACAGCGCTTCGTCCGAACCGTGGCGCACGTCGAGCAGCCCGCGCGTCACGAGCCCGGCGAGGCACGAGACGACGGCGTACTCGCCGCGCCCGGACAGGTTGACGAGCTCGCCGACGGTCCGGCGGCCGTCGACCAGGGCGAGCAGCCACCACTCCGCGGCGGCGACGGCGGGCTCGCTGCCTGGCGCCGAGGCGACGGTGACGACGGCGTCGGGTGAGGGGACGGCGACGGCCAGGGCGGGCCAGGCCTCCAGGCGGCGGCGGGCCTCGGTGACGACCTGCTCCACGGGGAGCGTGGCGCCGAGGTCGTCCGGGTCGGTCTCGTCGGCGACGAAGGCGAACTCGCCCTCGGCCCAGCGCAGGAGGTCGAAGACCGCGTCGACGGCCTGCTCGGCGGCGAGCGCACGGACGGTCTCGGCATCAAGGGGCGCCGTGTCGGCCAGCATCCGTCCGAGGCCCGCGCCCTCCTGGTGGCCGACCCGCTCGACCGCCTTGGCGAGGGTGGCGTCGTCGACCAGGCCCGCGCCGACGAGGCGCCGGCCCAGCTCCTGGCGGTCGACCTGGGCGCGCGCACCGGTGATGTCGCCCTCGCGCAGGTGGATCGCGCCGTGGCGGCCGGGCTCGCGCCGCACGTGCAGGGTCCCGGTCTTGCGGGTGGCGCTCAGCAGCTGGAAGATGTCCGGCAGGCTGAACGCGTCAAGAGTTCCTTCGAGCTTCACGGCTACGACCAGGCCGGGGGCTCGGCCGGCAGGGCGGCGGCGTTGGGGGCGTAGGACGACCACGAGGTGTCCTGCTGCGGTGCGTAGGAAGGCTCCGCGGGGGCGCTCGGCACGGCCTGGAGCACCGGCGGGGCCGCGGGCTCCTCGGTCCGCAGCACCCCGGCGACCGTGGCCGCGGCGCGCTTCACCTCGTAGAGCATCATGCCGATCTTGGCGCCCTTGGCGGCGACAGCCACCAGGACGGCCTCGTCGTCGCAGCTGATGAGGAAGACCGTGCCGGACTCCCCCTCGATGTAGACCTGGGAGAGCTCCCCCGGCCGAGTCCCTGGGCCGCACGCTCACCGAGGGAGAGCAGGGCCGCGCTCATGGCGGCGACCCGGTCCTCGTCCATCGACGGAGGAAGCGCGCTCGCCATGGGCAGGCCGTCGAAGGAGACCACCGCGGCGGCCTCGATCTCGGCTGTCGAGGACAGCAGCGCGTGGATGGCGGTGTCGAGCCGTTCCGATCGGCTCCCCGCGTGCAGGTCTGACATCCGTGCCCCTCTGTCCTCGCTCGGCCCGTGCAACCGCACCCACGGCTACAGGTCCTGCATCGGCGGTGCGGCAGGGACCCTTGAGCGTTCAGCCGGCGAGGGCCGCCCGCATCGCCTCGAGCGGAGCCGCGCGTCCGGTCATGAGCTCGACCTGCGCCGCCGCCTGGTGCAGGAGCATCGCGCGGCCGGAGACCACCACACCGTGGCAGGCGGCGGCGAGCGGCGTCGGCCAGGGGTCGTAGACGACGTCGAGCAGGACGGGCACGTCCCTGGCGGAGGCCGCAAAGGGGTCGGCGGCGCCGGACGGAAGCGTCGAGACGACCAGCTCGACACCGTCCAGCACCGACGGGTCCCAGGCGGTGACCGTGGGGGTGACCCCGAGCCGGTCGCAGGCGGCGAGCGTCGCGTCCGGCGAGGAGCGCACGACGAGCGTCGGCGACGTGCAGCCCATCCCGGCGAGCGCCGCGACGGCGGACCGCGCGGTCGCTCCCCCGCCGAGCACCACCGCGGTGGACACGGCGGTCAGGCCGACCTCAGCCAGGGCCGCGAGGATCCCCTGCACGTCGGTGTTGTCACCGTGCAGCCCGTCCGGGCCCATCACGACCGTGTTGGCGGCCGCCACCGACGCCGCGAGCGGGGTGACGGTGGTCAGCAGGGGCAGGACCGCCTCCTTGAGCGGCATGGTCAGGGACAGGCCGGCCCAGGAGGCGTCGAGCCCGTCGAGGAAGAACGGGAGCGAGGCCGCCGAGCAGTCGACCGCCGTGTAGGTCCAGTCCAGGCCAAGCGCGGCGTACGCGGCCTGGTGCAGCAGCGGCGACAGGGAGTGCGCGACCGGGCTGCCCAGCACCGCGGCGCGCACCTAGAAGATGCCCTCGCGTCGGGCCTTCGCCACGGCGGCGTTGTGCTCCCGGAGGGTGGAGGTGAAGGTGGAGCGCCCCTCCTTGGTCGACAGCACGTAGAACAGGATGTCGCCGCCGGTGGGGTTGAGCGCCGCCAGCAGGGTCTTCTCCCCCGGCGAGGCGATCGGCGTCGGGGGCAGCCCCCGGACCTTGCGCAGGTTGTAGGGCGTCACCTTGTCGAGCTCGCTCTGCTTGAGCCCACCCGAGGTGCGCCCGAGCCCGTAGAGGATCGCGGCGTCGATGCCCAGCGTCTCGCCCTGCTCGAGCCGGTTGTAGACCACCTGCGCGACCTTGGGCAGCTCGTCGTCGAACCGCACCTCACGCTCGATCAGCGAGGCGACGGTGACGATCTCGTACGGCGTCCGTCCCAGGGCCGCCGCCTTGGCCTCCAGGCCGGTGCTGGCCGCCGCCTGGGAGAAGCGGCTGACCATCATGGAGAGCACCTCGACGGCGCTGGTCCCGGGCTCGACCTCGTAGGTGGCCGGGAACAGGAAGCCCTCGAGCTTTCCGCCGGCGTAGGCGGGCAGCCCCAGCTTCGCGGTGTCCTTCGCGGCCGCCTGCAGGTCCTTGAGCGGGATGTCGGTGCGGGCGGCGATCCGCTCGAGCGTCTGCGACACGCGGAAGCCCTCGGGGATGGCCACGGTTCCCTGCACACGGGCGTCCGGGTCGAGCAGCAGGTCCAGGGCCGACGCGGCGCTCATCCTGCTGCGCAGGGCGTAGGTGCCCGGCTGCAGCTTCGTGGACTCCGGATCGGCGATGGCCGCCGCGTTGAAGGCGCCCACGCTGCGCACGACCCCCGCCGCCAGCAGCGTGCGGGCCACGTCGCTCGCGTTCTGGCCCGGCTCGACCTTGACCACGACCTCGCCCGTGCCCGCGCCGTTGTAGTCGGGCGCGTCGTCCTTGCCGAGCCGGTCCAGCAGCAGGCTCCCGCCGACGAGGGCGCCGGCGAGCAGACCGAGCAGGACGACCAGCGCGATCACCACGCGCAGCCCGGTGCGGCGACGACGCCGACGCGTCGGCGGGGGCGTGTCCAGCAGGTCACTCACAGCAGCGACCCTACCGGCGCCGGGGTGAGGTGACCGTCAGCGCGTCGTGTCGAGGACGCCCTGCAGCAGCGCGACGGCGGCCGCCTGGTCGATGACCGCCCGCTGCTTCCTGGCGCTCTTGCCGGACGCGCGCAGCGCCGCCGTCGCCGTCACGGTCGTGAGCCGTTCGTCCACGAGCTGCACCGGCACGGGCGCCACCATCGGGGCGAAGACGGCGACCCAGTCGCGGGCCATGTCGGCCGACGCAGACCGGGACGCGCCGCTCATCGACGTCGGCAGCCCGACGACGACGAGCACGGCCTCGCGCTCGCGCACGAGCTCGGCCACGCGGCGGTGCCCGGGGGCCACCACGGTCTCGACCGGCGAGGCCAGGATGCGGTGGGGGTCGCTCGCGGCCACCCCCACCCGGACCGTGCCGACGTCGACGGCCAGCACGACGCCGGGCAGGCTCATGCGGACCCGGCGGCCACCGAGGTCACCAGGGCCGCCGCGCGACGGAGCGCCTCGGCGATGCCGCTCGCGTCGGTGCCGCCGCCCTGGGCGACGTCGTCCTTGCCGCCCCCCTTGCCGGCGACGGCGGGCGCGGCCTCGCGCACCAGGGCGCCTGCCGACAGGCCCCGTGCGCGGCCGGCGTCGTTGACGGCGGCGACGAGCGTGACGCGGTCACCGCCGGCCACCACGACGACGGCGCACGCCCGGTCGGCCAGGCGGCCGCGCAGGTCCAGGGCGAGCGAGCGGACGAGGTCACCGGGGGTGCCGGCCGGAGCCTCGACGCCCACGTAGGCCACGCCGTCGACGTCGACTGCGCCGGCGGCGAGCTCACCGGCCCGCTGGAGCACCTGGCCGGCCTTGAGCGCGCTGAGCTCCTTCTCGGCCTCGCGCAGCTTGGCGAGGGTGGACGCGACCCGGTCCGGGACCTCGGCGGACGGCACCTTGAAGGTCGCGGCCAGCTGCGACAGCAGCACGTGCTCCTGCGCGAGGTAGCTGTAGGCGTCGAGTCCGACCAGGCCCTCGACCCGCCGCACACCCGACCCGATGGAGGCCTCGCTCAGCAGCTTCACCACCCCGAGCTGGCCGGACCGGGCAGCGTGGGTGCCGCCGCAGAGCTCGCGGGCGTAGTCGCCCACCTCGACGACCCGCACCTCGTCGCCGTACTTCTCCCCGAACAGGGCCATTGCGCCGATCCGGCGGGCCTGCTCCTGCGAGGTGACGAAGGCCCGCACCTCGAGGTCGGCCAGCGCGATCTCGTTGATCTCCTGCTCGACGTCGGCGAGCACCGACGCCGGCACGGCCCCGGGCGAGGAGAAGTCGAAGCGGAAGCGGCCGGGGTTGTTTTCCGAGCCGGCCTGGGTGGCCTGCTCCCCCAGCGCCTTGCGGACCGCCTGGTGCACCAGGTGGGTGGCCGTGTGGGCCCGGCTGATCGCCCGGCGGCGCTCGACGTCGACCTGGGCGTCGACGGACGCGCCGACCTGCAGGGCGCCGCTGACGACGGTGCCCCGGTGCACGACCAGCTCGCCCATCGGCCGCTGCACGTCGGTGACCTGCACGACGGTTCCGTCGGCCAGGAGCAGCCGACCGGCGTCGGCCTTCTGCCCACCGCCCTCGGCGTAGAACGGGGTGCGGTCGAGCACGACCTCGACGGCGTCGCCCTCGGCCGCCGCCGACGCGGGGGCGCCGTCGACCAGCAGGCCGCGCAGCACCGCCTCGGACCGGACCTCGCTGTAGCCGGTGAACGTCGAGCCGCCGGCTCCGGCGAGCAGGTCGCGGTAGGCGGAGACGTCGACGTGACCGGTCTTCTTGCCCTTGGCGTCGGCCTTGGCCCGGGTGCGCTGCTCGAGCATGAGCGCGCGGAAGCCCTCCTCGTCGACCGACAGCCCCTGCTCGGAGGCCATCTCGAGGGTGAGGTCGATCGGGAAGCCGTAGGTGTCGTGCAGCGCGAAGGCGGTGGCCCCCGAGAGGGCTCCGGCCTCACGCGCGGCCGGGACCGCGGTGTCGAAGACCGCCGCGCCGCGGGTGAGGGTCTCCAGGAACGAGGCCTCCTCCGCCGCCGCCACCGCGTGGATGCGGACGGCGTCCTCGACCAGGTTGGGGTACTGCGGCCCCATGGCCAGGGTGGCGGCGTCGACCAGCTCCTTGACCACCGGCTGGGTCGCGCCCATCAGGCGCATGGCGCGGACCGCGCGGCGCACGATCCGCCGCAGGACGTAGCCGGCCTTCTCGTTGCCCGGGGTGACGCCGTCGCCGATGAGCATCAACGCGGTCCGGATGTGGTCGGTGACCACCCGCAGCCGCACGTCGTTGGTCGGGTCGGCGCCGTAGCGCACCCCGGTCAGCTCGGAGGCGCGGTCGAGGATCTGCCGCGAGGTGTCGATCTCGTAGAGGTTGTCGACGCCCTGCAGCAGGGTCGCCACCCGCTCCAGGCCCAGCCCGGTGTCGATGCTCTGCTTCGGCAGCGGCCCCGCGACGTCGAAGTCGACCTTGGACCGGACCTCGGAGAGCTGGTACTGCATGAAGACCAGGTTCCAGAACTCCATGTAGCGCTCGCCGTCGACGGCCGGGCCGCCCTCGGCGCCGTACTTCGGTCCGCGGTCGTAGAAGATCTCCGAGGACGGTCCCCCGGGGCCGGGAACGCCCATGTTCCAGTAGTTGTCGGCCTTGCCCAGGCGCTGGATCCGGTCCGGGCTGACCCCGAGCGACAGCCACAGGCGGACCGCCTCGTCGTCGTCCTCGTAGACCGTGACCCAGAGCTTGTCCTCGGCCATGCCGAAGCCGCCGTCGGAGGTCGGCTTCACGATCAGGTCCCACGCCAGCTCGATGGCGCCCTGCTTGAAGTAGTCACCGAAGCTGAAGTTGCCGGCCATCTGGAAGAACGACCCGTGCCGGGTGGTCTTGCCGACCTCGTCGATGTCGAGCGTGCGCACGCACTTCTGCACGCTGGCGGCCCGGGGGTACGGCGGCGCCTGCTCGCCCAGGAAGTACGGCTTGAACGGGACCATGCCGGCGTTGACGAGCAGCAGGGTCGGGTCGTCGGCGATCAGCGACGCCGACGGGACCACCGTGTGGCCGCGCTCCTCGAAGTGGCCGAGGAAGCGGCTGCGGATCTCGTCGGAGCGCATGGGGGTCCTAGTTGCCGAAGGTGTGCGAGTCGATGTCGTCGTTGGTGCCGTCCAGGCCGAGGGCGTCGCGCAGCTCGACCTCGCGCTCGGCCATCGCGTCCCGGACCTCGGAGGTGAAGTCGCGGAGCGCGTCGGTCAGCCCGGACAGGCCGCCGGCGACGGACTGCTGCACGCCGGCGGGCGTGACCTTGCGGGCCGCCTGGCTGAGCTTGCGCACCACGAGCACGCCGACGGTCGCCCCGAGCGCCACGTAGAACAGCCGACGGGTCATGCCCGACGACCCTTGCGGCCGCCCTTGAGCTCGGCCTTGACGCGCTTGCGGACGTCGTCCTCGTTGCGCTTGCCGGCCGCCTTGCGGACGCCGTAGGAGAACGCCGCGACCTTGATGACCGGGCTGCCGAGCGTGGCCGCGAACAGGGCCGTCAGCGACGAGACGTTGGCCGAGATGCTCTGCACGTTCGCGGTGATCTTGTCGACCCGCACCAGCTCCTCGTTGACGTGGACCACCGAGGAGGTGACCTCCCCGAGCAGCGGCACCGTCTTGTCGGTGATCCCGTGGACCAGCAGCCGGGTCTCCTCCAGCACCTTGGTCAGGCGCAGCAGCACGTAGCACAGGAACAGCACGAGGAGCAGGAACGCGAACGCGAACAACAGCCCCACGACGTCGCCGACGCTGATCACTTCTGCTCCTCGAGGGTCACGGGGGCTCCTTGCTCGGCGAGGGCGGAACGCTCCTCGGGGGTGGGTGGTGCGGGCTTGCAGCGTGGGCGGAAGCCGGAGGCGGCGTCCTCGGGCACGACCCCGCGGTCGCCGCGCAGCACCTCGCGCAGCCCCGCGAGCCGCTCACCGGCGACGCGCTCGACCCCCAGACCGCCCGGCGAGTAGTACTCCCGCCCGACGACGGGGTCGGGCGCGTACTGCTGCGCCACGACCCTCCCCGGGAAGTCGTGAGGGTAGCGGTAGCCGGGCTTGCGGCCCCGACCGGCGCTGCCGTGGCCCAGCACGGCCGCTCCGGGGTAGTGGCTGTCACGCAGGTGCGGCGGGACCGTGCCGGTGAGCC
The DNA here is from genome assembly GCA_963761695.1 of uncultured Actinomycetota bacterium. Lineage (GTDB taxonomy): Bacteria > Actinomycetota > Actinomycetes > Mycobacteriales > SCTD01 > RYN-122. The sequence goes on along the minus strand of CAVXIB010000001.1, from coordinate 28,836 downwards.
CCGCGCGGATGTCGGCCAGGGCGGTGTCGACACCGGCGAGCACCGCGTTGCTCTTGGGGGCGAGCGAGAGGTGGATGACGGCCTGCGCCAGGTTGATCCGCGCCTCGGGCATCCCGATGAGCTCGAGCGCCTGGGCGGCGGCGACCGCCACCTGCAGCGAGCTCGGGTCGGCGATCCCGATGTCCTCGCTGGCGCTGACCACCAGCCGGCGGGCGATGAACCGCGGGTCCTCCCCCGCCTGCACCATCCGGGCGAAGTAGTGCAGCGCGGCGTCGACGTCCGAGCCGCGGATCGACTTGATGAAGGCGCTGATGACGTCGTAGTGCTGGTCGCCGTCGCGGTCGTAGCGGACGGCGCCCTGGTTGACGGCCTGCTCGAGCAGCTCCAGCGTCACGACGTCGGCGGCGCCGGCCGCCGCCTCCAGGGCGGTGAGCGCCCGGCGTCCGTCTCCCCCGGCGAGCCGGACCAGGTGGTCCAGGGCCGCCGGCTCGAGGCGGACCCGACCGGCCAGCCCCCGCTCGTCGGCCAGCGCCCGGGTGACCAGGGCGCGGACGTCGTCGTCGGTGAGCGGCTCGAGGGTGAGCAGCAGCGACCGCGACAGCAGGGGGGAGATGACGCTGAAGAACGGGTTCTCGGTGGTGGCCGCCACCAGGGTCACCCAGCGGTTCTCCACGCTCGGCAGCAGGGCGTCCTGCTGGGTCTTGGAGAACCGGTGCACCTCGTCGACGAACAGCACGGTCTGCGCGCCGGTCTCCCCCAGGGCGCGCTTGGCCTCCTCCACGACCAGCCGCACGTCCTTGACCCCCGCCGTGACGGCGGACAGCTCGCGGAACCGGCGCCGGGTGGACGCCGCGATGACGTAGGCCAGCGTGGTCTTCCCGGTGCCGGGAGGGCCCCACAGGACGACCGACAGCGGGGCGTCGCCCTCGACGAGGCGGCGCAGTGGTGCGCCGTCACCGAGCAGGTGCCGCTGTCCGACCACCTCGTCGAGGGTCCGCGGGCGCATCCGGACGGCCAGGGGCGCGACGGCCCGGGCAGCCCGCTGCTCGGACTCGGCAAACAGGTCGTCCTCCACGGGGACCGACCCTAGGGCTAACGCAGGGTGCGCGGCTTGCCCAGGTTGAGCGAGCCCCGCCAGCCGAACTTCTCCGGGTGCTGCGGACCGTGCGGCCGCTGCTTGCTCGTGATCGTCGTGGCCCGCGGCGCCGCCCAGGAGAAGGCCTCCTGCACGCTGACACCGCCGTCCTTGTCCTTGTCGGCCGCCTTGTCGCGGATGGCCTGGTCGAAGAGCAGCCCGGTCCAGATCGAGGTGCCCCACTTCGGGCTCTCGTAGGACTTCTCGGTGGCCCGGCTGGACGCCGTGAACAGGTGGTCGGCGTCGTCCAGACCCTGGCGGAAGCCGCCCGCCTCGCAGCCGCTGATGCTGGTCCACCCCGTGCCGCGGACCCCCTGGAGGACCCGTGCGACGTCGACGTCGAGCAGGAAGCGGTTGTCGTAGGGCCACAGGTACTCGCCGGTCGACGTCTGCTTGACGTGACCCGAGTAGTGGAACATCGAGAACGTGCTGGGGCTGCTGTTGGCCACCAGCCAGGTGAGGCCGTCGCTGATCGCCTGCGCGGTGGCCTGGCGCTCGGTGAGGATGCGGATGTGGTCGCTGCGCCAGCCGGACCGCAGCAGGACGTCGCGGACCAGGCGCGCGTCGGCGGCGCCGCCGACGGTGCTGCTCGTGCGTCCGCTGTAGTCGGTCACCCCGACGAGCAGGGCGAAGCGCTCGGCGCCGTTCGCCGTCGGGATCGCCGCCTGGGCCGGCACCAGCGGCAGGCCGGCGCCCAGGAGCAGCAGGGTCAGCACGGACAGCAGGACACGGCGCACGGTGTCTCCTTCGACCTCGGCCAGGACGTTCCTGCCGCCAGGGCAGTGTGCCCCACTTGTCCCCTTCGTTCCCGGTAGCCTCGGCGCGTGGGCCAGCCCGTCGAGATCACGTCCGCCGCCGAGGTCCTGCTGGCCACCGACCACGATCCCTTCGCCCGAGGCGTCCTACGCCGGGCGGAGCTCCGCGGGTGGGTCCGCGACGGCGCGGTGCTCTGGCTGGGGGTCGACCCGGAGCAGAAAGTCTCCTACCTCTCCGGCCTCGGGCCGCCCGCCGCCGTCGCCGCCCTGCTGGCCGACCTGCTCCCCGAGCTCCCGCACCGTCAGCGCCTGACGCTGCCCCGGGGGACCGCTCCGCTGCTCCCAGCCTGGGTCGGCCTGGACGGCACCGACTGGGACTTCCGGTGGCTGTCCGCACCACCGCCGCCGCAGCCTCGCGAGGACGAGGTCGTGGTGCTCGAGGACCTCGCCGCGGTCGCCGGGCTGCTCGACGCCTCGAGCCCCCGGGCGAGCACCCGCCCGGGCGACGACGGGGTGCGCCGCTGGGTGGGGCTGCACGAGGGCGGCCGACTGGTCGCCTGCGCCGCGGACACCTCCGGTGCGCCCGGCGTCGGGCATCTGTCGTCGATCGCGGTGCACCCCTCGGCGCAGGGCGCGGGTCTCGGGCGGACCATCACGGCGGCCCTGACCCGCAGGCTCTTCACGGAGGGGTGCGACGTCGTCACCCTCGGGATGTACGCCGACAACGACGCCGCCCGGGCCGTCTACGACCGCCTGGGCTGGCGCGACGACCACCGCTTCACCAGCGGCCCCCTGCAGGTGCGCAGCCGCTGGTAGGCCCTGGGTCCCGGGTGGGGCTCTTGCGTCAGGGGATCCGCCGCGTGAGGTGCTCCCAGGGCCCTGACGCAGCGGAGGAGGCGGCGTCAGGAGCGCCCCGCAGCATCCTCTTGCGTCAGGGGATCCGCCGCGTGAGGTGCTCCCAGGGCCCTGACGCAGCGGAGGAGGGGGCGTCAGGAGCGCCCCGCAGTCTCCTTGCGTCAGGGGATCCGCCGCGTGAGGTGCTCCCAGGGCCCTGACGCAGCGGAGGCGGCGGCGTCAGGAGCGCCCCGCAGTCCTCCTTGCGTCAGGGGATCCGCCGCGTGAGGTGCTCCCAGGGCCCTGACGCAGCGGAGGAGGCGGCGTCAGGAGCGCCCCGCAGCCTCCTTGCGTCAGGGGATCCGCCGCGTGAGGTGCTCCAGGGCCCTGACGCAGCGGGGGCGGCGTCAGGAGCGCCCCGCGGCTCCCTGCGTCAGGGGACCGCCGCGTGAGGTGCCCCGGCCCTGACGCAGCGGGAGGGGGCAGCAGCGGCGCCCCACCCTCTGAACTACTCCGCGGGGGCCACCCAGTCCACGCCGGCCTCGGCCCGCTGCTCGGGGGTGATCGGGGTGGGCGCCCCTGTCAGCGGGTCGAACCCGCCGCCGGTCTTCGGGAAGGCGATGACCTCGCGGATCGAGTCCGCCCCGGCCAGCAGCATGACCACGCGGTCCCAGCCGAGGGCGATGCCCCCGTGCGGCGGGGCGCCGTACTGCAGGGCGTCGAGCAGGAAACCGAACTTCTCCTGGGCCTCCTGCGCCCCGATGCCCATGAGGTCGAAGACCCGCTTCTGGACGTCGGGGCGGTGGATGCGGATGCTGCCGCCGCCGAGCTCGTTGCCGTTGCAGACGATGTCGTAGGCGTAGGCGAGCGCCTCGCCGGGCGCCTCCTCCAGCGTGTCGAGGAACTCGGGCTTGGGCGAGGTGAACGCGTGGTGCACCGCGGTCCACGCACCGGCGCCGACGGCGACGTCTCCGGACGCGGTCGCGTCGGCCGCCGGCTCGAACAGCGGGGCGTCGACGATCCAGACGAACTCCCACGCGGCGTCGTCGATGAGCCCGCAGCGCGCCCCGATCTCCAGCCGGGCAGCCGCCAGCAGCGCTCGGGAGGCGGTCGCCTCGCCCGCGGCGAAGAAGACGCAGTCACCGGGCGCCGCGCCCACGTGGGCGGCCAGCCCGGCCAGCTCGGTCTCGGACAGGTTCTTCGCGACCGGGCCGGTAAGGGTCCCGTCCTCCTGCACGAGCACGTACGCGAGCCCCCGGGCTCCCCGCTGCTTGGCCCACTCCTGCCACGCGTCGAGCTGCTTGCGCGGCTGGGCGGCCCCTCCCGGCATGACGACGGCGCCGACGTAGGGCGCCTGGAACACCCGGAACGGCGTCTGGGAGAAGTAGTCCGCGCACTCGACGAGCTCGCAGGCGAACCGCAGGTCGGGCTTGTCGTTGCCGAACCGTCGCATCGACTCGGCGTAGGTCATGCGCGGGATCGGCAGGGGGATCTCGTAGCCGATGAGGGCCCACAGGGCCGCCACGACCTTCTCCCCCACGGCGATGACGTCGTCCTGGTCGACGAAGCTCATCTCGACGTCGAGCTGCGTGAACTCGGGCTGGCGGTCCTTGCGGCTGTCCTCGTCGCGGTAGCAGCGGGCGATCTGGTAGTACCGCTCGACGCCGCCGACCATGAGCAGCTGCTTGAACAGCTGGGGCGACTGCGGCAGGGCGTACCAGGAGCCGGGCTGCAGGCGCACGGGCACCAGGAAGTCACGGGCGCCCTCCGGGGTCGACCGGGTCAGCGTCGGGGTCTCCACCTCGGTGAACCCCTCGCCGTGCAGCACCTCGCGGGCGGTCCGGCTGACCTCGCTGCGCAGCCGCAGGGCCGCGGCCGGGCCGCTGCGCCGGAGGTCGAGGTAGCGGTGCTGCAGCCGGGCCTCCTCGCCGACGTCGACGTGGTCGTCGATGGGGAACGGCAGGGGGGCGCTCGCGCTGAGCACCTCGACCGCGTCGGCCCGCACCTCGACCGCTCCCGTGGGCAGATCGGCGTTGGCGTTGCCCTCGGGGCGGACGCCGACCGTGCCGGTCACCGAGACGCAGTACTCGTTGCGCAGGTCGTGCGCGCTGCCCGCATCGACGAAGGCGCTCTCGCGCACCACCACCTGGACCACCCCGCTGCGGTCGCGCAGGTCCAGGAAGGCGACCCCGCCGTGGTCGCGGCGCTTGGCCACCCACCCGGCGAGCGTGACGGTCTGACCGGCGTGCTCCTCGCGGAGCGTGCCGGCGTCGTGGGTGCGGATCACAGCTGGAGCCTCTTCTGAACGGTCCCGACGAGGTCGTCGAGCGGTACGGCGACCTGCGCGTGCTCGCGCAGGTCCTTGAGCTGGGCCTCGCCGGCAGCGAGGTCGCGGTCGCCGAGGACGACCGCCCACGGCGCCCCGGAGCGGTCGGCTGCCTTCATGGCGCCCTTCATGCCGCGGTCGCCGTAGGCGAGGTCGGCGGCGAGCCCGGCGGCGCGCAGGCGACCGACCAGGCCGACGGCGTAGGCCTTGGCCTCCGGTCCGAGCGGGACGACGTAGACGTCCAGGCCTGACTCGGCCGGCACCGGCAGGCCCTCGGCGCGCAGCGCCAGGACGGTCCGCTCGACGCCCAGCGCCCAGCCGATCCCCGGCAGCGGCGGCCCGCCGATGGCCTGCGCGAGCCCGTCGTAGCGGCCGCCCCCGCCGACGGCCGACTGCGCACCCAGCCCGTCGTGGACGAGCTCGAAGGTGGTGCGCATGTAGTAGTCGAGGCCGCGGACCAGGGTGGGAGCGCTCTCGTGCGGCACGCCGAGCGCGTCCAGGCCGGCGCGGACCGCGGCGAGGTGGTCCCGGCACTCCTGGCACAGCGCGTCGACCATCAGCGGCGCGCCCACCAGCTGCGCACGCACGTGGGGGCGCTTGTCGTCCAGCACCCGCAGCGGGTTCAGGGCCGCCCGCCTGCGGGTGTCGTCGTCGAGGTCGAGGCCGTCGAGGAAGGCGGTCAGCGCGTCGCGATAGCCGGGGCGGCACCGAGCGTCGCCGAGGGAGGTCAGCAGCAGCCGCACGCCGGACAGGCCCAGCCCGGTGAACGCCTGCCACGCGAGCGACACCACCTCGGCGTCGAGGGCCGGGTCGTCGAGCCCGAGCGCCTCCAGCCCGACCTGCTGGAACTGCCGGTAGCGCCCGGCCTGCGGTCGCTCGGCCCGGAACATCGGACCGGCGTAGCGCAGCTTCACCGGCAGCTGGCCCTTGTGCAGGTTCGCGTCGAGGGCGGCCCGCAGGACACCGACGGTGCCCTCGGGGCGCAGCGTCAGGGACCGGTCCCCCCGGTCGGCGAAGGTGAACATCTCCTTGGTGACGACGTCGGTGGACTCCCCCACCCCCCGGCTGAACAGGTCGGTCGCCTCGAACACCGGCGCCTCGGCGTACGCGTACCCGGCCCGGACCGCCGGCGCCAGCAGCGCGTCGCGCACGGACTGCAGGCCACCGAACTCCGCCCCCGGGACGACGTCGTAGGTGCCCTTGGGGGCGGCCACTACAGCCCGCGCGACGGGGGCGCCGTCGCCAGGTCCTGCAGGTACGGGTTGCTGGCCCGCTCGCGGCCGATGGTGGTCGCCGGGCCGTGACCGGGCAGGACGACGGCGTCGTCGGGCAGGGGCAGCACCTTGTCGGCCAGCGACCGCTGCATCTGCTCCCAGGAACCACCCGGCAGGTCGGTGCGGCCGATCGAACCGGCGAACAGGACGTCGCCGCTGAGCACCAGCGGAGCAGACGGCTCGCCGTCCGCCTCCTGCCCCGGCAGCCGGAACATGACCGAGCCCGGGGTGTGGCCGGGGGTGAAGTCGGTGGAGATGTGCAGCCCGGCGAGCTCCATGGGCCGGTCGGGGTCGAGCAGCACGACGTCGTCCGGGCGGGTCCAGGTGAGGCGACCGCCGAACATCTCGGCCGTCCCGGCGCCCATGCCCTTCATCGGGTCGGTGAGCAGGACGTCGTCGGCCGGGTGGATGTAGGCGGGGATGCCCCGCGCTCCGCAGACCGGGGTGACGGAGAACGTGTGGTCGAGGTGACCGTGCGTGAGCAGGACGGCGACCGGCGACAGGTCGAGCTCGCGCAGCAGCGCGTCCAGCTGGTCCTGCACCCCGATGCCGGGGTCGACCACCACGCACGGCTCGCCCTCGGCTGCGGCGACCACGTAGCAGTTCGTGGCAAAGGCCTGGGCGGGGAACCCGCGCACGAGCACCGTTGTCTCCCGGGGTTGCGCTGGAGCCCGTGCCGACCGGCACGAACAGGTGCACCGACCCTACCGGCGGTGACCAGACCGTTGCCTGAGCGCGCCCGGAGGCACGCCCCGCCGCCCTAGGATCAGCTGGCGCCGTTACCCGCGTGCGCCTCGACAGCACACGCAGGAGGACCCGCCGTGGCCGGCAGCAAGCGCGAGAAGGAGCTCGCCCGTCAGCGGGCCGAGCGGCAGGCCGCCCGTCGGGCCGCCGCCGCAGCCCGCCGCAAGCAGCGCAACAGCGTGATCGCGGTCGTGGTCGCCGTACTGCTCGTGACGGTGGGCCTCGGAGCCCTGGCCGCCGGCCTGTCGGGCAACGATGACGCCACGCCGCTGGCCGCGGCCTCCCCCTCGGCGGACGCGAGCGCGAAGCCGGGCGAGTGCCGCTACGACGAGGCGGGCAAGGCCTCCCGTGAGGTCGCCAAGCCGCCCACCGAGGGCGTCGAGACCAAGGGCGTCTTCACCGCGACCCTGACGCTGAACGTCGGCACCGTGGTCTTCGAGATGGACGCCGCGAAGACGCCCTGCACGACGAACAGCATCCGGTCGCTGGCCCACTTCGCCTACTACGACAAGACGCCCTGCCACCGGCTCACCAGCCAGGGCATCTTCGTGCTGCAGTGCGGTGACCCGAGCGGCGACGGCACCGGCGGCCCTGGCTACCGGTTCGCCGACGAGGCCCTCGAGGGCGCGACCTACCCGCGCGGCACCGTGGCGATGGCCAACAGCGGACCCGGGACCAACGGAAGCCAGTTCTTCCTCGTCTACAAGGACTCCGCGCTCGACCCGAACTACACCCCGGTCGGGCGCATCACCAAGGGCCTGGACGTGCTCGACGCCGTCGCGAAGGTCGGCAGCACCACGCCGGGCGACGGGATGCCGAAGAAGCCGGTCACCCTGCAGACCTTCCGCACCAGCGGCCCGAAGGCCTGATCCCCCTGCCGGGCGGCCCCGCGGGCTGCCCGGCAGGGCCGCGCCGGCGCTAGTTGGTCACGCGGTAGGCGTCGAAGACACCCTCCACGTTGCGCACCTGGGCGAGCAGGTGGCCCAGGTGCTTGGGGTCGCCCATCTCGAAGGTGAAGCGGCTGACCGCCACGCGGTCACGGGTGGTCGTGACGGTCGCCGACACGATGCTGACGTGCGCGTCGGACAGCATCCTGGTGACGTCCGAGAGCAGGCGCGTCCGGTCGAGGGCCTCGACCTGGATGGCCACCAGGAACACCGACCCGGCGCTCGGGGCCCACTCGACCTCCACGACCCGCTCGGCGTCCGCGAGCAGCGCGGAGGCGTTGACGCAGTCGTTGCGGTGCACCGACACCCCGCGGCCGCGGGTCACGAAGCCGACGACGTCGTCGCCGGGAACGGGGGTGCAGCACCGGGCGAGCTTGACCCAGACGTCGCTGACGCCCTTGACGACGATCCCGGGGTCACTGCTGGGACGCGGCTTGGCCGGGTTGCGGGTGGGGGCCGCCGTCTCGGCGAGGTCCTCGACCGCCCCCTCCGTGCCGCCGAGCGACTGGACGAGCCGCTGCACGACCGACTGGGCCGACATCTGCCCCTCGCCGATCGCGACGTAGAGCGCGGTGATGTCGCTGAGGCGCTGGTCCTTGACGAGCGCGAGCAGCTGGTCGCCGCCCATGAGCCGCTGGAGCGGAAGCCCGGCCTTGCGCATGGCCCGGGTGAGCGCCTCCTTCCCGGCGTCGACGGCGTCCTCGCGGCGCTCCTTGGCGAACCACTGCCGGATCTTGTTGCGGGCCCGCGGCGAGGCGACGAACTGCAGCCAGTCCTGGCTGGGGTGCGCGGTCTCGGCCTTGCTGGTGAAGATCTCGACGACGTCGCCGTTGTCGAGCACCGACTCCAGCGCCACGAGGCGACCGTTGACCCGGGCGCCGATGCACCGGTGCCCCACCTCGGTGTGCACCGAGTAGGCGTAGTCGACGGGCGTGGAGCCGGCCGGCAGGGACAGGACATCGCCCTTGGGCGTGAACACGAAGATCTCGGTGGAACCGAGGTCGAAGCGCAGCGAGTCGAGGAACTCGGCCGGGTCGGCCGACTCCTTCTGCCAGTCGAGCAGCTGCCGCAGCCAGGCCATCTCGTCCCCGCGGCCGCCGGGGCCCCCGGCCGGGGCGACGGGCGCGGGGCCCTCCTTGTACTTCCAGTGGGCGGCGATGCCGTACTCGGCCCGCTTGTGCATCTCCACGGTGCGGATCTGCAGCTCGACCGGCTTGCCCTCGGGCCCGATCACCGTGGTGTGCAGCGACTGGTACATGTTGAACTTAGGCATCGCGATGTAGTCCTTGAAGCGCCCCGGAACGGGCTGCCACAGGGCGTGGATGGTGCCGAGCGCGGCGTAGCAGTCACGGACGTCGTCCACCAGCACCCGGATACCGACGAGGTCGTAGATGTCGGCGAAGTCGCGGCCGCGCACGATCATCTTCTGGTAGATCGAGTAGTAGTGCTTGGGGCGGCCGGTGACGTCGGCCCGGATCTTCGCCGACCTCAGGTCCGTGGAGACCCGTTCGACCACCTGGGTCAGCTGCGTGTCGCGCGAGGGCGCCCGGTCGGCCACCAGGCGGACGATCTCGTCGTAGCGCTTGGGGTAGAGGGTCGCGAAGGCGAGGTCCTCCAGCTCCCACTTGATGGTGTTCATGCCCAGGCGGTGCGCGAGCGGCGCGAAGATCTCCAGCGTGCTGGTGGCGATCCTGGCCTGCTTCTCCTGCTTGAGATAGCGCAAGGTGCGCATGTTGTGCAGGCGGTCGGCCAGCTTGATGACCAGGACGCGCGGGTCCTTGGCCATGGCCACGATCATCTTGCGGATGGTCTCGGCCTCGGCCGCCTCGCCATACTTGATCTTGTCGAGCTTCGTGACGCCGTCGACGAGGTGGGCGACGTCGTCACCGAACTCCCGCACGACGTCGGACAGCGTGTAGTCGGTGTCCTCGACGGTGTCGTGCAGCAGGGCCGCGCACAGGGTGGTGGTGTCCATGCCGAGCTCGGCCAGGATGGTGGTGACCGCGAGCGGGTGGGTGATGTAGGGGTCGCCGCTCTTGCGCCGCTGGCCCTCGTGGAAGCGCTCCGCGGTCTCATACGCCCGCTGCACGACCTTCAGGTCGGCCTTCGGGTGGTTGGCGTAGATGGTGCGGGCCAGCGGCTCGAGCACGGGCGGCAGCCCGCCGGGCTTGGTGGCCGTGGCGGTGAAGCGGGCCAGCCGGGCCCGCATCCGCCGCCCCGTGGGCGGGCCGGACCAGACGTCCTCGACCGGCGGCTCGGCCGGGGCCTGCACGGGGTGGTCGGCGGACGGCGGGAGGACCGCGGCGAGCGGCTCCGGCGCGTCGACGGGGGTGACGTCAGCGGGCACAGGGCGACTCCTCCCAGGTCTGGTCGACCCAGTGTAGGAGCGGCCCGGCCCGGGTCACATCTGCAGGAGCGCGTGCACCTCGAGGTCGGGCTCGGCGTCGGCGAGCAGGGCCCGGCCGTCGAGGAAGGCCAGCTCCAGGAGCACCGAGAGCCCCACCACCTCGGCGCCGGCCTCCCGGACCAGCCGGCAGGCGGCTGCGGCGGTCCCGCCGGTCGCCAGGACATCGTCGACCACCAGCACCCGCTCCCCCGGCTGCAGCGCCCCGGTGTGCATCTGCAGGACGTTGCTGCCGTACTCGAGGTCGTAGGAGGTCTCGAGCGTGGCCAGGGGGAGCTTGCCGGGCTTGCGGACCGGCACGAAGCCCGCCCCGAAGTGGTAGGCCGCGGGGGCCGCGAGCAGGAAGCCCCGCGCCTCGATGCCGACCACCTTGTCGACGGTCCCGCGGCCGTGGTGCGCGACGACCGCATCGACCGCGCCCGCGAAGGCCACGTGGTCGGCCAGCAGGGGGCTGATGTCCTTGAAGACGACGCCGGGCGTCGGGAAGTCCGGCACGTCGACGATCCGGGCGCGCAGCAGCGCGTCCAGGTCGAGCACGGTCAGCGCTTCTTGCCGCTGGGCCGTCCGGGACGGCCCTTCTTGCGGTTGGCGCTGCCCCCGGCCGGACGGCGGGTGGCGGTGGGGGTCGCCGCCGCTGCCGGCGTCGCCGCTGGGGCGACGTCCTTGTCGAGCACCACGGCGCCTCCCGGCGCTGCCGCGGCCTGGCTCGCGCGGGCGCTCGCCCGGTCGCCGCGGGTCTGCCCGGCGCGCCGGGCCAGCACGCGCTGCGTGAGCGCCTTGTACTGCGGCTCGCGCTCCTTGAGGTCGGCCAGCACCGGCGTGGCCAGGAACAGGGAGGAGTAGGCCCCCGCGGCGATGCCCACGAACAGCGCGAGCGAGAGGTCCTTCAGGGTTCCGGCACCGAGCAGGTAGGCCCCCACGAACAGCAGGCCGGCGACCGGCAGCAGCGCGATGAGGCTGGTGTTGATCGACCGCATGAACGTCTGGTTGACCGCCAGCTCGGCCTGCTCGCTGTAGGTGGCACGACTGCCACCGGCCAGTCCACGGGTGTTCTCCTCGACCTTGTCGAACACCACGATGGTGTCGTACAGGGAGTATCCAAGGATCGTCAGCGTCGCGATGACCGTCGCCGGCGTGACCACGAACCCGAGCAGCGCGTACACGCCGCCGACGACGAGCAGATCGTGGATGAGGGCCACGATGGCGGCGACCGCCATCTTGGGCTCGAACCGGATCGAGATGTAGATGACGACGGCGACCAGGAACAGCGCCAGGCCCTGCAGCGCCTTGTTGGTCACCTGGCGGCCCCAGGCAGGACCGACGTTGGACGGGTTGATCTCGGCCTTCGTCACCGTCGGGAAGCGCTCGGTGATGGCCTGGATGCTGTCGTCGATCTGCTGCTCGGTGATCGGCGGGGTCTGCACCCGCAGGTCGATGCTGCCGCCCCGGCCGACCGTCTGCACGATCACGTCGTCGAGCTGCAGGTCGTCGTCGAACAGCTGCCGCGCCTGCTCGACGGTGGCGCCCTTGGACGGCCACTGGAAGACGGCGCCACCCTTGAACTCGACCCCGAGGTTGAACTGGCGGAGCAGGATGAGCAGCAGGCAGATCAGCATGAGGCTGCCGCTGATGGCGTAGAAGGTCTTGCGCCTGCGGATGAGCGGGAAGTCGGTCTCGCCGCGGTAGAGCCGGGTCGCGATGCCCATGGTCAGGCCTCCGTGGTCAGGGGACGGCGGCTGGGGGCCGCGGCACCGGTTCTGGGGGCGGTGAGCAGCGGGTCGCTGCCGCCGGGTCCGACGAAACCGGTCCAGCGACGCGAGCTGAACCAGCGGTAGCGCGACAGGTAGGACACCAGGGGCCGGGTGAACAGGAAGACGACGGCGACGTCGATCACCGTGGTCAGGCCCAGGGTGAAGGCGAATCCGCGCACCCCTCCGACGGAGACGAAGTAGAGGATGATCGCGGCCAGGAACGACACGACGTCGGCCGAGATGATGGTGCGCCGGGCGCGGACCCAGCCGCGGTCGACGGCGGCCCGCGGGGTGCGGCCCTCCTGGATCTCGTCCTTGAGACGTTCGAAGTACACGACGAAGGAGTCGGCGGTGATGCCGATGGCGACGATGAGACCGGCGACCCCCGCCAGCGACAGGGCGAAGCCGATGACGTCGCCGAGGACGGCCACGGCGCCGTAGGTGAGCAGCGACGCGACCACCAGGCTCGCGATGACCACCGTGCCGAGGGCCCGGTAGTAGAGCAGCGAGTAGATGAGGACGGCGATCATGCCGAGCCCGCCGGCGAGCAGACCGGCATGCAGCTGGTCCTCGCCGAGCGTCGCCGAGACGACCTCCACCTGGCTGTTCTCGAACGACAGCGGCAGCGCGCCGTACTTGAGCGTGTTGGCCAGCTCCGCGGAGGTCTTCTGGGTGAAGTCGCCGGTGATCTGGGCGTCGCTGTCGATCCGGGTCTGGATGGTCGGGGCCGACAGCACGATCCCGTCCAGCACGATCGCGACGTTCTTGCCGACCGTGGCCTCGGTGAGGTTGGTGAACTTGTCCTGGCCGGCGCCGGTGAACTCCACGACGATCTGCCACTGCGTGCCGGTGTTCTGGTCGAGCGAGGCACTCGCGCCCTTGACGTCGGTACCGACCACCTTGGCGGCGTCGAGGTGGTACTTGACGGCGCCGTCGTCGGAGCAGGCGACGATCTGCTGCTCGGGCTTGTCGGTGGAACCACCACCGCGGGCGGCGTCGTCGCTGCAGTCGAGCCGGGCGAAGGTCTCGGGCGTGTAGACGTCGCCGCTCTTGAACGCCGGGCCGGCCGTCGCGGTGGCCGACGGGGAGGGCGCCACGGCGGCCGGACGGCTCGCGGCGGGGGCCGGGGCCGGGCTCGCCTGGGTGGTCAGCCCCTCGGGCAGGGCCCGGCCGCGCGGGGTCGCCGCGCCGGACGGCACGGGGACGACCACCGACGTGGAGGCCACCGGAGCCGGGGCGGGGGCCGCCGAGCCGGACGGGACCGGCGCCGCGGACGGCGCGGGCGGCGGCGGGGCGTTGGGGTCACCGGCCGCGGTGTCGAGCACCTCGCGGAAGCGCAGCTGGGCGGTCTGCGCCAGCGAGCGCAGCGAGTCGCGGGTACCGCCGGGGACGCTGACGACGATGTTGTCGCCCTGCGTCACCACCTCGGCCTCGGCGACCCCGAGCCCGTTGACGCGCTGCTGGATGATCTGCACGGCGGTGGCGAGCTGGTCGGCCCGGGGCGGGGCGCCGTCGTCGGTGCGGGGCGTCAGCACGACGCTCGCACCACCCTGCAGGTCCAGGCCGAGGCGCGGCGTGAGCAGGCTGCTCCCGGTGCCCGCGAAGAAGACGATCGCGTAGAGGACCGCCAGCATCAGCGCCAGGGCGCCGAAGTAGCGGCCGACGGGCAACTGCCCTCTGGACGGTCCTCGGGAGGGGGCGGGGCGTGCCACGAGGCGGGATCTCCTGTCTCGGGCCGGGCTGCGGTGCGCGGCGCGGCCGTGCGGGGGGTGCGGGGTCCAGAACTCGCAACGGTGGAACCGCCGGGAGCGTGCCGTGGCAGGCGTGCCTGCGGGCACGAGCCGGGGCGGGAGCGAGGACCGGCCGAGCATAGTGGGCAGAAGGCGCGCGCCGGGGCCGCGCCGCGCCTGTCAGCCCGGCATCTCGAGCGGGAGCACCGGAACGGGGCCGGGTCCGGGTGGGGTGCGGCCGAGGTGGTGCCAGGCCGCGGGCGTCGCCACCCGGCCACGGGGCGTCCGCAGGACGAGGCCGCTGCGCACCAGGAACGGCTCGGCGACCTCCTCCACGGTCTCCGTCTCCTCGTTGACCGCCACCGCGAGCGTGGACAGCCCCACCGGCCCGCCCCCGAAGCGCAGGACGAGCGCCTCCAGGACGGCCCGGTCGAGCCGGTCGAGCCCGAGGTCGTCGACGTCGTAGACCCGTAGCGCGTCCCGCGCGGTCTGCAGGTCGACCCGTCCGTCGGTGCGCACCTCGGCGTAGTCGCGCACGCGGCGCAGCAGCCGGTTGGCGATGCGGGGCGTCCCGCGCGAGCGGCCGGCGATCTCCGCCCCCGCCGCCGGGCGCAGGTCGACGCCGAGCAGGCCCGCGCTGCGGTCGAGCACCCGCTCGAGCTCGGCCGGGGTGTAGGGCTCCATGTGGGCGGTGAACCCGAAGCGGTCCCGCAGCGGTCCGGTGAGCAGGCCGGAGCGGGTCGTGGCGCCGACCAGCGTGAACGGGGCGACGTCGAGCGGGATGGCGGTCGAGCCGGGGCCCTTCCCCACGACGACGTCGACCCGGAAGTCCTCCATCGCCGTGTACAGGATCTCCTCGGCCGGCCGGGCCACGCGGTGCACCTCGTCGATGAACAGCACGTCGCCCTCGGCCAGGCTGCTGACCAGGGCGGCGAGGTCACCCGCCCGCTCCATGGCGGGTCCGCTGGTGACGCGCATGCCGACCCCGAGCTCGTGGGCGATGATCATGGCCAGCGACGTCTTGCCGAGGCCGGGGGCCCCGGACAGCAGGACGTGGTCGGGAGGCGTCCCCCGCCGCTTGGCGCTGTCGAGGAAGTACGACAGCTGCTCGCGGACGCGCTCCTGGCCGACGAAGTCCTCCAGGGTCCGCGGCCGCAGGGCCGCGTCGACCCGCTCGTCGTCGGGGGCGGCGTCGGGGCGGACCAGCTCGTGGTCCGGCGCGGTCACGAACGGCCCAGCAGGGCGAGGGCCTGGCGCAGCAGCGCGGGCACGTCGGCGTCGCTCGCGTCGGGGTTGTCCTGCTCGAGCGCGGCGACGACGTCGTCGGCCTGGGTGGCGCTCCAGCCCAGCCCGACGACGGCCTGCTGCAGCGTGTCGCGCCAGGACGGCAGGGTGGTGCGCGCCGGTGCGGCGGCTCCCAGCGGGCCCACCTTGTCCTTGAGCTCCAGCACCATGCGCTGCGCGCCCTTCCGGCCGATCCCCGGCACCTGCACCAGCACCGCGAGGTCCTCGGTGAGCAGCGCCCGCCGCACGGTGTCGGGGGTGTGGTGGGCCAGCACCGCCTGAGCCAGCCGGGGTCCGACCCCGGACGAGGTCTGCAGCAGCTCGAACAGGCTGCGCTCGTCGTCGTCGGCGAAGCCGTAGAGGGTGAGGCTGTCCTCCCGCACCACCAGGGTGGTCGCCAGCCGTGCGTCGTCGCCCACCCGCAGGCGCATCCGCGTGCCCGGCGTCGTCTGCACCGCCAGCCCCACCCCGCCGACCTCCACGACGACGCCGTCGGGCAGCAGCCCGCTGACCGTGCCGCGGACGCTGGCGATCACGCCGGTCCGCCGCTCATGCTCCGCGCTCGCTCATGTGTTCGACCCTAGGAGGCGGGGCGGGCAGCCACGGGGAGGCGCGCGGCGGCCGCGGCCAGCCGGGCCTGCGCCGGAGCGCGCCACAGGTGGCAGATCGCGAGCGCCAGTGCGTCGGCGGCGTCGGCGGGCCTGGGCGGACCCGGCAGCCGGAGCAGCCGCGCCACCATCGCCCCCACCTGGTCCTTGTCGGCCCGCCCGGACCCGGTCACGGCGGCCTTCACCTCCGAGGGCGTGTGCAGCGCGACCGGAAGCCCACGTCGGGCGGCGCACAGCAGCGCCACCGCGCCGGCCTGCGCCGTGCCCATGACCGTCCGCACGTTGGCCTGGGCGAACACGCGCTCGACCGCGACCGCGTCGGGCCGGTGCCGGTCGAGCCAGGCCTCGATCTCGGTCTCGAGGGCGACCAGGCGCCGCCCGAGATCGTCGCCGGCGGGAGTACGGGCCACCCCCACGGCCACCATCGTCGGCGGCCGACCGGGGGCACCGTCGACCACGCCCAGGCCACACCGGGTCAGGCCGGGATCGACCCCCAGGACCCGCACGTCCGCTCCGCTCCGTCGCCGCACCACCTGGGGCGAGGCTAGGGACCGCGGCCCGGGCGGCGGGGAGGCGCGCCCGGCGTGTGGTGGCATGGCAGGGCGAACAGGGAGGGCGACCATGGTGTCGGGAACGGGAGCGTCCGGAACGGGCGGCGTCAGGCTGCTCGCCGTCGGCGGCTCGGCCGGGGGCGTCGATGCCCTGCGCCGGTTCGTCTCCGGACTGCCGGCCGACCTGCCGGCGACGGTTCTGGTCACCCTGCACCTCGGGACCGGCTCGCCCGGCCTGCTCGCCCCCATCCTGGCCCGCACGTGCGCCCTCCGGGTGGTGGAGGCCCAGGACGGCCTCGCCCTGGAGGCCGGGACCCTCGTGGTGGCCCGGCCCGACATCCACCTGGGGGTCCTCGACGGGCTGGTGCGGCTGGGACACGGCGCTCCCGAGCACCTCCACCGCCCCTCGATCGACCTCCTGCTGCGCTCGGTGGCGCTCGAGGCGGGCGACCGGGCGGTCGGCGTCGTCCTCACCGGCATGCTCGACGACGGCGCCGCCGGCCTCGCGGCGGTGGCCACCTACGGCGGGGCCGCCCTGGTGCAGTCTCCCTGCGACGCCGAGTTCCCCTCCATGCCCGAGGCGGCCCTGGACGCCGTGCCCGCCGCCACCGCGCTGGGCCTTGATGACCTCGCCGCGGAGGCGGTCCGGCTCCTGCTGTCGGCGCCGTCGCCCGGGCCGGCGCCCGACCCCGGACGACGACGGCGTGACGAGGCCGAGGTGCGTGCCGCCTTCGCCGCGCTGCCGCCCCACCAGGGCGCTACGGGCCCGCACACCGTCCAGGACGTCCAGCGCACCGAGGCAGGGAACCGATGACCGGACACGACGGCTCCGCTGACCTCGACCGCGACGACGACCCCGACTTCGAGGCGCTGCTCGGCTTCCTGCGCGACACCCGCGGCGTGGACTTCACCGGGTACAAGCGGGCGAGCCTGCGCCGCCTCGTCGCGCGTCGCATGCAGACACAGGGAGCCGACCGAGGTGTCGGCCTACCTCGACCAGCTGCAGGTCGACCCCGACGAGGTCCGCGGGCCTGTTCGACAGCCTGCTCATCAACGTCACGTCGCTTCTTCCGCGACGCGGGCGCCTGGCAGAGCCTGCGCGACTCGGCGCTCCCGCAGATGCTCGACGGCCTCGGCCCCGACGAGCCGGTCCGGGTGTGGTCGGCCGCCTGCGCCACCGGGGAGGAGGCCTACACGCTCGCGGTGCTGCTGCACGAGACGCTCGGTGACGAGGCCTACCGCCGTCGCGTCAAGATCTACGCGACCGACGTCGACGAGTCGGCCCTGGCCGAGGCACGGGCCGGACGGTTCACCCGCAAGGCGCTCGGTCGGGCTCGACCGACGACGCAGGTCGACACGCTACTTCCCCGACGTCGTCGGGGACGGCGTGCGGCTGTTCCGCGCCGACCTGCGGCCGACGCTCATCTTCGGCCGGCACGACCTGCTGGCCGACGCCCCCATCTCGCGGGTCGCCCTGCTGGTCTGCCGCAACGTGCTCATGTACTTCACCGCCGAGACCCAGAGCCGCATCCTCGAGCGGTTCGCCTTCGCCCTGCACCGCTCCGGCCTGCTGCTGCTGGGCAGGGCCGAGATGCTGCTGACCCATACCGACCTGTTCACGCCGGTCGACCTGCCCCACCGGATCTTCCGCGCGGTGCCCGGTCCGTGCCCGGCGACGGCTGCCGCTGTCCGCCGCCGACGCCGCCCGCGAGCGCCGCTACGCGTGACGTCAGCCAGGCGGCCTTCCTGCGCAGTCCGGACGCCCAGGTCGTCGTCGACGCCGACGGCCGGGTCGCCCTGGTCAACGATGCCGCGGTGCGGGCGCTCGGGGTCTCGCCGGCGCCACGGTCGGCCATCCGTTCGCCGAGACCGCCCTGGTGGCTGCCCGCCCCGAGCTCCTCGACCTGCGTGCGCCGGGCCCAGCTCGAGAGCCTCAGCTCGGACCTGCGTGACGTGCACCTGGCGGTCAGCCGTGACAGCGGCCGGTTCTGGGACGTGATGGTGGCCCCCCTCGGGAGCAGCGGCGCCGTGCTCGGGGTGCAGCTGGCCTTCATCGACGTGACCCGGCACCACGACGCTGACCGTCGAGCTGCAGGCGGCCACGCTCGAGGTGCAGGCCGCCTACGAGGAGCTGCAGAACTCCACCGAGGAGCTCGAGACCACCAACGAGGAGCTCCAGTCGGCGGTGGAGGAGCTCGAGACGACCAACGAGGAGCTGCAGAGCACCAACGAGGAGCTCGAGACCATGAACGAGGAGCTGCAGAGCACCAACGAGGAGCTCCAGACCGTCAACGACGAGCTGCGGGACCGGACCAGCGAGGTCGGTGACGTCAACGCGTTCCTGGAGAGCGTCCTGGCCGGGCTGAACACCGCCCTGGCGGTCATCGACGACGACCTCAAGGTGATCGTCTGGAACGCCCGCGCGGAGCACCTGTGGGGGCTTCGCGCCTACGAGGTGGAGGGACAGCGGCTGGCGCTGCTGCCCGGGACGCTGCCGGTGTAGGCGATGCTGACCGTGGTCCGCTCGGTGCTGCGCGGGCCGGCCGCCCAGGACCTCGACGACGCCGGGGTGACCACGCTGCAGACCGACCGGTTCGGGTCGAAGGTGATGCTCACGCTGTCGGGAAGTCCCCTCCTCAGCAGCGACCGGCAGGTGCGCGGAGCCGTCCTGACGATGGAGCACCGTGACGTCCCGACGTCCGGGGTGACCTAGGCCGTGCGACGCCTGCGCCCGCCCCCGACCACCCCGCGGGATCCGCGCTCAGCCGGTGGCGTGGACCTCGGGGCGGGGCTCGGTCGACTCCGGCGGGCTCCCGCGCAGCGCGTCCAGGAGCTGCTCGGACATCTGCGCCGGTGTCACCTGCCGGGGGAAGACCGAGCCGGCGCACCGACCTGCGCCGGGCCGACGCCGCACGGCGTCGGCGTCGCCGGCGTGCGACGGCCACCACGGAGCGCGGCGTCAGCAGCCGCGCCCGGCGGGCGACGTCCAGCGCCGGCTGACGCTGGCGAGGCGGTCCTCCACCAGCAGCAGGTCGGGCTGCTCGACGACGACCGCGCCGATCGCGTCGGCGCCGTCCTCCGAGCTCACGACCAGCGACCACTCCGCCAGTTCGTCAGCGCGTCGGCGAGCCGCCTGCGGAGCCACGTCGCTGCGGTGCGCGACGATGGCCCGCACCGGGGCACGGCAGTCCAGCAACGACCCGCTGGCCTGCAGGTGCGTGCTGGGCCCGGGCCAGCACCGCCTCCTGCTCGCTGCGGCGGGCTGCCAGGCGGCGCTGGTTGTCCAGACGCATCTCCCGCGACCGGGCAACGACCTCGGCCAGCGCGAGCGCACTCTGCTCCTTGGCCCAGGCCTCGATGCCGCTCACCTGGTCGACGACGAGGTCGAGGGTTTGACGGGCGGGAAGCGACATCATGTGGACCTCCGTGTGGTCGCGACCGACAGCTGGGGCCGACCCTCAGCCGACCTGTTCGAGCACCTCGTCGCTCACGTCGAAGTTCGCCCAGACGTTCTGCACGTCGTCGAGGTCCTCGAGGGCGTCGACCAGCTTGAGCACCTTGCGGGCCGCCTCGTCCTCGAGCTGCACCGTGGCGCTCGGCATCCAGGCGATGTCGGCCGAGTCGACCGTCAGCCCGGCGTCGGTGCAGGCCAGGCGCACGGCGTGGGTGTCGGCGGCGGCGCAGACCACCTCGAAGGTCTCGTCGAGGTCGTTCACGTCCTCGGCACCGGCGTCCATGACGGCGAGCATGACGTCGTCCTCGGTCAGGCCCGTCGGTCTTGGTCACCAGGACCAGGCCCTTGCGGTTGAACTGGTAGGCGACCGAGCCGGGGTCGGCCGGGTTGCCGCCGTTGCGGGTGATGCAGGTCTTGACCTCGGCGGCCGCACGGTTGCGGTTGTCGGTGAGGCACTCGACCATGAGCGCGGTGCCGCCCGGGCCGTACGCCTCGTAGGTGATCGCCTCGTAGGCCGCGACGTCGCCCATCTCGCCGCTGCCGCGCTTGACGGCCCGGTCGATGTTGTCGGCCGGAACCGACACGCGCTTGGCGCTGTGATCGCGTCGGCGAGCGTCGGGTTGCCCGCCGGGTCTCCGCCGCCGGCCCGGGCCGCCACCTCGATGGTCTTGATCATCTTGGCGAAGAGCTTGCCGCGCTTGGCGTCGACGACGGCCTTCTTGTGCTTCGTCGTCGCCCACTTGGAGTGGCCGCACACGGTGCTCTCCCTCGGTCTGCAGTCGGCCGCTCAGCCTAGTCCGCGCACGAACAGTCCGTGGACGCGCGCGTCGCCGGTCAGCTCGGGGTGGAACGAGGTCGCCAGCAGGTGCCCCTGCCGCACCGCCACCGGGTGCCCGCCGGGCTCGCGGGCGAGCACCTCGACGGCGTCGCCGGTCCGCTCCACCCACGGAGCCCGGATGAAGACGCCGTCACCGGCTCGTCCAGCCCGACGACGTCGAGGTCGGCCTCGAAGGAGTCCACCTGACGCCCGAAGGCGTTGCGGCGGACGGTGACGTCGAGGCCGCCGAGCAGCGGCTGCCCGGGCTGGCCGCCGAGCGACCTCGTCGGCCAGCAGGATCATGCCCGCGCAGGAGCCGTAGGTGGGCAGCCCGGCGGCGACAGCGCCGCCCGCAGCGGCTCGAGAAGGTCGAAGACGGTGAGCAGCCGCCCGATCGTCGTGCTCTCCCCGCCCGGCACACGAGCCCGTGCAGGCCGGCGAGCTCCTCGGCGCGGCGCACCTCGACCGGCGACGGCCCCCGCGCTCGGCGAGCGCGGCGGTGTGCTCCCGGACGTCGCCCTGCAGCGCGAGGACCCCGACCCGGGGCGCTGCGGTCACCAGCCCCGGTTGGCGAGCAGGTCGCCGGCGCCGAGCTCGCTGGCGCTGATGCCGACCATGGCGTCGCCCAGCCCACGGCTGACCTTGGCGATCCGCTCCGCGTCCTGGAAGTAGGCCGTGGCCTCCACGCAGGCCCGGGCCCGCTGCGCCGGGTCGCCGGACTTGAAGATGCCCGATCCGATGAACACGCCGTCGGCGCCCAGCTGCATCATCAGCGCGGCGTCGGCCGGGGTGGCGATACCGCCGGCGGTGAACAGCACGACGGGAGCCGACCGAGCTCGGCGGTCTGCCGGACGAGGTCGATCGGGGCCCGCAGCTCCTTGGCCTCGGCATAGAGCTCGGTGGAGTCCATCTGGGTCAGCCGCTTGATCTGGCCGAGGATCGTCCGGATGTGCGTCATGGCCTGGCTGATGTCACCGGTGCCCGCCTCGCCCTTGGAGCGGATCATGGCCGCGCCCTCGGAGATGCGCCGCAGGGCCTCGCCCAGGTTGGTGGCACCGCAGACGAAGGGCACCGTGAAGGGACGCTTGTCGATGTGGTGCGCCCAGTCGGCCGGCGTGAGCACCTCGGACTCGTCGATGTAGTCGACGCCGATCGCCTGCAGGACCTGCGCCTCGACGAAGTGGCCGATCCGCGACTTGGCCATGACCGGGATGGAGACCTCGGCCTGGATGCCGTCGATCATGTCGGGGTCGCTCATGCGCACGACGCCGCCGTCGCGCCGGATGTCGGCAGGAACGCGCTCCAGCGCCATGACCGCGACCGCGCCGGCGTCCTCGGCGATCCGCGCCTGCGCGGGGGTCACGACGTCCATGATCACGCCGCCCTTGAGCATCTCGGCCATGCCGCGCTTGACGCGGTCGGAGCCGGTCACGCCGTCGGCGCCGGGAGCAGCCGCGGCGGTGTCGGCACGGTTCTCGCTGGACATGGCGGCACCTCTGGGGACGTCGGGACGGGTACCCGAGTCTAGGCGCTGGGCGCACCGCGCCGCCGCTCGACGAGAGGCAGGTCACGACGCGGGCCGGCCGGGCCCTCGAGGCTGTCGGTGTCGATGTCGAAGTGCTGCGGCAGCGCCCGGAAGCCGGCCAGGTGGAGGGCCCGGACGAGGTGGCGCCGTCGGACCCGGCGCGCGTCCGCCACGGCGGCGTTGTGGAACGACCGGGCCAGACCCACCCGCACCGACGCCGTGACCAGCTCGTCGCGCAGCGCTCCGGGAAGGGCCCGGGGGGCACCTGGGGCAGGGCCGCCCGCAGGGCCCCGGACAGGTCGTTCTCGACGCGCTCCCGGCCGACCGGGCCCGCCCTCGAGGGCCGCCGTCGCGGCGGCGGCCAGACGCCGCGGCGGCGTCTCCCGCAGCGAGCAGGGGCACGAGCGCCCGCGCCGCCGCGGCGCGACGCACGAGCTGGGCGTCCAGGGCTGCCCAGGCCGCGTCGACCCGGGCGTGCAACCGGTCGAGCCGGCCCGCCGTCCAGGTGACGTAGAGCGCCACGACGACCACGACGGCCACGACGGCGGCGGCGAGCCTCACCCGGCCAGCCAGCGGCGGACGGTGGCGGCCAGCCTCCGCGGGTCGTCGCCGAGCCCCGGCTCGACGGCGGCGTCGCCGGGCTCGGACCGGGACGGCCGGCCGCGCCTCGGCGGGCACCGCACGCGCAGGCACCGGGCAGCGGACGGCGTCGCCCACGGTCTCGTAGACCTCGACGACCGAACGGGCCACGGTCCCCCAGTCGTAGGCCTGGACCGTCACGGCGCCCGGCCTCGACCAGCGCCGCCCGCCGGGGCGGGTCGCGCAGCAGCGTCGCCGAGGACCTCGGCCAGGGCGGCAGCGTCGCCCACCGGGAACAGCGCGCCCGCCCGGCCGTCGTCGAGCACCGCCCGGAAGGCCTCGAGGTCGCTGGCGACCACCGCCGTCCCGGTGGCCATGGCCTCCGCCAGGACGATCCCGAAGCTCTCGCCGAAGGTGTTCGGCGCGCAGTAGACGTCGGCCGTGGCGTAGAGCCGGGGCTTGTCCTGCTCGCTGACCCGGCCGAGCAGCTCGACGCACGCAGGAAGTCCCGGCGGTGCCTCGCCGGGTCCGGCCACCAGGACCCGCAGGTCCGGGACCCGGCGGGCCAGGGCCGGGAGCGCCTCGAGCAGAACGGCGAGCCCCTTGCGCGGCTCGTCCAGCCGACCGAGGAAGGCCACGGTGGGTCGTGCGTCGGACAGGGCGAGCGGCGCGGCGCCGGCGAACCTCGCCACCTCCACCCCGTTGGGGACCAGCACGGCGTCGCCGCCGAGGTGTTCGACCAGCACACGGCGCGCCGCCGGCGACACCGCGATGCGGCCGGTGACCTTCTCCAGGCCGGGCTGCAGCGCGGCCGCGAACACCTGCAGCGCCCGGCTGCGGGTGGTCGCCGTGTGGAAGGTCGCGACGAGCGGGCCCTGGGCCGCGAAGGTGGCGAGCATCGACAGCGACGGGCACGGTCGGCTCGTGCACGTGCAGGACGTCGAAGTCGCCGGCGCGCACCCAGCGCACCGTCCGGGCCAGCGACAGCGGGCCGAACGCCAGGCGGGCCACCGAGCCGTTGTAGGGCACGGGCACGCTCCGGCCCGCCGAGACGACGTGGGGCGGCAGGTCGGCGTCGTCGGTCTCGTCGACGGGGGCGAGCACGCTCACCGCATGGCCGAGGGCGATCAGCCGTTCCGCCAGGTCGCGGACGTGCGCCTGCACCCCCCCGGGGACGTCCCAGGCGTAGGGGCAGACGAGCCCGACCCTCACGTCGTGGTCCCGACCCGGGGCTCGAGGTCGGCGAGCCACAGCCGCTGCAGCATGTGCCAGTCGGCCGGATGGTCCGCGATGCCCCGGGCGAACGCGTCTGCGACGGCCTGGGTCATGGTGGCGACGTCGGTGTGCGGCACCTGTGGGTGGAACGTGCACAGCCACTCCCCCGGACCGCCGAAGGCGAGGGTCACGGGGATGAGGGCCGCCCCGGTCCGCAGGCTCACGCTGGCCGGACCGGCCGGCATGCGGGCGACGGACCCGAAGAACGTGACGTCGA
This sequence comes from uncultured Actinomycetota bacterium, assembly GCA_963761695.1. Lineage (GTDB taxonomy): Bacteria > Actinomycetota > Actinomycetes > Mycobacteriales > SCTD01 > RYN-122. The sequence continues at coordinate 4,626 of CAVXIB010000001.1, read as the reverse complement.
CGCCGCGGGCGGACAGGTCCCGGTCGGCCAGCAGGCAGAGCATGCCCCCGGCCTCGAGCCGCTCGACCAGCACGTCCGACGGCGGGCGCGCGCCACCGGTGAGCGGCAGGACCTCCATGCCCAGCGACTGCCGGAAGGCCACGAAGCGGTCGAACACCGACGCGGGCTCGAGCCGCTCGGCGACCGTCGTGAAGGGGGCCCCGGTGTGGCCGCACCAGGCGCCGGCGTGGTCCCAGTTGCCGCTGTGCGGAAGGGCCAGCACCACGCCACGACCGCTCGCCAGAGCCTCCCGGAAGGCCGCCTCCCCCGTCGTCCGCATCCCCGCGAGGACCGCCTCGCGGGGGGTGACCGGCAGGCGGAAGACCTCGCGCCAGTAGCGGGCGTAGGAGCGCAGCGCGGCCCGGGTCAGGTCCTGTCCGGGCGCGACCCGGGCCAGGTTGGCGGTGAGCCGGTCGACGCCCTTGCCGCCCCGACGCCAGGCGAGGTCGGCGCCGAGGTCGAACAGCCGTGCCGCCACCGGTTCGGGCAGGGCCTTGACCACCCCCCAGCCGGCTCCGTAGGCGCCGTCGACGAGCAGCGCGCGCACGCGCTCGACCGGCTCACGCCGTGGGACCGCAGCGCACGCGACGACCGGGACTCACGCGACGACGACGGCCTGCCGGCGCACCTCGGCCAGCCGCTGCCCCACGGTCACCACGCTGAGCACGGCGAGTGCCCACAGGAGCACCGGGAGCGCGTACGGGATGCCGACACCGTCGAGGATGCCGGCGCCGAGGGCGAGGACCAGCCGCTCGGTGCGCTCGATGATCCCGACGTCGCAGGTCATGTCCAGGCTCTGCGCCCGGGCCTTGATGTAGCTCGTGATGGACCCGAGCACGAGCGACAGCAGCGTGACGGCGCACAGGACGTCGTCGTCGCCGCCGGTGGCGAACCAGAAGGCGAGCGAGGCGAGGACCGCGCCGTCGACGAACCGGTCGAGGCTGCTGTCGAGGAAGGCGCCCCACCGGGTCGATCCTCCGCTGAGCCGGGCCATGGTGCCGTCGAGCGCGTCGGTCAGCACGGTCAGCGTGACGACCAGCCCGCCCAGCAGCAGGTGGCCCCGGGCGAGCAGCGCCACGGCACCCACGACGGACGCCAGGGTGCCGAGGACGGTGACGGCGTCCGCGCCGATGCCCACCCGCAGCAGGGCGCGGCCGAGCGGGACCGTGACCGAGGAGACCGCAGGGCGCAGGTTGAACACGGGCGCAGGCTACCGAGGTCGACCGCGATGATGGTGCGTGCACACCGAGCCGCCGCCCATCGTCGTCGCCGTCGTCGGGCACGAGGGGTCCGGCAAGTCCGCCCTCGTGCGGGCGCTGGGCGGACCGGCCGCCCCCGGTCTTGTCCTGCTCGAGGGGCGCGGGGCCGTTGCCGCTCGCCGACATCGTCGTGTTCGTGCTGTCCTCCGCGCAGGGGCTGGACCCGACGCTTCCCCTGCGCTGGGAGGAGGCGGCCGAGGCCGGGCTGCCCCGCCTGGTGTGTCGTCACCCAGCTCGACCTCCCGCGGGCCGACTTCGACGAGTCCGTCGCCGTGCTGCAACGGGTGCTCGGCGAGGGCGTGCACCCCCTGTGGCTGCCCATGCTCGACGACGAGGAGGACGTGGCCGGGATCCTGCGGCTGCTGGACCTGCACGTGGTCGAGGGCGGGGTGTCGCGGCCGGCCGACCCCGAGCACGAGGGTCTGGTCGAGGGCCTGCGTGACGACCTCGTCGAGGCGGTCCTGTCGGCCAGCCCGGACGACGACCTGTTCCAGGCCTGGCTCGACGGCGCCGAGCCCGCAGCCGACGTGCTGCAGCGGGAGCTCGTGACCGGCGTCGCCCGCGGCGAGCTGCACCCCGTGGTCGCGGTGACCCCGGCGGGCGTCGGCGCCGACGAGCTGGGCGCCCTGCTCCGGGCGGCCGCGACGGCTGCCGACGACCGTCCACTGCCGGCCCGTGCACGACGCCTCCGGCGCAGCGGTCGAGCTGGTCGGCGACCCCCGCGGGCCACTGCTGGCCCGGGTGGGCGGCGGCTACGCCCGGGTGCTGTCGGGCGTGCTCCGGCCCGGTGCGGCCGACCTGGACGGGTCGCCCGTCGACGTCGTGCTGCAGGACCTCGACGGCGCCGCCCGGCCGCAGTGCCCGGCCGGGCAGGTGGCGCGCGTCGGCGTCCTGCCCGACGGGCTCCTCAGCGACGCCGCGCGCCCGCTGGTGCTCGACGACCCGGACGGTGCCTAGCCCGCTGCTAGACCTCGGCCCACGCCTGGGCGAACAGCTCGCGGGTGTCGGGCAGCAGCTGGGGCAGCACCCGGGTGTGGCCGACCACGGGCATGAAGTTCGTGTCGCCCCCCCAGCGCGGCACCACGTGCTGGTGCAGGTGCGCCGCGATGCCCGCACCGCCGACGACGCCGAGGTTCATCCCCACGTTGAAGCCCTGCGCGCCGGTGGCGTGCTTGAGCGCCCGGAGCGCGTGCTGGGTCATCGAGGCGACCTCGCCGGCCTCCTGCGGCGTGAGCTCCTCGTATCCCGCCACGTGCCGGTAGGGCACCAGCATCAGGTGCCCGGAGTTGTACGGGTAGAGGTTGAGGACCGCGAACACGTGCTCCCCGCGGGCGACGACGAGCCCCTCGGCGTCGGGCAGGCCGGGGATGACGCAGAACGGGCAGTCGCCGCCCTTGCCCTCACCGCGGATGTAGGCCATCCGGTGCGGCGTGTAGAGCCGGGCGAACGAGTCCTGCAGCCCGGCGCCCTGCTGCTCGTCCGTCGCTCGCGCCGCCGTCACGGTGCGGTCCCGCACCGCCGTGCCGACGACCTTGGCCATCGCCTCGTCGACCGGCACGCCGTTCTCCTGCGTCCCGTCGCGGTAGCGGAAGGAGACCGCGCCGCCGCGACGTCGTCGGCGCCGGCGATCAGCATGAACGGCACCTTCTGCTTCTGGGCGTTGCGGATCTTCTTCTGCATGCGGTCGTCGGAGAGGTCGACCTCGACCCGCAGGCCCGGCCTTCTTCATCTGCTCGGCGATGTCGAGCAGGTAGCCGTCGTAGTCGCTGTGCACCGGGATGCCGACGGCCTGCACGGGCGCGAGCCAGGCCGGGAAGGCGCCGGCGTAGTGCTCGACCAGCACGCCGATGAAGCGCTCGATCGACCCGAACTTCGCCGAGTGGATCATGACCGGCTGCTTGCGGGTGCCGTCGGCGGCCTGGTACTCGAGGCCGAAGCCCTTGGGCTGGTTGAAGTCGTACTGGATGGTCGACATCTGCCAGGTGCGGCCGATGGCGTCCTTGGCCTGCACCGACACCTTCGGGCCGTAGAAGGCGGCGCCGCCGGGGTCGGGCACCAGGTCCAGGCCGGTGTCGACGCAGGCCTGCCGCAGGACCTCGGTGGCGGTGTCCCAGTCGTCCTGCGAGCCCGACGAACTTGTCGGGCTTGCTGTCGTCGCGGGTGGACAGCTCGAGGTAGAAGTCGCGTGATCCCGAAGTCGCGCAGCAGCCCCAGCACGAAGTCGAGCAGGTGCTTGATCTCGGCCGGCGCCTGCTCGGCGGTCACGTAGGAGTGCGAGTCGTCCTGGGCGAAGCCGCGGACCCGGGTGAGGCCGTGGATCACGCCGGACTTCTCGAACCGGTAGACCGACCCGAACTCGAACAGGCGCAGCGGCAGCTCGCGGTAGGACCTTCCGCGCGAGCGGTAGATCAGGTTGTGCATCGGGCAGTTCATGGCCTTGAGGTAGTAGTCCTCGCCCTCGAACTCCATGGGCGGGAACATCGTGTCGGCGTAGTACGGCAGGTGCCCGGAGGTGTGGAACAGCCCCTCCTTGCTGATGTGGGGCGTACCGACGTACTCGAACCCCTCCTCGACGTGGCGCTGGCGGACGTAGTCCTCCATGACGCGCTTGAGCACGCCGCCCTTGGGGTGGAAGACCGGCAGGCCGGAGCCGATCTCGTCGGGAAAGCTGAACAGGTCGAGCTCGGTCCCGAGCTTGCGATGGTCGCGCTTCTCGGCCTCCTCGAGCAGGTGCAGGTGCTCCTTGAGGGCGTCGCGGCTCTCCCAGGCGGTGCCGTAGATGCGCTGCAGCTGGGCGTTGGCCTGGTCGCCCCGCCAGTAGGCGGCAGCGCTGCGCATGATCTTGAACGCCGGGACGTCGCGCGTGGTGGGGAGGTGCGGGCCGCGGCACAGGTCCTTCCAGACGAGCGCGTCCCCGGCGTGGTTGTCGTAGATGGTCAGCTCGGCGCCCCCGACCTCGACCGACTCGGCGCCGTCGCCCGGCCCCCCTTGAGCCCGATCAGCTCGAGCTTGAACGGCTCGTCGGCCAGCTCGGCGCGCGCGTCGTCCTCGCTCACCACGCGGCGGCTGAACCGCTGCCGCTGCTTGACGATCTGCTCCATCTTCTTCTCGACCGCCTGCAGGTCCTCCGGCGTGAAGGGCCGCTCGGGCAGGAAGTCGTAGTAGAAGCCGTCCTTGATCGGCGGGCCGATGCCGAGCCGGGTGCCGGGGAACAGCTCCTGCACGGCCTGGGCCAGCACGTGCGCGGCAGGTGCCGCAGCACGGCCCGCCCGTCCTCGTGCCGTAGGGCACCAGCTCGACGACGTCGCCGGCGCTGAGCACGGTGGCC